>NZ_JCAUAQ010000024.1:0-94142 GCF_059692035.1 Paenibacillus sp. J22P143
GTTCGAGTCCCCTACGGGTCACCATTTTCAAATCCCATGGAGGCTTAGCTCAGCTGGGAGAGCATCTGCCTTACAAGCAGAGGGTCGGCGGTTCGATCCCGTCAGCCTCCACCATTAACTTCATATGCCGTTGTAGCTCAACTGGTAGAGCAACTGACTTGTAATCAGTAGGTTGGGGGTTCAAGTCCTCTCGACGGCATGTTATTATTGGGGATTAGCCAAGCGGTAAGGCAACGGACTTTGACTCCGTCATGCCAAGGTTCAAATCCTTGATCCCCAGCCATTTTAATCTTGAGTCATTAGCTCAGTTGGTAGAGCACCTGACTTTTAATCAGGGTGTCGTAGGTTCGAATCCTACATGACTCACCATTTGCCTTTTTTACAATGTGCGCGTATGGCGGAATTGGCAGACGCACTAGACTTAGGATCTAGCGGGTGACCGTGGGGGTTCAAGTCCCTCTACGCGCATTAAATCCTCAAATATATTCATATACTTGAGGTACCCTGCGGAAGTGGCTCAGCGGTAGAGCATCGCCTTGCCAAGGCGAGGGTCGCGGGTTCGATCCCCGTCTTCCGCTCCAAATTAATATGCGCCCTTAGCTCAGCTGGATAGAGTATTTGACTACGAATCAAAAGGTCGGGAGTTCGAATCTCTCAGGGCGCGCCATTCTTCATTATAAGTTATAACGTATCGGGACGTAGCTCAGCTTGGTAGAGCACCTGCTTTGGGAGCAGGGGGTCGCATGTTCAAATCGTGTCGTCCCGATCATTTTTCAAAACTACGCGGGCGTAGTTTAATGGTAGAACTTCAGCCTTCCAAGCTGATCGCGCGGGTTCGATTCCCGCCGCCCGCTTAAAAGAGAGAGCCACCTTCGGGTGGCTTTTTCTTTTGTATAGGGAGAATTAAACCAATGGTTCAACCGAAAGAGAGAGCCATCCAAAGGGTGGTTCTTTCGATATATCCAATTGAAAGTTATCAGGGGACGTAAAGCGGAGCGTTTTAGAAGAATGAGAAGAACGTAGAATCTTACCAATACATTAATTACCACCGGAAAACGTACGGTTTTTTTTATTTAATACTATGTGTAGCGGTCAGATTGTGGTAAAATATTCTGAAATGAGTTTTTATAGCGACTAGCTTTTGCAGAGAGAAGCATTAATGCATCATAGTGAATAGATGGGGTGGAGAGTAATGGTAGAGAGTGAGATCGTCCTACAAAAACAAAGTGCGAATAATCTGCTACGCAGAGATGTTCGGTTTCTTGGACACATACTAGGCGAAGTTCTTGTACATCAGGGCGGAAGTGGTCTGCTGGATGTCGTTGAAAGAATTCGTGAAATGAGCAAGTCGTTAAGAGCACATTATGTCATAGAGATCTATGATGAATTTAAGAAAACGATATCTTCACTAGATCCGGAAATTCGCCATCAAGTGATACGAGCTTTCGCTATATACTTCCAACTAGTTAATATTGCTGAACAAAACCATCGTATTCGTCGTAAGCGTGACTATGAGCGCTCTTCTGGTGAATCTGTACAACCAGGTTCGATTGAGAGCATCGTACAAGAGCTGAAGAATACGCATATTCCTTATTCCGAGGTGCAAGAAATTCTTAAAGCGATCTCTTTGGAGCTCGTTATGACAGCACATCCAACTGAAGCTATGCGTCGTGCAGTGCTCGATATTAACCTGCGCATTTCTGAAGATATGATGAAGCTGGACAACCCTAATCTAACCTACCGTGAACGCGAGCAATTGCGTGAGAAGTTGCTAGGTGAAGTGCTTAATTTGTGGCAAACGGACGAGCTGCGTGACCGTAAACCGACGGTAATCGACGAAGTGCGTAACGGACTGTACTATTTTGACGAGACGCTATTCGATGTACTGCCAGAGGTTTATCATGAGCTTGAGCGTTGTTTAAATAAATATTACCCAGAAGACAAGTGGCATGTGCCATCCTTCTTGAAATTCGGTTCATGGATCGGTGGAGACCGTGACGGAAATCCATCTGTGAGAGCGAATGTGACGTGGGAAACACTTGGTTTGCACCGTCAATTGGCTTTGCAAAAGTATGAGGAAATTCTGAAAGAATCCCTTGCGCATATGAGCTTCAGCAAGAACATTGTGAATGTGAGCGATGCGCTAATCAACTCCATCCAAAGTGATCGTGATGCGATGGGGAATGTTCAGGATGTTTGGCGCAATGAGAAAGAGCCGTACCGAATTAAAACGACGTATATGATCGAAAAGGTTCATAATACGGGCAATACTAATGTATCTGCTGCACAGAAGTACAATACCCCTGAAGAGTTCATTCAAGATTTGCAAATCATGGAGGCTAGTTTGCGTGCGCATTTCGCAGATTATGTCGCTGATAAATATATTAAGAAGCTGATTCGCCAGGTGGAGCTATTCGGCTTCCACTTAGCTGCTCTGGACATTAGACAGCACAGTAAAGACCATGAGAATGCGATGACTGAAATTTTGGCGAAAATGGGTATTACACCGGATTACAGCAAGCTTTCCGAAGATGAGAAGATTTCATTGCTCACGAATGTGCTAAATGATCCGCGTCCAATCACGTCAACGTATTTGGATTATACGGATGGTACGCAGGAATGCTTAGATGTCTATCGTACCGTAGGTAAAGCGCAGAAGGAATTCGGACGCAACTGTATTAACAGTTACCTGATCTCGATGACGCAAGGTGCGAGTGATCTGCTTGAAGTTGTTGTTTTTGCCAAAGAGGCCGGCCTATACCGCAGAGAGAGCGATGGAACTGTAACGAGTACGGTTCAGTCTGTTCCGCTTTTTGAAACGATTGACGACCTTCATGCGGCACCTGGTATTATGAGCACGTTGTTAGCGATCCCTGCTTACCGAGCTAGCCTTGATCCTGAAACACAGCTGCATGAAATTATGTTGGGCTATTCCGACAGTAATAAAGACGGCGGTGTGATTACAGCGAACTGGGAGCTTCGCATGGCGCTTCAGGATATCACAGAGGCAGCGAAGAAATTCGGCGTGAAGTTGAAGTTCTTCCATGGTCGTGGTGGTGCATTGGGTCGCGGCGGCATGCCGTTGAACCGAAGCATTCTGGCACAACCGGTTGAAACGCTGGGTGGCGGTATCAAGATTACGGAGCAAGGTGAAGTTCTATCTTCCCGTTATTCCCTACAAGGGATTGCTTACCGTAGTTTGGAACAGGCGACTTTCGCGTTGATTACAGCATCCAAGCTGTCCCGTTCCCCGCAAAGACACCCACTAGAAGACAAGTGGGAGAACATTATGCGCGGCATTTCGGAGCAAGCACAAACGAAGTATCAAGATCTTATTTTCAGAGACGAAGACTTCTTAACATTCTTCAAAGAATCCACACCGCTTCCGGAGATTGGTGAGCTGAATATCGGTTCCCGTCCATCCAAGCGTAAAAATAGCGATAAGTTCGAAGATTTGCGTGCGATTCCATGGGTATTCTCTTGGACGCAAACGAGATACCTGCTACCGGCATGGTATGCGGCAGGCACAGGCTTGCAAAGCTTCGCTCAAGGTAATGAAAACAACCTATCGGTTCTTAAAGAGATGTATGAGGACTGGTCATTCTTCCGCACCATGATTGATAATCTGCAAATGGCGTTAGCAAAAGCAGATCTTCTGATTGCGAAGGAATACGGCAGCTTGGTGAAGGAATCCGCGATTGCAGAGCGCATTTTCAACCTAATCAAGGACGAGTACGAGTTGACGTCCTCTATTATTTTGCAAATTACAGGTCAGCAAGAGATTCTGGATAATGTTCCTGTGATTCAAGAATCCATCAAATTGCGTAACCCTTACGTGGATCCGCTCAGCTACATGCAAGTTGAACTGCTTACTGAGCTTCGCGCACTAAGAGAAAACAATGAAGATGATGCGATTCTGCTTCGTGAAGTACTACTTACAATCAATGGGATTGCCGCGGGACTTCGGAATACGGGCTGATCCTTTACGACAAAATAAGAAAAGCAACAGGATGATAAAGTCGGGGGCCTTGCAGCAATGCAGGCAGCTCGGCTTTTCCTGTGATTACGGGAATTGCCCAAAGACAGGAGGTGCGCGGCAGCATGGGGCGATGGTTGGCAATAGTCCTTGTTCTAATTGGAGCTGCAAGCTATGGCTTGCTTTCCTCTTTTATAAAAATGGCTTATGATCAGGGCTTCTCAGACGGACAGATTACACCTGCTCAAATGACGTTGGGAACATTATTCGTATGGATATTAATTCTTTTTCATAAAAAATCTTGGGTGAATCCCTTCAAAGGTCCGTGGATCAAGCTTGGGTTGATTGGGATTTTTGGATTGTCATTAACGACGGTCGTTTACAATATTGCGCTGCAGGAGCTTGATGCTTCCCTATGTATTATTCTTCTTTTTCAATTTACGTGGATGACGATCGCAATGGATTGTATCGTAAAACGTAAATGGCCTAAACGAATGGAAGGCATTGCGATTGCACTCATTTTGACAGGGACGACCCTTGCTGTGAATGTGTTTGATACCAACTGGGGCGAACTCAGCATGCTGGGCATAGTATATGGACTGCTATCAGCGTTAACTTATAGTATTTTTCTATTTTTCACGGGACAAGTGGTAAGTACCCTGCCTCCGCTCATGAATTCAGCGATTATGCTGACGGCTGCATTGCCGGTTATGTATATGTTGTATCCACCGACAGTTTTTGTTCATGAAAATGGTGACATGCTTATGCTATGGGGATTACTGTTAGGCTTCTTAGGACAAGCTGTACCGACAGTTGCATTTAACATCGGCATACCTAAGATCGGCAGTACACTTGCTGCTTTATTGGGCTCTGTAGAGCTTCCTGTGGCTATTGTCGCTGCATATCTGCTTATCGGAGAGCCGATTAGCGGATTACAATGGGGTGGAATGGCCCTGATTCTTGGAGGCATTATAATTTCTGAAAACAAATCGTGATTTCTGCGTATATATTAGTTGAGGGAAATTTTTTATACAAATGGTAGTTGAATTGTCGAGAAGCCGGAGGAAAACCAATTGAACTTTGTTGAAGCACGACTGGCTAAGCTGGCCAGAAATGGGGATCGGAATGCTTTTGCGGAGCTCGTGGAGCTCTATAAAGACAAGATCTTTCATTTGGCTTACCGCATGCTGAATAACAAGCAAGAAGCCGAAGATGCCGTGCAAGAAACATTCTTGCGCGTGTATACGAATTTGCATCGCTACGATGAGAATCAGAAGTTTTCTACGTGGATTTTCCGGATAGGGACAAACTTATGCATTGATAAACTGCGACGAAGAAAGCCAACGTACTCGTTGGATGCAGAAATGACTGATGGAGAGGGCAATGATTATTATGCCATGCTGCCAAGTGATGATGACACGCCGGAGAAGCAGTTGATTGTATCGGAGACGCAGGCACAAATTCACCGAGCGATTGAGACGCTACCAGAGAAATATAAATCGGTTGTGGTGCTCAGGTATCTGCATGATATGTCCCTGCAAGAAATAAGCGATGTGCTCGACATGCCTGTGACAACGATCAAGACGCGTGTTCACAGAGGGCGTGAGTACTTACGAAAAAGGTTGGAGCAGGAGGAACAAGTTGTTAGTACAAATCCTGTTCGAATTTGAAACATATTTGAAATCGAAACGTATGGTATATCACAACATGCATAAGTAATTCTAACATTTGAAGAAAGGGGTGGCTGTATCATGCATTGTAAAGAAGCCCTCCCGCTCATACATGAATATCTCGACGGTGATTTACCAAAGACGGAAGCTCTAAGGTTGAAAGAGCACTTGATAGCCTGCCAGGCGTGTCATAATACTTTCAAACAATTGGAGAAAACGGATGCTTTGGTTAGAATGCTGCCCTCCATCAAAGTACCTCATACGTTAACTGCACAGATTATGAGCGGCTTACCACCGACGAAAAAGAAGAACACCTGGACGGAGTGGATTCGCAGACACCCTGCTGTATCGGTTGCTGTTGTTTTCGGAACGGTCATGTTCGGAAGCTTCGTATCGATGTGGGATGACGATCAGAATCTCATGGTGCAGGGAAGTAATCTTCAGGATGTCGTTATTCAAGGGGATACGGTGATTGTACCGCAAGGGCATACCGTGAATGGGGATCTTGTTGTTAAACGCGGGAAACTGAAGGTTGAAGGCGATGTAACGGGGAATGTCGTCGTCATCGATGGTTCGGTCAATCTGGCCTCAACAGCGCATATATCTGGAGAAGTCAAACAAGTCGATGAAGCATTGAGCTGGGTCTGGTATAAATTAGGTGAATTCGCAGGTAAAATCACGCCATAACGGAAAGTCCCCTTATAGCTGAGACTATAGGGGACTTTTTTTGTTTTTCAGATGGGAAAAATGAACCAATTCTCGCGCGAGGAGTCTAGATAAATAGAAGTATACCTAGGTTTATGTTATGATTCTTAAATAGAGAGAACTTTGTTAAGTCGCCTGGGGGAGAATACAATGGATTTGCTCACGAGCATTTCGGCTAAGGATATCGTCGATATACTCATCGTTAGCTATGTGATTTATAAATTGATCCTATTGGTGCGCGGAACAAGGGCCATTCAACTGATGAAAGGTATCCTCGTAGTCGTCATTATCTGGGTTATTAGTATTTGGTTCCAGTTAAGTACACTCCAATGGATGGTGAATCAAGCATTTACGTTTGGGGTGCTTGGGGTCATTATTATTTTCCAACCAGAGCTAAGAAGAGCCTTGGAGCAATTAGGTCGAGGAAAACTATTCGGCGGCAGATCTTCATCAGAAGAGGATCAAGATGTAAACAAACGAATCAGCGAAGTGATTCGAGCTGCGAATTATTTGGCCAAGCGAAAGATTGGGGCTTTAATTGTGTTTGAGAAAGAGACTGGACTTACCGACTATGTCGAATCCGGTATTGCGATAGAGAGCAAGATCAGCGGAGAGCTGTTAATTAATATTTTTATCCCCAATACGCCTCTTCATGATGGTGCAGTCATTATTCGGCAAGGTCAGCTGATGGCGGCGGGTTGTTATTTGCCCCTGTCTGAAAATCCTTTCATTTCGAAGGAGCTTGGGACGCGGCATCGTGCAGCGATCGGTATGAGTGAGGTTTCGGATGCGATGTGTGTGATCGTCTCAGAGGAGACGGGCCAAATTTCATTGACGATGAATGGTCATATCGTGCGGGATATTAAAGAGGAATCGTTGATAGCTAAGCTCTTTGAAGAGCTGAAGCCGAAAACAAAAGCTAAAGAAAAGAACCCTTTCTTGAAATGGAGGGGGCGTTCGAATGGATAAATGGTTACGTAATACGAATGTGGTACGGATTGTCGCGCTTGTTATCGGGATTCTGCTGTGGGTTGTCGTGCATATGGAAGAGACGAATATCGCCGGGAATACACCTCTGCGCGAGCGAGTAGAGACCATTAATAATGTATCGATCACAACGAAATACGATGAAACGCATTATTACATTTCGTCGATGTCTCCTGCGAATGTACAGGTGATTCTGAAAGGCAAGGAATCTTCCGTTAAAAAAGTGACGGCCAGTAATTCGTATCAGATTCAACTCGATTTGACGCAGGTCGGCAAAGGCGACCATCAGGTTACACTTTCACCTTTAGGGATACCTTCGGATGTAGATGTGGAGATCGTTCCTAGAACGGTCCACGTTGTCATAGAGGAGCTACAGATGAAAGAAGTACCTGTGGTTATTAATGTCAAAGGAACGCCAGCAGCAGGCCTCAAAGCGGGACAACCTATTGTGAAGCCAGGCAAGGTGTATATTACGGCACAGACCAGTAAGCTTGATCAGATTGAGAATGTCCGCGGCGAGGTCTCCGTAGATAAAGCACAATCGGCGGTAACGAAACAGGTCAGACTCCAGGCCTTCGACAAAGAAGGTAAAGAAGTCACACTTAACATCAATCCTTCGGTTGTGGATGTTGAGGTGCCAATTACAAGTCCGTTCCAAACGATTCCGTTACAGCTCAAAATAAGCGGAGAACCGCCTAAAGGCTATGCGATCTCGATGGTCACGCAAACCCCTGATAAGGTAACGGTATACGGTGCGCAAGATGTCGTAGATCGTCTGGAATTCTATCAAGGGCCGATCCTTAGTCTGCAAGATCTGAAGGAAACGAAAGATTTTGCACTGGACATTCCTCTGAGGAATAAAGTAACTCAATTGGATCCTGCGAAGGTGACGGTCCATGTTGAGGTTGTGCCTTCGATCACGAAAGCCGTAGAAAATGTACCGATTACGATCATTGGGCAAAATGAGAATTATGTAACCAAAGTTACACAACCAGCGTCGGCTACCTTGAATATTACAGTAGAAGGTGCTCCTACCATTATTGATCAATTGAAAGTTCAAGATATTCAAGCGATACTAGATGTAAGTAATTTACCGCCAGGGAAGCATGAATTGAATGTTACTTTGAATATGCCTACCTTTGTGAAGCTCGGGCTTCCGCAAGAAGTGAAGGCGATCGTTGAAATCAGCGAGAAAAACGTAAAAGCTACAAATCCTTAAATGGGGAATAGAGAAAGAGGAGAATTCAAAAATGGGGAAATATTTCGGTACAGATGGTGTGCGCGGTGTCGCGAATGGCGAGCTCACGCCAGAATTAGCTTATAAAGTAGGACGTTGCGGCGGGTATGTATTAACAAGACAGGCAAAGCATCCGAAAGTCGTGATCGGGAGAGATACACGGATTTCGGGGCCGATGCTGGAAGCATCCCTCGTAGCAGGATTGTTGTCGATTGGTGTTGAGGTGATTCGAATTGGTGTGGTGAGCACGCCAGCGGTTGCTTATTTGACGAAAAAGCTAGGCGCTGACGCGGGCGTTATGATCTCCGCTTCACATAATCCGGTTGAGGATAACGGGATTAAATTCTTTGGGGGCGACGGCTTCAAGCTATTGGATGAGACGGAGCTTGAAATTGAACAGCTGCTGGATGCAGCTGTGGATGAACTGCCTCGCCCAGTCGGCGGCGAGATTGGGACGGTTTCGGATCAGCCAGATGCGAAGCACCTTTATCTGGCGTTCTTGAAGGAGACGGTGTCGAAGTCGTTCGACGGCGTGAAGGTTGTGTTGGATTGTGCTCATGGCTCGGCCTATGAGCTGGCTCCTTTGATTTTCCGCGAGCTAGGAGCGGAAGTGATCACCATCGGCGCAGAGCCGAATGGGCGCAACATCAACGATGATTGCGGCTCCACCCACCCGGAGACGCTTCGCGCCGAGGTGGTTAAGCATGGCGCAGCCATCGGGTTGGCTTTTGACGGCGACGCGGATCGTCTGATCGCGATCGATGAAAAGGGCGATGAAGTCGATGGCGACTTCATCTTGAGCATTCTTGGCGATGCGCTGAATCGCAAAGGGAAGCTGAACCACGGCACCATCGTGACGACGGTGATGGCGAACATTGGCTTTTTCAAAGGGATCGAAAAAGCGGGCTTGAAGGCTCTGCAAACGGCTGTAGGCGATCGCTACGTGATGGAAGAGATGCGTAAAGGCGGCTATAACCTAGGCGGGGAGCAGTCCGGTCATGTTATTTTCCTAGATTACATCTCGACTGGCGATGGCATTCTGACAGCATTGCAATTAGTGAATACCCTTGTTGAATCTGGGCGTAAGCTTAGCGATTTGAAAGGGATTATGCGTAAATTCCCGCAATTGCTCGTCAACATTCGAGTGGCTGATAAGAGCAAGTTGAAGGATAATGCTATTATCGAAGAGGCGATCCGTAAGGTGGAAGATGAGCTTGGCGATAACGGCCGCGTGTTGGTTCGTCCATCGGGAACTGAGTCTTTGATTCGAGTTATGGCCGAAGGTCCAGACAAAGAGCAAGTTGAAGCGTATGTACACGATATTGCGAAGGTCATTCAAGAGCAATTGGTATAATCATAGGTTGCTAGTCCCCCATTTTGCTAGAAAATAGCGGGGTGGGGGATGAGGCATGCCAAAAACAAGTTGCATTGCCAGGATAAAATGCATATGATGAAGTTACTCAAGAAGGAAAGGCAGGGCAGAGGTTATTCGCAACAAATAGCGCCAGAACTTACAAGCGGGACGGAAATGTAGCCGATAGGCTGCTACTACGCGGTGAGTTGACGAGGTGAAGGTGTTCGAAACATTCGGCGGGGACCTTCCGGCACGAGGAGTGCCGTTAAGTTGGAGAGCAAAATCGTTCGGGCGACCGGGCAGACAAGTATCCAACATCTATTATTTTTTGACATGTACACGTAATGAACGCCCTTATAGATGGTTTATTTAGTTATGGTTGGTATTGAATTGAGATCCTTGACAAACAGCCCTTGTAGAAGAGGCTTATAAAAATTTGGAGGTTGTAACTATGTGCGGTATCGTTGGTTATATTGGAAAGCGTAATTCTCAGGAGATTTTATTGGAAGGCCTCAAAAAGCTCGAGTATCGAGGCTATGATTCTGCTGGGGTTGCGGTGTATACGGCGGATGGTTTGCAAATTAAGAAGGCCAAAGGCCGTATTGCGAACTTAGAGTCGAAGCTGGGTGAAACGCCTTTGAACGGAAGCGTTGGCATCGGGCATACACGTTGGGCGACACATGGTAAGCCTTCAGACGTGAACTCACATCCTCACACCGATAATTCACTGAAATTCTCCGTTGTGCATAACGGCATTATTGAGAATTATATTACGCTGAAAGAAGAATTGATCGCGAAGGGCCATGTTTTCGTATCGGAGACGGATACAGAGGTTATTTCGCATTTGATCGCGAGTTTGTACGAGGGTGATATCCTCAAAGCGGTTCAGAAAGCCGTGAAGCACATGACAGGTGCGTTTGCGCTTGGTGTTTTGACAGAGTTCGAACCGGACCGCCTCGTTGCTGTGCGTCAAGCGAGCCCGTTGATTATCGGGATTGGCGAAGGCGAGAATTTCATTGGTTCCGACATTCCAGCGATTCTAGAGTATACACGCAATGTGTTCATTCTAAATGATGGCGAAATGGCGCTATTAACGCGGGATGCTGTCGAACTAATGACTTTAGAGGGGAATTTTATTTCCAGGGAAATGTTCCATGTCGATTGGGATATTGTTACGGCGGAAAAAGCCGGATTCGATCATTTCATGTTGAAAGAAATCTATGACCAACCGAAGGCGTACCGCGATACGATGGGAAGTCGTATTTCACCTGACGGTAAGAGCGTTACGTTGAATGAGCTTTCGATTACGCCAGAGGCGATTCGCAACATTAGCCGTGTGCATATCGTGGCTTGTGGAACGGCGTTCCACGCTGGAATGGTTGGGAAATATGTCATTGAGAAAATGGCGCGTATTCCGGTCGAAACGGATGTAGCGTCTGAATATCGTTATCGTTCCCCGATTATCACAAAGGATACGCTCGTGATTGTCGTGAGCCAATCCGGTGAAACGGCGGATACGTTAGCAGCATTGCGTGAAGCGAAGCGTTGCGGAGCGCACGTTTTGGCGATTACGAATGTTGTAGGAAGTTCGGTTGCTCGTGAAGCGAACGATATCATTACAACATGGGCAGGACCGGAAATTGCGGTAGCTTCGACGAAAGCGTACACGTCGCAATTGATTGCGTTCTACCTGCTTGGTCTGCATTTGGCACAAACACTAGGCACGCAAACGGCTGAGGAAATTGCTGATGTCATTGCAGCAATGAAGGAGCTGCCTGCGCAGGTTAGTGAAATCTTGGAGCAAGCGGAAGCATTGAAGGTTGTTGCTGAAGAGATGGCGAAGCATGATAATCTGTTCTTTATCGGCAGAGGCTTGGATTATGCAGTAGCGCTTGAAGGCTCCTTGAAGCTGAAAGAGATCTCTTACATTCACTCCGAGGCATATGCAGCGGGTGAGTTGAAGCACGGCACACTTGCGCTGATCGAGGATGATATTCCAGTGATCGCGTTAGCGACACAGCACGAGCTGCTCGAGAAAACCGTGAGCAACATTAAAGAAGTGAAGGCGCGCGGCGCGAATGTACTGGGTATTGCCGTGGAAGGTGAAACCGAGCTGCAGAAGTCGGTAGACAGCACGTTCATTATTCCGAAAACGTTGGATGTGTTAACTCCTGCGTTGTCTGTGATTCCTTTGCAGTTGCTGTCTTACTACGCGTCGTTGGCGCGTGGGAATGATGTGGATAAGCCGAGGAATTTGGCGAAGAGTGTGACGGTGGAGTAGGGTTAAAAACTCAGTCCCTCCTGTCCTGTGTTCAGTGAAAATAAAGTATTAGACTGTGAAAATAAAGTTGTAGACTACATGGCGTTTATGCAGATAACTAACACAAGAATTAGACATCATGAACAAAGCTCAAACCCTGCAATTATGTTACATAATTGCAGGGTATTTTTTTATAGTTTGGAGTGGATACCATTGAATCTTGGAGAAAAAGTCAGATATATACAAAGGACAAATGAACTAAACCAGAAGGATTTCCCAATCAGAATTGGCGCCTCACAAGGAACGTTAAGCGATATCGAACGCTGCGTATGCCTTCCTTCGTGTGAGACCATTAGTGCACTTTAGAAGCAGATTCAATTGTGATCTGAATTGGCTTCTTTCAGATACCGCCGCAGATAGCTCGCCCTGTCTCTGCTCACCGCTCCCTTAATATTGATTGGTGATATAAACTATTATAAAGGCTGCATCGTCTAATTAATGATTCCAAATGAACGGAGTGCTGCTATTGTTGAACAAAAGAGATATGCTTATATTCATATCCTTTGCATTCATGCTTGTTTCCTGTCAAGGAAATCCGGCTCAAGGACCGGAGGATGGCGATTCTCTTGTGTCTGCCGTTAAGCCGTTAAAGGCCGATCTGATTCAACCAAATGGGACAAATGTGGCAGAACGCATTGCAGTTCCCAAAGGTTTCGAACGGATAACTGTTGAGACTGGATCATATGAAGAATATATACGTCAAATTCCTCTTAAGCCTCATGGCTCCAAGGTTCATTTATTTAACGGTGAGTTAAAAGCTAAAGAGGTTTACGAAGCGGTATTGGATGTAGATGTGGGGGATCGGGATCTCCAACAATGTGCCGATTCGGTGATGAGATTGCGAGCGGAATATTTGTACGGTAAGGGATTGTATGACAAGATACATTTTAACTTTACCAATGGCTTCAAAGCTGATTATGCAACCTGGACGAAAGGAAATAAAATTGAGGTTTCAGGGAATAAGGTTACCTGGGTGAAACGTGGAGTCAGATCCACTAGCTATGAGGGGTTCCGCAGCTATCTGAATATGGTGTTTGCGTATGCAGGCACTCTATCCTTGGCAAAGGAGATGAAGCATATAACGCTATCGGATATGCGACCCGGAGATGTTTTCCTTGAAGGCGGATCACCAGGACATGCGATTGTAGTAATGGATATGGTCCAGAATCCCAAAAACGGCGAGAAGCTCTTTCTCCTGGCTCAGGGATATACGCCTGCACAAGAGATGCACATTTTGGAGAACCCTGCTAATGGAAAGGGAAATCCCTGGTACAATATCTCCTTTGGAGATAAATTGCAAACACCGGAGTGGAAATTTACGAATGAGCAGCTGTTTCGATTCTATAATTGAGGCCTCAAGGGTGAATAATGTAGTTAAATCCTACTGTTAAGTATGACATTGAACTCCAATGAAAATTAATTCCGCTAAAACCTCAAAAAGACAATAATAAAATAGACCTAGCCGAATGATTTTTAAAGTACGAAAGGCCTTTCAATCCTAAAAATAAAAATGAGGCTGGTGTAACAACCTGAGTAGGATTAATTCCCAAAAGGGAGCGACAATCTGTGATGCAGCGCTTGTGCTGCAGTATGATGGGTAACGTTAGTTCAATCAAACCCACAACAGTCTAAGACTTTATATTTCAATTCCTAGCCCGCCGCGGGCTTGATTTTTTGGCCAGTCTAAAACTTAAATTGAATAGGCTGGCGATTTTCAATGTCAGAAACCGCATTAGATCAAGCAGCCCAGTCTATGACTTTATTTTCAAAGAACATCCTGTCTAGTGATATAAAAGTTGTGAACCAGTAAAAAACTGTGGAACCAGTAAAGAATGTAAATTATCTAGGGCTGTCCTAATACCATAATTAGGATGGCCCTATTTTTTATAAACGGGGTAAATAAATGAATACTATTGGTAGTACTCAAAAAATACGTCTATTTGTATAACCTTCTAAATCTAGTTTCTGGCTAATCAACAGGCGTGATCATATTGTTCTAAGTTGTATTTTTCGATTTAACGAACAACTTTAATGTGATTTGATTGAAGTTGGTTGTAACAAGTGTTATTCTAACAACGGTAAACTCGAACGCTATACTCTTCCATACATCTAATAATAGTCACTATTTTAGTTATAAAGAAAGGTAATACTATGATAAAAGTTGAAAACTTATCCTTTTCATTTCCGCAAAAAGAACTATATACAAACATTTCATTCACGCTTGAAGAGGGACAACATTGCGCTTTTATAGGAACAAGTGGCAGTGGGAAAAGTACACTGATCGAAATACTGATGGATCCAGAAAGATATTTGTTTGATGGCAGGTTAGAGATGGACCCAACTTGCACAATCGGGTATGTAAGTCAGTTCTCACAACCAGAGAAAACGGAAGAAACAACTGTTTTCGAATATATAGGAGAAAGATTTATTAAGATTCAAAATGACATACAAACGATTTGCACGGAAATGGAAACCTCATCGGATATTGACTCGTTACTAGAAAAGTATCAATTCGCTTTAGATGCATTTGATTCAATTGGTGGGGAAGATTTTGAAAGCAACATGAATAAGAAACTAAATCTAGCAAACCTCATGAAGCTAAAAGATCTTAAGGTATCCGACCTGAGTGGTGGGGAATTCAAACTTATTCAAGTGATGAAGGAAATGCTGAGTAGTCCAGACTTGATGATTATGGATGAACCTGATGTATTTTTAGACTTTGAAAACCTAAATGCGCTTAAAAATCTTATTAATTCTCACAAAGGCATGGTGCTAGTTGTAACGCACAACCGATATCTCTTGAATCATTGTTTCAACAAAATTATACACCTTGAAAACACGGAGATCCAAGAGTTTGATGGGCGGTATATTGAGTATAATTTCTCCTTACTTCAGACAAAAATTGAGTTGCAAGAAATCGCAGTCGCTGAACAAGAAGAAATTGAGAGATACGATAACATTATTGATAATCTTAGAGCTATCGCAACGTATAATTCAGAAGCATCTAGAGGTAGAGCGTTAAAAGCTAGAGTTAGGTTTCAAGAGAGATTGGAAGCGCGTAGAATTAAAGCGCCATTTGTTGATATTAAGCAACCGAATATCCGTTTAGATATTGATAATGAAATTGAAGACAGCGTTGTTATAAATGTCAATAATTATCGTGTTGCCTTTGATGAGTTGCTTTTAGAAAATGTTAACTTTGAGATAAAATCTACGGATAAAGTAGCCATTATCGGTCCAAACGGTACCGGGAAAACGACGTTACTCCGAGATATCTTTAAAAATAATCAGGATTCAATTGAAATAAATCCCGATGTTAAAATGGCTTATTTATCTCAGATTCAAGGCGAAGTGCTAAAGGGTTCTAATACCATACTAGAAGAATTCATCGATGCTGGGTTTAAAACGTATGATGAGGTTAGATCGTATATTTCAAACTACGGCTTTGAAGGAGAAATCGTTAATCAAAAGATAGAATCTTTATCTGGTGGAGAAAAAAATATACTTCAATTGGCTAAAGTTTCTGCCAGTAAAGCAAACGTATTGCTTCTTGACGAACCGACAAGTCATTTGGACACTTATACACAAATAGCACTGGAGAAAGCCATTGAAGACTATAAAGGTGCGATTCTCATGATTTCGCATGATTTCTATTCTGTGGTAAATGGGATGGATTATGTTTTAATCATTGACGATAAGACGATTAGAAAAATGAGTATGCGAAAATTTAGACAGATGATTTATGCTAGTCATTTTGATAGAGACTATTTAGAAGCGGAACAAAATAAAAAATCAGTTGAAACGAAAATAGAATTGGCTTTAAAAGAAACTAATTTTGAACTTGCAAAAGTATTGGTTGATGAACTAGAAGAGCTGATTAAGTTGCTTTAAATCAGAACGCACTGATTGAAATGATTACAAGAATCAATTTAATTGTACTGGGATTTACGGCTACTCCGGATCGAATGGATGGTAAGAAGGCTTAAATCTTGGGGTGAATGGCAGCCATCCAATAAGAACGTGAAGTCAGTTACAGCTAACCATACTTTTAATTTTTCGCGTTTATCATATGCCGCGGTAAACCCAATGAAATCAATAAAAGTCGTGAACCAGTAAAAAATCATGAACCTCTAAGTCAGTCCCGGTGAGTATTATTATTCATCGGGACTATTTTTTTTAGGAGTGATACATATCGAAACAATAATCAAGTTGACTTCGCTAATGAAATTGGAATATCGCAGGCAACGCTTAGCGAGTTGAAGGAAGACCTTACTGCACGCTCAGAGTGGCTTGCCCCCTAGCAATAACCAATGGCATAGGATTGGCAATCAAAAATAACCTTTGACAAAACAGGCATTTCTATTTAATAATCAAATTGTGAAGTGTAACATGTTACAGATCACAGAATAAAAAAACAAAAGGAAAATACTCAATGACAACGTTTTCTCAAATCGAAAACATCTTGACGGTTGATAGAGTTTATAAAGAACTTAAAAATGCGATTTTTACGCGTAAGCTTTCACCTGGTCAAAAATTAGATATATTCGAGTTAGCCGAGCAATTTAACGTAAGCAGGACTCCCATTAAAGAGGCTTTTAACCGCCTGCATCTTGAAGGGTTACTTATGATTAAGCCGCGTAAAGGTACATATGTCACAGAAATCGATCTGCTTAAAATTACAGAAGTGTTTGACGCTCGTCTTTTATTTGAGACATGGGCTGCGAGAATTGCTGTTACAAAAGCAACGGAAGATGACTTTGTGGTACTGCGGAAGTTATGCCATGATATGGACGTTTATTACGAAATGAAGCCGTTCAATTCCATGAGTTTCAATGATTTGGATATTCAGTTTCATCTTCATATTATGAAGATGGGACAGAATGAATGCATATTGGAGTTGTATAAAGGACTTAACGCACATAGAATTACGGAACGAGCTTTTTTCGAAAATGCTTACTCGAAAGCGGAGTTAAGTCATCATCAACATCACGAAATCGTCGATGCCTTCGAAAAGAGAGATGAAGCTTTAGTGGTTGAGTTGGTAACGAACCACATTCTTTCTGGCAAAGAAGCATTGCTTCAAACTCGGTAATCATGCTGTTGAAAGACAGCTTGTTTTATACTTATTAACATGTAACATGTTACATGTTAATAACGCATACATATAATTTTGAGAGGATGATAGAGGATGCAAATAAATGAAAAGGTTTATGCGGCCAAATTGATGCTCAGTGATACGATTCCCTTATACACCTATCTCGTCAAGGGCAAGGATTTCTCGATATTAATCGATTCGGGCATATCTGCTATGTTCCCAGATATCGTTGGAATGGTAGAGGAATCCAAAACATCAGAATTACGCTTTCTCTTCAATACGCATCCACACGCAGACCATATTGGGAGCAACAAGCATTTAAAGGAAAAATATGATTTATTGGTTGCTGCGCCAGTTGGCTCCGAGCGATGGATCGAAGATATGGAATACCATTATGAGCAATTTTGCTTACCTTTTCCCGAGATATTACCTCATTCGGAGGAAACGAAACGAGACATTCTCGGATTAATGGACGGGGGCTCGAAAGTAGATCTTTCCGTAACAGAGGGTTTGACGATTAAGTTGGATGAAGAAACACAATTAACGACGTTGTCATTACCTGGCCATATGATGTTTGAAATCGGTTTCATCGAACACAGCACGAATACGCTCATCTTGGGCGATGCCATTACCCTCTATGAAGGCGGCCTTTTCCCAGGTCACTACAGTCCAAAGCAATACAGGGCAACGGTTAAAAAACTATCCGAGCTGAATCGTAAACATCGATTTAATCAAGTGCTTACAGCACATTTTGACCCGACAGATTCGGAAGGGCTGAACAATCACTTGATCGGGGTTCATCATATGATCGACCAGGTGGATTGGACAATTCATCAGATACTGGGGGAAGCAGCTGAACCGCTTTCTCTGGAACCAATTTGGAGAGAGGTGTGCAATCGGATGGGCCGTATCTACGAATTCCGGGGACTTGCCATGGTGCATGGGCATTTGACCGAAGCCGTTCAAGACGGAAAAATTGTTCAAGTCGGCGACACGTATAAAGTTCAACAAGTAACTAATATGAAGAGAGCGAAGGTGGAAGACATGAATAGAGAGGCAAGCTATTTTGACGAGTTGGCAAAAAATTTAAATTCCGCGGTTATTTCAGATATTTTAGATGATTTGGGCTATAGGAATCAATCCATGGATCGTTCGATCCGGCCGCTTGGGCGGAATATGAAAGCAGTAGGCCGTGCGTATCCCGTGCTTGCAAGTGATATTTATGAAATACCTGAGAAGTTCTACGACGGGCTGATTGATTCCTTAGACGCCATTATGCCCGGCGATATTTACATGGTAAGTCTGCCCTCGGGTAGAGCAGCCGTTTGGGGAGAATTAGTTTCCAATGCAGCTATAGCGCGTGGAGGAAGAGGCGCCATCGCAGATGGCAACATTCGGGATACGGAAAAAATCGAGGAGCTTGGCTTCCCCGTATTTTCTTCCGGCTATGCGCCCCGAGACACCAAAGGGCGTAACCTCATCCTGCAGCATAGAGTACCGATCGAGTGTGGCGGTGTTCTGGTACAGCCAAATGATTTCATTTTCGCTGATTTTGACGGTATTGTCGTTGTGCCTCATGCGCTCGAGGAAGAAGTGATTAGGCGCGCTTTGCAAAAAGTGTCCAGCGAAAATAAAGTTCGGGATGCAATCAAAAACGGCATGCTGGTTAGAGAAGCATTCGATACGTTCGGCGTGTTGTAGAAGGGGGAATCATTCGGTGAAATTAGGGCTTGGTTTATACCGCAGTATGCTGACGAAAGAATATTACCGCTTTGCTAAGCAAGCAGGCTGTACGCATATCATTGCACATCTTGTCGACTATTTTCCGAGCATGGCCAAAAACGGAATTCCAGCGACAGATGCCAAGAAAAATTGGGGAGTAACGACCGGAAACCTTGAGGATTGGTCCTTCGAGTCGCTCCAAAAACTGAAAGCCGAGATCAACGAAGAAGGCTTGGAATTGTATGCGATCGAAAACTTCGATCCTGCCCACTGGCATGATGTGCTGCTGGACGGGCCGCGCAGGGATGAACAAATCGAGCTGTTGAAGTCGTTCGTTCGCAATGTCGGCAGAGCTGGTATTCCTGTGATTGGTTACAATTTCAGCTTAGCTGGCGTATGGGGCCATACGAAAGGCGAGTTTGCCAGAGGCGGAGCGGTTTCCGTCGGATTCACGCCAAGCAAAGCAAGCGAGCATGCCCCGTTAACGTTGGGAGAGGTCTGGAATATGACTTACAATCCGAGCGCACTGGAAGGCACACTACCTGAAGTGTCCGCAGAACAACTTTGGGAGCGTCTTGCCGGCTTTCTTAAAGAAATAGTGCCCGTAGCTGAGGCGTCAGGCGTGCGCTTGGCCGCTCATCCCGACGATCCTCCTATGCCATCAATTCGTGAAACGCCTCGGTTGGTTTATCAGCCGCAGTTGTTTCAGAAGTTAGTGGATTTGGTGCCAAGTCATTCGAATGCGATCGATTTGTGTATGGGGACCGTTCAGGAAATGACAGAAGGAAATTTATATGAAGCGATAGATTGTTATACGCAGCAAAATAAAGTGTGTTATGTGCATTTTCGGAATGTGAAAGGCAAAGTGCCGGACTACAAGGAAGTGTTTGTCGACGAAGGCGACATCGATATGATTAAGGCGCTTCGCATTTACAAAAAGAACGGCTTCGACGGCGTGCTTATTCCGGATCATACGCCGCAGATGACCTGCGATGCCCCGTGGCATGCAGGAATGGCTTACGCCCTCGGTTATATGAAGGCAGCTATTAACATCGTAAACAATGAATAAGGTAATCGTTCAAAAGAGGACCGCGTAGCCGTTTTTTTCAGGAGGTACACCCATTGGAACTAAACTCAGAAGAACAAGTGGAACGATACGTAGAGTCTCTTGAAGGAGTAAATCTAGCGAAAGCCGAACGGTTGAGCGGCGGTGTCTCTTGTCTGGTATGGAAAGTGATATCTGGGGAACAGAGATGGGTGCTAAAACAAGCGCTCGGAAAGTTGAATGTAGACGAGGATTGGTTTGCCGACGTCGCCCGTATTGAAAGGGAGCAGCAAGCCATGCAGTTTTTGGAGCCTCTAATGCCCAAAGGAACTGTCCCTCATATTGTGCATTCAGATGCTGTCGATCACTTATATATCATGACATGTGCGCCTGATGAAGCTGTTCCATGGAAAGACAAGTTGATGGAAGGCGAATTTCATACCGAGGCCTCCCGACATGCAGGACTGCTGCTTCGCGCGATGCATGAAAACAGCAGACGGTTTGCAGAAAGCAGTCAGCAAGAGAGCTTCAGCGATATGACCTTTTTTCGCGAGCTGCGAATTGAACCGTTTCATCGGCATTTACTCCTCAAATATCCTGAGCTCAGGACAGAGATGGAAGCTCTTATAGGTGATTTGGAGGAGCATCGTATTTGTCTGGTGCATGGCGATTTTTCACCGAAAAATATGCTCGTCGATCGGGAGCAGCGACTCGTCTTACTGGATTACGAGGTTGCACATTGGGGGAATCCCGTATTCGATCTTGCCTTTATGCTTACGCATCTACTGCTTAAAGGCTGGGCGATGAATCAACAGGAAGATGCCTTGAGATTAATGGAGCAGTTTCTGGAGGCTTACGGATTCCGCGATGACACTTATGCTCGCCTAATTGGTCATACGGGTGTGCTACTACTGGCAAGAATCGACGGGAAATCTACGATCGGTTATGTCAAAGATCAAACACTGAAGGATTTGGTCAGACAGACAGCGATCAGTTGGATACAGCAACCGGATAAAGAGGTTCAAAGCAGCTTGAAAGAAGCAATGGAAGGATGAAGGCAGATTCATGAGTAAAATCGTACATGTTCAAGGACGGGAAATATTGGATTCAAGAGGCAATCCTACGGTAGAGGTTGATGTAGAGCTGTCAAGCGGTCATATTGGACGAATGATGGTGCCTTCAGGCGCATCGACAGGGCGGTTCGAGGCATGGGAGCTTCGAGACGGAGACAAGAGCCGGTACCGGGGCAAAGGAGTAAGCAAGGCTGTTGAACATGTAAATACAGTTCTTGCCGAAGCGATAATTGGACGAAATGTTTTCGAGCAAGAGCAAATCGATCAAGCGATGATCGACCTGGACGGGACAGACAATAAGTCGCGTTTAGGCGCTAATGCCATCCTAGGGATTTCGTTCGCAGCGGCTCATGCAGCGGCGAAGGCCGAGGGGAAACCGTTTTATCGCTATTTGGCGGACCGTTATTTGCCTGGAGGCACACCGTTGTCCATTCCTCTTCCGATGGTGAATATCATTAGCGGTGGGCTACATGCAGGAAAAAAACTTGACGTGCAGGACTTTCTGGCTGTGCCTGTCGGCGCTGGGTCGTATCCGCAAGCGCTAGAAATGCTCTCATCCGTTTATTGGAAAACGCAGGAGATCATCAATGAACGTGGTTATGTCGGATGGCTGCTCGCCGATGAGGGGGGCTTTGGTCCATCCTTGCAATCCAATGAGGAAGCGCTTGAGCTGCTCGTATCCGCCATTGAACGCGCAGGTCTGCGTCCGGGCGAAGATATGGCGATCGCTCTGGATATCGCATCTTCCCACTTTTACAATCAAGATAAGGATAACTACGAATTGCAATCCGAAAGTCGAATTTTGGGCGCGAATGAAATGATTGATGTTCTGGAACGTTGGTGTGATCGATATCCAATTGTATCCATTGAAGATGGCTTGGCCGAGGATGATTGGCAAGGCTGGATCGAGCTGACGAAGCGGCTTGGAAGTAAGATTCAGCTCGTAGGCGACGATCTGTTTACGACAAATCCGAATCGCATTCGGAAAGGTATTGCAGAGAAGGCTGCCAATTCGGTTCTCATCAAGATGAATCAGATTGGAACATTGACAGAAACGGTTGAAGCAGTAAATATCGCCAAGGCGGCAGGCTTCAGCACAGTTATTTCGGCGCGCTCCGGCGAGACAGAGGACGCGACATTGGCTGACTTGGCCGTAGGCCTTGCAGGCGGTCAAATTAAGATAGGCTCATTGGCACGCTCTTCTAGATTGTCGAAATATAACCAGCTCTTACGTATCGGAGAACAACTCGGCGGAGCTTATATCGGCCGTGCGGCGCTCGAACGCTAGAATCATTCATAACGGGGGATTACGTATGCGACTACTCAATAAAGTTGCTCTAATAACTGGATCGGGATCTGGGATCGGACGGGAAACGGCGCTCCGGTTTGCTGCCGAAGGAGCTAAATTGATTGTCAACGATTTGAAAGCATCAGATGGAGAAGAAACGGTTCGTTTGATCCGGGAACAAGGCGGCGAAGCGACGTTCATACAGGCGGATGTGACGAAGGCAGACGACGTGGAACAGATGGTAAACCAGTCGTTGCAAACCTACGGAAATATCGATATCTTGTTTAATAATGCGGGTATTTCCGGAGTCGGTGCGATTCATGAGCTGTCGGAGGAACTGTGGGATCGCGTTGTAAATGTGAATATGAAAGGCGTCTTTTTGCCTTGCAAATACATTGTCCCTCACATGATGGAGCGAGGATCAGGCAACATCATCAACATGTCGTCGGCGATTGCAGAAATTGGGTTGATGAGGCGAGCGGTTTACGCTGCAACCAAAGGCGCCGTGCTGACGCTGACCAAATGTATGCAGGTGGATTACGCCCCGTACAATATTCGGGTTAATGCGCTGCTGCCCGGTACTATATTGACGCCATTCGTGGAGAAATATTTAAAAGATTCGTATGCGGATCCAGAGGAAGGGCTGAATACGATTCGCAAGCGTCAGCTGACCGGAGATCTTGGAAGACCGGAGGATGTTGCGAATGCGGCCGTTTTCCTGGCGTCTGACGAGTCAAAGTTCATGATGGGCTCGCCGCTCTATATTGACGGGGGCTGTACGTTCGGCAAGATGGCTTGAAGAAGCAATAGCAACTATATATCGGTGGAGGAGTTAGACGTATGAAACTGGTTGTCGTTAACCAAGACGGGGCAACACACGTTGGGATTCAACAAGATGAGGGCGTGCGCTTGTTGAATGTTTCGCTGCAGGAGATTCTGGATCTAGGGCTCGAGGGGCTGTCTGGTCTTGAACCAACAGGTGAACTGCTGCATGAGGAGACGCTTGATTTCGCGCCGTGTGTCCCGCTGAACCGCAAAGTTATTTGTGTCGGTTTGAATTACCGCAATCACGCGAAAGAAGCTGGTTTGCCGGTGCCTTCCACTCCCGTGTTGTTCAATAAATTTTCGAACGCGCTGACAGGTCACGGGAAAGAGGTAAAACTGCCTGAAGTGACTTCACAGGTCGATTATGAAGCGGAACTAGGCATCGTCATCGGGAAGCGGGCGAAGGATGTATCCCGCGAAGAGGCGCTCAAGTACGTCTTTGGCTATTGCTGTATTAATGATTTGTCCGCGCGGGATTTGCAAGCCCGTACGAGCCAATGGCTGCTCGGCAAAAGCTTGGACGGTTTCTGTCCGGTCGGTCCTTATATTGTCACTTCTGACGAGGTAGGCAATCCGAATGAGCTCGGCATCCGATGCTTCGTGAATGGGGAACAGCGCCAAAACTCCAATACACGGGATATGATATTCTATGTCGATGAAATAGTCAGCTATATTTCTCACCATATTTCGCTAGAGCCGGGGGATTTGATTTTGACGGGAACGCCAGAAGGCGTCATGTTCGGTTATCCAGATGATCAGAAAGCGTGGCTGAAACCGGGAGACACGGTAACGGTGGAAGTCGATAAATTAGGCCGTTTAAGCAACGTGTTAATATAATAGAAAACAAGGGGCAGGATTTGCTGATAACTTGAGATTATGCTTACGAAGTCAGTTTTCTGACGAAAACTTTTAGGAGGTAGCGGATATGGATTTTCAAGGTAAAGTGGTAATTGTTACTGGTGGATCCAAAGGGATCGGACTAGGAGCTGTGCGAAGGTTTGCCCAAGGCGGGGCATCCGTTGTCCTTATTTCGCGAGGAGCTGCCAAAGAAGCCGCTGAGGCAATTCGCCAGGAGACGGGAAATGCCAACGTAATCGGGATAGAAGCGGACGTTGCCAACAGCGTTCAAGTCCAGTCTGCAGTTCAGCAAACTGTAGAAGCCTTCAATGGCGTTGATATTCTTGTCAACAGCGCCGGGGTACAGCGTTATGGTAATGTCGTTGATACGGAAGAATCTGTTTGGGACGAAGTGTTTGACATCAATGTGAAGGGCATGTACTTGACTGCCAAATACGCCATTCCAGAAATGCGCAAACGCGGGGGTGGCGCCATCGTGAATGTCTCCTCTATGCAAGCGTACGTGGCTCTAACAGGCTCAGCCGCCTACGTCGCATCTAAAGGCGCAATAAACTCGCTTACGCGGGCTTTGGCGCTTGACCATGCTTCTGAAGGAATCAGGGCCAATGTTATCTGTCCGGGTTCGATTGATACACCGATGCTGCGCTGGGCAGCGGATCAGTTCAAGGGAGAGCTGACCCAGGAAGAAATGATTCAAAATTTTGGTAAAATGCACCCGATCGGCCGTGTAGGCACGATGGAGGAAGTAGCGGAGCTTATCGCTTTCTTATGTGGAGACAAAGCAGGTTTCATTACCGGCGGAGATTATAAAATTGACGGCGGCCTGCTCGCATCGGCTGCTATTGCGCTGCCTAAATAGAATCGGAGGATGCCGAATATGAAAATTGTAGACATCCGAGCGACAACTGTCACCGTTCCGCTTGAAGCGACGATTCGCCATGCCATCGGTGCACATTGGGGACGCTTCGTTCGTACAATTGTGGAGGTAGAAACCGACGAGGGCTTAATTGGTTACGGGGAGATGGGAGGCGGCGGGGAGAGCGCCGAGCAGGCGATCACCGGGCTCAAATCGTATCTGGTCGGACATGATCCGTTTCAGTTAGAGGAGCTGCGGTTCAAAATTTGCAATCCGACAGCAAGTCTATATAATAACCGTACGCAGATTCATGCAGCTTTAGAGTTTGCTTGCCTGGATGTGATGGGCAAGAAACTCGGCATCCCGGTCTATCAGCTGCTAGGAGGCAAAGTCCGCGACCAGGTGCCTTTTGCCAGCTACCTTTTCTTCCGTGCACCGAATGATCAGACTGGCAAAGAAGAGGTGCGCACGCCAGAGCAGCTTGTCCAGCATTGCCGCGAGCTGAAAGAAAAGCACGGCTTTACGGTACACAAGCTGAAGGGCGGCGTATTCCATCCCGATGCAGAGCTTGAATGCTATCGCGCTCTGGCCGCAGCCTTTCCGCAGGATCGCTTGCGCTACGATCCGAACGGCGTGCTGAGCGTCGAGGAATCGATCCGTTTCGGTCATGCGATCGAAGGCTTGAACAACGATTATTACGAGGACCCGACATGGGGCTTGAACGGCATGCGTCGGGTTCGGCAGATGGTGCGCATTCCGCTGGCAACGAACCAGGTCGTCGTCAATTTCGAGCAGTTAGCCGCCAATGTGCTGGATCTTGCAGTGGATATGATCCTGCTCGATACCACCTTCTGGGGCGGCATTCGACCTTGCGTGAAGGCGGCTGGTGTCTGCGAGACGTTCCAGCTCGGCATCGCTGTGCATTCTTCCGGCGAGCTTGGCATTCAGCTAGCCACCATGCTTCATATGGGAGCAGCCGTACCTAATCTGTCTTTCTCGGCCGATGCGCATTACCATCACTTGACCGATGATATCTTAGTCGGCGGGAAGATGAAATACGAGAACGGCGCCATTCGCGTTCCTGAAGGACCAGGTCTTGGAATCGAAGTAGACCGAGATAAAATCAAGCAATACGCAGAGCTATACAAGGAGCTTGGCGGCTACACCTATGACCGGGATCCGTTGAGACCGGGCTGGTTTCCAATCGTCCCTAACGAACGATGGGCAAAAATTTGAGATCCTGGAGGTCTTACGAATGAAAATGCGATATAGGCCGCAGCGCAATTACGGTTGCCGAATACATGACCGTTATACCTACTTGGGTCTCGATACCGTCGTATTGGAGAACGACTTGGTTCGAATCTCCATCCTTGCCGGCAAAGGGACTGAAGTTTTTGAATATACGTATAAACCTGCGGGATTGGACTACATGTGGCTCTCTTCCGGAGGCGTTCAAAACCCATCTGAATATTTGCCGACTTCTCCAGATCCCATATCCACGATGGTTGACTATTATCCTGGCGGTTGGCAAGTCGTATTTCCAAATGGCGGGCCGAGCTCTGTGTATAAAGGAGCACAATTCGGCCAACATGGGGAAGTATCCCATATGCCGTGGGATTGGGAGATTGTCGAAGATACGGAAGAACGTATTTCCGTTCGCTTCAGCATTCGAACGAAAAAGGTGCCTTTCAGTCTTACCCGCACGTTCACGTTGGAACGAAACTCTCCGGCGCTAACGATCAACGAGGAAATCGAGAATTTAAGCGCGTTCTCGCAGCAGTACATGTGGGGCCAGCATCTCGCCTATGGTCAGCCATTCGCCGAACCAGGGTGCTTGATACGGCTGCCAGATGAGATCGATGTGATAACAGAGTCGAATAACGCCCCTGATAGCTCATCTGTTCAAATAAACAGCGATGGGGCTCAGCGTTGGCCGCACAACCGGGCGTCGGACGGCTCGTTAAAGGATTTGTCTGTTCTTCCTGAACGAGGAACTCCTTCAGACATTTGCTATTTGACTGGCTTCAAGGGCACGGCTTGGTATGAAATCGAGAATCCGCGACTTGGCATCGGATTCCGCGTCGAATGGGATGCTGCAACACTCCCTTATTTATGGTACTGGCAGGAGTTCGGAGCATCCGACGGGTACCCTTGGTACGGACGAAATTATAATATCGGTTTGGAGCCATTCGCCGGTTATCCGACCAAGGGTTTGTCAGAAGCCATCCGCAATGGCAGCGCAGGCGAAATCGGGCCATACGAGAAAAAGCAACTGCATCTTCGAACACAGCCGGTTATGTATAAAGCTAAGCTCGAGCAGTCGTAGGTTGTTACAAAAGTGAGTATTTGAAACTATGAAATAAAGTGGTGCCCCTCAATTTAATGAGGGGCACCACTTTTTGTTTATTCCAATGCCTTCAACAAGGCTGCAATGGCGAGTGCACATTCTGCGCGCGTCGCCTGCTCTGCAGGAGCGAAGTTGTTGTCTGCCCTCGGGCCCATTAATTTGCGTTCAGATGCTAAGGCAACGGAAGCTGCGGCCCAACTGGTGTGTGATCCAAACGTATCCCAAGATTAAAGTTGCGATCTGGTGGAATAGCATAGATTGGGACGGGGAAAATCCGGCTCGGATATATGAGATTGATAGAAACGAATCCGTAATGAATGCCATGCAAAGTGGATTAAACGCATTGCTGAATGAACATTATTAAAGTCTCACGGCTTTCTGCAAAATGGATGTTGCATCGTAATAATCAACGATTTAATATCGTTTGCATAGGGTAGGGGGCTATGATAAAATGCAATCAGTAAGGAGTGATTGTGATGACAGAAGAGAGCAACACACACGAGATGTGTGCAACTTCAAGTGAACGAAAGAGCCATCATTCCGACAAAGCCAAGGGTAATCTGATTACCCGACTGAACCGCATCGAGGGGCAAATTCGAGGGGTTAAGGGGCTCATTGAGAAGGATACGTATTGTGACGATGTGCTAAATCAGATTTCTTCCATCCAGTCCGCGCTGAATGGGGTCAGCAAGCAATTGCTTGAGCATCATATGAAAAGCTGCGTCATTGATCGCATTCAAGAAGGCGATGAAGAAGTGATTACCGAATTATTGACAACGATTAATAAGCTCATGAAATGAGGATCTGGAGGGCGGTATGAACTCCGGATTCTTTCGCATATTACCCTTGACTTTATATAGGGTAGGGGGGTATTCTAATTTTATCATATCAAACACATAAAGGAGAATGAACGATGCAAAATGTCACGTTAAAAGTAACAGGTATGTCTTGTAACCACTGTGTGAATTCAGTTGAAGGCGCTTTGAAAACGCTGGGTGCTGTAGGGAAAGTTGACTTAGCAAGCGGAACGGTCCAAGTGGAATTCGATGAAAATAGGCTAACGCAAGATGCCATTAAAGAAGCGATTGAAGATCAAGGATACGACGTCAAATAAAAGAGGTGTAGATGATGGAGACTGCTAAATCAGCAGCTGAGACTAAACAAACCTCACTACAGATTCCCGGGATGACGTGCGCCGCCTGTGCGAATCGCATTGAAAAAGGGTTAAACAAGCTTGAAGGGATCACGGAAGCGAATGTAAACTTCGCGCTGGAACGAGCAACGGTCACTTATGATCCTAATCGAATTGATGTTGCCAAGATGGAACAAAGCATTCAAAGGCTTGGCTATGATACAGCGAAGGAAGCCGTTGATTTACAGCTTGAAGGCATGACTTGTGCGGCATGTGCCCAGCGGATTGAGCAGGTCTTGAATAAATTACCTGGCGTAAGCGTAGCAACGGTTAATTTTGCGATAGAAACTGCACATGTGGTGTACAATCCAGCAGAACTCACGGTATCTGAAATGCAGAAGCGGGTGGAGAAGCTCGGCTACAAAGCAGTCTCCAAACAGGAGCAAGGCGACCCATCCGAACATCGCCAACAAGAGGTTAAAAAGCAACAACGTAAGCTGCTGCTATCTGCGATTTTATCACTGCCGTTGCTATGGGCGATGGTGAGCCACTTTTCGTTTACATCATGGATTTGGATACCGGAATTGTTCATGAATCCGTGGTTTCAATTGATCATGGCGACGCCGGTTCAGTTCTACATCGGAAGACAGTTCTATGAAGGTGCTTATAAAGCGCTGCGAAATGGCTCTGCCAACATGGATGTACTGGTATCACTGGGGACCTCGGCGGCTTATTTCTATAGTCTGTATTTGACGATCGATTGGTTGATTGGTGGCGCTAGCGTGCATCATGGGCCGTCTTTGTATTATGAAACAAGTGCTGTACTTATTACTTTAGTCATCATGGGGAAACTGTTTGAATCACTGGCAAAAGGACGGACATCGGAGGCGATTAAGTCTTTGATGGGGCTGCAGGCCAAGACGGCGTTGGTCATCCGTGAAGGCATAGAGCTCAACATACCAATTGATGAAGTGATGGCAGGGGATATCGTCCTTGTCCGTCCTGGAGATAAAGTGCCCGTTGATGGAGATGTGCTAGAAGGATTATCCGCTGTGGATGAATCGATGCTCACGGGAGAGAGTCTTCCTGTAGAGAAGAAGCCAGGTGATGCTGTTATTGGGGCAACGATCAACAAAAACGGAATGCTTCGCATTCAAGCGACGAAAGTCGGGAAAGAAACCGCGCTGGCACAAATTATTAAAGTTGTCGAAGATGCGCAAGGCTCTAAAGCACCGATTCAACGGGTAGCCGACGTCATTTCTGGGATTTTTGTCCCTATTGTTGTGGGTATTTCTCTTGTGGCCTTCCTAGTCTGGTATTTCGTGGTGACACCGGGCGATTTTGCAGGAGCTTTGGAAAAAGCTATCGCCATCTTGGTTATCGCTTGTCCTTGTGCACTGGGTCTGGCGACGCCGACTTCGATTATGGCGGGATCCGGACGCGCAGCCGAACTGGGCATCTTGTTCAAAGGCGGCGATCATCTGGAGCAGACCCATCACATTGATGTGATTATTTTAGATAAAACAGGCACTGTCACCAAAGGGAAGCCGGAGCTTACTGATGTTCATGCAATTGGCGACGAAGCGGAATTCCTAAGACTTGTGGGCGCCGCGGAGAAAAATTCGGAGCATCCCCTTGCTGAAGCGATTGTGGCAGGCATTAGAGCGGAAACCATTGAAATCCCACAGACAGAAATGTTCGAAGCGATCCCTGGATATGGCATTAGAGCTGTCGTAGAAGGGAAAGAGCTATTGATCGGGACGCGACGTCTCATGGAGATCAACAATGTAGATGCGCAGGGTGCTTATGACACGATGTCGAAGCTGGAGGAGTCCGGTAAAACAGCTATGCTCGTCGCCATCGATAAACGGTACGGGGGTATAGTAGCTGTTGCGGATACCATCAAAGAATCTTCACAGGCCGCAGTTAGCCGACTGAAGGAGATGGGGATTCAGGTTATTATGATTACGGGCGATAACGAACGGACGGCAAAGGCAATTGCTGCTCAAGCGGGTATCGATCATGTGCTTGCCGAGGTTTTGCCTGAAGGAAAAGCAGATGAAGTGAAGAAGCTGCAAGCCCAAGGAAAGAAAGTAGCCATGGTTGGGGATGGTATTAACGATGCCCCAGCGCTGGCGACGGCTGATATCGGGATGGCCATCGGAACAGGCACGGATGTGGCGATGGAAGCCGCAGATGTGACGCTGATGCGCGGTGACTTAGCGAGTATCCCGGATGCGATCTACATGAGTCGTAAAACGATGAGCAACATCAAGCAAAACTTAGTCTGGGCGCTTGGTTACAACACGTTAGGCATTCCAATTGCTGCGCTAGGCTTGTTGGCACCTTGGGTAGCAGGTTTGGCAATGGCATTAAGCTCGGTCTCTGTCGTTCTTAATGCACTTCGACTTCAGCGTGTTAGGATTCGTAACTAATTTCCTTAGATATAGGAGAGATTGACGCGTGTATATTCAGAAAATAGGGCTTATAGCAGTCGTGCTCGCGCTTGGACTCTTAAGTGCATGCTCATCTCACAAAGATGCAGCAGGAAAGAGTGAGCATGCCAGTCATATGGCAACTTCTAGCCCAACAAGTGCAGATGAACACAGTGGACACAGTGCAGAACAGCCGAAAGTATCTACCAACATTAAAGCCTTGTTTACGTTCCCATCGACAAGTCTGAAGGCAAATGATAAGTCGGAATTAACGATCCAAATCACGGACAATGCCGGCAAATCCATTACTGATTTTCAAGTTAATCACGAGAAATTAATGCATCTCATTATTATCGATCATCAATTATCGTTCTTTCATCACATCCATCCGGAATATCAAGGGAATGGCAAGTTTACGATCAACACGAGTTTCCCGACTGGCGGGGATTATAAGCTCATTGCTGATTTTGTTCCAAGTGGCGGAACCAGCACAACGCTTAGTCAATGGGTGAAAGTAGAAGGTAAAGAGGCAGAGCATGCCGCGATTACAGCCGACAGTAAACGTATGAAAGAGGTTAGCGGCAAAACAGTTGAGCTTTCCTGGAACAGTATGAAGGCTAAAGAAGAAGTAACGCTAACTTTTACGATTCGTGATGCTCAGACGAACAAGGATATTACGAATCTACAACCATACTTAGGCGCTGTAGGCCATGTTGTGATTCTGTCGGCTGATGCGGAGCAGTATATTCATGTACACCCGCTAGATGAGAAGGCGACTGGCCCTGTTGCAAGGTTCGCGACTTCGTTCCCGGAAGCGGGTACCTATAAGATTTGGGGGCAGTTCCAGCATAACGGAGAAGTGTTTACGGTCCCCTTCGTCGTTGATGTGAAGTAAGCCCATAATAAACCCAAGAGCCCTTGATTCCTCCACCAGGAGGGACCAAGGGCTTCTTCGGTCATTTAAAAGAAATTATGGCTTGGGATTTACCGTAGATCCTGGTTGACGCAGATGGAGCAGTTCTGAAAGCTGTGTAGCCAAGAAAATAGGCGTATAGGGTAAATCATTGCGAAGCCAGTAGACAATCGTACCAATGATGGCCGAGGAGCCGTACCAAATTGCGATATCTTTTTGAACTTTCAGGGTTGAGGATCCCTCTAGCTTGTCTATTCGACTGGTGATAAAATCAGCGATTAGCTTCATAAGTCGCTCCGTAAATATGGGTATACGCTTGGAAGCGAGCAGTACCTTATAGAAATTTGAATTGTCCGCGATATGCTCAAGCATTTGGATTAGGATGTGAATGTTAAAACCTGGCGGGTCAGGAATTTTATTTAAGATGGCTTGGATTTCGTTAACCATTTCTTCGGATAACTTATCTAACATATCTGGAATATCTTTGTAATGAAGATAGAAGGTAACACGATTAATCGTCGCTCGCTCCGCGATGCGATTCACGGTTATTTTCTCAAGCTCAAGCTCCTGAAGTAATTCGATAAAGGCATCTCGAATCAATTGGCGCGTACGAAGTACACGCGGATCTATTCGTTGTGATTTTGTTGACATGAGCAATCACTTCCTTCTCCGCTAATGTGATATGCGACAAATTCTGCAAGATCTGTAGATTATGTAATAGATAGACTACAAATATTGTGAAACTGTAAACTAATAAACATTTATAAGAAAGCTGTTGCTTGTGAACATTAAACTAGATGACTATAATACTATTTACATCAAGTTTATTATACAACACTATGTCAATTAGTTGTGGAATTGAAACTGAAAGGAATATGTGAGTATGAGTAAAATTGCAGCATTTGATCCTAGTTCTATTAAGAAAGGTCCTCTTCTATTTGTTATGATACTGGGGGCGTTCATTGCCGTTCTGAATCAAACGATAATGGGCGTTGCCTTACCGCCACTCATGGTCGAATTCAATATTGCCGCATCAACTGGACAATGGCTGACCACGGGTTATATGCTAGTGAACGGTGTTTTGATTCCAATAACGGCATTCCTGATGCAACGCTTTACGACGCGTGAGCTGTTCCAAGCGTCAATGATTATTTTCCTCATCGGTACGATTGTTTCAGCAACGGCGCCAGGCTTTGAGTTGTTGTTGACTGGTCGTTTGATTCAAGCAGCTGGGGCTGGTATTATCATGCCGCTGCTTATGAATGTTATTTTGACGATCTTTCCACCAGATAAGCGTGGAGCAGCTATGGGAATGGTTGGTTTGGCAATCATTTTTGCTCCTGCCGTCGGTCCTGCTCTAGCTGGTTATATTTTGGAACATTATTCATGGCGTACTCTTTTCTATGGCATCATACCAATTGTTGTTGTTGTAATTGGCGTTGCTTTTATCTATCTGAAAAATGTCTCAGAACGTACGTATCCTAAAGTTGATATCTGGGGTGCTGTTCTCTCGACAATCGGATTCGGTTTCCTTCTTTACGGCTTCAGCAGCGCTGGCGGCAAGGGTTGGTCCAGTGCGGAAGTTATCGTATCTATCATTGTCGGTGTCGTCGCTTTGATTTTGTTTACTTGGCGTCAACTGGTTATTAAAGATCCGCTTCTGGATCTTAGGGCATTCAAACACAACATGTTTACCCTGACCACAATAATCAACATCGCGGTTACAATGGTTATGTATGCGGATATGATGCTGCTTCCATTGTATTTGCAGAATGCTCGCGGTTATACCGCGTTGGAGTCTGGTCTTCTTATGCTCCCTGGAGCGCTGCTTATGGGCCTCATGATGCCAATAGCTGGTAAATTGTTTGATAAGTTCGGAGCGAAGTGGTTGTCCATTATTGGAATGGCCATTACCATCGTAACCACAATCGGATTCATCAATTTGACGGATTCGACAAGTTATACGTATTTAGTTCTTATGTCCACAGGACGACGTTTCGGGATGGCACTATTCTTAATGCCAATCACCACGGCGGGTCTCAATCAATTGCCTTCCAGACTCAATGCGCACGGTACGGCTATTTCCAATACCATCAAGCAAGTGGCGGGTGGCGTAGGTACGGCGCTACTGATCACCGTTATGACGACGAGAACCAAATCTCATCTCATAGAAATAATGACGGCAGGCAAAACAGCGACTGCTACGAAAGAAATGATCAAAGAAGCATCTATTCAAGGGATTAATGATTCCTATCTGGTCATTATTGGCATCGGAGTCGTTGGCTTGCTGCTTTCCTTCTTCATTAAACGTGTAGGTCAAGCGGAGGAAGAAGAAACAGAAGTCACTGTAAAAAGGAAACCTGTTAGTGCAACGTAGTAAGGATGAAGAGCTTTTCCCTTGTAATGAGGGAGAAGCTCTTTTGTGTTTTCACAAATAAGTCCTTGGAAAATACTCACTTATGATCTAGAATTTTCTTATCTGAGATGCAGTTTGGCGGAGAAGCGACACATCCCACATTCCCGATTACTTTTATCGGGTATTTTAGCAGTCATTCTATTGTTCATTAACGTATCGGATCTTTCGGATTTCCCAGGGTTTAACGAATAGCTAGAAGAAGCGAGATCGAGTACAGCATTCTCTTGATGGGAGTGTGCTGTGCTCTTTCTTTTTGAGTCTAGAGGGATGCCTGCGATTTGTGTATAATGAGACAAGTTGACGAATGGACTCGGTTTTTCTGAGAACTGAAAGGTCTGGATGCAAGATGAAGGAGTGGAATTGTTTTGTTGGTTCAAAAGTTTAAAAATGCCTGGTTCTCGAACGTCCGTAAGGATGTACTCGCGGGCATAACGGTAGCCTTAGCGCTAATTCCCGAAGCTATCGCCTTTTCCATCCTAGCGGGTGTAGACCCGATGGTGGGGTTGTATGCTTCTTTTTGTATTGCTGTGACGATATCCATTGTAGGCGGGCGCAGAGGGATGATTTCTGCCGCTACAGGGGCTATGGCCTCGTTGATGGGACCTGTTGTGGCGAAATACGGGATTGAGTATTTATTCGCCGCGACGATACTTACAGGCGTCCTCCAGTATGTGATGGGGGCTTTGAAATTTGGCAGGTTCATTACATTTATCCCTCATTCGGTGATGACGGGGTTCGTGAATGCGCTGGCGATTATTATTTTTATGGCGCAGTTCCCAAGCTTTGAAGGGGCAAACTGGCAGATGCCGTTAATGATTGCGGGAACGCTGGCGATTATTTATGTGCTGCCGAGGTTCACGAAGGCGGTGCCTTCTCCGCTCGTAGCGATTATTGTCATGACCATTATATCCATGAGCTTGCATCTGGATCTTCGGACAGTTGGGGATATGGGCAAAATCACGCAAGATCTGCCATTTTTTCATATTCCACAAATAGATTTGTCTTTCGAGCTGATCTGGCGCATGCTGCCATTCTCGTTGGCACTCGCGGTTGTTGGCATGACGGAATCCCTGATGACGGCAACGATTGTGGATGAGATGACGGAAACGAAAAGCGACAAAAACAAAGAGGTTAAAGGCCAAGGGATCGCGAATGTGGTCTCAGGGTTGTTTGGCGGGATGGCAGGCTGTGCCATGATCGGACAAACGGTTATCAATGTGAAATCCGGTGGCAGAGCACGTTTATCGACTTTCGTTTCTGGTGTATTTCTCCTCTTCCTTATTCTCGTTCTTGGCGATGTGGTGAAACAAATCCCCATGGGTGCGCTGGTTGGCGTGATGTTCATGGTATCCATCGGGACCTTCGATTGGAACTCGTTACGAACATTAGCTAGAATTCCACGGAGCGATGCGCTTGTCATGGTCGTGACGGTTGCCATCGTTTTGGCCACTTCAAATTTGGCGATTGGTGTTGTAGCTGGTGTTATGTTAAGCGCATTGGTATACGGTTGGCGATCAGCAAGGATTAAGGCTCATGGGACGATCGAGAAGAATGGGACTAAGGTTTATCGTATAACGGGACAGCTGTTCTTCGGTACGATGGCGCATTTCGTGGAGCTTTTCGATTATAAAAATGACCCAGAAGCGATCATCATCGATTTCACCGCTTCTCACGTATGGGATCATTCAGCCGTGACGGCGATTGCCAAAACCATGCAAAAATACGAACAAATCCATAAAACCGTAACGATCATCGGCTTGAATACGGAAAGTAAGCATCTGATGGATCGTGTCGGATCGCTGCAACACTAGGCCTTTCAATGAGGGGTGAGGTTTACGTTGAAATTTCGTCCTAAGGCATTCGAACATGCCGCTAAATTCATGCATGTTGCGCTTATAGGTTCATTCATTAAGTGGATTTTTTATGGAAGCATTGTGGGGATCCTGACGGGGTCCGCTTCTGCGCTATTTCTAGCCAGCTTAGACCTTGTTACGGAGAAAAGATTGAACCATCCGTGGTTGTTGTTTCTTTTACCCGTAGGTGGGGCGTTAATGGCTTATGTCTATCTGAAAATCGGCAGAAATTCGGGCAGGGGGAATAACCTGATCCTCGAACAGTTGCATGAAGGTAAGGATACGATTCCTTTGCGTATGGCACCTTTGGTGCTTATAGGGACGCTAGTAACCCATCTATTGGGGGGATCGGCGGGTCGCGAAGGGACTGCTGTTCAAATGGGTGGAAGCTTTGCCGAATGGATCGGGCGAATATTCAAAGTGGGCGAGGCAGATCGGAAAATCCTGCTCATATGCGGTATCAGCAGCGGGTTTGGCTCTGTTTTTGGAACACCGCTTGCGGGAACCATCTTCGGCTTGGAAGTGGTCGCTATTGGGATGATGAGGTACCAGGCGCTGATTCCATGCTTTATCGCCAGCTTGGTAGCGCATCTCGTCACCACAGCGTGGGGGATACAGCATATTCACTATGCCATGGGGGCCGTCCCAATGTTATCCACAGGGGTTGTACTCAAGGTAGTTTTTGCTTCTATCCTTTTTGGGTTAGCCAGTATCTTATTTAGCGAGCTTACCCATGGGATGAAAAAACTGTACACGCGGCTATTTGCGAACCCTGTGTGGAGAGCCTTCGTTGGCGGTTTCGCCATTATCGCGCTAGTTGCGGTTTTCAGAACTAGGGATTACCTCGGGTTGGGCATACCCTTACTGCAGCAATCCTTCGAAGAGCCAGTTGCCCGCTTAGCCTTCTTATGGAAAACCGTCTTTACCGCATTTACGCTCGGAGCGGGTTATCTAGGCGGGGAAGTGACTCCTTTGTTCGTCATTGGTGCCACTATGGGCAATTCACTTGCCGATCTGTTAGGTCTTTCCGCGCCATTCTTGGCTGCTCTTGGGCTTATCGCGGTATTCAGTGGCGCGACGAACACACCCCTTGCGTGCTTCATTATGGGCATTGAGCTGTTCGGTTCAGAGGGGATCATCTACATGTTCATGGCATGTATCGTGAGCTATCTGTTCTCCGGCCACTCAGGGATTTACACGTCACAACGAATCGGTGTGTCCAAATCGAGGGGGCATACTGTTCCTGAGGGCGCGACACTGGGCTCGAGTAAGGTGAAGGAGAAGGAAAGTAAGAGGGAATGAAGGAATAATGGGAAACGGGCTGTCCTATAAAGTAGATATGTCTACTTCAGGACGGCCTGTGCAGAGGAGATAGTCGAAATAATCGACTATCTCAGGTACGTCCGAGGCAAAAGGAGGGGAGATAGTCGAAATAATCGACTATCTCAGGTACGTCCGAGGCAAAAGCAGGGGAGATAGTCGAAATAATCGACTAACTCAGGTACGTCCGAGGCAAAAGCAGAGGAGATAGTCGAAATAATCGACTATCTCAGGTACGTCCGAGGCAAAAGCAGAGGAGATAGTCGAAATAATCGACTATCTCAGGTACGTCCGAGGCAAAAAGAGAGGAGATAGTCGAAATAATCGACTATCTCAGGTACGACCGAGGCAAAAGCAGTGGAGATAGTCGAAATAATTGACTATCTCAGGTACGTCCGAGGCAAAAAGAGAGGAGATAGTCGAAATAATCGACTATCTCCTCTGAATCGGTGCCGATGATGAGTAGTTTTGCTACGACCATTTACTCTGAAACGTCTGCGAAGCCTTCTCCAGCAAAGGCTTGCCATGGCCGAAGCAGGCCACATTGAAATCCGCTTTCCCTAAGCGGATCAAATCTTGCTTCGCTTGCGAGAAGTTCTCGTGGCCGATGCTCCAGCCAAGGCCCATCATATTGGCTGCTGCATCGGCAGCGAACATCACGCCCCCTTGCTTCGGCAGAAGCAAGGCGATTTGGCCTGCGCTATGAGCAGGCGCAGGGATTGATTGTAAACCTTCAGCGAAATCAAGCGTATCATTCGCTTTCAAATAGCCGTCGATAGGAAAGGTCTCTATCGGCGTTTCTTTGATGAATAAACGGAACAGCAGTTTATTCATCAGGCCAGGCGTCGCCGTCAGCGGCCGCTGCGGCAGCCCTTTCTCTACGATCGGCGCATCGACTTCGCTGATGTAGATCTTCACATGCGGCACCGCTCGCTTCAGTGCCGCAGTACCGCCTACATGGTCAGGATGACCATGCGTGAGTAGTATGGTCTTCAGGTCCGATGGCTTGTGGCCGATAGCATGGATCCCTTCCAAGATGGCGGGGGCGCTTTCTGGCGTACCAGTGTCAATCAGAATGAGGCCGTCTTCCGCTTCGATGAGATATGCGTTGACTGTTCCTATGGGCAGCAAATAAACCCCTTTAACAAGCTGTTTAACCTTCATGCTCATGTCCCCACTCCACGAATAAGATTCATTTCATCCTAGTAATCGTACTAATCCTAAGTAAATATTTAGTCTACCTAAATATCGAAACAGTAAAATACCTAGTTAACGAATGAATTACCCTTCGGGAGATGCGAATGGATCTTCTTCATCCAAACAAGCAGGAGGGATGCTTCCTCGGGGGCTAATCCTTGCCGAAGATGTTGCTCAAGCTCGGTGATCATCGCAATACAGATGGCGCGATGCGCATGCCCTGATTCCGTTAGATAAATGCGTTTCACGCGTGCATCCTGGTCATCGAACTTACGCACAACCCAACCGCCAGCAACGAGTGCGTCGATTAAATTGGTTAATGATGCAGGCCGGATATGAAGCTTCTCATGCAGTGCTTTCTGCGTGAGGCCATCCCCGAATGTCCATAACTGCTCTAGGACATTCACCTGTGAAGCTGTCAGCCCATAAACCGCTAACTTCTGATCATATAGAAGGTTGAAATCTCGATATATTTGCTTGATCCAATGGCCTAAGTGGCCTTGTAATGGATGTGTCATTTATTTAGTCACCCTAAATAAATGTACGTAATAAAAGTCGCCGTGTCAAGCGACTTTATTGCGCTTTTTAGCATTAGAAGGTATAGGGCATGAATTTAGAAGCACCTGATTTGAACAAGCCAGCTAGAATAACGCAGTGCAGGGCAACGACCTCATGTACCCAATCGGGCTTAGAGGGGGAATCGGGAGCAAGGGTTTGAACATCTTGGAGGGCGGTTTGCTGCGCAAAGAGAATGAAATCATCCCTTAGGCAATAGAGATCCTGCTCAAGCTCAATTGACGACTGGCGCAGGGCAGATAGCCCAGTTCCGATACAAGCGAAAGTCTGTAAGGTCGGTGGCAAGCGACATGAGAGCCATTTGATACACAGTGAAATCTGTCTTTGGTTTGGAGTTTTCTGCAAGTTGAACTGTTGATTCAGATCGAGGATACCGTTTGGAATGCAATAAGGAGTTTCACTTGTGGAGGTGAAGATATAGATATGACTCTCCCCCACATGAATGACATCGAGATGACTAGGGATTTCCGTTCCTGATATAGCCTGCTTCAGAGCTTCTATCGATTCTTCTTTCCTAGCTCCCGCTTGCTCTGGGGTGTCAGTAAACATACTGGATAATTCGTTTGTTTCATGACTTAACTTCTTCATGTACTTATCATTGTGCATGCGAATACCTCACCCATAAGTTACATAGTATCGTTACCGCGGCAGCGGTGTTCAGAACCCTAATAATAATGGATGGAATATGGAAGGTCAACCCAATTTTGGGATTTTAAATAAAAAATAAGACCCTATCCAATAACGGATCAGGTCAATGTGAAGTTGAATTAGATAACAAATTTATAGCCTACGCCCCATACGGTCTTTATATATTTTGGCTCTTTAGGATTGACCTCAATTTTCCTGCGCAAATTCGTAATATGTACATCAATCGCACGCTCATTTATGTAGGAATCGAATCCGCGTAAAGCATTAATCAGGTCTTCGCGACGGTAAACCCGTTCAGGATGTTCGACTAACAATCGAATGAGCTCAAACTCAGAGAAAGTCATTTCGATAGATTCGCCTCGGACGTGCAAGGTTCGTTTCTCTAAATTAATTTGGAGCTCCATAGCGGGAACGGTAATCCGTTGGCGAATCGAGGTAGGTACAGCAGGCTGCTGCTCAGCGGGCGTTTCCTTCTTGAAGCGACGTAGTAAGACCTGGATACGTGCCTTCATTTCATGCATACTGAACGGTTTGCATAAATAATCATCGGCACCAACGGTAAAGGCTTCGATTTTCTCACTGACTTTGGAATTAGAAGAGATGATAATAATCGGAACAGGTGTTAGTCCTCGCAAGGAATTACATAGCTCTGTACCTTCGAAGTCTGGGAGAATAAGATCAAGTAAAATTAGATCTGGTTGGAATTTGTGCAGGGCCGTTAGACCCTCCTGTCCATTGTGGCACCTGAGAACTAAGAAGTCTTCTTCTTTCAGATACATGCAGATCATCTCACCGATAATATCATCGTCCTCAATTAATAGAACTCTGTCCATTAGAAGTCCCCCCTAACGCATAGTTTTCTAATTTGAAATTCTTAAAAAGTGAAGAGGTGAGTGATGTTGCTAATATTTAGCTAATAATTCTATTATACAATGTCGAATTTTAAGAGTAAACCGTTTTCATTAATGAAATCTAAAAAAATGTTAGTAAAATATTAGCAAAAATAAGGGGTAAAATTCATAGGATTTAAGTAAGTAACCTAATAAGTGGAAAGTATAATGAGGTTATAAGTGAGCATGGCTTGAAGAGGTGGCGGGAAAATGAGTCTGACAGGCAGGTACGGAGTGCTAGTGGTAAGCATATCCGAGCATACGCAGGAGGTCGTTACGACCATATTGAAGCAGGATAAACAGCTCATACTGACAGGGATTGCAGCACATGGCAGTGATGCATTGGCTTCTATGTTACATGATAAGCCAGATCTGGTCCTTATCGATATGGACTTACCTGATTTATTAGGACTTACGGCACTCCAACTCATTATGGACCATAGTCCTATTCCAGTGATTATGCTTAGCACACATACCTCAGAAGGTTCGGTTCAAACGATCCAAGCGATGCGTTTCGGCGCAGTCGATTATTTCCATAAAGAAATGTTAGTAGCGGGTTTGGAAGGTGAGGGGGTTATTACCTATTTCCTGGAGCGATGTAAGGTCGCTATTCAAAATGGGGTCAAAGGTGTGTATCCCGCAGCCGCGCATTCAGACGGATCTGTAGACAACTTGCAGGCTGGCGTTCCTTTGATTAATGGCGTCTTGCTGCAGAGACGGATGGATATCGAGTTTCACCTGGGCAAGGCGCTCACTAAGCAAGAATTTAAGCTCGTCTATCAGCCTGTTGTTGATATCGATACGAACTGTGTTGTCGGATTGGAGTGTCTGCTTCGTTGGGATCATCCCTATTTCGGTTATGTACCTCCATCGGAATTCATTGCCATCGCAGAAGAAAGTGGGCTCATCCACGAGATCGGGGAATGGGTGCTGCGCGAAGCTTGTAGACAGAGTCAGAAATGGCAGTTGGCAGGTCTTCCACCGATGTTTGTGGCCGTAAATTTATCTAGAAAACAGTTCAATGATTGCCGGCTAAGCAGGACGATTGCAGCGATTCTGGAGGAAACTGGCTTGGATCCCAAGTACCTAGAACTCGAAATTACGGAGAGCTTAAGTGTCGATGCCAGACTAGCCGCAGATACGCTTGGGAAGCTTAAGGAGCTAGGTATCCAGATTGCAATGGATGATTTCGGTACAGGGTATAACTCGCTCGGTTATCTACGTGATTTCCCTGTGGATAAAATGAAAATTGATCAATCCTTTATCAAAGGATTAAAGCACGGGCAAGTGAACGCGGTTATCGTGAGTACCATGCTTACAATGGCGAAGCAATTGAATCTTCTCGTTGTGGCGGAAGGCGTTGAGACCGAAGAAGAGCTCCAGGTATTACGCGAGTATGGCTGCCGCTTCGTCCAAGGATATTATTATAGCAAACCAGTTGAAACCCAGCTTATTGAACAAATGTTATATCAACTAGCCTAAACATAATGATAGAATGATGAAGGAAAAGATAAATGGTTTCCTCACGAGAGTCAGAAACGGGTGGTGATTGCTCTGTTACATGATTTGATTATTAATTTTGCGTTAATAACCGTCTTCGTTGTAGTTGTGGAACATTTCTTTATTCTCATGAAGCTTGATCAGAGGCCAACTTGGTTAAATAAAGTCTATATCGGATTGGCGCATGGGGCGCTTGTAGTCGTTCTGATGAATTTCAGTGTTCAAATTGATACACATGTCACTGTTAGTTTTATAGGTGTCGGATTGTTGCTTTCTGTCTATATGGGGGGATTTATTTCGTTATTAATTGCCTTTGCTTGCTTAGGGGGGGCTAGTTTTTTGATGGGTTCCGTGATCCCGTTGCCACAACTGTTTATTGGTCTAGCTGCAATAATAGGAATGGGCATTATTTTTACAAGATCAGGTCCCTATTGGCAGAAATGGTTGTATGGCGCGTCATTCTTTTTTCTTCTGTGTGATATCATAAATGGGCTTGTTTACGGGATTTCATTCGAGGTGATTCGAATAACGTTGACATATCAATTGCTATGTACCTTTGTGATCGCTTGTTTCTTACGATATCTGGTTCGAAATCGGGAATATAAGCATCAGATTCGGCAAGTAGAGGAAGAACTGATTGATATGCTGCGTTCTCAGCCGGGGTTTACATTTAAGCTAATTAAACATCGTGATGAATACGTTTACATCGTGATCGAAGGACAGCTGCTGCAGATGCTTGGCTTACATCCTAGTCAATTTATTGGCAAAAAAATAAGCGAAGTGAATGTGTTTGGCGAATCCTTTCAGGCTCGTATCCAACAATACTACGAGACAGCATGGCAGGGGGAACGCGTCAATTACGAGTATGACTATAATGGCTTTACGATTCTAGTAAGTCTACAGCCAATCTATAAATCCGGTTTTGTGACGGAGTTAATTGGGTCTGCTTGTGATGTCACGGAGCATCGTGCAGCTTTACTTAAAGCAAGGGTTAGGGATGAGCAGTACCGGACCTTGGTCGAAAATTCAGAAGATTTCATTTTCCGGTTTCAACTAGATGGTACGATAGCCTCGTCCAACAGTAAGATGTATCTTACGTACCAGATGGATGCCGACCAAGTGAAAGGTAAGTTGCTAACAGAATTGGTCCAGATGGACGAGCCTGAGACGTGGGAGATGGAGTTCGAACAGACGATTTTGGAGCGAAAAACACAACAGTTCGGTATCCACTTTATGCATCCGGACGGGTCGGAGCATGCCTATAATGTCACGTTATCCCCCCTATTCACAGAGGGGGAAACGGAGATTGATGGCGTAACGGGAACCGTTCACGATATCACGGATCTGAGGAAGCGGGAAGAAGCGGATCAATCCAACAGGGCCAAGAGTCAGTTCTTGGCTAGAATGAGTCATGAAATACGCACTCCGCTGAATGGGATCATCGGTCTGTCACTCCTTTTACAACGAACAGAGCTATCCACGATTCAACAGGATTATTTGAGCAAAATTGATGCGTCCTCTAATGTACTTCTTGCTACAATTAACGATATTCTCGATTTCTCGAAGCTTGAGGCGGGTAAAATGTCACTCGAGTCGATAGAGTTCTCCCTAGAGGCATCGCTTCAAAAGGTAGCCGATTTAGCGAGTGTATCGCTAGGCAAGAAGCGAATCGAGATTATGCTCGACACGTCGGAGAATCTCCCTGATCTTGTCAGCGGCGATCCGTTTCGTTTGGAGCAGGTGCTCATTAATTTAACGAATAATGCGATTAAGTTTACCAAGAGGGGTTATTTGAGGTTGAAAGTGGCTCTGGCGGAAACGTCAGATGAGGGTTACGCCATCTCGTTTATTATGGAGGATACTGGCATCGGAATCTCCAAGGAACAGCTCTCGAAGCTCTTTGTCCCGTTCTCACAAGCAGATACGTCGATGAGTCGGCGATATGGGGGGACCGGTTTAGGGCTCGTCATATGCCAGCATTTAGTACAGTCGATGGGCGGTGTCTTGCAGGTGGATTCCACACTTGGCCAAGGCAGCCGATTCTATTTCAACTTATTGCTAGGGAAATCTCGTACTGATGACGAGGATGCGAAGCCTGAAGGTCATCAGTATGCGCAGCCTAGTTCTATTCAGAATCAGCGAATTCGGATCGCCGAGGATCATCCTCTTGTTGCTGGGCATATCGCTGAACTGCTCGGAGCTATGCACTTACAAACAGATTGCGTAACGACAGCGTCGGAATTAGTAACCGCATTGGAGCAAGATGCTTGGAATGCCGCACCGGTTGATTATATACTTCTTGATATGCAAATGGAGGATCTCCAGCATCAAGATGGATTAGAGCGAGTGATGGCACCCATCGACCGCTCACGTACGAAGATAATCGCCTATACGACACTCGATGGCAGGGAGCTGATGTCGGAGCTGCCAGAGGCCTTACAGGCAGATAGCGTGCTCGTGAAGCCAGTGAGCAGAGCCAATCTGAAGATGGCCGTCGAAGGGTTAGCTCAGCGGGAGACACGATCCGTAGTAACGGAACCTAGTCTGGTGACTCACACGATGGCGAAGCAGGTAACCGCGTCCAAAGGGAATATTCTCGTGGTAGAGGACAATGAAATCAATCAACTTGTCATCTCTGAGCAATTAAGGCAATTAGGCTATCACACGGTGATCGCACAGAATGGCCTTGAAGCATTAGAATTGGCTGACAGTCAGGCGTGGAAGCTGATTCTGATGGACATTCATATGCCGGAGATGGATGGCTATGAGGCGACACAGAAACTGAGACAGCATAAGAGCTTGAATCTTGTACCTATCGTAGCGCTCACCGCGAATATGCTTATGCAGGATCGTATGCAGCTGCTGAAGCTGGGAATGAATGATCTGCTCATCAAGCCTATCTCGGAACAGCAGTTGACAGATATGCTGGGAAAATGGGATCAATTGAGCTATTTAAACCAATATCAAGGTGTCGGTACGGAAAAATTGATGAGGAATATCGATCATAAGCTGCATATTTTCCAATATATGATGGAGAAATTCAGGCAAGATTACAGCAACTTCTATGACCAACTCACCCCGTATATTATCGGCAGGGAACAGGTCGTGGTTAAAAGGAAGATCCATACGCTGAGAGGGATTGCCGTGAATTTCTACGCGGAAGTGTTAGTGGCGGAGGTGCTCGCTATGGAGAAGGAGCTGGAAAATGGCATCCATCCACAGGGAATCTTCCCCATCTTGAAGCGTATACAGCAAGAGATCGACGGGATTTTTGGAAAGCACAGCGACGCAGAGGCGGTAAGTGAGGATCATTTGAGATAGCGATGGATGTTGAAAGCTTGGCAGACCGAGAGGCCTGATGCAACGTGGATACCGAGAGAGTCGGTTGGCGTACATCAGGCCTCTATGATTTCTACGATGAGTAGCGAAGAGCACTAAGCGTTGCCAGCGAGGTACGTTAGTCCATAAGATAACCAGACGAAATGGTATACGTTAACGGCAGCATAAACAATGACGGTAACGGTTATGCAGGGTTGCACCCAGTATTTCTGGCGGATATAGGGATACATCAACATGAAAGCGACAGGGAATATGAGCTTCACGAGATAGTAAGCGATGACATGCCATTCGTATAGTCTGCGGATGAACGGATTTGCTTCTTGGATGAAGGCTAGCTGCAGGCCGATATCGGTAAATAACGCGTCGAAAAAACAGAGAATGAGCAGCAATACCAGCATTTTGCTCTTAAACAAGAATCGAAAAACAAGCATACGGTTCCTCGCTTTCCGTGGCTTCATTCGGATGTGTTCCAGAGATTTGCGTAGGGGTGCAGGGGCAGGAGTGTTACATAAGTTGTTTCGCTTGATACATAATGTATCATTTTATGGCGGAGTTGTCCAGTTCACTGCCGCGAATGAAGAAATCCCCCTGCGATCGAATTGAGATCGAGGGGGATTTCTTAGATAGGCCCGGTGGGGGTCGAACCCACAACCTACCGGTTAAGAGCCGGTTGCTCTGCCATTGAGCTACGGACCTGAGTATTTGTAATTCTAACATGCAGCGTAAGAAAGGGTCAATCTTTTTCCAAAAGCTGGTTCATAAAAGACGAAGAGCCTACCTCATCGCTTAGATGGGTACGCTCCTCAGGACTCGCGTGGCTTAGAATACTTTCGTCGTCCAGGACTCACAGTTCCACGTTTCCGTCACGACATCGCGATAGAAATCAGGTTCATGGGAGATCAGGATGATGCTGCCTTTGTAAGCGCGAAGTGCACGCTTCAGCTCTTCTTTCGCATCGACGTCCAAATGGTTCGTCGGCTCATCGAGTACGAGCAGGTTCGTTTCACGGTTGATCAGCTTGCATAAGCGAACCTTGGCTTTCTCGCCACCGCTGAGCACGACAATCTTGCTCTCGATATGTTTCGTTGTTAGTCCACAGCGGGCAAGCGCCGCGCGCACTTCGAATTGGTTGAGCGAAGGGAACTCGTTCCAAACCTCATCGATACACGTATTGTTATTGGATTCTTTAATTTCTTGTTGGAAGTAGCCGACTTGCTGGTTCTCGCCCTTATGCACGGAACCCGCTAAAGCCGGGATTTCGCCTAAAATACTGCGAAGTAACGTCGTCTTACCAATACCATTGGCACCGACGAGCGCGATTTTCTGTCCACGTTCCATGCGCAGGTTAAGCGGACGGGATAATGGTGTGTCGTAACCGATGACCAGATCTGTCGCTTCAAAAATGAGCTTACCTGCCGTGCGCCCTTCTTTGAAGTTGAACTGTGGCTTCGGCTTTTCTTTGGCAAGCTCAATGACATCCATCTTGTCGAGCTTTTTCTGTCTGGACATCGCCATATTACGTGTTGCCACACTCGCTTTGTTACGTTGAACGAAGTCTTTCAACTCAGAAATTTCCTGCTGTTGGCGTTTATACGCGGATTCCAGCTGGGATTTTCTCATTTCGTGAACTTCTAGGAAATGGTCGTAGTCGCCGACATAGCGGTTCAATGCTTGATTTTCCATGTGGTAGATCAAGTTGATAACGCTGTTCAGGAACGGAATATCATGAGAGATGAGGATGAAGGCATTCTCGTACTCATTCAGATAGCGTTTCAACCACTCGATATGCTGCTCATCCAAATAGTTCGTAGGCTCATCGAGGAGCAGGATGTCTGGCTTCTCCAGCAACAGCTTCGCAAGCAAAACCTTCGTCCGCTGCCCACCGCTCAAGTCATTTACGTCCTTATCTAAGCCGATATCTGTCAGACCCAGACCGCGGGCCGTTTCTTCGATTTTGGCATCGATCATGTAGAAATCTTGATTCGTTAGTGTATCTTGAATCGTTCCTACATCTTCGAGCAAACGCTCCAACTCTTCAGGCGTAACATCGCCCATACGACCGTACATATCATTCATTTCTTGTTCCATATCGAAAAGATATTGGAAAGCGCCCTTGAGGACATCGCGCATCGTCATCCCTTTGCTCAGCACCGCATGCTGATCTAGGTAACCAACGCGCATGCGCTTGGACCATTCGACTTTCCCGTCGTCTGGCTGAAGCTTTCCGGTAATGATGTTCATGAAGGTGGATTTCCCTTCACCGTTTGCGCCAATAAGTCCGATGTGCTCGCCTTTCAACAGGCGGAAGGATACATCGTTGAAGATCGCGCGATCCCCAAAGCCGTGACTAAGTCGTTCTACATTTAATATGCTCATGTAATGACACCTTTTCTATTGAACTTTTTTTGTTGATATGAATTTATATGTAATAGTCACATATAGCTTCGCATCAACCTTGGTAAACGGATACCGTCTTGTGAAAGACGGCGCAGCCGTTTATCCCTGGCTTCTTACATTTTATTATAAACAATAGGAAGCAAACAACTCCCCCAGGTGAATAAAAAAAGGAAATTAGGCTTCATCCATCAGGATATGCCCATAGCCTAGCTCAGTTTCGACGAAGCCAGCCATATGGCGCATATGGCAAGTAATCGGCTTATTTTGACCCATCAGAATGAAATTCTGCAGATCGCGGCGTCCCTCGGACGGAAGTTTATAAGCTTTGACGGAAGTGAACACCTCGCTAAGTGTGGTATGAATCGCTGCGAGGAGCGGGTCATTGTCACCTTTGCCCATGAGGTTCAGGAGGATGGCGCCTTCGGCGTCGAGCTTTTGCGCAGCCATTTGGAAAAAGGTTAATGACGTTAAGGGCAGGGGTGTGCCCTTTTCGGTAAATGCATCGACAAGGATGTAGTCATAGGTGCACGGGGGCTCGCTATGTAGGAGCTGTCTGCCGTCACCGATAAGGACGTTATCTTGGCTGTAGCCAAAGTAGCGCCTGCTTAGATCCACGACAAGCTCGTCCAGCTCGGCAATGGTAAAGTGTTTCTCTTTGAGGTGGGAAGCGATGGTGCCGATACCGTGACCGATTAGGAAAACACGCTGGAAGCTGGGATTGTTAGCTTGCATGAGATGAATCATGGCTCTTGGATATTCGAATAGAATGCGATCCGGATGCTCCAAATCCATCGCGCCTTGCATGGCATGATTGGAAAACTCAAGGATGCGGAAGCGCCCTTTTACACCCGAAAAGGTGTTGGTGTCGTAGATGGAGATGTCATGATGGGCGGTTAGTTCCTTGTATAGCACGTTCAACGATCGTATCTCCTTCGATAATGGGGTATGTGGACAAGTATACCATAGCTTAGCAAGCTGCAATGCCATGTTCAGCGTTAGCTGTAAATCTACCCTATGAGTCTATTAATACACTATTTTCTGGTATATAATACTACGTATTACCTAGTAGTTGTATAGATTTTACAGGAGGCTGAACATGAACATTTTTTTCCGAAAAGGAGTCGCTTCAATTTTGGCTGCGGTATGGATTGCCGTCGTAGTCGTTCCAATCAGCGCACAGGCTAGCAGCGATATTGTCGCCTATCCAGATGTACCAACTACGCACTATGCGAGTCAAGAAATTGCTTTACTGAAGAAGCAAGGCATGATCGAGGCCCAAGCGGACGGTGACTTTCATCCAGATGAGGCCGTTACGCGAGGAGATGCTGCAGTATGGCTCAGTAAATCACTCAAGCTGAACAAACCGAAAGCGTTGAATGCTTTTACAGACGTAACGGAAACGAGCCCCTATGCGGAAGCTGTTAATGCTTTGAAAGAGCTGAACATCGTGCAGGGCAATGAGGGGATGTACCAACCGGATGCTTTTCTTACGCGCGAACAGATGGCGAGCTTGCTTGTGCGTGCTTTTCAGCTCAAAGATAATGGCATCCAGGCATGGCTTAAGGATGAATCTACGATCGGTAAGGCGCATCACGATGATGTGATGAAGCTGAAGCAGCATTTTATTACCGAGCAAGTGGCTTTTATGCCACAGGATCAGGTGACGCGTGCGCAGCTTGTCTTATTTTTATATCGGACAATAGCTCAAAAAGAAGAAACCACCCAAGGGCCCGTTTCACTAGAGGACTTAGTGAAAATGCCAGATAAGGCGATGGTGCGGCTATCCCCTGACTCCAAATCGTTGGCGTTCTTGCAACCATGGGAAAATCGAATGAATATCTACATCCAGAAGGTTGGAGAAACACAGAGTACACGGATTACAAGCGCGAAGGATGAAAATATTGAGCGTATATATTGGATTACGGATGACCTGATCGTCTATGTGATTGATAGTGGCGGTACGGAAAATACACATCTTCGGGTTGTGCGTGTGGATGGTTCGGATGATCGCGACCTGACGCCGTATCCGAATGTAAAAGCTGAGTTGCTGTATGCTTTACCTGATGCGTTGTTAGTTACCATGAATAAACGAGATCCGCAAGTGATGGATGTATACCTTGTGGGTTTGAGTAAGGGCGAGACGTTCATGAACGTACAGAATCCAGGTAATGTGGATTATTGGCTAACAGACAACTGGGGAATCGTTCGTGCTGGTATCGCCAGAGATGGTGAGAAGACAAGTCTAATTTACCGAGGAAGTGGCTATTCCCCTTTTGAGAAAATAGACGAGTTTGATGCGCAGGACTCCTTTATTCCTGTTATGTTTGATTTCGATAATAAACAACTCTATGCTGCTTCCAACGTCGGGCGTGACAAGCAGGCATTGGTGAAATACGATCCTGACACGAAGAAAGAGACGGAAGTCATCTATGTGAATGATGAAGTGGATATTGATAATTTCATCGTGTCATACAAGAAGAAGTCGATTCTAGCTGTATCCTATGAGACTGATAATGTACAGATGCATTATTTAGACAATGAATTCGAAGCAATGTCACACAGAATCGAAGAGAAGCTGCAAACCCGTCATTGGGGGCTCATTGGGTCGCCGGACAAGGACGTGTTGCTCTTATATACGGAAAGCGATAAATCGTACGGCAGCTATTATTTATACGATCGCATTGGGGACAAGTTAGACAAAATTGCTGATATCCAGCCGAAATTTGAAGAGAAGACGATGGCGGACATGCAGCCGATTTCTTTTAAAAGTAGAGATGGATTAACCATTCACGGCTACTTGACGCTTCCTAAAGGTGTTGCTCCCAAGCAGCTGCCTGTCGTTGTTAATCCGCATGGAGGGCCGTGGGCCCGCGATTCCTGGGGCTACAATATGGAAGTCCAGCTATTGGCTAGCCAAGGGTATGCTGTCTTGCAGTTGAACTTCCGAGGTTCAACCGGCTATGGCAAGGCCTTCGAGCACGCTGGCGATAAGCAGTGGGGGCTCTCGATGCAGAATGATATTACCGACGGTGTGAACTGGTTGATCGGTCGGGGAACTGCAGATCCGGAGCGTGTGGCGATCTTTGGAACCTCTTACGGCGGATATGCAACCCTTGCAGGGATGACGTTTACGCCGGATTTATATGCAGCTGGCGTTGATTTCGTTGGACCGTCCAACCTCCTCACCTTCTTGAAAACGATTCCCCCTTACTGGGAGAACGCTCGTCCACGGATGTATCTACAGGTTGGCGACCCTTTCATGGATAAGAGGCTGCTTGAATCCGTCTCACCACTGCTCCATATCGACCGAATCAAATCACCGCTAATGATTGCACAAGGCGCGAATGATCCTAGGGTCAATCGAGCGGAGTCGGATCAAATGGTCGCAGCATTGCATAAGTTAGATGTTGACGTTGCTTACATGCTGAAGAAAAATGAGGGGCATGGTTATCAAAAGGTAGAAAATGTTCGCGATTTTTATCAGGCACTTATCCATTTTCTAAATAAGAATGTGAAGAACAAGAAGAAGGCGGCCTAAGAAGGAGCATCAAGAAAAACCATCAAGTCCACGGTAGTGGATTTGATGGTTTTTCTGTCATTGTACATTACATCGATCGTCCATGCTCTACCTTCCGATACTCCTTCGGCACGATCCCCTTACTCTCTCGGAAAATCCGCGAAAAGGTTTTGTACGAGCCATAGCCAACCTCTAATGCGATCTCCGTGACACTCATGTCGGTGGAGACTAGCAGGCTGCAGGCATGACGCAGGCGGAGGTCGTGAAGGAAGTGAACGAAGGTCTGCCCCGTCGTTTGCTTAATAACCTCGCTGATGCGTGAAACGCTCATCGAGAAGCGCGAAGCCAAGTCGGAAAGCGCCAAATTCTCCTGATAATTCCGATGGATATAGTGAATGATCGGCCACACGGCTTGGCTGGATCTTGAAGGGGATTTGACTATCATTGTAGCTGCTTCCTCCTGACCTGCAAGCCCAAACCGTCTCCGATCGAATCGGATCAGAATCTCCTTCAATTTGGCCTTCAGCAGGGTCTGCCTGTAACGCTCATCCCCGTGATACTCTTTCATCATATCTTCGATGATTACGGTCATCTGCTCCTGCTCCGCCCCTTCGAACTGCACATAAGCAGGCAGTCCATTCGAGTCATTAAACAGACCAGATAATCCCAGATCGTTCCCCGGCTCCATGAGGAGATCCATGCTGAACATGCTGTTGAAGAGAACTAGCTTGTGACCTGGATCCGTAAAAATCTCATGCACCTGATAGGGCAGCACAAAGGTAAAAGTGCCTGGCACCATCGTGTGTTTCACATCATTTATCGTTTCTGCGCCGCGTCCTTCCACCACATAAGAGAACTCTAGGAAATCATGACGGTGTGCGCGAAAGCCACGCTCCAACGTATTTCGACTGAGGTGAAAAGGGAAGGAGGAGTGCATATTAGGGTATGTTTTAAAATAATCCGGAAAATAAGTCATGCTCTGCAGGTCTCCTTCGAAAAAATGGGACGTTTTCCGAATATACGGTACGACTTCTTAGTGATCTTATTTTATCATAAAAGCAGGTCAACAGCGTGTACTTATGAGGAGGAACGAATCGTGGAAAGCGTTAACAAAATTAGAATTGGGATTATTGGTGCAGGAAATATTGGCGGCGTTCATATTCGGCAGTTTTCGAAGTTGGCCGATCTCTGTGAAATTACTGTGATTACAGACGCGTACTTGCCTTTAGCAGAAGCGAAGGCGCGAGAGCACGGCATTGCCTATGTGGCAGCCACACCTGAGGAGCTTATTCAAAGTTCGAATGTCGACGCAGTCATTATTGGCGTACCGAATCAATACCATGCTTCCCTTGCTGTACAAGCGATTGAAGCGGGTAAACATGTACTTATCGAGAAGCCAATGGGTATTCATGCTGCAGCGGCTAAACACATATATGAAGCGAGTAAGGCAGCCAACACGATCGTGATGATCGGTCACCAAATGCGCTGGGAATCCGTTCCTATGCAAATTAAAGAGCAGGTTGATGCTGGCGAGCTAGGTAAAATTTACACAGCCAAAACGGGCTGGTTCCGTCGCAAAGGTATCCCAGGTTGGGGAACTTGGTTTACGAAAATGGACGAGTCTGGCGGCGGTCCTTTGATCGATATCGGCGTTCATATGTTGGATCTGGCCCTCTATTTGATGGGGAATCCGAAACCCGTTTCTGTTGTTGGTGCAACGTATGCGGAATTCGGACCGCGCCGCAAAGGGATTGGCACATGGGGCAAACCGAACTGGAACGGTTATTACGATGTAGAGGACTTGGCTACAGCGTTGATTCGTATGGAAGACGGCAGCACGTTGACGCTTGAAGTAAGCTGGGCGGTGCACATGGATACGGACAACACGCCATTCGTGCACCTCATGGGTTCTGACGGCGGGGCTAGCTACAAGGGAGCTACAGGGAAGTTGTTGACGGAGAAATTCAACCGTGCAATCGAAACGGAGCTGAAGAAGCCTGAGAATGATGAAGGCGAGCGTGAACGTCTCACCGCCCATTTCTTGGCGTGTATTCGTGAAGGCAAGCAGCCGATTACATCCGCACTTTCTGGATATACGAACAATTTGATTCTCGATGCGATCTATGAATCTTCACGTACAGGAAGTGAAGTTAAGTTGAACTGGAATTAATTGTGGAAACGGGATCGTAACGGGCAAACGTAGAACAGCCGAAGAACTAGCAACCATTTGGAGGGATGATCGATGCTTAGAGGGTTAACGAGAGCAGGGCTTGGCAAGATTGAGAGCAACGAGCAATTCATAGCGTTAGCGGCAAAATATGGCTTCCAAGCGGTCGATATCGACGCTTTGAGCTTGGTGGAAGCTCACACCATTGCTGGTGCTCGTGAGTTATTAGAGAAGAATGGACTCGTTGTCGGGTCCATTGGGTTGCCCGTGGAATGGCGGACCACGGAAGAGGCGTTCCTGAGCGGCCTGCCGAAGCTAGCGCAGGCCGCGGAAGCGGCAGCAGCGCTCGGCTGCACGAGCTGCTGCACGTATGTGCTGCCCTCGACGGATCTCGGGGCAGCGCACTTCATGGCGCTCGCGACGCGCAGACTGCGCACGTGCGCCCAAATCCTAGGCGCCTACGGCGTCCGCCTAGGGCTGGAGTTCGTCGGTCCGCATCATTTGCGGACACGGTGGAAGCATCCGTTCATCTGGACGATGGATGAAACGTTGGATTGGATCGCTGCGATCGGAGAGCCGGGCGTGGGCTTGCTGTTCGATTCGTTCCATTGGTACACGAATGGCGGGACCGTCGCGGATATCGAGAAGCTCCGCGTCGATCAGATCGTGCACGTTCACATCAACGATGCGCCGGACGTGCCGGTGGAGGAAGTGCTCGACAACGGACGCGTGTACCCGGGGGAAGGCGTCATTGATCTGGCGGGCTTCCTGCAAGGCCTGCAGCGTATTGGCTATACCGGCGCTGTGGCGCAGGAGATCCTGACAGCGGAGCCTCCGACGGACTCTCCAGAGAGTCTGGCGGAACGGTCAAAAGCTGGCTTCGACAAGGTCTATGCCGCGGCGGGGATTAAGTAGTGTGTGTGGAGCGAATTCCCCTTGATGGGAATTCGCTCTATTTTTCGTACGGCAGCTTAGACAGGATGGATCGCAAGATGCAAAAGTGCATGATTTCCTGAGTTTATCGGCTGAAAATGACGAAAAAGCTGCGAAAATACATCAATTTGGGGCGGAAAGTTGAATAAAGCTACCGTAGAGGAGGAAAAGATGCACATTTGCATCTCTTTCCGTCCTATCCGCTTTTCGATTTAAAAATGATGCACTTTCGCATGAGTATCTACCTAACTCATCCCCTTCGACAAAAATTCCTATAATTCGTCCCTAAAGTGTGACAAACTTTTCACGGAAACTCGGGTACGATTTTAAAAAAGCGAAAAGGAGATAAGATCATGCAAATTAAGAATAAACAGGACATCAGCTTGATTTTGGACAACTTTTCTGATTTCGCGGAGTGGGATGCAGCAGGGAAGAAGCTTTACCTTGTTTTTGCTGATAAAAAACGAGGAGGTCAATGGACCTTAATGAATTATGAAGGTGAACGCTTTAGTGTTCATGGTGTAGGGAAAGATTATGAGGACGCGGAAGAGTTGTTTTTCGAGGAGCGCAATCAAGTTCTCTCGTTCCTGTGGGACAACCGTGCTGCGCTGAAAACAGCGGTTGAAGCCAGCCAAGTCGTTTCCGCTTAATAGCGTAGAAACGGAGATCATGTGGACAAGCCCCCTCAAGGCTGCCCATTACAGCAAGACGAACAACAGCCTGCGAAACCACCAACAACAATGTGGTGGCTTCGCAGGCTGTTTGCTTGTGTGCATGCAGTGGTACGCAGGCTGTTGCTCTTGAACACTACCTACGTACTAGGCGGCAAACCCTCTTTCTGTTTATCCCGGTACTGACCGGGAGTAAGGCCTTCCTGTTTGCGGAAGGAGCGGATGAAATTCTGCGAGTTGTTATAGCGCAGTTTCGAGGAGATATCCTTGATCGGCATATCGGTCTCGGAGAGCCACTTTTTCGCCATATTAAAGCGGTAGTTCGATAAGTAATCACTAAAGGAGCAGTTCGTCTCTTTGCGGAAAATGCTGCTCAAATAGTTAGCATTGTAATGCAGACGAGAAGCACATTCCTCGAGCGTCAGATCGGTATCGTAATAATGCTGCACGAGATCGATGATTTTCTCGGAAATGTTGTGGTACTGCGCATCCTGCCGGTCGCGATAAATACGGATCAGCGGATGGATGACCTCGGTCCAGAACCAATCCTCGATCTCGGCGGTCGTGTGCAGGCCGAGAACTTCTTCGAACAAAGAGCCTTTGTTCGGATGAATCTGATTCAAGGCGATGCCGGATTCCTGCATCATCATCAACAGGTTGTTGAGCAGCCGCGCCAGCGGGATCTGGTACTCCTGCGGGGAAAGCGGCGCCGCGAACACAGCATGCAGCAGCTGCTTCAGCAGCTCGCGGGATTTATCCTTTTCGGCTAGCTTAATGCTATCGATCAGATCGTTCTCCAAAGGCTTCGGATAGTTCAAATTCAAGTAATGCTTCCCTGAGTTGATGTTCTCATACTGAATAATGATGCCCTCACCGAGCTTGATGCGATGCTTCAGGGCCTCAAGCCCTTCTTTATAGGCTAGCGACATCTGGGTGAACGCATGAATCGGCAGGGAGATCCCGATGGAAATATGCAGCTTCAGGAAGTTATAAATATGCTGCTGGACCTGTTCGGTTAGGCCGTACACCATCGAGCGGAAATCACTGTCAACCGAGTCCGCGCTTCCGATCATGGTAACGATCGTCTGATCAATGAGGATCGGCGCTAAACGCTGTTCCGAAGGGATAAGCTCCTCCATCATGTTGTGTACGGCAAAGAGCAGCAGCTCCATGTCCTTTTTCTCATAGCGGGTATGGTCGATGGCGTCGATTTGGATCGTGATGACCGACATCGTTTTCCACGCGGCAATATGTTCGGTGTAGCCGAATTGAGCAAGTTTTTCTAACAACTCCGCCGATTTAATATGTCCCTGAAAAGCCTTGATGAGGAAGAAGGTCCGCACTTGCCCGATGTGCTGATGGACTTCTTTTTCAAGCTGTGATTTCGATTGGAACAAGGTATGCACATGCTCGCTGATCATCTGAAACTCATTCGCTTTGCGCTGCTGATTTCCGGTAACCAAGCCCCCAATTTGATTCAGGAGGAGCTGAATAGGTGAGTACATTTTACGCGAAATTAGCCATGCGAGCAGTAAAGCGAGAATTAACATCAGGACGCAAATGTAGATGGTATAAGTTCCGATTTTGCTGGATTCCTTGGTCAAGCTGTCGATCGAAGTCAAGGATAAATAGGTCCAGTTGTTCAGGTTAGAACGCAGGTAGGTAACGGAATAAGGTTTATCATGGATGCTGGCTCGGAACTGACCGCTAGCTTCATCTTCAAGCGGTTTCAGGTCGGTCAGACCGGCCGCGGTGATTGCTTTTCCGATTAGACTCGGATCACGATTCATCACAATCCGCTGTTGTTCATCGATGATGACAATGTCATCGGGGTGTTCGGAATCACTTTGAATCATATCCTGCAGGGAGCAGGCGGGAATATTAGCTAAGGCCAACCCGTATTTGTCCAGGCCGGTGGTCGGCAGCTTTTTGACAAGCGAAATACTATAGTCACAGGTCACACTACGCGCATTTTCTTCGGTGTAAAACCACTCGGAAGGATTCAGGGTCCACATACTGTTATCTTGGGTGTTCATCAGCGAAATCAATTTATCGGCAAACGGGTAGTTGTCAAAACGGTAAAGCCCTGAATTTTTGATCATCCAATTCTGCTTCGCGTTAATCAAGAGCACATCTTCGAGCCTCGTGTCAAAAGATTGCATATACCGGATTTCACTGCGCAGATCATCGTACATCATGAAATCGGTTACAGTCAGCGGCATTTCCATTGCCTTTTTGAGAACGGTGGAATTGATGACCTGATTGAGTGTATGGTTGACAGTGGTTAATTTCTGCTCTACATTGGAGTTGATTTGGGTGATTAACTGCATTTTTCCTTCGTTTACATTTTTTTGGATTTCACTAGAAGATGTCACGAAGGCAAAAGCACCGATGAAAATCACAGGCAGCGTGCTGAGCAGGAAGCTGAATATCGTCATTTTGCTAAGAAAACTTAAAGAGCGCATCGCATCCAACACCTTATCTATTCGAAGAATCGTTCGTCAGACTATCTATGTATTGTAGTCAAGAGTGCAGTTCAGATCAATAATCATCTGCGAATGGGATAATCATTATCTCATATTTGCCGCCAAAACACAGCAGTTGCAAGGGGGAGTTAGCATGAGAAGTAGTTTGTTTGGCCAGCGGTTCAAATGGACGGGACGAATGAGTATAGCTCTAATTATCCTTATGATGATGAGCGCTTGTCAGAAGGACAACACGCCCAAAGCGAAAGATGACCAAAGTACAAGACCTGTTATTTCTATTATGGCACCTCTTCATTTTCCGCATCCGCCGATAGACGAGCTTGTAACGGAGATCGAGAATCGGACGCAAACGAAGCTGGACTTGAACTGGGTTCCAGACGGTATTTATACGGATAAAATGAATACAGCCCTTACGACGAACTCGTTGAAAAAGGCGACCTACGTTAAATATACGGATTACATGCTGATGAAAAATTCGATCCGTTCCGGCGCATTTTGGGATATTGGACCGTATTTGGCCGCGTATCCGAACTTGAAAAAGCTGAATAAAGAGATTTTGGGGCAGTCGGCTGTTGATGGCAAAATATATGGCTTATACACCGAGCGCCCGTCCTCTCGGCAGGGAATTATTATTCGTGAGGATTGGCTGAATAATCTTAAGTTGAAAAAACCCGCAAATCTGGATGAACTATATGAAGTGTTAAAAGCGTTCACTTACGGCGATCCTGATCGCGACGGTAAGGACGATACGATCGGGCTAACGGACCGCAATGATTTGGTGTTCGGTTCCTTTAAGACAATCAGCTCCTACTTTGGGTCACCGAATAATTGGGGTGTTTCAGGTGGGAAGCTCGTACCCGAATTCGAAACGAAGTCGTATGTAGACGCGATGAATTTCATGAAGAAGCTGTATGACGAGAAGCTGATTAATTCAGATTTTGCCGTGACGAGTAAAGAAGTGCAGCGGGATAAGTTGATTCAGGGCACAGCTGGCGTGTACATCGGCAGTATGCAGGACGTGCAGCGCCTATCGGATGAGGTGCAGTTAGTGGATCCCGCGGCAAGATTAACGCTAGTGAATCATATTGAAGGACCGCAAGGGTTTCATATTTGGTCCATTCCTAATTTTAGTGCTTTATATTTGTTTTCTAAAAAGGCAATACGGACCGAGGCGGAACTTAAGCAGATGCTGCAGTTTTTTGATCGGACGATGGATAAGGATGTCGCCAATCTCATGAAATATGGCTTGGAGGGACGTCATTATACGGCCAAAAATGGGCAGATCCAGCTCTCCGAGGAGACGTCGAAGATTCGTGTCAATGAGGTCAATGCGCTGTACGCGTTGATGATTGCTGATCTGAACAACCCGAACGTGATTCCCGTTGTCGAGAGCGAATCGTTGTCTCAGCTGGCGGATACGCTTAGCTTGGATAATGAGAACTATGCGGTCAAGGACCCGACATTGGGTATTGAGTCGAAGACCTATGATGAGCGCGGTGTCGAATTGTACAAAATCATCTCCGATGCGACGTACAATTATATATTAGGCAAGCTGGATAAAGTGGCTTTCCAGCAAGAGATCGATCGTTGGAAGCGCGGCGGCGGGAACCAGATGATACAAGAGTATAATGAGGCGTATGCGAAGAAGTGAAGCAGTTAAGCGTTATTAGAGTAGAACAAGTAAGTTGCGCGTATAAATCAGGCGTGATAAGATTATAAATAACAAAAGAGACGTGCTAGTCACACGTCTCCTGTACAATCATTTGGTGGGCAACCTCCAAGGTAGTTGCAAGGTGTAACCCACTAGCTAGGCTGTCAACCTGAGTGGGTTACTTTCGTTTTTCGATATATGTCAGAAGCGCCAGTATAAACGTACCGAACGCGAGCATAACGATTATCGTTTGGAAAGTTTCCATGGCATCAACCTCCTTTCCGGAGGGAGCCGCACACAAGTTGAGATGTACCAACTAAATATATCAGAGAGAGTCTACCAATTGGTAGACTCTCTCTTTTTTTCCTTTTAATGTGTGCGATTAGTTATTGCCTAAAAGCAAATGAAAATGGAATTAGAGTAGAACAAGTGAGTTGCGCGTATAAAACAGGCGTGATAAGATTATAAATAATAAAAGAGACGTGCGGCTAACACGTCTCCTGTACAATTATTTGGTGGGCAACCTCCAAGGTAGTTGCAAGGTGTAACCCACTGGTTAAGCCGTCAGCTTGAGTGGGTTACTTTCGTTTTTCGATATAGGTCAGAAGCGCCAGTATGAACGTACCGAACGCAAGCATAACGATTATCGTTTGGAAAGTTTCCATGGCATCAACCTCCTTTCCGGAGGGAGCCGCACACAAGTTGAGATGTACCAACTAAATATATCATAACGGGTCTGCCAATTGGCAGACTCTTTCTTTTTTTCCTTTTAATGTGTGCGAGTTGTTATTGCGATATATCCCCCAAGTAATCATCTCCCCTCCCGATAATCATCATCTCACATCCCGCACCACATAAGGCTTATATGAGTAAATGATTGTTTCGGTACCCCTTTCAAGCCGTGTAATGTGTGAGTTGTAGCACACCACATTTTCACGGAGGTCAACCCGATATGAAGAGAAAATTAGTCACGATTCCACTTAGCGTACTACTCGTTTCTAGCTTTGCTTTGGCAGCATGCGGAGAGAAAGAAACGCCTGCATCGTCATCGGTAGCAGCAACAACAACAGCATCTACAGCAGCAACACCGAAACCTACAGATAACACGCCGACAGCGATTACGATCATGGCACCACTTAATACGGCACAAACACCGCCAGATACCATAATTAAAGAACTTGAGAAATTAACGAACACGAAGCTGACGTATCAATTCTTCCCGGCAGACACGTATGAAGAGAAGCTGAATACGACTTTCGCAACTGGCGCTCTGCCACAAGCAACGTATTTGAAAAACCAAGCGACATTCATTCAAATGAAAACCGCAATCCGTGACGGACAGTTCTGGGAAATCGGGCCTCTATTGAAGGACTTCCCGAACCTTAGCAAGTTGAAATCCACAACGAATGATAATACGAAAGTGGATGGCAAATTGTACTCCTTGTACCGCGGTGTAGACATTGCTCGTCAAGGTCTAATCTACCGTAAGGACTGGGCGGATAAGCTTGGCTTGAAACCTCCTGCAAATCTAGATGAGTTGTTCGCAATGGCGAAAGCGTTTACGGAAAACGATCCTGACGGAAATGGCAAGAAAGACACCATCGGACTTACGGATCGTAACGATTTGATCTACGGCGCATTCAAAACGATTGCTGCTTGGCAGGGCACACCGAATAACTGGGGCGTTAAGGACGGCAAGTTAGCTCCTGAATTCATGTTCCCACAATATGTAGCGACGATGGATTATTTCAAGAAAATGCGTGACGGCGGATACATCAACAAAGATTTCGCGGCAACAAGTAAAACAGATCAACAAAAGCTGTTCACTAGCGGCCAAGCCGGCATGTACATTGGTGCAATGACAGACGTTTCTACGCTGAACAAAGATCTGGTCAAAAACGTACCAACAGCAGTCGTAGATGTTCACAGTATGGTTGCTGGACCTGACGGCAAATTCGCAGCATGGGCGCTACCTGGTTATGCAAACGTAGTTCTATTCCCTAAATCTGCGAATAAAACGGAAGCTGATCTTCGTAAAGTATTAGCTTACTTCGACAAAATGATGACACCAGAAGTAGCCAACATGGCGAACTGGGGCATTAAAGATGCGAACTACAGCGTAACAGATAACAAAGCGAAGAAGCTGGATGAAGAAAAATGGACACGTGAAGTGAAACCGTTCACAGATACAGCGATTGGTGATGAAGATACTTCTGGCAGATTCTTGGGTATTCCAACAATCCCTGCGCAAGGGAAAGCGGATGAACTAAAAATCGCGAACCTGAAGTTCGCTGTGCAAGATCCAGTAGCAGCACTTGATTCCAAAACAAACCTTGAAAAAGGTGTTCAAGCGCAAGCCGTTATTATTGATGCAACGAACAAGTACATTTACGGAACAATTGATAAAGCAGGCTTTGAGAAAGCGATTGAAGATTGGAAAACGCGTGGCGGCAGCAAAATCATCGAGGAATACAACGCAGCTAAAAAGTAATTCACCAACAAAGTGTTTGACAAGTCAAGGCGAGAGGGCTGCTGAAACCGCGGCAGTCTTCTCCTTTTAAGGAAAGGAAGAAGTCCAATGCAAGAAGTGAAAGTAGCACAAAGCGTGGTCGCTAGGAAGTCAAGCAGTGAGCTGAGCAGACGCCTTTGGAAAAATAAATGGATTTATGTTATGTTGCTGCCGGGAGTTTTGTATTTTATCGTTTTCAAATACATTCCGATGTATGGGCTGATCATTTCCTTCCAGAACTACAAGCCATTCAAAGGTGTTACCGGAAGTGAATGGGTCGGTTTGGAGCATTTCAAGCGCTTGTTTACAGAGCCGGATTTTCTAAATATTTTGAGCAATACGTTAATCTTGTTCGTCATGAATCTCTTGTTCTACTTCCCGATTCCGATTATCTTGGCGCTCATGCTGAATGAAGTCAGAGGGGATCTGTTTAAGAAAGTGTTTCAAACGATCGTTTACCTGCCTCACTTTATGTCTTGGGTTATTATCGTATCCATCAGTTTCGTTATGCTAACCATGGACGGCGGTATTATTAATGAGTTGATTTCCTATTTCGGCTTAGAAAAAGTGAACTTCTTACTGGCTCCAGAATGGTTCAGACCGATTTATATTTTGCAAGTGATTTGGCGTGAAGCAGGTTGGGGAACAATCATCTATTTAGCGGCGATTGCGTCCATTGATCCTGGTTTATATGAAGCTGCTCGCATGGATGGTGCAGGACGGCTTAGACAAGTGTGGCACATTACGCTGCCCGCGATTCGAAGTGTCATTATTGTTTTATTAATTTTGAAAATTGGTGCGGTTCTCGAGCTCGGTTTTGAACATGTGTACTTGCTTCTTAACTCCATGAACCGAGAAGTTGCTGAGATCATTGATACTTATGTATATACAGCAGGTCTGAAACAAGGGCAATTCAGCTACAGCGCAGCGATTGGTTTATTCAAATCATTCATTGGACTTGCGCTCGTGATGATTGTGAATCGAATCTCGAAGAAAATGGGCGAAGAAGGCGTTTACTAAGCTTGAGTAGAGCGTAAAGCAGCTAGGAGGTTGAAGTCGTGGTAGAAGATAAAACATTAGCCGGCAGAATGTTCGGTATCATCAACTATTTGTTATTAACCATCATCGGATTGATTACGATCATCCCGTTCGTGCACGTGGTGGCAGGTTCCTTCACGACGAGTGCGGAAATGGCGTCGAAGAAATTCGTCCTCATTCCGACGGATTGGAGTATCGAGGCCTATCGATTTATTTTTTCAACGAATACCATATTTAAAGCGATGGCCGTATCGATAGGGACGACGGTTATCGGCACAGTGATCAGTATGTTCATCACAGCGTTGATGGCTTATGGTTTGGCACGCAGAGATGTGGATGGACGTAAAATCATTATGTTCCTCGTCGTGTTCACCATGTTGTTTCATGGCGGCTTGATTCCGACGTTTCTCGTTGTGAAGGAGCTTGGTATGATCGACACCTACGCGGCGTTGATTCTTCCGACAGCAGTCAGTGCGTTTAACTTAATTATTTTGAAAAATTTCTTCCAGAACATCCCTGAGGGGCTTGAGGAGTCGGCGAAAATCGACGGCTGCAGCGACTTTGGAATTCTATTCCGTATCGTCCTGCCATTATCGATGCCTGCGATTGCGACGATTTCATTGTTCTATGCGGTAACGTATTGGAACACGTACTTGAGTGCGATTCTTTACATCAATGAAAGCGCCAAATGGCCAATTCAAGTATTGCTTCGCCAAATTGTCGTCCTTGCCAGCGGTTTGGACGTGAGTTCGGACTTGGACAGCGCGACACCGCCACCAGCACAGTCGATCAAAATGGCTGTTATCGTCGTAGCTACGGTTCCGATTCTGATCGTGTATCCATTCTTGCAGAAGCATTTTGCTAAGGGTGCAATGATTGGCTCCATTAAGGGTTAATGATGAGAGAAGGACAAGGGCACGATTCAAACAAGGAAATCAGTGAACTTTTAACCGAGATGGATGGATTGTTTGATGGTTTTGGAACGTGGCTCGGCGGGCAAATGGATGCGGAAAGCGGCGGGTTCTATTACGCCGCAAGCTCCAGACGGATGCTGGGCGGCGTTCCTGACATTGAATCCACGGCACAGGCATTGAACATTCTGGAACGCTGCGGTTGGCTGGCCGAAGTGCCAGTGGCCATGAAAGACAGCTGCATGCGTTTCTTTCAAAGCAAACAGGAATCATCGTCGGGCTACTTCTATGACGAGAATCCGCTCATGCGTGAAGATGAAGTGATGGTTGCCCGCGCAATCAGCTACAGCTTGAATGCGTTGCGCAAGCTTGGCGGGCAGCCGCTTCACGCGCTGCCTTACGAGGCACAGCAAGCTCCGGACTATATGTCTTCGCCAGAAGACTATCTCGCTTGGCTAAACGCGGTCGAACTAACGAACAGCTGGCGAGGCTGTGATCGCCTTTCCACCTCCAGCGTATATGTGAAGCAAGTGGAACTGGCGAGCCGCAGAGCTGAGTTTGCGCAAACAGCTTTCCGTTTTTTCGCCAATAAACAGGATCCCTTTACCGGTTTATGGGGAGAAGGCTCCTACTATGTGCGAATCTCAGGTACGTTCAAGCTGCACATTTTCTACGATCATTTTGATGTGCCGTTGCCGAGAGAGGACCGGATTTATCAAAGTATCCTCTACGCATTGCGGCATGAGGAAGCGGTTGATATGTGCTATATTCGCAATCCGATTCATTTATTATCCTACATGAAATTGTCCATTCCAGCAGAAGATTTGCGCGAGATCATCGCCATTACGCTTGCGAATATGAAACGCCTTCTTCGTGCGGATGGCGGGTTTTCCCGCGAGCTTGCGCATTCGGTGGCAGCACCTAATGTAGCGCAAGTGAAGCCAGGGGAGTTTTACCCCGGCATGCCGAAGGCTGTCCACATTGGGGGCGGCGAAGTGGAAGGCGATATGAACGCTGGCACACAAGCCTTGTTGATACGTTCGGTTTGCTACCAGTTAGCTGGAAGGAAGGCGCCCGCTCTCACGAAACGGCCTATTTTCCACGTCATGAATTGAAATTGAAGCGTTTAAATTTACCATTTTCTTAATTAGGAAGGGGATGCCCATCATGGCTACTGTTCAAACGAAAACACCACAGGAGTGGGCACAAGCTGCCTGCGACTCGATCATGGACATGCATACACCGATGGAGCTTCCGCCAGCAGGGCGTTGGCATTACCATCAAGGTGTATTCCTTTGCGGCATGGAAATGCTCGCGAAAGCGGGGCAGGATGACCGCTATGACACGTATATTCAGGCCTATGTCGATGGTCTAGTCGACGACTATGGCAATCTCTACTTCGCTCGTGATGAGCTCGATGCGATGCAAGCAGGGCTGCTGCTGTTCCGCTTGGAGCAACGCACAGGCCACTCTAAATACCGCGCTGCGGCGGATAAGCTGCGCAACCTGCTCAAAACCCTGAACCTCACCTCCGAAGGCGGGTTCTGGCACAAAGACAAATACGCCAACCAAATGTGGTTGGACGGTTTATACATGGCCGGCGTATTCTCGCTGAAATACGCGAACGCCTTCGGCGAAACGAGCTTGCGCCAAACCGTGCTGCATCAAGAGCAGCTTATGCGGGGGCACATGAAAGACGAGCGCACGGGTCTGCTGTACCACGCGTGGGACGAAAGCCGCCGCATGCCGTGGGCGAACCCCGAAACCGGCTGCTCGCCGGAATTCTGGGGACGTTCGCTGGGCTGGTACGGCTTAGCGATTTCGCAATTCCTTGACGAATTGCCTGCGGATGAGCCAGGGCGCGAAGCGCTAGTCAGCTCGCTGCACGATTTCGTGCATGCCTTAATCCGCTACCAGGATGCGGAGAGCGGCCTCTGGTACCAAGTGATCGATAAAGGCGATCAGCCGGATAACTGGCTCGAAAGCTCCTGTACAAGTCTGTTCGTATACACGATTGCCAAAGCCGTGAATCTAGGCGTCGTTGGCCGTGAATGTGCGAAAGCAGCGGTAAAGGGGTATGAAGGCTTGCTGCGGACGTTGAAATTTGACGAGCAAGGCAGAGTTATTATGCCGCTAATCTGTATTGGAACTTCTGCGGGAGACTATGAGAATTACGTAACGCGTCCAACGAGTGAGAATGATCTGCATGGTGTGGGAGCTTTTGTCATGGCGTGCGTTGAAGTTCAGGCATTGAATAAGTAAGGATTCGAAGGAGCGAAGTAGACGATGGCGATCTATGATATAACGACATTCGGCGCTATCGGAGATGGCGAAACGGATAATACGCAGGCTATCGCGGCGGCGATTGAAGCCTGCTCCCTGCAAGGGGGCGGAACGGTGTACGTTCCAGCTGGCACCTATTTGACAGGGCGAATCGAGCTGCGAAGCCACATGACGTTGGAGCTTGAGTCTGGATCGGAATTGATGTTTACGCAGGATTTCGACAAGTATCCTCTTGTTCCAACGCGCTGGTCGGGCTACGAATGCTACGGGTACTCCCCGCTCATTTATGGCAGAGGCTTGAAGAAGGTGTCTATCAAAGGCGACGGCATCATCGATGGTCAAGGCAGCGCTTGGTGGCAGGCTTATCGTGAGATTCGCAAAGGCGGCACATTGGACTCCGCTCAGATGCAAGAGCTCAAGGTGAAGAATAAGGCTTTGCTGGAAACGGTGAAGAGCAATATTGTGGAGTGGTCCGCCCAATTTCTAAGACCGCCGCTGCTGCAATTGATCGATTGTGAAGGTGTCAGGCTCGAAGGCATCACCTTGCAAAATTCTCCGTTCTGGAATACACATCTGGTTTATTGCACGGATGTTCAGCTTCATGGGGTATCGATCAAGAACCCGAATGATACGCCTAATGGCGATGGACTAGATATCGACTCTTGCCAAAATGTACGTATATCCGATTGCTTCTTCGATGTAGGCGATGATTGCTTATGCATTAAATCCGGCATCGATGAAGATGGCAGGCGGGTAGGCAAGCCTTCAGAAAATATCGTGATTACCAACTGTACGATGCTGAGAGGGCATGGCGGTGTCGTGCTCGGCAGTGAGATGGCTGGCGGTATTCGTAATGTGGTTATTTCCAATTGTATCTTCACAGGGACCGATCGTGGGATACGGATGAAAACAAACCGCGCCCGCGGTGGGTATATCAAGAATATTTTGATCAGCAATATTTACATGGAAGATGTGTTCTGCCCGATAACGATCAACTCGTTCTATCGACATGGTGTTGACGAAAGCAATCCATTGATCAGCAGCCCCGATGCGGTTCCCGTAACCGAACGTACACCTGTGATTGAACACATTCGGATACATCAAGTAACGGCGAAGCGCACTCGCGCTGCTGCTGGTTTCCTCTACGGTTTGCCGGAAATGCCGATTCGGGACGTGCAGTTATCACATGTCCACATCGAAATGACGACAGATCCTGCGGAGCAGGGGGATGAACCTGATATGGTGAGGGAGAAAATCATCATGGCTGGCGACGGCATGCTCTGTAAGCATGTAGCGGATTTGGAGCTTCACCATGTGCGTATTGAAACGCGGCAGGGCCCTGCTCTTCGTTTGGAAGATGTGAAGGGTGTCGAAGTTGATTCGCTCGCGATGAAGGGGCAACATCCCGCGACACCAGTCGTACGGGTTGCTCGTTCGGAGGATGTGTACTTCTCAGGAAGGCAGTCGACAGAACTTGGCTATCTGGAGGAAACGAAAGAGCCGATTGGCTCGCTGGACGGATTGTAATTAGAAGAATAAGGACGCCATCGGGCGTCCTTCTATCCGAGTTACTGCAGAAAGCAGCAACACTTCTTATTAAATGAAAACGCATACAAGTCCAATATAAAGGAGATATGTGACTTGAGGAAAAAGAATCGATTGATCGCATTTATAATGGCTGTATGTTTAATGGCAGCTATGCTGCCGACTGCTGCATGGGCTGCAGATCCGCCAGCAGGGATGATTAGCATTCCCAATACGAGTGCTTGGCAAGGTAGTGTTTTTGGTGATATTGGTGGGAATCCATCGGCGGCTAATTTTAAAATTGAGGAGAAGGAAGATTCATCTGTTTTCATGAGTGCTGCTGGAGGTAAGGGGAAGATTGGAAGTACAGAAGGAATGGCCTATTATTTTCAACCTGTTCTGGCCAATGAGAATTTCGAATTAACCGCAACAGCCACTGTGAATACATGGACATCGAGTGCCGATCTCCAACAATCCTTTGGTCTGATGTTGAGAACTAATATTTTAATGAATGTGAATCAAGGAGCAAGTCCGGGCCCTGCATTTACTGGGGAATATCTGGCTGTTGGTGCGCTAGATCAATCATTGAAGGGATTTTACAAAAGTGGGATTCCTTTAGCTCAAGTCAAAACGGGGTATGAATTCACAAACGCTACTTCCCCTAAAGTAGGGGTGAGCTACACAATGAGCATCAAAAAATCAGGAAATGCCTACATGCTGAAAATAGGAGATCAAACACAAGTTATTGATACCATTACAGGCAACATGGCTTACGCTGGACTTTATGTTGCCAGAAATTCAGCCGTAACTTTCTCCAACATCTCTTTCACCAAAGACACGAGAACTCCTAATGAACTGAAATTGGATTCATCTTCTTTTAAAAAGGACTATTTCGTTAGTGACAGCTTGGATCTAACTGGTTTAAAAGTCACAGCGGTATTTCCTGACCTCCACGAGGAAGTGCTTTCTGCCAACGATTATATCGTTACGGGGTTCAATAACCGAACAGATGGTGATCGCCCAATTACGATTAATTATAATGGGCTGACCGCAACAATTCCGCTACACTTCAAGCCACTTGTTGTAACAGGCATGGGTATCACCTATTTACCAGCCAAAACGTCTTATTACATCGGCGAGTATCTGGATCCCCAGGGGCTTATTGTACGAGGACAATATAATGGGGGCGAAGATTGGGCGGAGCTGACAAGCAGCCAATATGCACTTTCGGTTCCTCAAGGAGACGCCGAGTCGGTTACGAATGTAACCTATAAGTTCCTGACTGCAGGTACGAAAACAGTAACGGTTCGCTCAACGGTTACATCCGCTACGTATACAACGTTCGATATTACAGTGAAAAATGCGCAAATGACTGATCTTGAGATTCGTCAATTACCGCAAAAGACGACGTATTTCATCGGTCAAGCCTTCGAAAAAGCAGGGTTAGCTGTGTATGCGAAGTATAGCGATCATTCGGAAGAGAAGCTGCTGAGGAACGAATACACACTTTCCTCACCCAACATGAGCACGGCAGGCGAGAAAACAATTACGGTATCGTCCTACAAAGGCGCAGTAATAACGAAAACATTTCCTATTATCGTTAAGCAGCAGTCTGTCGTAGGGATCGAGGTCTCTGACTATCCGAGGACAACGTATGAGATTGGTCAAGATCTGGATCTGACAGGCTTGGGCGTATCTAGGGTTTATGACAGTGTCTACAAAGAAATGCTGACGGCGGACCAATATGATGTCGTGTACAGCGAATATGACAAGACGAAAGCTGGCGTTTACAATCTTCAGATTCATTTAAAAGGAACAGCGTTTTCGACAGTCCTTCCAATAACGGTCACAGAGCCTAGAACCTTTGAATGGAAGTCGATCCGATTCGGACAATCCTCATCGACTGCCAGTAATAAAGTGAATGTCATTACGCCAGGTAGTGCCGCTCAATTAATCGCGTTAGAAGGCGGCGGCAAGGTGACAGGCGATCATGACGGGATCAGCTTCTATTATGTTGAGCTAGATCCGACGAAAGATAATTTCGAGTTATCCGCTAATATCCAAGTTACCGCTTATGCGAAGGATCCTCATGACGGCCAGGAATCTTTCGGAATTATGGCGAGAGATGCGATTGGAACGGCTGGTGATTCCACCGTATTTGCTTCCAATATCGCAGCAATCGGTGGCTACAGTGGAGCGACAACGAAGCAGAACGGGACACAGTTATTCGTAAGAACAGGGATTACCTCACCAGATGGCGCTGGCAGCCAAGGGGTTCAAAGCAAGATGCTGGAGCCTGTGAAACCGACATCAAGCACAACGGCTTCTAACTATAAACTTAAGTTAATCAAAACGAATAGTGGCTTCACAGGTATGCTAGATAAGGGAACGAGCGGGGTGGCGGCGAGCTTCTTCGTACCTGACATTATGAAGGTCCAAGACCAAGATAACATGTATGTGGGCTTCTATGTGGCACGGTTAGCAACGATTGATGTTAGTGATATCAACTTAAAGGTTAGTGCAGCAGAAACGGATAAACCTCTGGTAGAGCCTGATCCATTACCTGTGCCCCCGGAGGTTAGTGTTACAGGGCTTACACAAACATCGGATACTGCGTACTCCTTAGGGGTGAAATCCAATGTGAACGGTACGGTTACGGTTAAGCAGGGAGAGAGCGTACTTCTCCAAAACGCAAGTGTGGTGAAAGGCTCGCCAATTACCTTGAGCACGACAGTAACGGCAAATACGTATACCAATTTTAGCGCGGCTTTTGTACCAGACGATACCCAGTACCTCACTTCTTATGATAAAATCGTCAAAAATTTCACGGTTGATATGAAAACATATAGGGACGGCGAGGACATCTATGTATCACCGACAGCACAGAAAAATGATGGCGGTGATGGGTCGTTAGCCCATCCATTAGATCTGGATACGGCTGTGGCTTATGTCAAACCTGGCCAAAAGGTCATTCTACTCGATGGTACGTATGTACGCTCAGCCAAAATCGACATTCCCAAAGGTCATGATGGCACGGCTGACGCTAGAAAGTACCTGATCGCGGCACCAGGCGCGAAGCCGATTATCGATTTTGACAAGAAATCGGAAGGTGTTGTGCTAAGCGGCAGTTACTGGCATGTGATAGGGATAGATTTCACGCGTTCTGCTGCAAATACCAAAGGCTTCACCGTCGGCGGAAGCAACAATACGGTGGAAGGTAGTCGATTCTACGCCAACGGCGACACGGGGCTGCAAATTAGCCGCACGGATGAAGCTGCAAGCAGAGAGCTATGGCCTTCCAACAATCTCATTCTCAATTGTGAATCTTTCGATAATGCTGATCCATCGAACAACAATGCGGATGGCTTTGCAGCTAAGCTGACCTCGGGCACGGGGAACATCTTCCGGGGTGATATTGCGCATAACAATATCGACGATGGTTGGGATCTCTATACGAAGGCAGGCACAGGTGCGATCGGTGCTGTACTCATTGAAGATAGTATCGCCTACAACAATGGTACATTGACTTCAGGAGCTGTAGGAGCCGGTGACAAAAACGGCTTTAAGCTCGGGGGCGAAGGTATCCATGTGCCGCACATCATCCGTAACAGCATCGCTTTTGGTAATGGCGCGTATGGGTTCGCTAGCAATAGCAACCCTGGCGTAAGAGCAGAAAGCACCAATATTGGCTATAACAATGCCAAAGGGAACCTGAATTTCACTTCTTACACGGGGATCGAATTGGATTTTAGTATCGATGGCTTCATTTCGTATCAAAAGGATTACACAGCTAAGGATGCTTATCCAGCAGAGCTAGGCTCCGATACGAATTATATGTGGAATGGCACAAAATCAGTGAATAAAGCAGGTATCCAGCTAACGGCTGCCAATTTTGAAAGCTTGGTGCCTGTGTTACCTTTCGAGCGAGATGAAGCAGGAAAGATTCTTAAGGGAAGCTTCCTGAAGTTCTTGCCTACGGTAGCAACTGGTGGACCTACAGTCGTGATTCCTGCGGAGACGGTTAAGTCGATACCGGAAGGTGTGCAAATTACAAGTAATCCGACGAATGAGACAGTCGATGGTAGAACGGTTTCTACTGTTACGGTCACAGAAAAGGATCTAGTAAAGGCTATGGACCTGCTTGAATCTCAGAACGCCGATACACAAACGATTGTTATAGATGTAAATAGCACGGAGTCTGCTGCACAGGTTGTGCTTCCTGCAGGTGCTCTGCAACAGGGGACTAAGTTATCCACAGATATTAAGTTATTAATGAGAGCTAATGACATTACGTATGAGTTGCCGCTACATGCTTTACATCTGTTGGAATTGGCGCAATCATTGGCGACAGATGTGGCAGAGATGACGATTCGGATTATGATTATGCAGAGCTCAGCGGAGAATGAAGAGCTTTTACGTGCAAACATGGAAGAGCGTGGTGTGTCCTTGGTCAGCCACCCTATTGAATTTACTGTCGTTGCTGAAGCTAACGGTAAGCATGTTGCCGTGAATGATTTCGGCAGCACGTATGTGACACGAAGCTTGATCGTGGATGGTGAACTTGACGCTAACCAGTCAACGGCGATCTGGATTCATCCAGAGACAGGTGGATTTACCTTTGTGCCTGCTACATTTACTCGGAGTAATGGGCAAACGACGGTGACAATGAAGCGTCCAGGCAATAGCTTGTATGCGGTTGTACAAACTTCCCCAACTTTCGATGATGTACAAACGCATTGGTCGAAGTCCGACGTTGAATTGCTCGCATCCAAAGGCGTCATTCAAGGTATGACGGCGCACACGTTCGCACCAGATCTCTCCATTGCTCGTGCTGAATTTGCTACACTTCTGATCAGAGCGCTGGGCTTGAATGAAGATGGAGCTTCGGGTGCCGCCAAATTCAAAGATGTATCTGCAAGCAGCTGGTATGCAGGAAGTGTGGGCGCCGCTGCTAAAGCCGGCCTCATTAACGGCTATGAGGATGGGTCCTTCCGACCGAATGAACGAATTACTCGTGAGCAGATGGCTGTGATGATGACAAGAGCCATGGCTTTTGCAGGCACAACGGTTGACGTAGATCTGAAAGGATTGGCGGCATTTGCGGATGCGTCGCAGGTAAGCGCGTGGGCGCAAGAAGCAGTATCCCAAGCCATTCATGCTGGGATTGTGAAAGGTGCTACGGAAACGAGCTTCCTTCCTAAGGCGGATGCGACTAGAGCAGAAGCAGCCGTCATGCTGAAACGATTCTTGCAAGCTGTTCATTTTATCAATGAATAAATGAGAATAGATTGAGAGAAGGACGTCCGCCCAGGGCGTCCTTTTTGTTGTTCCTATGCTAGTTTCCATAATTAAGGAAGCTCGAATGCGCCTAAATATGCTAAAATAGCTACATATACATGGGAGTTCGACAAGTTATCATCAGGGGGAACGGCTATGAAACGACTACTAGCAGTCAGTGATATCCACGGCTGTGTGGATGAGTTTAAGGAATTACTAGATCAAGTAAAGTTCAATGCGGAAGAGGATCAGCTTGTTTTGCTAGGAGACTATGTAGATCGAGGACCTGCCAGCCGGGAGGTTGTGGAGCATGTGATGTTCTTGGTGCGTGAAAAGGGTGCGATTGCTCTCAAAGGGAACCATGATCAACGCTTTTTGGAAGTGATGGGCGAGACGGATGCCTTAACGGAAATGAAGTTTTTTGAGCATGGCGGCATTCAGACGTTTCAAAGCTTTAGCGGTGTCAGAGACTTTGATTTGAAAGCAGCGAAAGAGCGCATTCGGGCGAATTGCAGCCAGCATCTTGCATTTTTACGGGAGCTGCCGCTGTATTACGAGAATGACACGCATATTTTTGTCCATGCAGGGCTAAATCCGGCTTATGCAGACTGGAAAACACAGCCGGAGCGTGACTTTATTTGGATTCGCGCGCCATTCGTACAGCAGAGAACAGTTGTGAAGAAGCATGTCGTATTCGGGCATACGACGACCAAGGATATTCATGGGAAAGCAGATGTGTGGTTTGATACGGACAAAATCGGGATCGATGGCGGCTGTGCTTATGGTCTACAGCTGAATCTTCTGGAAATTAAGGGGAAGAATCAATACAAAACGTATTCCGTTGCTTCGAAGGGCAGTTGGAAATAAGGAGCAAGAAATATCAAGAAGCGTAGTTCTGGATGGCGTAAACTGTGATTATCAAGCTGAAGGGGGCAAACGATGGACACCAATTATGAGACGCGGATTCAGATGACGCTGGATCATATTGAGGAACATCTATCGGGACCGCTGTCCGTTGAGTGCTTAGCCGAGGTAGCCTGCTTCTCAGCCTTCCATTTCCATCGCGTTTTTCAAACCATGGTGGGGGACGCGGTGATGGAATATGTTCGCAAACGAAGATTAGCGAGAGCGGCTTATCAAATCGCACATACGGAGCAGAAGTTGATCGATATCGCCCTTGACAATGGCTTCCAATCCCCTGAGAATTTCACACGGGCATTCAAAAAGGTGTTTGAACGTACCCCGCTTGCCTATCGCAAGCAAGGCATACGGCCACCTAGCTATCTCAAAGTGAATGTGCTGGATCGGAAATTTAATCCCTATTTAGGAGGAATACGTATGGACTACGCATTGAAAACGAAGCCTGGGTTTAAGTTGATTGGGTATGAATTGAAGACCTCGTGCAAAGAGGGTCAAAATCACCGCGATATCCCGGCTTTCTGGCAGAAGTATCTCGGGGAGAGTATGGGGGAACAGATCCCTAATCGCGTCTATACGGAGTCGTGTGTTGAACTGGGGATCTGTGCGGATTTTGACTTGGGGAGCGGGGACTTAACCTACATCATTGGGATGGAGGCTACGGACTTTGAGAACGTACCTGCGAATATGGTATGCCGCGAGTTTCCTGGAGCGGAGTATGCTGTCTTTACGACACCGAAGGTGACGATGGATCAGTTCTCGGCATCGATTCAAAGCACGTGGCATACGATTTTCACCGAGTGGTTCCCTCATTCGGGGTATGAGCATGCGGGAAGCGCGGAGTTCGAATACTATGATGAGCGCTGTCATGCCAACCTGCATGAGCTGGTTGAGATGGATATTTATATTCCGATCAAGGCGAAGTAGGCTTTGTAATAAATGAGGTATCATTTGTCACGCAAATGACATCTGAATTTCATCTCGCTTTAAGGTTCGGAGCCTATAATGAAATTCGACCCCCTTTTAAATATATATACCTTAAGACCCGCGGCCCGTTGCTGTGGGTCTCTTTTTTTGAAGAGTGGGAAGGTGAGTTAAAAAAAGGATAAAGCGCCGAGTAGTATTGACTGACATTTTAATGATATAATATTGTCAGAATAATGTCATTTCGAAAGGGGTTGTAAAGTATGAATATCAAGCCCTCCACTACAATACGGCAGGATTACAATGGGTTTTCAAAATACTGCCATGAGCTAGACGAGCCAGTGGTTATAACACGTAACGGGGAAGCCGATTTAGTGGTTATGAGTCATGAGGCATATCGGCGAATGGAAGCTCGCATTAAACTACAGTCAAAGCTTCTGATTGCTGAAAAGCAGGTAGCCGAAGGGGCAGAATTACTTAATCATGACCAAGTAATAGCAAGGATGCGGAGGAAGATTAATGCCGCTAAAGGATAAGATCAAATATTCTCCTGTAGCCGTAGATGATATGGATGAAATATTTTCGTATATTTCCCAAGATCATATTTCCGCTGCGGAAAGCATGCTGGAGAATTTAGATCGTCATATAGCTGGATTAGTAGATTTCCCTAATATGGGCTCTGTATTGTCAGATGAGGAATACACACTCATAGAGCGTGGCTATCGATTTATCGTCGTGAATCCGTATTTGGTCTTCTATCGGATCTTTGACGACACTGTAGTCATCCATCGTATTTTGCATGGACGTAGAGATTATCTTCGTGAATTGTTTGGCTCGTTTGAATAGAGTAGGGTTTGCCTAACTAAAAAAGCGTGAGGGCCTTTTGGCTCTCACGCTTTTTATTTAAACCCATTCCCGTTCTCGTACACGCGAGCTTCTCACAACCACGAATATCGCCATCACGAGGAAGATAAGCGGCAAGATCGAGGTGCGCATACCTTCGTAAGAACGGATGTGGGTAAGCATAGCGCCAGCCATAATCATGGCGATGACACCCGCGGAGAGGAGCGCAATCCGCGGGTGCCACAGGCCGATGATGAGCCCGATGCCGGCAATAAATTCGACGGCACCGATGATGTACATGACACTTACGCTGTACCCGTAGGTCGACGTGAAGATGGCCTTTTGTAGATCATGGGTAGACAGTTTCAAAATCCCGAACATGACATACGCTGCCGCCAACAAGATTTGAATGATGCGAGTCGTCCATGTCACTGCCAGAGCACCTCTGTTTGTTGAAATTGGTTACGTTATCTTGTGCAACTTCACCAATTTCATTCAGACGCGCCGTTACTTAAAAAGAAACCGCCAGATAGCTCAATGAGCCGACCTCATAGCTGCGGTGAATGATCTCGACAGGTCGCTGCGGGTCGCCGCTGCCCATCGCGATGTAAAGCGGGATGAAATGCTCGGGGCGCGGCACGGCCATCTTCGCATTGGGGGCTTCCGCGGCGTAGTTGAACAACGCCTCCAGGTTCTGAGCTTGCATATTCGCAGCAAGCCAATCGTCAAAAGCTATCGCCCAAGCATCCGGCTCGGTGGCGTTCCAGTTCAACGCGCGCAGGTTGTGTACGGTAGCGCCGCTGCCGACGATCAGGATATCTTCCTGATCCAGTCCGCGCAGAGCTTCGCCGATCCGATATTGCTCCGCAGGCGGAAGGTAAGGATTCACGGACACCTGAATGACGGGACATTCAGGTGTAGGAAACATCCTTAACAGCGGCACCCACGAGCCGTGGTCTAGACCGCGCGTGCTATCCAGCTGAACCGGGATACCTTTCGCTTGAAAGCGCTCTGCGATAGATTGAGCCAGTGCAACGTCACCTTTGGCGGGATATTTCAGTTGAAACAGCTCATCGGGAAAGCCGCGGAAATCGTAAATTGTTTCGTATACGTCATTCGTGGATGAGATGGTGAGCACTTCTGTTTCCCAATGAGCGGTGAAGATGACAATGGCTTTGGGTGACAGCTTCGAACCGTAATCGAGCAGAAATTGCGTACAAGCGGTATCCTGAAGAGCCATCATCGGTGAACCGTGCCCAACAAAAATCGGTGAAATCATATCGCACAACTCCTTATTTATCACAACTGTTTACTTAAATATATTTAATTACTTTATGTAACCAATAATACGATTATGAAGTGTCTCCGTCAAGTAAGTAAATTACTTTTTGTAAGTTTTAGCAGTTCTTGAAACTAATTATATCTTGAAATCTGATTGGGCAAATTTTCAAACTACATTTAAAGTCCTCATAAGCCACTACATGGACTTGGGTCCTAGTCGTTAGGTACGGATGCGGTTAGAGCCTAGCTCGAGAAAAGGTGATGGCATCATCTTATTTCGGGCTTTTTGATATTCTTGCTATAAATAAAGTGATGGCGTACCGCTATTGTGATAAAACCTGAGGAAACATCAACTTTTAGCGTTGTTAGCGTTATCGCGTAACGCTAATTTGCAAATGGGTGTCCCTTGGTGACGAATAGCGTTATCTTGTAATGTTATCTAAAGCCACTATATAGCATTGGGTCCTAGTCGATAGGTATGGATGCGTTTCTAGCCAATCCAGCTAAATTAAATACATTTTTTCAGCGGTGTTAGTCCCTTCGCATGGGCTTCGCTACTAGTCAAAAAGCCGCCAAACGGCGGCTAAATGAAAAGAGCCTCCCCATGGAGGCTCCATATCAGCAACAGCGAGGAACCAGCGCACCTCCAGAAACGGGGGACAAATGGCAAACACACAACCTTAGTTATCAGGATCCACAACCTCAAGACGAGAAAACGTAAGATCAGTTGCATCATCATCCTGCTCGACGAATCGTTTGAGCACATTGAGCTTGTTTTCCCAATAGCGCTCGTAATATGCTAGCCACCGTTTAAGCTCCATGAGCGGCTCGGCCTCCAATCGGTATCGAGTCTCGCGGCCAACCTTGCGTTCCTTCACGAGGCCGGCATCGGCAAGAATGCGAAGGTGCTTTGACACCGCTGTGCGGCTCATCGGAAAATGACTGGAGATAACAGTGACAGGCATTTCCTCTTCACCGAGCAGCTGAAGCACTTGGCGACGCGTGGGATCGGCGATGGCCTGAAAGACGTCATGCTTCTGCGAGGGAATAGCCATCTTAGGCCTCGATGTAAGCAGTGAGTCGTTGGACGATGCCTGCCCAGCCTTGTGCCATCGTTTCACGAACTGTATCATGCGGTTGCCCGAATTCGGTAACCTTATCAATATCCCATCCACCGTGGGTGAGGGTGAATTCTGTTTTGCCATCTAGATCCGACAATTCGAAGGATAAGAACCAATCTTTCCCCCAGGAAAAAGATAAACGATTCGGGGGATCAAGCTCCGTAACTTTACACGGTGATTTGCCGAAAGGGCCAGCTTCCAAATGAAATTCATAGCCGATTTCCGGCATGAAATTATTCGGCATGAACCACACAGCGATACCTTCAGAAGTCGCTACGGCATTCCAAACTTTTTGAATAGGCGCATTAAAAACGAGTGTTTGTTTAATATCGGGCAGGGATTGGATTTGATTTTCCATAGTAAAAGGCCTCCAGTTGGTTAGTTATTTACTTTTTACAATACTCCACTTAGTTTTCCCGCAAAACTACTTTTCCATCGGCCCCTTTAACGCGGAACCATTTGGTTACATGTTCTATTATATGAAACCATTTGGTTTCGTGTCAAGGTGGACGTCAAAGCGTAACTTTTGGGCAATATGGAATATTTTAAGCGGAACTGCTCAGAATAAAGGAAAGCTCTAGGTGGAGGGAATCGCGCATGGCCATATGGGATCGTTTATTATTTTCCTTTTCACGAAAAATGGACAGAGGACCTAAACGGTTTGAGATACCTGCTCTAGATGACCTGACCGACAGCAACGAGCCGTTGTCATTAGCTCATATCCTATACCAATTTGAAGATTGCATCGATGTGTTCCATCGAAACATTCCGAATATCCAAGTTGATTTTGTCTATTTCCCGCATCTCATTGATCACACACAATTGTCTCGGGAAGTGATAGATCCATTATCTAATTTACAAACAGATGATCTGAGCTCCATTTTGGAGCAGTCTCAATTTGAAGAAGCGGATGACCCTAAAAAGATTGTCATCGGAATCTTGTCGGGGCAAGTTGCTATTTTTCATGATGAGAAGGTGTACCTCGTTTTTGTGTATGGACCTCAAGCGAGGGGGGTGGAGCAGTCCGAAACCGAGAGCGTTATCACGGGGCCGCATGATTCATTTACAGAAACAGCGGGCACGAATCTCTCCTTAGTTCGAAGACGGGTAATAAGCTCTCATTTGAAGGTTGTCAAGCTAGAAGTTGGTGAAATTACCAAAACTGTGGTATTCATCCTGTACCTCAAAGGCATTGTGAACATGGACCTGGTAGACGAGTTTGTTCGCCGTGTTCGAGGGATCGAAGTGGATGCGATCTATGATGGCAATATGTTTACACAGCATATCGATGATTTTCCGAATTCGCTATTTCCACAATTCTTACTTACGGAGCGCCCGGATACCGCAGTTTCCAAATTAATTTCAGGCAAGATTCTTGCCATCATCGATGGAAGTCCGGCAGTGGTGAGCGGTCCGACGAGTTTCTTCGACTTTTTCTCCTCGGCGGATGATTATTATCAGAGATGGACGATTGGAACCGCGACAAGGCTGCTTCGATTTATGGCATTCGTGATGGCGATATCTTTCACGGCTATTTATGTGTCGGTAACCACGTTTCATTATGAAATGATCCCAGAGGCTTTGCTCTTAACTTTGAGGGAGTCGCGAAGCAGGGTGCCCTTTCCTCCTGTGTATGAAGCGATGCTGATGGAAGTTACGATTGAGCTATTGAGAGAAGCTGGGGCGCGTCTGCCGACCAAAATTGGGCAAACGATCGGTATCGTAGGCGGTATTGTGATCGGCCAAGCAGCCGTACAAGCCGGCCTCACGAGTAACATACTCATTATTGCTGTCGCCTCTTCCGCGATATCTTCCTTCGTCATTCCTAGTTATGTGATGAGTGCTTCCATTCGTCTTATTCGTTTTTGTTTAATTTTGCTGGCAGGCATTTGGGGGAATTTCGGGCTCATGATGGGGATTGGCTTCATTGTGATCCATTTATGCGGGTTAACCAGTTTGGGTACTTCTTATATCACGCCAATTGCACCAGTGAATTGGCGTGATTGGAAGGATGTGTTCATCCGCGGTCCCTTCTCGATACTGACATCACGTCCTAATCAAGTGAAAACGGAAAATTCGACGAAGAACAAAATGAGAAAATAAGGATGATCCGAGCGTGAAAGAGAAGCTGAACAGTTTCCATATCTTCATTTTGATTCCTATGATACAGATAGGAGTTGGGATCTTTTCCCTGCCTCGGGTTGCTGCCGATTATTTTGGCTATAACGGTTGGCTCATGCTCTTCATCATAGCTGGTGTAGTTGCGTTTAATATTTATTTGATGTGGATCGTTTGGAAGATGGGGAAGGGTGAAAGTGTATACGCGATCTTTGAGAGATATCTACCGAAGTGGATCGTATATCCGATGTATGTCATTATGTCGCTTTCGTGGTCCATGTCAGCTAGTTTAGTTACTAAAATATATGTGCTGATTTTCCAAGTCACGTCATTCCCTAGTGCGAATCCAATGGTTTTCATGTTTGCGATGAGTGTCCTAGCCTATGTGTTAGTTATCAAAGGCATCTATACGATTACGAAGGCAAGTACGGTCTTCTTCTTTTTAGTGTTTTGGATGATGTTCCTGGAGCTCTTCTTTTTTAATGATCTGAAATTAGCAAGATACACGCATTATGTTTTCAAGGAGGGGAAAGAATTCTGGAAAGGCTCCGTGAACTTGTACAGCTCTTTCCAGGGGTATGAGTTTTGTTTACTGTTGTTTCCCTTTATTCAGCCTAAGACGAGATTTTTCACGGCGGTACAGTTAGGTAATGTGTTTACCTTCGCAGTTTATCTGAGCGTTACCGTCATTTGTTTCGGATTTTATAGCTTGCAGCAACTCAAGCTCATTATGTTTCCCTTCCTCGATCTGCTCGCTTACATTAAATTTCCTTTTATGGAGAGAGTGGAAAATGTCCTTTTTAGTTTTTTTGTATTCACGGTTATCATTACAATTGTGATGTATCATTGGGCTGCGAGCTTGAACATGCAACAGATTTTCAAGCATACGAAGGCAAATAAGATAACCTTGTATGTGATGGGGACGACCTATCTCATCTCGTTTATTCCTAGTGTGCTGGATCAGGCGGGCAAGTGGTTATTTTACATCGGGTATGTCAATATTGCTCTGTCTTTCTGCTTACCGATCAGCTTAATTGTTATTCTTTCTATTCAAAGGTGGCGAAAACAGCTTGCTTAAACTTCGGTTCGGATGGCTGATCATTAGTATGTTGCTCCTACTGTCAGGTTGTGGCAATGACCAACGCATTCTGGAGAAAATCGGGTTAACGGATACGACTGCTTTCGATATAATGCCTGGGGAAATGCTCAGGGTAACCAATAGCATCCCGTTGTCTGCGACTGCCTCCAAAGGAGGGCGAGAAGTGTTGACTTCTATTTCCCATAGCAGTAAAAGTGCAAAGGTCGACCTATCTAGACAAACACAGCTCATTCTGGTCAGCGGACAGTTGCGTAATGCTTTGTTCGGATTAACACTAGCTCAGCGAGGCTTCTGGGACGATATCGACACCTTAGTGAGAGATCCTTCGATTTCACCGCGGGTCAAAGTCACGGTTGTGGACGGGGAAGCACACACGATATTGCAGAAAAACTACATCAATTCCATGCTAACAGGACAGTATATTGACCGTTTGTTGGAAAGTGAGACGAAGGTACAGACGATACCTAAGGTCACTTTGTATGATTTCACAAGAGATTATTACGACGACGGTATTGATCCGGTTGCCCCCATTATTAAGGATGGCGGAGATCATGTTGAGGTCGAGGGGATTGCCCTTTTTCGGGACGATCGTTATCGTATGAAGATCGCTGCGAAAGAATCGATTTATTTTGCCATGCTGCGCGGGGACTTCAAATTAGGCTCGTTACCCCTTCTTCTCAATAAAGAAAATGAGGCTAAAGAGCTTGCATTGTTGGACTCTATCATTAGCAAAAGGCATGTTAAAGCATCTCGATCGGGAACTGGCTCTTTTGAAGTAGATTTTGATATCTCGGTTAGCGGCGCTATTCTGGAGTACATCGGAGATTTGAAAATCAGTAAGGAAGAGGAGCTTGATGCACTCGAGTCCAAAATTTCAGAGAAAATTAGCGCGCAGATGGAAAAGCTGCTGAAGGATATGCAGAAGCATAAGGTGGATAGCATCGGGTTGGGGGGCGTTATCAAGAATATTGTTCCCTATAAGGAATGGAAAGCTATGGACTGGCGCGAGGTGTACCCCGAAGTAGAAATTCATTGTACAGCGAAAGTGAAAATCAAGCATTATGGGAAGCTTCAGTGAATTCATAGAGAAAGCGGGGGAGAGATGACAATTGAATTCGGAGATTGAATTTGGTAGGGTATAAGTCATAGAAACTAGCAAGCTGAAGGAGTCATGGGGAAAAATGATACGATTTGCAGTTATTGGTACGAACTGGATCACAGAGGAATTCATACATGCGGCGTTCGAAACAGGAGAGTTCGATTTGACCGCAGTGTACTCCCGTACGGAAGAGAAGGCTGCGGAATTCGCGGGGAAGTTCGATGTTGTTCATCGATTCACCGATTTGAACGCATTTGCGGAAAGTGATACGTTCGATGCTGTTTATATCGCGAGTCCGAATTCCTTGCATGCGGAGTATGCCGTTCATTGTATGAAGCATGGGAAGCATGTAATTTGCGAAAAGCCTGCGGCTTCCAATAGTGCTGAACTGGCGGCAATGATTGACGCCGCGCGCAGCCATCAGGTTGTGTTCATGGAGGCGCTGTTATCCACATTGACGCCGAATTTCAAAGCTGTTCAAGCTAATGTTCATAAGCTAGGTAAAATTCGGCGATACTTCGCGAGTTACTGTCAATACTCATCTAGGTACGATGCCTATAAGCAGGGAACTGTGCTAAATGCGTTTAATCCAGCCTTCTCGAATGGCTCATTGATGGACCTGGGTGTGTATTGCATCTATCCGTTGGCAGTCCTATTCGGTGCGCCGGATCGCGTTCAAGCGAACGCGGTTATGCTTGAATCTGGGGTCGATGGCGAGGGCAGTCTTTTGCTCAGTTATGGCGAGATGGATGCGGTAATCCAGCATTCCAAAATCTCCAGTTCCTACCTGCCCACTGAAATTCAAGGTGAGCTGGCGACCATGGTGATTGATAAGATCAATCAGCCAGGGCAAGTGCAAATCCGTTACCGCGACGGTTCCGTCGAGGATCTGACGCAGGAGCAGAGTGTAAGAACGATGCGCTACGAAGCGGAGGAGTTTAGCCGACTGATCAAGCAGGGCGAGCTGGAATCTCCGACGAACTCGCATGCGAATTCGAGCGCTGCTATGGCGATCATGGATGAGGCGCGGAGACAGATTGGACTGGTGTTTCCGGCCGACCGGAAATAGGGATTATGAAGGTGACATTCGGTACATTCTTAGGCGAGGAGATATATTGAATCTACTGATCTTAAGATTGGAGTATGGTATTATGTTAATCATAAGGAGCTTAGCTCCTTTATTAAACGGATAGATGGGATTTTCTATAAGATTTCTATAAGTTTAATAAGAGAGCTAGAATCGGGGTGGGCATGGGAATGTCTCTACTGGAAAATAACAAAATAGTATTAATGTGTAAAGATGTAGAAGTATTTAATGTTAGAACGGAAGAAGTGTTAGCTAGAGAATTACTTCCTGGCATGTTTGGGAATCATCCAACCAAAGAGATATTTCTTAAGTGGATGCAAATGAGGTATTCTCAGAATACGAATACTTTTGCTAGATCTCTTAGAGCATTTACATTTGGTCAAGGGAATAGAAGGAGTATAGATTTAACCACTCACTCATTTAGTTTGTCTGATTGTTATTGGATTAAAAGAGAAGAAGATAGTCTTAGATTTGAAGATCTATCTCCCTATCATTCTAAATTCTGGACAGGTGAACCTGAATATAATGGAGAAGCAGTACCTACTTTATATGTTAATGGATTTTTGCCTAAGTATTGGAAGGATAAAGATACTTTAGTAAAGTCTAAAGATATTAAGGAAGTTTATTGCTATCGGTTAGCTGATCAATTAGGAATCCCTTGTGCATTCGTAGAGAAGTCTGAAGATGGAATAGCTGTTAGGAATTTTACGAATACGAATGTCATGTTTGAGCCTGCTAATTGTTCTGGAAGAATTCATCCGGAGGATTTTACAGATCAGGACGTTGTAAGAGAGTTGGGTTACTTCGGATTTAAAATGCTATTTTTCGATGCTCTAGTAGCTAATGGGGATAGACATGCTGGTAATTTTGGATTTCTAAGAGATACAAATACTGGGGCATATTTAGGTTCAGCACCTATGTTTGATTTCGATCATGCTTTTGAGAGTACGAATAGGGATGATATTCTTATCAGGTCTATTAGAGATCTTCAGAAAGTGATAGATGTATATCAGATTAAGGGGAACGAGATCCTGTCTTCTTTAGATCATATTTCAGATTTAGAGATAACTTTGTATATACAAGAAAGAGCTAAGAATTTACGTTATCCAGTTTAAAGTATAAATGTTGAACACAAATCAAAAACCAGTTGGGGTGCCTTCACTCCAACTGGTTTTTGAGATTGTAGGATGCTGGTATCGATCAACTATTTCAATATTTTCACAGGCCGCGCACTGCCTGACAAACGCTCAGGAGCAACAACTGAGCTCTTCAACTGCGTAGAGCGAATTTGCACCAGAAGATGGTACACAATGCCCACAATAAGCCACGTCGTACCCATCCATAAAGCATCCTTATCCAGCAGCGACAGCAGATAGCCGATGAATCCGGCACCAAGCAGCGGAAGCACAAGATATAATATTGTTTGCATCGGGGAGCGTTGGCGTTCTTTCATATACTTTTGGGCGATAACCGAGACGTTCACGAAGAAGAAGGCGGTTAATGCGCCGAAATTGACGAATTTTACGGCATTATCTAACGAGATAACGAGAGCGAGCAGCGAGACGAAGCTGACGATCACGATGTTGATAACAGGTGTGCCCAACTTCGGATGAAGGAAGGCGAACACACGCTTAGGCAGTACGTTATCGCGCCCCAACACGAAGAGGAGACGGGAAACGCTGGTAACTGACGATAGACCTTGTGTGAAGATCGCAAGAATTAAGACGGTGAGGAATACGGAGCATAGCGCTGCGCCGCCCACCATTTTCACAATTTCAAAGCCTGCAGAATCGATATGGACGAATGTCAGATGCGGATACACGAGCTGTGTTAGAAAAGACGGCACGATGTAAAGAATGCTGGCGGTGATGATGATGATCATGATGGCTCGCGGGATGGTTTTCTCGGAGTTAACCGTTTCCTCTGCCATTGTCGTCACTGTATCAAATCCTAAGAAAGAGAAGCATATAATGGAGGCGCCAGCAAGGATGGTGGAGAAAGGTACATCCGTTTGCAGAAAAGGCTGAAGCGGGTGAATATCACCAACACCGGATAAGTTACGGAAAAGGAAGAAGCAGAACACTGCGATGAAAATGATTTGAATCCAGACGAACAATTTGCTGATATTCGCAGAGAATTTGATGCCAACGATATTAATGAGACCAAGGACGATGTTAAGTCCGATGATCCACACATAAGCGGGAATGGACGGGAATTGAGCATGCAGGTAAATGCCGAAGGTTAGGCACGCGATGATGGGAGAGAAGAAGTAGTCTAGGAGCAGGGCCCATCCAACGAGAAAGCCTAGATAGGGGTGAATGCTTTTCTTGGTATAGGTGTAGGCGGAGCCAGAAGTCGGAAAAACCTTAGACATCACACGATAGCTATATGCCGTAAAAATAATGGCGATAAAAGCGAGCAAATAGGCTTGCGTCAGCATCCCACGTGCATTCTCATATGCGATCCCATATATGGAGAAATAGATCATCGGGGTCATCCAAGCGAGCCCCATGTAGACGACTTGGTACAGGCTCAGGGACCTGCGTAGTGTGACTTCTTTGGTCATAGCGGTAACACTCCCTCATCAGTGGTTATGTTGTGAACACAGAAGAGGTTTGTATGCAAAAAAGCCAAGGTGATATCTAGGTTACAGATATCTCCCGGGCTTTTATCCCTCCGTGAACACAGTCTTTAACTGTGCGTCTCCTCTTGGTCCAGACCGGGGCGGCAAGCCTTCCCGCGGAACCCTAGGGAACTTTGTATGTGATGTTTCGTTACTTATAATTAAGATGGTTAAGAATTTAATTGATGATGTTAGATATTAGCTTATCATGTAAGTTAATATAACACATTATTAGAAATGTGAGAAGTATTTTAAGTGAATTAACTAAAATCCTTAGAAGTTATTGACACGTATCATCAACGATGTTATGTTTAATAACACAAATGAATACGATTGTTTACTAGGGTTCCGCCGGTACTAACCGGGCTGGTCCGAGAGTAAACCACTCTTAAGAGAGTGACACGGAAGGATAAAAACCTGGGAGATATCACCAAGACAATGGTCTTGTGATGTCTCCCTTTTTGTTTAACCAAACAGCGAAGGAGATCGATAGCATGGGGAACATTTGGAGCAAGGACATAGGGCCAGGGGGCAAATGGTCAGGGGTAATTGGCAAAGGGAAGTTGATTCGTTTGACTGCGTTAGAAGCGGGCGCGAATGTGTCGATCCAGTTGTTCCACGCGAAGGATCTGACGGAGCGCTACAATATGCCGGATACGTTGAAGGCGCAGCATACCGCACATTTGACCCGAGGGAATGTGCTCATGAGCGATAATGGTCGTGCGATGGTGAGTATCGTGGAAGACAGCTTAGGCTGGCATGATCCGCTTAGCGGATACACGAGCCGTGCGGCAACGGATGCGAAGTACGGGGCGACGAACTATCAGGAGTTGCGCAACGATTGGTTGCGGAGCGGTCAAGAAAATTTTGCTGTTGAGCTGGTTCGCAATGGCCTGAGCATGCGGGATATGATGCCGGTTGTGAATCTATTTTCCAAAGTGGTCGTGGATGACAACGGGGATATGCGCCTCAGTCTAGATCACTGCTCAGCAGGGGCAACGGTTACGCTCCGTACTGAGCTAGATACACTAGTAGTTTTGTCCAACACGCCGAATCCACTAGATCCACGAGAGAGCTACCCTTCGGTACCAGTCAAAATCGAAGTGCTAGCCGCATCACCAGTGAATGAAGATGATTATTGCTTGAATTATCGCCCGGAGAATCGCCGAGCTTTTGAAAATACATGGGAATATCACACACTGTTAGGTTCTTAATTGAAATGACTAAACAGAGGAGGCAGGGAATATGGCTGTTTTTAATCGAGTAGAGAGCCCTCGTCAAGTGGAGGATGCGATATATAGGGAAGTGATTCAGGCAGGAGATGGCTGGATGCGCGTCCTGAAGCCAGGGCAAGTGATGCGGATCGTGGATCTGGAAGGCAATCAGGCGGCAGACACGTTGTTCTATGATGCTGAGAATCCGGAGGATCACTACAGTGCGGTTGCGACGATCACGGGGCAAAGCAACATTTACTTGAGCACAGGTTCTATTTTAAGAGCGGAATCAGGTAAGGAGTTATTGAAAATCGTAGCAGACACCTGTGGACGTCACGATACGGTCGGTGGCTCGTGCTCAGCGCAAAGCAATACAGTACGTTACTCGCACGATAAGCTGTCGATGCACAATTGTCGCGATACGTTCATGCTTCAGTTAGCTGGGCAAGACGGTGTGTATACGAAGCGCGATTTGGCGCCTAACATTAATTTCTTCATGAATGTACCTGTGACACCGGAAGGTGGTCTGAAGTTCGATGATGGCGTATCTGCACCAGGCTGTTATGTCGAAATGCAATCCATCGGTAGTTCAATGGCGCTGATCAGCAACTGTCCACAGCTCAACAACCCATGTAATGCCTATAACCCGACGCCGATTCAGGTGCTCATCTGGGATAAATAACCAAAATAAAAGGCTACGTCGTCCTCTTAGGACGATTGCTTTTATGGAGAAATATAGCCAATTTATCATGTGAAACATATACTTTCTACTATTTGAAGATAAACGCGAAGGAGTGTGGCTACGATGTTTACAAAAGTGCTGATTGCGAATCGTGGAGCGATTGCTGTACGTATCGAGCGTACATTGCGCAAATTGGGAGTTCAATCCGTGGCGGTTTATACGGCTGCTGATCAAGATAGCTTACATGTGGATGGAGCCGACGAAGCGGTTCTGATCGGTGAGGGACCGGCGAAGTCGAGTTATTTGAATACGGAGCTGATCTTGCAGACAGCGCTCGAAACCGGTGCGCAAGCGATCCATCCTGGGTACGGCTTCTTGAGTGAGAATGCGGATTTCGCCCGCGCTTGTCGCGAACATGGCATTGTATTTATCGGACCTACTCCGGAGCAGATGGAGATGTTTGGACTTAAGCATTCTGCGCGTGAAATTGCCGAAAGAGCCGGTGTGCCTATGTTGCCGGGTACTCCGCTGATCACGGAGTTGGAAGAGGCTTTAACGGAAGCTGCACGTATTGGCTACCCCGTTATTCTGAAAAGTACAGCAGGCGGCGGCGGTATCGGGATGCGTGTTTGCGCCGACGAAGCGACGCTACGTTCAGCGTATGATGGCGTACGCCATTTGGCAGAAACGAATTTCAAAAACGGAGGCATGTTCCTCGAAAAATATATCGCACGTGCTCGTCACGTGGAAGTACAAATATTCGGTAACTCCTTAGGTGAGGTAGTAACGCTCGGTGAGCGCGATTGCTCGATCCAACGCCGTAACCAGAAGGTTATTGAAGAAAGTCCAGCTCCGAACCTGTCGGATGAGGTGCGCGAGGCGATGTTTGCTTCGGCCAAACGATTGGCTGCAGAAGTTGGCTACCGCAGTGCAGGTACAGTTGAGTATCTCTACGATCCGGAAACGTGTGAGTTTTACTTCTTGGAAGTGAATACGCGTCTTCAAGTAGAGCATGGTGTGACGGAGGAAGTGCTGGGGATTGACCTCGTGGAGTGGATGGTGCGCGAAGCGGCATTGGAACTTGAGGACATTCAATCCCTAATCCGCAAGCCTGAGGGACACAGCATCCAAGCGCGGATTTACGCCGAGGATTGCCTCCAACAGTTCCGTCCGAGCGCGGGTCAGCTAGACCGTGCCGTTTTCTCAAGCGATGCGCGTAATGAGACGTGGGTGCGAGATGGTCTAACCGTAACGACACTCTATGATCCGATGCTGGCTAAAATCATAGTTCATGGCAAGGACCGCCTAGACGCGATTCATAAATTAGTAGATGCGCTGGCCGAAACGCGCATGTATGGTTTGACGACGAACCTGCAGTATGTACGTGTGCTTCTGCAAGAAGAAGCCTGCCTAAGGGGCAATGTGTACACGCAATTGCTGAATACGTTCGAGCCCACAGAGCGTGCGCTTGAAGTCGTCGATGGCGGTATTCAAACGACTGTGCAAGACTTCCCAGGCCGTATCCGCCATTGGGATGTTGGTGTGCCGCCTTGCGGACCGATGGATCCTTTATCGTTCCGTATCGGGAATAAATTGCTTGGCAATGTGGATGATGCTCCTGGTCTTGAAATGACACTGCGTGGCGGCTCCTACAAGTTCCGCAGCGATATGTGGTTCTGCGTAACAGGTGCGGATATGCAAGCGGAGCTTGACGGGGAGATGGTTGCGACGTATCGACCTGTGTTTGCGGCGAAAGGGCAAGTGCTGAGCTTCGGCGAGGCCAAAGAAGGCATGCGCACATATTTGCTGATCGGCGGCGGACTCGATATGCCGAAGATTCTGGGCAGCTCGTCCACGTTTACGTTGGGCGGCTTCGGGGGTCATGGCGGACGGGCGCTGCGCACAGGAGATGTGCTGGGTGTGAATGAAGGCGGCGCGCTTGTAAGCGGTGAGCCGACTGAGCTTGCCCCAGATCATCGCCCAGGGATGACGCGCGAATGGACGATTGGGGTCGTGCCTGGACCGCATTGTACAGGGGAATTTTTACGCACGGAGTATCTGGATCAACTGACCGAAACGAGCTGGGAAGTCCATTTCAACTCCTCGCGGACGGGGGTTCGGTTGAAAGGACCAGCTCCATTGTGGACACGTGAAGATGGCGGGGAAGCGGGACTTCACCCTTCCAATATTCACGATAACGCCTATGCGATAGGTACGCTAGATTTGACTGGGGATATGCCAATTCTGCTTGGACCAGATGGACCGAGTCTTGGCGGGTTCGTGTGTCCAGTCACGACGGCGTCAGCCGAGTTCTGGAAGCTAGGCCAATTGCACCCTGGCGATACGATCCGTTTCCACCTGCTGACACTTCCAGAAGCCGAAGCACTTCGTGATCTGCAAGAGAGCAACCTGCGTGCGATTGGCAAGGGAGATTTTGACCAATTGGTGCATGTGCAGCTGCCTGCAGTAAATGAGGAGATTACACCGGAATATCCGCGACTTTTCCATGAAGTGGAGAACCGCCGATTCCCAATTACGATCCGCTGCTGCGGGGACCAAAACTTGCTCGTTGAATACGGCGAGTTAGAGCTGGATTTGCTTCTTCGCTTCCAAGTGCAAGCTTTGATGCAGGCGATTGTCGAGAGTGGCTCGATTCCTGTGCTCGATCTAACACCAGGCATTCGCTCCTTGCAAATTCATATCGATCCATCCCAAATCACGGTGACGGAGGCGTGTCAAAAGGTCGTGGAGATCGACGCTGCTCTTCCTCCATTAGAACAGTTCCGAGTGCCTTCGCGTATTGTGCGCTTGCCTTTATCTTGGGATGACCCAGCTACACAGCTGGCGATTCAGCGTTATCAACAAGGGGTGCGTCCGGATGCACCTTGGTGCCCGAGCAACCTTGAGTTCATTGGGCGGATTAACGGATTAGACACGATAGATGAGGTTAAAAAGATTGTTTTTGAAGCCAACTACCTCGTACTGGGGTTGGGTGATGTGTATTTGGGAGCTCCTGTGGCAACACCAGTTGATCCTCGTCATCGTCTAGTAACTACGAAATACAACCCAGCGCGTACATGGACACCAGAAAATGCCGTCGGCATCGGCGGAGCTTACATGTGTGTGTATGGGATGGAAGGTCCAGGCGGATACCAGTTCGTAGGACGTACCATTCAAATGTGGAATCGTCTGCGCTCAACGGAGAGCTTTCAGGCGGGTAAACCGTGGTTGTTGAGATTTTTTGATCAAATTCAATTCTATGAAGTGAGTGCGGAAGAGCTGCTTCAGCTGCGTGAGGATTTCCCTCGTGGCCGTTATGAGGCTGACATTCAAGAGACGACTTTTGATCTAGGGGAATATCTCCAATTCCTTAGTACAATAGAAGAAAGTACGGAAACATTCCGTACCCATCAGCGGATTGCTTTTAATGAAGAGCGTGAGAGCTGGAAGGCGAAAGGATTAGCGGAATATGTCTCCGAGCAGGAGACAGGTGATGCTGCGCCGGAAGATGAGTTGCCTGCGGGAACAGTGGCTGTTCGTGGTATTATGCCAGGAAGTGTTTGGAAAGTTTTGGTGTCCGAAGGTGAGCAAGTGAAGAAGGGTGACCAACTGGCGATTCTTGAAAGTATGAAAATGGAGTTCCCGCAGCATGCGCCATGTGACGGCTTTGTTTCGATGATTGGTGTGAAGCCAGGGGATCAGGTACACGCCGGACAACTCATTCTGGGTATTGCACAATCTGCGTAAGGGAGAGGTGAAGAGGTTATGGGAGATCAAGTGGACGAGAAGCGGATTATAAGCGTTGAATTGGCAAAAGAGTTAACCATTCCTTACTTACGTGAAAAGTATGAAGCGGGTGCATGGACGCCTCAGGAAGTTATGGCGACTATTGTAGAGCGTTCCGTCGCGGACGCTGATATGAACATTTGGATTACGCCGCCGACGATGGATGCGATTCAGCCGTATTTGGATCGTTTGACATCTCTCTCTATGGCGGATGCGCCTCTATGGGGTGTACCCTTTGCGATCAAAGATAACATTGATCTAGCTGGTGTTCCGACGACGGCAGGCTGCGCGGAGTATGCCTTTACCCCGGATGAGCATGCGGGTGTCGTAGAGAGATTGATTGCGGCAGGCGCCATTCCTGTAGGCAAAACAAACCTAGATCAGTTCGCGACGGGCCTTGTTGGCGCGCGAAGCCCTTACGGCGACGCGCATAACGCGCTGCGTCCCGAGCTGATCAGCGGCGGCTCGAGCTCAGGCTCAGCCGTCAGCGTGGCCCGTGGCCAAGCGGTATTCTCGCTTGGCACGGATACAGCAGGCTCCGGCCGTGTGCCGGCAGCGCTGAATCGCCTGGTCGGCTATAAGCCGAGTCTCGGCGCATGGCCGACCAAAGGGGTCGTACCTGCCTGTGCGAGCCTCGACTGTGTCACGGTCTTTGCGCATACCCTAGCGGATGCGCTAGTCGTGGACAGCGTGGCACGTGGTGTCCACGCGGAAGATCCTTGGTCCCGCCATGTGGTGCGGAAGCCGGCTGGGTTGCCTGCTCGCGTTTGCCTGCCTCAAGGTGAACTCGGCTTTTACGGACCCTATGCGGCAGAGTATCGCGCGGCGTGGGAAGAGGCTGTTAGTCGCCTGCGGGAAGTAAGCAGTCGTGAGGGGATTCCGATTGTTGAGGCTGATGTGACTTTATTCGCGCAAGCTGCGGCGATTTTATATGAAGGTCCATGGGTAGCGGAGCGTTGGGCAGATGTAGGGCCGTTTATCGAAGCGAATCCTGGTGTGGCTTACCCTGTTACTGAGAAGATATTGCGCTCAGGCTCAGCTAGCGAGTACGATGCGGCATCGGTGTTCGTGGCGATGCATAAGCTTCAAAAGTATAAGTTAGAAGCTAGGAAGCTGCTACAGGATGCCGTGCTTGTGATGCCGACCTGCGGTGGCACTTGGACGCGTGAGCAAGTTTTAGCAGATCCGATCAGCACGAATCGCGACATGGGTCGTTACACGAACCATTGCAACCTGCTGGATCTGAGCGCGGTTGCTGTGCCTGCTGGGGATGCGGCGCCGGAGACGCCTTTTGGGATTACACTCTTTGCGTTAGCGGAAGAGGAAGGGTTGATTTGCGGGGCAGCGGAGTTGTTTGTTGCGGGCACGAGTGATGAAGTGAAGGCAGAGGTTGCTGCGGCGAGCGCCAGTGCAAGTGCAAGTTCAAGTGCGGATAGCGCCATTGCTGCGCAAACGACGCTGGTGGCGGTGTGTGGGCTGCATATGCGTGGCTACCCGCTGGAGAAACAGATGCAAGGCTGTGGAGCACGGTTCATCCGTGAGGATGAATCCGCTGCGAAGTACAGCCTTGTGAAGCTGCCAACATCCCCTGCGAAGCCGGGGATGATCAAGCAACAGCAGGGCGGCGCCGCCATTCTGCTGGAGATCTGGGAGATGCCGCTCGAGGCATTCGGCGGCTTTGCGGCAGCGATCCCGGCTCCGCTCGGGATCGGTAAGGTTGAGCTCCGGGACGGCACGGAAGTCCCGGGCTTTGTGTGTGAAGCTTACGCGGCCGTAGGCGCGGAAGATGTCACGGCGTTGCGCAGCTGGCGCAACGTGGTGCCTTTGTAAGTAGTTGTGATAGGAGCTTAAAAGAGACGACATTTCTCTAATCTTGTAGGGCGGTCGTCTTCTTTCTAGTTTTTCAAATGAGGGTTGTAATGCATGTAGATCCATGGTATATTGCTAGTCCACCATTCTTCCAGGGGGAATTCTTGTGAAATGGGGATACAGTTTAACTGTAAAAAAGAATTTCAAAAAAACACTTGCAATTAAAAAATGAACATGATATATTATCCCTCGCTGCTTCGGTAACACGGCAGTGAGCGAAAGAAATTGATCTTTGAAAACTGAACAACGAGTGAGTAAACACGAACGAGAAATCGTTCAAAAAAGAGATTGCAAAATCTCGCTAGCAACGCAAATGAGCAATTAAGCTTTCAGATATAGACAAGCAATTGTCTAGTCCCTTATGGGGCCCCTGGAAAGTAATCGGAATTCTCTTCGGAGCTTTCGCTTCACTTTGTGGGGAGATCTTTATGGAGAGTTTGATCCTGGCTCAGGACGAACGCTGGCGGCGTGCCTAATACATGCAAGTCGAGCGGGTTTATCCTTCGGGGTAAGCTAGCGGCGGACGGGTGAGTAACA
>NZ_JCAUAQ010000025.1:0-88230 GCF_059692035.1 Paenibacillus sp. J22P143
CGTCCGCCGCTAGCTTACCCCGAAGGATAAACCCGCTCGACTTGCATGTATTAGGCACGCCGCCAGCGTTCGTCCTGAGCCAGGATCAAACTCTCCATAATAGTTTGGACACAGCAGAGAGACTTTGATCTACGATCAAAGATCCCTATATTATGTCCGTATATCTGAAAGCTTAATTGCTCATTTGCGTTGCTAGCGAGATTTTGCAATCTCTTTTTTTGAACGATTTCTCGTTCGTGCTTACTCACTCGTTGTTCAGTTTTCAAAGATCAATCACGCTTGTCCAACCTGCTCTCTCTCGAAAGCCGGAAGATCAATATACCATAGTTACTTTTCTTTTGCAACTTGTTTTTCTCAAGCTACTTTTGTATTTCCGCATGTCTCAGCGGCAACTTTTATAAGATAACACAGATGCCGCAACTGAGTCAACCCAAATACTAATGTATTATATTTACAGTTAGAGCAGTGCCAACTTCACACCAATCAGCAATATTAAACCAGGGATACCTAATAGAGTAGCCGTACCTAAGGTGGCCGTATTAATAGGCAGGTCTATATGCGTATACGAACTCAGTAGATTCAGTATATATAACAGAAATGCTGCAACTACCACATTTAAACCTAGTGATGCTACTAGTCTACCGCCACTGCGGCTTCGGAATACAATTAACACCAACATAAGAGAGGAGAGTATCAGCACCCCCCAAATGGCATATTTGAGAATCACGTTCTACACCTCCATTAAATGATCGCTGTCAATCAGACTTATCCCTAGCTTCTTGGCTTGTTTGATAAGCATTTCAAATCTCTTCTCTGCTGCTTCCATTGCGTAGATCGTATAGTCGATCTGATCCTTGTCCAAAGCGAACTCAAAGTGAGCCTGTGCCGCCACCCAAGTCTGATGCGCTGAACGTATCTCCTGAATCAACATAATCTTGTCCCTTTTCAGTTCTTCCCGAACTGTCTTCGCTCGCGGACTCTTAAATCCACGCATGCCTAATAGAGCCGGTTTCATAGGCAAACCTCCATTCCTCCCACAATTGGGTTGATTAATACATATGGGAATCGTGGAAGTTTCAGAACCATTGTCACTCTTTTATTAGACAGAAAAAAGAGAGCTTCGCAGCTCTCCCTAAGATGTATGCTTTTATAATTCCCTGCGACCTTCCATCGCCTTGGATAAGGTTACTTCATCCGCATATTCCAAATCGCCGCCAACAGGCAGACCATGGGCAATACGTGTAACACGCAACCCAAAGGGTTTGATCAGTCTAGATAAGTACATCGCTGTGGCTTCGCCCTCAATGTTCGGATTGGTGGCCAGAATCAATTCCTGCACCGTTTCATCACCCAAACGCTTCAGGAGTTCCGCGATATGAATTTGATCAGGACCGATACCCTCCATGGGAGATATCGCACCGTGCAGCACATGATAGTAGCCTTCAAATTCTTTGGTTCGCTCCAGAGCAACCAAATCCTTCGGCTCCTGTACAACACAGATGACGGAATTATCGCGGCTTTTATCCTGACAAATTCGACAAGGATCCACATCGGTAATATTGCAGCAAATGGAGCAATAGTGCAGGTTCCGCTTTACATTAACAAGCGACTTAGCAAAGTCGATCACGTCTTCTTCTTTCATTCTAAGCACGTGAAAGGCTAAGCGTCCCGCTGTCTTAGGACCTACTCCCGGCAATCGGGAGAAGGCATCGATTAACTTCGCTATCGGTTCGGGGTAATACAAAGGAAGTACTCCTTCATGGTACAGAATCGTTGGTTCTTCGTTGTCTTAGAACAATCCAGGGATATTCATACCGCCTGTGAATTTGCCCATATCTTTGTTAGCGATTTCTTCTGCTTTGGACATTGCGTCGTTCACAGCAGTCAACACGAGATCTTGCAGCATTTCAACATCCTCTGGATCAACCGCTTCTGGTTTGATCGTGATGCTTTGTACTTTCTTGTGTCCGTTAATGATACACGTTACCACACCGCCGCCAGCCGTTCCTTCGATCATCTTGGTTCCTAGTTCTTCTTGTGCCTTCATCATTTGCTCTTGCATTTTCTTCACTTGCTTCATCATTTGGTTCATGTTATTCATAATAGGTCGCTCCCTTGTATTTAGTCTTCTTTAATTGTTACTAACTCTTCGCCAAACAATTGGATGGCTTCGGAAATCCATTCTTCTTTGACCGCGTTTCCGCGACCATCCTCTGCCACTAGTTCCATCTCTTCCGGCGTGGCGTGCGTCGATTCACTCTTCGCATCATCCCATTCCTTACGCATCAAGGTCAACAAGCGCATCGACTTACCAAAGACAGACGAAAGGACTTGTTCAATGATGACTTTATTCTCTGGTTTTTCCGTTGTATTGCGATGCATCTCATTCTTGAATGCTACGAGTACAACATCATCTAGCATCGCTACCAGATCACCATTAACAAACCAAGCGTGAACGGTTATTTTCTTCTCTTTGACATCACCTAACACTTGACTCCACTTCATCAGCGCGGTCTTCGTCTCAGGACTTTCGGAGGCCTTCAAATACGGATCCAGCTTAAGCCCAGACTTCTTAGATGGTGCTGAGGCTACAGCCACTTTCGCCGCAGGCGCTTGCTTAGACATATCACCAGAAGCAGCTGTCACTCCCGATTTTACCAGTACTGCTAGCTGATCTTCAAGTTGTTTCATTCTCTGGGTCATCTGAGCGAAAAGATCACCTTGCGGTGCACGTCCTCCAGCGTCCTCCAAAGAACGAACAACCGAGCTTCCTTCGAGGCCGCGATGGCCACCGCTGATTTTCATAACGGCAATTTCGAGCAAGGTCTGAGGTTGTACCGAGTATTTCATCTCACTCTGATAATGGTTCAGCGTTTCAATCATACTCATCATTTCACTTGGCGTGAAGTGACTCGCAATTTTTTTAAGCTCTGCCATATCAAATACGCGTTCGGAGATCACAGGTGAATTCGGCACCATACGCACCATCAGCAAATCGCGGAAATAGTGAATCAAATTTTCGATACACTTGTCTGCGCTCTTCCCCTCTTGCATAAAGGTATCAATTAACTCTAGGGCAGCCCCCAGATTCTGTTCCTTGATATACGTAACAAGTCTCTTAAATTGATCCGATGCTATACCGCCTGTAATCGACAAAATATCAGCGAGCTGTATCTCTCCCGTTGCAAAAGACGCAGCCTGATCAAGCAGACTTAACGCATCCCTCATCCCGCCGTCGGATAATCTTGCTATATAGTGAAGAGCTTCTTTATCAATTGAAATTCGCTCTTGATCACAAACATACTGTAGACGCCCCACCTCATCCTCCATGGAAACGCGACGGAAGTCGAAGCGCTGACAGCGGGAAATGATGGTTGCTGGAATCTTATGAGGCTCCGTTGTCGCCAAAATAAACATCACATGCGCCGGCGGCTCTTCCAGTGTCTTCAATAAGGCATTGAATGCTTCTGTGGTCAGCATATGCACTTCATCAATAATGTACACTTTCTGCCTAACTTCAGTCGGTGCGTATTTGACTTTATCTCGGATATCTCGAATTTCTTCCACACCGCGATTGGAAGCCGCATCGATCTCCACAACATCCATTACAGCACCTTCCGTGATACGCTCACAGGCAGAGCATTCGTTGCAAGGCTCTTCAGAGGGTCCGTTTAAGCAGTTGATAGCCTTGGCTAAAATTTTGGCTGTACTTGTTTTACCCGTTCCACGGGGTCCGTTAAACAAATAAGCATGGGTTAGGCGATTTTCTCGCAGAGAATTCTGCAGTGTTTGTGTGATATGCCTCTGTCCGACAACATCACGAAACGTCTGCGACCTCCATGTACGATACAAAGCAATGTGTGCCATAGTGTTCCTCTCCAATAATCCCTGGGTGGATTGACTGTATTCATTATACTATAACGCTCCAAGGGATGAAATAGAGGATCACGTATAGGGAATCGTTATGGTGAATGTCGTTCCAAAACCTTTGGAAGCTACGCGGATTGTCCCACCCATATCATGAATGATACGTTGACATACAGAGAGTCCAAGTCCAGTGCCCGTATCCTTCGTCGTAAAGAAGGGATCAAATATTTTATCAATGACGAACATCGGAATCCCTGAGCCTGTGTCATGAATATCTACACACACATTTCGTTCATTCGTGTCCACGCGTTCGGAAATTGTCAAGACCCCACCTTCGGGCATGGCTTCGATCCCATTTTTGCAAACATTCAAGAATACTTGCTTCAATAGCTCATTATCTGCTATCACTTCAGGCAAGTGCGCCGAAGCCTCATAGTGGAGCTGAACATTATAAAGGATCGCTTCATTATGTATAACTGGCACTATGCCATGCAGTACATCCGTAACATGAATACGCTCATAGGCCACATGTTTGGGTTTACTCAGCATCAGAAACTCATTCACCAGTGCATTAATTCGATCAATCTCTCCCAGCATCACATCTGTAAAGTTCTGTTCCTTATCCATGCCACGGTCACCGAATGTGCGTCGCAGTATCTGTAAGAAGCCTTTGATTGATGTTAACGGATTGCGGATTTCATGGGCCGTACCCGCAGCAATTTGCCCGATCATGGCAAGACGATCGCTTCGCCAGACCATTTGTTCCAGTGAGCGTATATTGGTAACATCTTTGAAAATAACGTAGGCACCTACAATATTCCCTTGACCATCCTTCAAGACATTAGAATCGAGCAGCAGCTCAAACCGTTCTTGATTGTTCGTCCAGGAAACGGCATGATTCCGGACAATCGCGCCATTCAAAATCGTTCGTTGCACGAGCTGATGCTGGCTGGGAACTGTGGCAAAAATGTCATCCAACGACTTATTACGTATATGCTCTTTCTCCTTGGCCAACATTTGGCAGGCCCGATCACTGATGTCGACTAGTCGATAATCCATATCAATTAACAAAACACCTAAATTAATATCTTTCAAAAAGGCATCGGAAAAGCGTTGCAGCAAGTTTAATGCTTTGCCTTCTTCTTTATTTTCCAAAGATAATAGATATATACATTTATTATCGCAGTTCAGTTTGAGCATCGAGAATTGGAAGTAGATCATCCCCCCATTCTTAGCCATCAGAAAGCCATGGGGCCACTCGCCTACATCTGCTTCATGCTTAAAATGAAACTCGTATAACTCACGCAAAGTAGCCCTCACTTTAAAAAAACGAGGACACGGAACACCGGTAATTTCATCTGCTGAGTAACCTGAAACTTTCAAGAGCTGATCCGTTGCAAGAAGAATCTTCTCATCCTCATCAACCATCAGCATTCCTGTTTGTGTACTATGATTGAATAACTTCCGTAGTTCGTCTATCGATACCGAGCACATCTGAGGCGAATGAATGGGCATATCAACAGCTCCTTCACTTTCTCTTGTCGAACTATCTTCGAGCGGCATCAGTTCATGTATGTATTGTATAAATATTCTCTATATAGCCATATTTTTCCTGCTACACGCAAAAGAAAAAAACGCCACACTTGATGGCGTTTCGGTTATGTGTACATTCATATAAGTTATGATTACACCGTGCACCTGTTATTGATAAAGTGATACAAGCGAACTCTTATCGTTGGCTCAAATCAGGCAACCCCTCGGCACATGAAACATCTCACTTACGGCTGCTTCCTTCCAGACCTGACCGGGTTCATGAGCATCCATTGCGAAGGACCCAACTCTCAACACCACGTGTAAGAGCCAGACCTCACATCACAGTACCGCTAACAGGAATTCAACCTCGCTACAGCGGATTGCGAGTTACAGGGCACCGCTACCTCCCCGTCTAGCACAGTAAAAATAGTATAGCTGATTCACTGCTAAATAGCAACCTGAGGGAAAAAAGTACCTAATATAGGGATCTTTAGCGTTAGCTAAAGTCTCTCTGCTTTGGGATCTTTAGCGTTAGCTAAAGTCTCTCTAATTAATGCGCCATTCTCACTTGTATTTTATACCGCGGCATATTCGTCTCTAAAGCCATTTGAGCTTGCGACCGCAGCTCCTCAACTTGGGCTGCCGTCAAGGAAGCTTGCGGCTTAATTTTTACGTTGGCTGATGGCCCATTGATGGCGATATTGGTTTTCTCTATGCCTGGCAGCTGAGCAAGCACAGCCTTCATGAGATTGGCATCATCCTCGTAATGATGATACGTCGGATTCAATGGATTGTTCGGATTTACACTCGTAATGCCCAACATACCATCTTGCTTATAATTCTGAACCTTATACGTAGAGTCGTCATTCGTTTTCTTGTTGTTCCCCGTCCACATGCCACAACCTACTAAACTCGCTATAAGGAAAGCAGCTCCTGTAAGCTTAACTAGACCCTTGAACATAAAAACACCTCCCATTGGACTCTAAGCCTAAGCTTAGGATGACCAAGGGAGGTTGTCTTATGCTGATTGGCAATCAAGCAAATGATGCCAATTAGATTCCGTATTTCTTTTTGAACTTGTCGACACGGCCGCCTACATCGATAAACTTTTGTTTACCTGTGTAGAAAGGATGGCAATTGGAGCAAATCTCAACACGAAGATTTGGCTTGATTGAACCCGTTTCGAACACGTTACCACAAGCGCAAGTCACTGTGGTTGCATGATAAGTAGGATGAATTCCTGCTTTCATTTGGTTCACCTCTTTCCGCCCTGAATCATTTGCTGAAACAGAGTTAATGGACGTACTATTGCATTGTAGCATATTCGCAAGTCTGGATGCAACACAATAAACGACTCCATCGTCCTCTTGGACGAGTGCGTTTATCAAGAAAAATAGCCAAATTCTTGAGTGAAACAAGTAACGCTATTTTTTGGAAAAACAATCGGTTAAACCTTCCACCCAGTTGGTCTATAAGACCGGCGTGAGCGTACGCTCGCTTGTATAGAACTTAGGTGTATGAGAATAGGAACCGATCACCACATCCGGTAATTCTTGTTCAAAAATTTCTAACATTTGCTTCATCCCTAGCAATTCACCCTGAGCCTTGGGAATAATGCTCAAGTAGCTCTCGGGGTCAATATTTAAGTTGCGCATCTGGATCAATTTCAATCCCGTTCTACGTACAAATTCAATCATCGCTTCGATTTCCTCTTCCCGATCGGTAACACCTGGAAACACGAGATAGTTGATCGATGTGATGACACCTTTATCGGTTGCATACCGGAGAGACTTTTCTACATTCTTGAGCGTGTAGGCTCTCGGCTTGTAGTAGGCGTTGTAGTGATCATCCAAAGCGCTGATCGTACTTACACGCATGAGGTCGAGTCCCGCATCTACAATACCGCGAATATGGTCCGTAAGGCCCGCATTCGTGTTGATATTGATGTACCCCATCTTCGTTTGCTCACGCACTCGCTTGATGGCATCAATAATGATGACAGCCTGCGTGCTCGGCTCGCCTTCGCAGCCTTGTCCGAAGGAGATGATACTTTCCGGTGTCCGCAGATGTTCTAGCATGATCTCTGTAATCTCTTCGACTTTGGGTTTAAAATTCATACGTGTTTGCGGAGCAACAAAGCCACTCTCGTCTGGTTGCTCGGATATACATCCGAAGCATCCTGCGTTACAGGAATACGAGACGGGGACAGCCCCTTCCCAGCGCTGTAGGAATGTGTTCGAAGCGGTCAAGCACTCGTAGCCCAGCGCGCAGTTCGATAGATGCGCATATAAGCGATTCTCGGGATACTTGGCAACCAGCCGTTTGACTTCAACCTCGAGCACATCCGGGTCACAATGAATCGGGTTCCAGAAGTATGGATTATCTGTCAGCCGCGCGGCTACATAGAAGCCATCTTCCTTCCACACCACTGCAGTGTATCCGAATAAAGGCAGTGCCTTTGTTTTATCAGACTTCACATACCCTGGGAGGAGAAGTCTTGTGAAGCCTTGTGGAAGCAATGCTCCAACGGCGTGATAATCACCCTCCACCAGCTTCATCTCACCGGTTGCAGCATCAATGCCAACAGGACGAGTGAAGGGCAGACTAACGAGTGTGGATCCCTCCGGCAGAGGGATCAGTTCTTCATCTAATATTTCGGTGATCATTTCTGCATTTCGACCTAGGGCCAAATAATCAGGATGATCAAATACGTTTCCTTGTGAATCTGAATAAACCAAGTTCATAACGGTACTCCCTTTGTACTAAAGCTTAAGATGCTGAGTTTTTGACTTTGCCTTTATTCGGTCCTGAGGACGATCCCGCAGATGGGGAGTTCAGCGAGTCCAAAAACTCTTGATTCGTCTTCGTATCCGCAAGCTTCTTAATAAAGGTTTCAGTATATTCATGTGAATCATTCATGCCTTTGCGAAGTGCCCATACTTTCTCGAGTTCATCTTTTCCCAGCAACGCTTCCTCACGGCGAGTTCCTGAACGACGAATGTCAATAGCAGGGAAAATACGGCGCTCAGCCATTTTACGATCGAGATGAAGTTCCAGATTACCTGTCCCTTTAAATTCTTCATAAATAACGTCATCCATACGGGAGCCGGTTTCTACGAGTGCTGTAGCAAGAATAGTCAAGCTGCCGCCCTCTTCAATGTTACGAGCAGCTCCGAAGAAACGCTTGGGACGGTGGAAAGCCGCGGGGTCAACACCACCGGACAACGTCCGACCTGAAGGCGGTACTACGAGGTTATACGCTCTTGCTAAGCGCGTAATACTATCAAGTAGGATAACAACATCTTTCTTATGTTCAACTAGACGCATCGCGCGTTCTAGGACAAGTTCAGCAACTTTAATGTGATTCTCTGGAAGCTCATCGAAGGTCGAAGCCACTACTTCGCCTTTGACAGAGCGCTGCATATCGGTAACTTCCTCGGGACGCTCGTCGATCAACAGAACGAACAGTTCAATCTCTGGATAATTCGTAGAAATACTATTCGCAATTTCTTTGAGCAACAATGTTTTACCCGCCTTAGGCGGCGCCACGACAAGCCCACGTTGGCCGAGACCTACAGGCGCAAGCAAGTCCATGATCCGCATGGAAATCTTGTTCGGCTCCGTCTCAAGCGTAATCCGCGTATCTGGATAAAGAGGTGTCAACGCCGGGAAATGCAAGCGCTCCGCTGCTGTTTCCGGTTTCTCACCATTGACAGCTTCCACTTGGAGAAGTCCATAGTAACGCTCATTCTCCTTAGGCGGTCGACATTTACCAGATACGATATCACCTGAGCGTAAATCAAATTTGCGAATTTGAGAGGCTGAAATATAGATATCCTCTGAGCTAGGAAGGTAGTTAATTGGACGTAAAAATCCAAATCCTTCCTGCAAAATTTCCAAAACACCTTGCATGAACAAGAATCCACTCTCTGCAGCCTGTGCGCGTAAAATGGCAAAAATGAGTTCTCTTTTCTTCAACGTACCGTAATATGGGATCTGATGTTTCTTAGCTAGTTTATATAATTCAGTAAGCTTGAGTACTTCAAGCTCAGCAAGCTGCATGCTCATGTTTCAACCACCAAACTATTAAATTTTCAATTGGATTCTAGCATTGCCTGTTGTTTGGTACTTTATTCCTCGTTCTCACGCCAAACTTCCGCACCTAGGGAAGATAGATTAAATACTAAATTTTCGTAACCACGGTCGATAAACTCCACACCAGATACTTCCGTCACCCCACCTGTCATAACACTGAGGCCAGCGATGACAAGAGCAGCTCCTGCACGCAAATCTGTCGCCCTTACTTTCGCCGAGCTCAATTGCGAGCCCTCAATGATGGCGGAACGCCCTTCAACCTTCATTTTTGCGCCCATGCGTACAAGCTCTGGGATATGCTTAAAACGATTGCTATATACATGATCAGTTAATATACTTACACCTTTGGCTTGACAAAGTAAGCTAGCCATAGGAGATTGCAGATCCGTTGCAAATCCTGGGTAAATTAATGCTTTCACATCTACGCTTTCATAAATAGGCTGACCTACAATGCGAATGGATTCGTCCATTTCGTAAACATGAACACCCATCTCTTGCAGCTTCGCCGTAAGTGCCTCCAAATGCTTGGGAATTACGTTATCTACCGTTACATCACCGCGGGTTGCTGCAGCAGCAATCATATACGTTCCCGCTTGAATACGGTCCGGGATAATGGAATGACGGCAGCCATGGAGTTCAGAGACCCCTTCAATACGAATCGTATCCGTACCAGCTCCCTTAATTTTCGCACCCATCGAATTCAAAAGTGTTGCCACATCTATAATTTCAGGCTCTTTCGCCGCATTTTCAATCGTGGTTAATCCTTTAGCCCGTGAAGCTGCTAGCATAATATTAATCGTAGCGCCAACACTCGCCATATCCAAATAAATCTTAGCCCCGCGAAGTTCCTTCGCACGAATATGAAGGGCTCCGTTTTCGTTGCTTACCACAGCACCCAAGGCTTCAAAACCTTTAATGTGCAAGTCAATCGGACGCGGTTCAAAATTACACCCACCTGGAAGGCCGATTGTCGCCTCTCCAAATCGTCCCAACAGAGCTCCCATCAAATAATACGATGCCCGCAGCTTCTTCACTTTGCCATTCGGCATCGGAAGAGATTTCATTTGACTTGGATCTATCGTCATCCGATCTTCGTTCCAATCAATCGTCGCGCCTAAATCAGTCAATATTTCTGTATATATAGCCACATCACTTAAATGCGGAAGGTTATCCAACGTTACTGGTGTTTCTGCAAGTACTGCGGCAGGAATAAGTGCAATCGCACTATTCTTTGCTCCACTAATCTGAACTGTCCCCCGTAGTGGGCGTCCACCGACCACCATTAATTTCTCCAACATACTTCTCCCCCTAAACCAGGTGCCTTCTTACTAACCGTTAAATCCATATCAATCCATACATCCTATATATTCCACAAACATTCGACGAAAATCCACAAAAAAAGAAGCACAAGTATGAAACTCATACTTGGTTATCAACAAATAGAAGAAGGAAACGCTCGTAACGACACAGACAGATGGCAACGATTGTCGACCATCCACCTGTGTATTACTGCATTTCCTACCTTGTCTATACAATTTGGAATTAAGCTTGGTTGCTGCTTCCGAACAATTGAATTTTGGATTTTACTACTTCGATCATAGCGTTACGAGCTGGGGTTAGATATTTACGAGGATCATAAATTTTAGCATCTTTGTTCAGAGCTGCGCGGATGTTCTCTGTGCATGCCACTTGATTCTCTGTGTTCACGTTGATTTTGCCAACGCCTGCTGCAATGGATCTACGGATCATTTCGTCTGGAACGCCAGATCCACCGTGCAATACAACTGGAACTGGGATTGCTTTGGAAACTGCTTCAATAATATCAAAGTGAATGTTTGGCTCGCCAGCGTACATACCATGTGCAGTACCTACTGCGATTGCCAAACAATCCACGCCTGTTTCTTCGTAGAAACGGATCGCTTCTTCTGGATTTGCAAGGTTAGCGTGCTCTTCATCAACAGAAATGTCATCCTCAACGCCACCGATTGTTCCAAGCTCACCCTCAACGGATACGCCCATTGCACGAGCAGCTTTAACAACTTCTTTCGTCAACCGAATGTTTTCTTCGAAAGAATAGTGGGAACCATCAAACATAACGGAGCTGAATCCTGCACGGATACATTTCATTGCTACTTCAAACGAACTACCATGGTCTAAGTGCAAAGCGATCGGAAGACCGGATTTCTTAGCTGCTGCTTCTGCAATAGCTACGGTAAACTCGATACCCATATATTTCAGTGCGCCTTCGCTAACACCATAAATGAACGGGGATTTCAGTTCGATTGCAGCTTCAACAATCGCTTGAGCGAACTCAAGGTTATTCATGTTAAATTGTCCTACCGCGAACTTGTTCGCTTTTGCCTTAGGTAAAAATTCATTCATTGAAACCAATGCCATGTTTCTCTTCCTCCTAGAACCTTCTTTAGTAGATGCGCATACCGCTCTCTGTCATACCTGAGTTATTATAGCACATAACTTTTCAAATGATAACCAAGCCTTTACTTTTCCAAAACAAAAAAAGACCCTATAACTAGGATCCTACGGCGAAACCACTGCTTGATTCATTATTCAATTGCATATTCACAGCCAGTCGCAGCTCATCGATATCAAACGGCTTCGTAAAATGCATAATCGCACCTAAATCCGTCGCTTCTTTGATCATATCAAGTTCACCATACGCCGTCATCATGATCACTTTGATAGACACATCAATTTCTTTGACATGCTTCAGAATATCAAGTCCGTCCATACCGGGAATTTTCATGTCTAGTAGTATGAGATCAGGTGAAACATTTCTTACGATATCCAAGGCCAGCTTGCCGTTGGAGGCTTGATAGGTGTCGTACCCTTCATTACTGAATACTTCCATGAGAAGTACGCGAATTCCATTTTGATCATCAACTACCAACACTTTTTTCTTCATATCCAAGTCTCCTCCCGAAAACGAATAACAAGTTCCAATCCTATGTGTCAAGGTATTCGCTATTCATTTTCGTTTTCCTTCTGAGGAGAGCAGCTTTTTGAAAAGTTTTACATAAAAGTTGATTCACAGGAGACGGATCCCCTGCATCGCAACGTAAATTTTAACGAGCTATCGATTGTGCAGCTCTCACGAATTCGCGAAAAAGCGGCTGAGGACGGTTCGGACGGGATGTAAATTCTGGATGGAATTGTACAGCCAAGAACCAAGGGTGACCAGGAAGCTCAACCATCTCAACCAGACGACCATCTGGTGATGTACCTGAAATACGCAAGCCAGCGGATTCAATCAACTCACGGTATTCGTTATTAAATTCATACCGGTGGCGATGTCTTTCATAAACAAGCTCATCGTTATACGTAGTAGCAGCTAATGAACCCGGCGTTAGCTTACAAGGGTATAGGCCTAAACGCATCGTACCGCCTAGATTCTCAATATCCTTTTGCTCTGGCAATAGATCGATAACTGGATACGCCGTTGTTGGATTAATCTCGGAGCTATTCGCGCCATCCAAACCACAAACAGAACGTGCGTATTCGATAACAGCGACTTGCATCCCCAAACAAATGCCGAAGAAAGGAATTTCTTTCTCACGTGCATAACGAATTGCCGCTACTTTCCCTTCAATACCGCGATCACCAAATCCACCTGGAACGAGAATACCTTGCACACCAGAGAGAAGCGAATGTACGTTATGATCATAGATATCTTCGGCATTGACCCAGCGGATATCAATCTCGGAATCATTATCGATACCAGCGTGTCCTAGTGCTTCAACAATACTAAGATACGCATCGTGAAGAGCTACGTACTTACCAACGATTGCGATCTCTGTTTTCTTCGTCAAGGATTTAACCTTACGAACGAGACTTTCCCATTCCGTCATATCCGGTTGGTTCGTGCTAAGTTTCAAATGATTCACAACGTAATCATCCAGACCTTGCTCACGAAGCATCATCGGTACTTCATACAAGGTTTCTGCATCTTTACACTCAATAACTGCGGCTGGATCGATATCACAGAACAAAGCTAGCTTACGCTTCATATCTTCTGTCAACGAATGCTCGGTACGGCAAACGATCACATGTGGTTGAATACCAAGGCCGCGTAGTTCTTTAACGCTATGCTGCGTTGGTTTTGTTTTAACTTCTCCAGCTGCTTTGATATAAGGAATCAGCGTAACGTGAATGTACATGACGTTCTCGCGGCCGATATCATTTTTCATTTGACGAATCGCTTCAAGGAACGGCAAGCTCTCGATATCTCCTACCGTACCACCAATTTCTGTGATAACGACATCGGACCCAGCCTCACGACCTGCGCGAATAACACGCTCTTTAATTTCATTGGTAATGTGCGGGATAACCTGAACAGTGCCGCCAAGGTACTCGCCTCTACGCTCTTTGGTAATAACAGAGGAGTAGACTTTACCTGATGTCACGTTCGAGCTTTTGGATAAGTTAATGTCGATAAAACGCTCATAATGACCTAAATCCAAATCCGTTTCTGCACCATCATCGGTTACGAAAACTTCACCGTGCTGGTAAGGACTCATGGTTCCTGGGTCCACGTTAATATAAGGATCGAACTTCTGGATCGTTACTTTCAAACCTCTGTTCTTGAGCAGTCTTCCTAAGGAAGCTGCGGTAATTCCTTTGCCAAGGGATGAAACTACGCCTCCCGTAACGAAAATGTATTTTGTCACTATGTACGCCTCCTAAAAGTTTTAGTATAAAACGACTTCATAAGCATGAGCTAAACGCGTTTTCGCTAGAAAACTGGCTTCGTAAGAATTAAGCTCTTGGGTGTCGCCAGAACAAAGGTGTGATAGCATTAGCTTCTGCTAAATAAGTGTTTTCATGAACAAATTACAAAAAAAAGCACAAAAAAACAAAAAAAGTGACACCCGTAGTGACGGGGCACTTTTTGAACGCATGCGCGAATTGTTAAGATTCTTTTAAAGCCCATGCAATAGTTTACTCTGAACGCGTAGTGACTGTCAAGACAAGTTATTTGTCGTCGTCGTCTTCCAAATCATCGTCATCAGTGTCATCGGATTCCGCGTCCAAATCATCTTCGTCGTCCTCAGTGTCATCGCTCTCTTCGATACCCGCTTCACCAAGATCTTCTTCGATTTCTTCGTCTTCAAAGAATTCAGTATCCTCTTCCGCTTCTTCTTCCTCTTCGGTTTCGGTACCAAATGCATCATATTCGTCTTCTTCTGCGTATGTATCTTCTTCTTCCGCGTAGACGTCTTCATCCAAATCATCATCTTCATCGTTAATGATTCTAGGACGCTTCGCATTTCCAACTGCATCGTCGGATTTCTCAACTGGATACCAACGCTTCAAGCCCCATAGGTTCGTTCCTACGCAAGCAAAACGTCCATCGATGTTGATCTCCGTATATAGTTGGGCGATCACTTGCATGACATTATCTTCGGAAAGCCCTTTTATTTTAGCAATTTCAGCCATAAGTTCACGGTAATAAAACGGCGTATTCGCCGACTTCAGCAATTCGAACGCCAAATCCACCATGGGCATTTCGCGTGCTTGCTCTGTGGTGATTTTGAGTGTGTATTCGCTGCTCATCTAAGGCACATCCTTTTCGATCATTTCTTGACTACGTTATCTACCATAACCAATATCTTCATTAAGTAAAACCTATTTTTTCTAAAATTGCAACTACCCCACAATAAACGTCTACATCGACCTCTTAGGTCGAGTGCTTTTATCATGAATATAGCCTATTTATTGTAAAACATATAAATTCTATATTTTTAAATACACGACTGCTTAGAATCTAAAAATACCCCTGAAATGAATACAAGCGAAGGTCCCCCTCCGCCTGCGACTGTACCCTAAGGAACCGCCCGCTGATGAACAGATGACGTTTCCACTACCTGAGAAAGAGACACTCCTGCCCGCGCCTCTCTATGTATCCTATGTTGAACCTACGCATCTGACACGGCTTCGCACCCATTTATTTCTATAAAGGCGATGACACGGTCAAGTGAGATGACCTGTACATAGAATAGGGGAGATACGATCATATGTTGTAACGGGGGGATGGCACGATGGATATAGCCACCTTTCTTCATCTGCTTCATGAAGATCTAGGTCTCACTAAACAGCCAGCTAAAAAATATCTCATCCACTTCACCTCAAAGCCGGACTACTTTGCCTGCAAATCAGAGCTCCTCCGAATGACGTCTGAACTCCCCGGCCTATTTATGGTTCAGCCTTTAGACATTGTTCACGCCTTCTCCTGCACGCTGTGTCCAGATACAAAACTCAGAAGCTTTGCCAGCACGACACGTATCGAAGAGGATACGAAATTAATTATAAATAAAGGTAAAGGCCGAAAAACCATTCCGAAACGAGCTAAAATCTTATCCAGTTCACGTACGCGCACGATTCCTTGGGGGGTTGATCAAATTGGTGCTCCTGAAATCTGGAGCAAATCCGTCGGGCAAAATATTCACATCGGCGTCATTGATACTGGCATCGATTTCAAGCATCCTGATTTGCGGAACTCGATCTCGCAAGGCATCAACTTATTAAATCGCAGGCTGCTTCCCCATGACGACAACGGACATGGTACACACATCGCGGGTACAATCGCGGCGACAGGCCGTAATTCCGGCATTGTTGGTGTAGCGCCACGGGCGATCATTCATCCTGTTAAAGCTTTTGACCAAAATGGAAGTGCCTATGTGTCCGATATCATTGCCGGTATCGATTGGTGCGTCCAAAATGACCTCGATATTATTAATATGAGTTTCGGCATGAAGACGTACAATCCCACGTTGGAGCAGGCGGTTCTTAACGCCTACTACAGAGGGAAGGTTATCGTAGCCTCTTCTGGTAATGATGGCAGAAAGAAAACCATTGATTACCCTGCTCGGTTTGCCCAAGTTGTCTCCGTTGGGGCGACAACACGGACCGGCAAGATTGCTCCCTTCAGCAATCGAGGAACACAAATCGACATCTATGCTCCCGGTGAGCGTGTGTATTCCTCTTGGCTGGGCGGCAAATATAATGAGCTCAGCGGCACTTCGATGGCAACAGCGCATGTAAGCGGTGTAATCGCCTTAATGCTTTCGCTGCGATCCATGTCGCCAGCCCAAATTAAGAGCGCGCTACGCCGCTGCTCGTTCCCTTTGAGCAAGCGAGCGAACGCCCGCTGGCAGCCAGGGCAATTGAATGCCCAGCGAGCGATACGCGCAGCTGGGCAGGAATAAATGAAGCGCAGGGGACCTCTGCGCTTGAAAAGTGAATAAGCTCCCCTTGTGACCAGCGGTCAAGGGGAGCTTATTCTGTGTTTGAGCGGGTGTTACATCCGCTCAGGGGCGGACACGCCAACGACGCGAAGCGTATTGGCTAGGGTCGTGCGCAGCGCGCCGAGTAGCGCGAGGCGTGCCTGGGTTAAGGCTGCGTCATCGGTGATGACGTAGTGGCCTCTGTAGTAGCTATGGAACTGGCTCGCCAGTTCGTAGACATAGCGGATCAAGCGGTGCGGCGCGTACTGCTCAGCCGCAATGGCGATCTCTTCCGGAAGCTCGCCGATCTTGCGCAGCAAGTCGAACTCGGCTTCCGAAGAGAGCTGGGACAGGTCAACTTGTTCCAGCGGCAGTACGGCAATGTTCTGCTCTTCCGCTTGGCGGAAGATGCTGCAAATCCGTGCATGGGCATATTGCACATAGAACACAGGATTCTCATTGGACTGGGAAACCGCCAGGTCCATGTCGAAGTCCAAATGCGAGTCCATGCTACGCATAGCGAAGAAATAACGAATCGGATCTACGCCGACTTCGTCCATCAAGTCCTCCATCGTAACGGCTTTGCCGGTACGTTTGGACATTTTGACCTTTTCCCCATTCTGGAATAAGCTCACCATTTGGGCAATCAGTACGACAAGTCGGTCTGCTTCAAAGCCAAGGGCTGTCATTGCTGCTTTCATCCGCGGGATGTAGCCATGGTGATCGGCACCCCAGATATTAATTAAGCGGTCGTAGCCGCGTCCGAATTTGTTGCGGTGGTAGGCGATATCCGGCGTTAGGTAGGTAAAGGAACCATCGTTTTTAATTAAAACACGATTCTTGTCATCCCCAAGAGGCGTCGTATTCAGCCATGTTGCGCCCTCTTCTTCATAGATATGCCCGTTATCGCGAAGCTCTTGAAGCACAGGCGGGATCAGGTTATCTTCATAGATCGACGTCTCGGAGAACCAATGGTCGAAATGGACACCGAAGCGGCCCAAGTCGCGTTTGATTTTATCGAGCTCCTTCTCAAGTCCATAGGTACGGAAATAAGTACGACGCTCCTCATCTGACAAGCTAAGCAGGCGATCACCTTCAACTGCTGCCAAATCTGTTGCAAAGCCTTTAATATCTTCGCCAAAATAACCATCCTCTGGCATTTCCGCCTCTTGACCCAGCGCTTGCAAATAACGTGCTTCGATGGATTTGGCCAAGTTGATAACCTGGTTACCCGCATCATTGATGTAGTACTCACGTGAAACGTCATAGCCCGCTAGGTCCAATACATTACAGAGTACATCTCCAACTGCCGCTCCACGCGCATGTCCGAGGTGTAAGGATCCTGTAGGGTTGGCACTTACGAACTCCACTTGCACTTTAAGGCCTTGTCCCACGTTTGATTGGCCGTAGCGTTCACCTTGTTGTTGCACATCTGCGATCACAGGGTAGAGATAAACTTGGTCCATTTTAAAATTAATAAATCCTGGTCCAGCAATTTCCGCTTCCGAAATATTAGCCGCGTCTTTGTTCAGATTCGCAATAATTTGCTCCGCGATCTGTCTAGGATTAACCTTTGCAATACGCGTCAACTGCATCGCTACATTCGTCGCGAAATCGCCGTGCGTCTTCTCTTTTGGCACTTCCAGAATAATTTCTGGCAGCTGGGCCTCTGCGACGATGCCTGCCGCTAGGACAGCCTCTTTGATCGCTTGCTTCACTTTCGCTTTTACTTCGTTTAGTACATCCATTCGTCTTACTCCTCCTGAATTAACAACTTGATTCGATAGGCTCCCGCATGCGTGCCTGATGCATATAGATCATAGCTCCACCTCGTAATTCCGATCCCATGGATGGCCTCAGAGGTCAGCTTGTGCGTCTCAATTTCCAGTTCCATTCGGAGCTGTGGTGTGTGATAAAAGCCTGTCCGCTTCTCCCCAGGGACGAAGGTTTGCTCCGCTTGTACATCACCTTGGCGAATAATGCGAATCTGATTGTCTTCCAGTTTAATGATCGTCACAGTCCGTCCAAGCTCAGTCGGCTCTTCTTCATAGCGGATATACGTATGATCACCTTTGCGATAGAGATCCCCGCGCGCCTTCTGCACCGTGGTCTCGCTCCCGCTTCGACTCTCGATTCGAATCCGCACCCGCTGCTTATCCGTCATGATTCGTCTCTTCCCCTTCTCTACGCTCTTGGACCTTATGCCAAGATAAGGCATGTTTGCTATTAGTTTATATGAAAGGATAAGCAAATTCAATGTACTTGGGTGATAGCGACGCTTAGAATCCATATCCATATTAGCAAAATGATACAAAGAAGCCTCCTTATCCGTTAGAAAACGGACTTGGAGGCTTCTAAAGTTTATATCGCAGGAACGGCATCCCCATCGCTACCCATTGCTCCTTAGCAGGACCATAGGCACCAATGACAGGCAAGCCGCTTATTTAATCAAATCTTCAACAAATTTAGGCAACACGAACGCTGCTTTGTGCAAGCGTGGTGTGTAATATTTCGTAGGGAATTCTGGGATTGCTGATTCTTCTACTTGAAGTGGGTCGTGCTTTTTGCTGCCCATTGTGAATGTCCACAGACCGCTTGGGTAGGTAGGGATATTTGCGCTGTACACACGAACGATTGGGAAAATTTCTTTCACGTCGCGATTTACCGTTTGGATCAAATCAGCTTTGAACCATGGGTTATCGGTTTGAGCTACGAAGATCCCGTCTTCTTTTAACGCGTCGAAGATGCCTTGGTAGAAGCCTTTGGAGAACAGCTCAACAGCTGGGCCTACAGGCTCAGTGGAATCAACCATGATGACATCGTACGTATTTTTGTGATCGTGAATGTGCATGTAGCCATCGTTAACGATAACTTCAACGCGTGGGTTGTCCAATTCGCCAGCGATCGTTGGCAGGTATTTCTTGGAGTACTCGATCACTTTGCCATCGATATCAACAAGAACAGCCTTCTTCACTTTCGGGTGCTTCATGATTTCACGAATCACGCCGCCATCGCCGCCGCCTACAACAAGAACGAACTCTGGGTTAGGGTGAGTAACGAGTGCAGGATGAGCAACCATTTCATGATAAACGAACTCATCTTTTACCGTTGTCATAACCATACCGTCAAGTGTAAGCATCGTGCCCCACTCTTCCGTTTCGATCATGGATAGATCTTGGAAATCCGTTTGCTCTCTCACGTAAGTCTCAGTGACTTTCGCCGTGATACCGAAGCTATCGGTTTGTTTCTCTGTGTACCATAATTCCATGAATAACCCTTCTTTCTCTTCTCTATTTGGATGAATAATTCCTGACATTCGATATCTCTAACAGTGTTCCACCAGTTGGAAAAGTCATACGAGTTCGGGCACTAATTTCCAGTCCCTTCACATGCACAAATTGTATTATAGTTCATTACCCCCAAAATGCAATATTTTCCTTAGTTTTTCACCCATTTAACAAAAAATATTTACAATTCGTTGAATACGGACTGCCATGCTTTTCCATACTGGATAGTAGCGCCTATGGGCACAGAGAAGGGAGGCATGGAAATGTCCGAGAACGAGAAGCCCCGCCAACAACCATCAGATACACAGCCATCTAGAGTGAAAAATGAGGTTCCTGCTTCTATGCGGTGGATGCGGCGAATCAAGAAGACGTTTTCTTTCTTCTTCACCTGCAGCCTGCTGTTGCTCATCGGGACAGCCGTCTTTCTGGTTTATTTGCGTTCCCAAACGCTGCCCGTTACCAAAACGATGCAAACCTCCCAAATGTACGATGTACATGGCGAGGTGATTGACACCTTTTACTCTGGTCAAAATCGACAGGTGGTTTCATTAAATGAAATATCCCCCTACTTGATACATGCTACGCTCGCTGTGGAGGATCAGCATTTCTACGATCATTTCGGTGTTGATGTCAAAGCGGTAGCACGTGCGGCCATTGTGAATGTCCAAGCGATGGCGAAGGTACAAGGAGCAGGCACGATCACTCAGCAATTAGCCCGAAATTTATACTTAACACATGATCGTACGTGGACGCGTAAAATGAAAGAAACGGTATATGCCGTTCAAATGGAAATGCAGCTTAGCAAGGATGATATTCTTGCTGATTATTTGAACCAAATCTATTACGGCCACTCGACATATGGTATTGAGACCGCGTCTGAGCTGTTCTTCGGCAAGCATGCCAGTGAGTTAACCTTAGCAGAAAGCGCCATGATCGCTGGCGTTCCGAAAGGACCGCGTTACTATTCCCCCTATTATGATCTGCAAAATGCGATGGATCGGCAAAAGATCGTCCTCCAGACAATGGTGAACAGTGGCTTTATTACCCAGAGCGCCGCGGATGCCGCTGGCAGGGAGAAGCTGACGATTCAGCCGTTAACGAAAAAGAAGCCTTCTGCTGCCCCTTATTTCAGGGATTATGTACGTAACCTAGCGACGGAAAAGCTCGGCATTACCGAAGAACAATTCGACGAAGGCGGCATTCGCATCTATACCACGTTGGATAAGAATGCCCAGCAAATTGCTGAGAATGTGATAACGAAGCAGCTCGAAAGTAAGCCCGAGCTGCAGGCCGCTTTGGTCGCTGTCGACCCGCGAACGGGCGAGATCAAGGCCATGGTCGGCGGACGCGACTATACCGAAAATCAGTTCAATCGCGCTCTCTCGAATACGCGGCAGCCAGGGTCTTCCTTTAAACCATTCGTCTATATGGTTGCCTTGATGAATGGCTTTACCCCTGTCAGCATGGTCAAAAGTGAGCCCACTGTGTTTACTTACGATGATGGGCGGCAGCAATATACGCCAAGAAATTTCAATGACCTGTATACGAATGGGAATATTGATATGCGTCAGGCGATTTCGAAATCGGATAACATTTACGCGGTGCACACGATTCTCGAAGTGGGTCCGCAGAAGGTCATAGACTTCGCGCGTAAGCTAGGCATTGCTTCACCCATGAGGCCGCTGCCGTCTCTTGCGCTAGGTTCCTTCCCCGTGAGTCCACTGGAGATGGCTTCGGCCTTTGCCTCTATTGCTGATCAAGGCATACATCGAGAACCTACCGCCATTTTGCGAATTGAAGATGCGAATGGCAGTGTCTTATATGAAGCGACTCCGGCAGAGGAGCAAGTGATCCCGCCTGCGGTTGCGTATGTGATGACGAATTTAATGGAGAGCGTATTCGAAGAGGGAGGCACTGGCAACCGTGTCGCCAGTACCATTAAGCGGCCGATTGCCGGCAAAACAGGTACAACTGATACGGACGCCTGGCTCGTCGGCTTCACACCTGAGCTTTCCACCGCAGTCTGGGTCGGCTATGACAAGAGCCGCGATATCTCAACGGTCGAGTCTCATCTAGCCTCACCGATCTTCGCGGATTTCACGGAACAGACCTTGGATGCCATTCCGCCGAAGCTGTTCCCGATCCCTGAGGGTGTATCGACCGTTTACATTGATCCTGTGAGCGGCAAATTGTCCAATGAGGATTGCCCGAACGCCAAGATGGAGGCTTTCCTCTCTGGGACAGAGCCTACTACGTATTGTACAGGCAAGCCTGCTAATCCAGATGCGGCGGGCGGTCAAAAAGCCGGTTCCAAAGGGGATAACGGCTCTTGGTGGAACGACCTTAAACGTTGGTGGAACGATTAATTCCCCAATAATAGAAAACACAAAAAGGCAGTACTAAGCGCGTCTTAGTCCTGCCTTTTTGCTGTCCTAGTATATGAGGTAACATACACTAGGGTCTAGTATACCCGCTTCGACATTGTGTAACAATGGATGACACATAATGTTCATATTCTTTGTATTTGCTAAAGAAAGCTTAGGAAAGCGCGTCCTTCAAGCTTTGATCGGAGCGATTCCACCAGTCCTCATTGTGCGCAATCAGACAGTTTCGAAGAGCTGCTCGCTCGCTGTCAGACAATCCATCTAGGATAAACTTACGCTTCATCGCGCCATCCATTTTGTTCACATGCTCAGCAAGAATCTTCCATCCGCGACGTGCTTCGGTATCGACTAACATTTCGCAAGCGGACATCCCCGCATAGTAGGCGCCCTCTTCTGTTCGATCAACCGCTACCCACACAATCCAGGCTTTACGGCCATTCGGGACATCCTCTTTGTTCGTGGAGAATTTGATCCCTTTCTCAATCTTACTCTTGGCATGCAGTGTTCCTTCATCCAGATACGCTTCATCCCCGTCAATAATGATACCGGAGACGTTACTGAGATCAATAGCTCCTGCACCGAAGCCTTTGTGATTCACTTTTGAGCTTACTATATTTAAGGCTAGCTTCTTCTTATCCGCTTCCATAAGGGCACCTTCCACTCTACATTAGGTTAAAATGACGACTTGCTTTCATTGTAGCGAAAGTCACCCCGTAGAACAAGAGGCGGAGGCTTGCCATTCCTATTTCTAAACATTTCTTCCCCTCGCAGAAATATTCCCTAGGTTGTCTACATATACATGCTGTAGATGCTTGTTTAGGCGGGGTGAATCTCATGGATATGAATGCTCTATTCAATAGCCGCAAGGTACAGTGGTTTGCTGTCATGCTCCTTGCTGCCGGCGCAGTGTTACTTACGAACACCTTGCTCCCCTCCACACCAAGAGGGACCGTTCCTGTCGTCTCTAAAGATGTACCTTTTGCAAAGACACCGGACATGCAGCCTGCAGATAATGGCAAACCGTTAGAAACCTCAACACCACTTAGTTATCGTATTGCTGAATATCACATGAACGTTGCCTACACACCAGAAACACAGCAGCTCCAAGGGCAACAAACGCTCACGTGGGAAAATCCAGGCTCCATTCCTGTGAAAGAAATTTATCTCCACCTCTATCCGAATGCATTCGCTTCGAAGAAAACGACGTTTATGCGCGAATCCGGGGGGAAGCTGCGGGAGGATGAAGCCAAGGCCGAAAGCGGCGGCAGCATGGAGCTGTTATCCGTGAAGTCCGATACTGGCGACGATCTGACCAAGCGGATGTCGTTCGAGCAACCGGATGACGGTAATAAGGACGACCATACACTGCTCAAAATCCCATTGACTAAGCCAGTAGGACCGGGAGAACGTGTGACCATTAATACCGAATTCCTTGTTAAGCTGCCTGCAGCTTTTGCCAGAATGGGGTATGTGGATGACTTCGTTATGGCCGGGCAATGGTTTCCGAAGGTTGCCGCTTATGAACGCAAGGGGACAAGAGGACGGACGGAGCCTGGCTGGGATCTCCATCAATACCATGGAAACTCCGAGTTCTATGCCGATTTCGGGATGTATGATGTGAAAATTCAAGTGCCCGCGAATTATATGGTGGCGGCCACAGGCTTTCAGGTTAAGCCTGCTGTGACGGACAAGGGCATGAAGACGTACCAATTTTATGCCGAGGATGTCCATGATTTCGCATGGTCGGCGTCGCCTCATTTCGTCTATGTGGAAGAGCCCTTCTCTGCCCCACAAGTTCCTGGGGTTAAAATCAAACTATATCTCGATCCCAATCATCAAGATTTGAAGGATCGCTACATGTACGCAGCTAAAAAGGCGCTCTCGCGTTACAGCCAGTGGTACGGAACGTATCCGTACTCCACGCTTTCAATCGTTGTTCCGCCCCCTGGCGGGAATGGTGCCGGCGGCATGGAATATCCGACTTTGGTCACCGCGTGGGGTGCCAGCGACAAAGATCCCGATTTAGAACTGGAACGTGTCGTCGTCCACGAGATCGGCCACCAATTCTTCTATGGGCTTGTCGCCAGTAATGAATTCGAGGAAGCATGGCTTGATGAAGGCTTCACCTCTTATGCGGAGGATAAAGTCATGGAAACTGAATATGGCGATGTGCCTAATTTACCTGTCGAGTCCAGCTATATCACTTCACCAAATGGGCTGCAGAAAGAGGCATGGGCCTACAAAGGACATGATCAGTATGCAGAAAACGTGTACACGCGCGGCAAGCTCGTGCTGAAAGCGATTGAGCAGCAAGTCGGCACCAAGGTGATGGACCGCATTATGAAAACTTATTTCCAGCGGTGGCAGTTCAAGCATCCATCTACGAAGGATTTCCAGCAGGTTGTGGAGGATGTCAGCAAAACGAAGTGGGATGATTTCTTTGATCAGTATGTATATGGCAGCATGATGATGGATTATTCTGTCGAGCGTGTGCAGGTGAAAGCTCAGGGGCCTAAAGGCGCTGAAGCTTATGAAAGCACAGTTCGCATCGTTAAGCATGGCGGCAACTCCCCGGAAGTGCCGATTCAGTTCCACTTTGCAGATGGTACAACGCTGGATAAAACATGGGATGGCAAGGAAAGCAGCATCGATTTCACTTTAACGCATGCGTCCCCTGTCGACTGGGTGCGGATCGATCCCAAGTACACACTCATCCTAGAAAATAAGCACATCAACAACTTTTATCAAACGCAACTAAATACAAAGTGGCAAATTCGGTGGAATCTCGGCATTATTCAGCTCCTGCAAGCCATCTTCGGCTCAGTCGCCTGGTAAGGACTTGACTTACGTCTTATGACAAACTCTGAGCGTATGCTTACGAAGCCAGTTTTCTAAAGAAAATGTTGAGGAGGGACCTCGTTGGCCACCTATATCAAATCCGGCTTCAGGGCAGCTATGGCGCAGCCTTTTGCCACGATCATTCTATTCCTGTATCAGATGGGCTGGGGTATTCTCCTGTATAAGCTCGTGCAGGGAATACTTGTCCCCCTCATGCATCGTTTTCCAGGCGCTGAGCAGCCCAAACAAGCTTTACAAATTTTCTTAGCTGAAGGCCAGTTTCAATTGATCAAAACAGATCTCAGCTATTCGTATCTCTGGTGGCTTGCTGCGCTGCTATGTGCTCGCATGCTGCTTACGCCTCTCCTGAATGGCGGTGTCTTCTACTCACTTACACACTCCCACCAGAACGCTGGCTATCGCTTTGTTCGCGGGATGAAGCAGCTCATGCTTCCGTTCTTGCTTGTATATCTGATCCGGATCGCCTTTACGCTGCTTCCATTAATCTGGATCTTTCCGAAGGCCACATACATTCTAGGACACAGCGCCTCTTATGAGCAGGTACTTCTCGATCTTCTGCCTTGGATAACTAGTTTATTGGTGTACGGCTTTCTCCTGCAGCTTCTCTTTATGTACGTGCAATTCGCGATCGCAGCTAAGCTTGGTATCTTATCGACTGTTATCTCTTTCTTTCGACATTCGCTGCCGATTATCGGACTTGCCATCACCCTTTTACTATTCACAGGACTATTGGCAGGGGTCACGGTCACAGCCACCTACCTGTGGGCAGGACTGGTAGCACTAATTATTTATCAGCTGTACCCCCTATTTCACATTTTCATCCAGATCTGGGGCATCTCTTCCCAATATCAGCTACTTTCAGCCAAAATATCCGATTAATAGCCAGCAAAACAGCGAATAGGCAGGCATTCACCCCCTTTCCTTGAGAAAGGGGCTTTTTTTTGTCTTATTTCCGAACTATTTCGCTTATTTTCAGCCTATTTTCCAAACTAAAAAGAGGATTTTCATTCTTTATGACGAATTAAAAGGACTAGCATCAAAAAAACCAAATATTGCATGCCGAATTCCTCAGTTTATGGGGAAACGGGGGAACCACTCCGGGTGAATTGATCTTGCAAGACAGGGATCATAGGGAACCTTCAACCGAACCCTCCAGCTAACCTCGTAGGCACCGGAAGGAGACAAGCAGTTGAAGAAAGTTGTTGGTCTTGTTTTTAGTCTTGTTTTGTTTTTGAGTGTTAGTGTAGGAAGCGTTTTCGCAGCATCCGATATGGATAATGCGGTAGACGAGCTTGTTGGAACTCCTTACAGATGGGCAGGAACGACAACCAAAGGATTTGATTGCTCTGGTTTCACGTCCTACTTGTTCGGCGAGTTCGGCATCGACATGCCACACAGCTCCAAATCACAAAACAAAGAAGGCTACTGGGTTGACAAAAGTGATCTTCGTAAGGGCGATCTTGTATTTTTCAACACGGATGGCAGCGGTATCTCTCATGTAGGGATGTACCTCGGTGATGGTGAATTCGTTCACTCCGCTACCAATCAAGGTGTTGTTAAGAATAAGTTGAGCGAATCCTATTATGCGAAGCGATATGTATCAGCCAGACGTGTTCTGTGGGATGATATCTACAATCAACTAACTGCTGAATCCAAGTAATGTTCTCGGCACAGAATAAAGCCCTGCAAGCTTTGCTCGTAAGAGCGGCTTGCAGGGCTTTATTCATTTGAGCGAGGACATCAGCGTATACGATATATATCGGGCTCGGGCAACATAAGTATGGAATTAACAACTACACGTTTTTTATTCGAGGAAGGATCAGACTGCATGGATACTAACGCTAGCAAACTTCCCCCATTTCCCGGTATTGTTCAATCTATTGATGAGATTAGAGCGGATATCGGAGAGCCGCATCCCGCGGTTACAAATAAAGTTATCAATCAGATTGACGAGCACGCACGTGCCTTCATTGCCAAATCGCCTTTATTCTTCTTCTCCACGTCGAATACGAATGGCTCGAGCGATGTGTCCCCACGCGGGGATGCCCCAGGATTCGTTCGCGTCTTAGATGAACGCCGTTTCATCTTCCCAGAAAGACTCGGCAATCGCCGACTAGACTCGATGCAGAATCTGCTGACCAACCCGCAAGTCGGTCTCCTGTTCATCATTCCTGGTGTCGAAATGGTGCTCCGTGTCAATGGCCGCGCTTATTTGACGAAGGATGAAGAATTGCTGGCGACGATGCAGCTGAATGGCAAGTCACCGATCGCAGCTGTTGGCGTCGAAGTGCAGGAATGCTTCGTGCATTGCAGCCGCGCACTCAAGCTGTCGAGGATTTGGGAATCAGGTACTTGGGTACCCGAGCAGGAACAGCCGGACGGCATGGATATGTTCCGTGCGCATCTGGCACTGAACGGGATTGCGCTGGAGGCGTAGGCAGGAATCTCGGGATGTAGAACATCAACCAAAAGAAGACGCTCAAACAACCAAAATGTGTAACTTGACATCGGATGTGAGCCGTCCTATAATAACGGCATGTCGTTTTCTAGGGTTCCGAGGCGTGTCTTCGTCTGCTGGTCCAAGGGAAAACACACAGCGAATACGCTGTGGTCACGGAGGGAGAAAAGCCCGGGAGTCTAACGCAGCAATGCGAGACTCTCGGGCTTTTCTCTGTTTTTTTGGTGACACTAACAACATCGATCGCAAACCTAAAGGAGTGAGAACTTATGGCATGGTTATACCTGGTTATTGCAGGTGTTTTTGAGGTGGTGTGGGCCATCTCATTGAAATTTTCCAACGGATTTACACGGCTTGTCCCCACTGTGGTTACAATACTCGGAATGATCGTTAGCTTTTATTTCTTAGCGGCGGCTACGAAAACTCTTCCCATCGGAACCGCCTATGCCGCTTGGACCGGAATCGGTGCTGTCGGTGCCATTATCATTGGCACGCTATTTCTCGATGAACCGATCAGCCTGCTCCGCATCCTATTTATGGTCCTGATCTTGGTGGGTGTGCTTGGGCTGAAATTTACGTCTGGGCACTAGGACAACTGTGCTTAGAGGTCGAACTGCTTGGGTACAAATGAAATGCGTACTGCGATTAGACCTCGCTCATCTGCGTGACCACATTGGCAATCCGGCGGAGGCGTGTTTCTTGTGTTTTCGCGTCCTCGACTTGTCGGACGAATTCTTTGCGCTTAGAGAATGCGAGAGCTTCGAACCGCCCGGTAGCGCCTTCTACTTCAGACAATGCAGATTGAAAATCGGCTGGTACTTCAACCGTGCGAGGCGCGAGATCCAAAGCCAGCGTCACCTCGACGGGGTCATCGGCCTTTAAGCCGGAGGCTTGTCGATGGGCTTCGCTAAGCGGAATGAGGTATTCGCCCCCCATGACTGCGATGGTTGTTCGATATGTGTAACCGTTCAGGGTCACGGAAACGCTTGGCTTTTTGCCTCCTGCTAAAGAAGTCATGACTTCTTCGGGAATGGAAATCCCAGCAGCATTTTTATTGTGGGCTTTCATCACGGTTGTCTGGAACGTTACACTCATGGTTGATGCCTCCTTGGTAATGGTGAAGAATGGCTTTATTTCTAACGGACCTGTAAGCCGCTATTTCCGGAAAAACAGGATGGTTCCCGATGTAACGGACTCCAGCGCCGTTATTTCCAGTTTTGGGGGCAAAAAGGCGCCCCAAGGAAGCGAGTAACGGCTGTGACGTCCGTTAGAATTTGCAGAACTCCTTTTTCGCTAAAATAGCGTCTGCTGTGTCCGTTAGGCATTGGAAATGATGATTTTCCAGTTAGAGTTGGATTACGGCCAGGTTCAATGTCAAAGAACGACAAAAAAGCCGAGCCCCACCCTACGGATGGACGCTCGACCCTATTACATTAGCTGACGTTCCTCGCCATAGCGGCGTTTGAGCTGATTCAAGAAAAATTGCAGAGACAGGAACAGCATGGCAAAGCTCGTTCCCGCGCTGAGAATAATCCACGGATGCAGACGAATATAGCGTGCGCCGTAGGCGATCAGCGACAACCATTCCCCGGAGGTACTGATGTTGATTTGGAAGCCGGCTTCTGAGTCACCGATCGTTTCGGTACCACCCAAAACGAGATTGAATACGGCAAGCTGACCGAGTAGGAAGAGCACTTGCATGAACTCGCTTAAGAACATAAACATCATTTCATTTCTCATCGAGGGGAAAATATGCCGCAGCGTTCGATGCCAGAAGGAACCGCCCATGAGGCGGGACGCTTCAATGAACATTTTGCCGCTATAGTAGCGCGTACGGTCTGCGACCTGATGTGCTAATGGGAACATGCCAATCAGTGTAATTAGTATTACGAAGGTGGTGCTGAACAACAGCTTGTTGTGTGGATCCGCTTTGGCCCCGAGATCAAGCCTCAGCCCATAATACATTCCCGCTAGTGGCGGATAGAGGAAAATAAATGCCGGTACCGCTGCAACCGCCCACTGTAAGGATCGGAGAAGGCCTCGGCCCCTGCCCGTCATCCCGCTCCACAATCCCCATGGCAACGCCATAGCCAATCGAAGAAAGGTTAGCGCAAGTGCCGTGCCAAGTGTGTATTTTAACCCATTCAATAACAAGCTGAGCATGTCGAAGCCTCGATGATCCGTTCCGAGCAAGAACGTGCTGTTAGGTGCATAAGGCGGGATTGCGTATCTGGTTTTACCGTCTTCTTGATATTGGATCATGTTGATTTTGTCCTCTGGCGTAATGCCATGCGGCTTCATCCAGCCCCCGAACACCATCACAAGCAGGAAGATGGCTAGGAAAGCGATCGATACATAAAAAGCGGTAGTCGGACGTTTTCTCATGGTCTAGCCACCTCCTCCGCACGTACCACGAACCGCTTCCGCAATAGCGCATACAGGACATGAAAGGCCATCGCAACCAATCCAAGCACCACGCAGATCGCGGACATGGAGGTAATCCCTTGGTAGATCGGCAATATGATGAAGCCTCCCAAGCCCCCAATGCCACAAATCGCCTCCGCGACAGCCATACTGGCTAGAGCTAATGTCGTAGCTCTTGGCAAAATAGCCAACACATCCTCCATCACATTCCGCAGCACATGCGAAAAGAGCACCTCACGTCGCGTCAATCCTTTGGCCATTGCGGTTACAACGTAATCCTGCCCCAATTCACGTGCAATGGCTACACGGAATGTCCCATAAATCGTAACGGACGGAATCAGGGCTATCGTAAGGAAAGGAATAAGAAATGGTGTTCTGTCCCCCACTTGAACGATGAGCAAAACATAGTGCCCTAACAGCTTAGTCGCGTAAATTGCCGCCAATTGTATAAGCACGATCAGGAAAAAGTCCGGTAGTCCAATAAGCAACGCATGAATACCATCCAGCATGACGCCTATTCGCCTCGATATGGAAGCCCACAGGGCAAACAGCATACTGAGTAGGATCGCGAGCAGCAGGCCAGGTATGAAGTAGGTGCAGGTTTTTAAAAGCATTTTAGGTATCGCTTGCGTCATTGCCACTTCTTTACGTGTATAGGGATCTCGGTACTTACCGAAATCGCCATGCAGGAAGCCTTTGAGCTGATCCTTGACGGTATAACCATAATAACGCCACGAAATGATAGGCTTGTCTAACGGAACGACCGATGATCGCAGTACACCTTTGATCGTCATGGCTGTACCTTGGTATTCCCAGAACTTGCCGTAGGGGACCTCTAGCAGACCGCTTTTCTCATTCAAAATCTTACTGCCAGGCAGCATCTCACTTAGCTTCTGAATGCTAATGCTGGCATTGACCGCCACTTTGATCTGATCGGGCTGGACGGACAAGAACATCTGCCTGATATTACTCAGCAAGAAAATACCAATCAGTGTGACCACACCCAGCAAAAGCCACCGTCCTATTGACTTCAATCCATGCCACCTCTTTATTATTTACCTTAGGTAAAATAGTCTTCGTATTGTGATAGTTTATCACGAAGGTTTTGGGATGGACTAGTACATTCTATTGAAAGAGAAAAAAGCTTTCATCGCCCTGGTCGAACAGGGAGGTGAAAGCTTCCTTACTTAAGAGCTAAACTGCGCATGATGCAGTCGGCTGTACACACCGCCCACAGCGATGAGTTCCTCGTGCGCGCCTTGCTCGGTGATGCCATCTTCCGTTACAACAACGATGCGGTCAGCGTTCTTGATCGTCGCGAGTCGATGTGCAATGACGAGCGTCGTGCGGCCCTTCGACAGCTCCGCCAAGGATTGCTGGATCGCCGCTTCGGTCTCGGTATCCAGCGCCGATGTCGCCTCATCGAGGATGAGAATCGGCGGATTCTTCAAGAACATGCGCGCGATCGCGAGGCGCTGCTTCTGCCCGCCGGAGAGCTTGACGCCGCGCTCTCCGATCACCGTATCCAGTCCCTTCGGCTGGGACTGGATATACCCCTGCAGCTGCGCGCGCCGCGCAGCGTCCCAGATTTCCTCATCCGTCGCGCCTAGCTTGCCGTACGCAATGTTCTCCCGCATGGTGCCGGAGAACAGGAACACATCCTGCTGCACGATGCCAATTTGGCGGCGCAGCGATTCCAGTTCGATCTGACGGACATCAAGCCCGTCGATCGTAATGCTGCCTTCGGTGACGTCGTAGAAGCGAGGCAGCAAAGAGCAGATCGTCGTTTTGCCTGCGCCGGATGGCCCGACGAATGCGACCGTCTCTCCCGCTCGAATCGAGAGGGAGATGTTGTTCAACACGCGAGCTTCGTCCCCGTAACCGAAGGAGACGCTATCAAACTTGATCTGCCCCTCTAGGTGATCCACCTTGCGGGCATTCGGATGATCAGCCACCTCTGGCTCGGTGTCAATCACTTCGATGTATCTTTTGAAGCCAGCAATCCCCTTCGGATAGCTCTCAATGACGTTATTGATTTTCTGAATGGGACCCAAGAATACACTGGTTAATAGTACAAAGGCAATAAACTCGCCATAGCTAATTTGCTTATCGATCACAAACCAAGTGCCACAGATGAGCACGAATACCGTAACGGAACGCATTAAGATGTAGCTTAAGGAGATGTTCCAGGCCATGATTTTATAAGAAGCCAGCTTCGTCAATCGGAATCGGCCATTGTTTACATCGAACAATTTCTTCTCATGGGTTTCGTTCGCGAATGCTTGAACCACTCGAATACCGCCAATGTTATCTTCGACTCTGGCATTAATATCCGCGAGATCGCCCATCATGCGGCGGAAGGTTTTGGTCATTTTCCGATTAAAATATACCGCAATCCACAGCAGGAACGGCACAATGACGAACGTGAGCAGCGCCAGCTTCACATTGATTTGCAGCATGAGCAGAAGTGCGCCAATGAGCGTCATCACGGCAATAAACAGATCCTCAGGCCCATGATGCGCAACCTCACCGATTTCTAGCAAATCATTCGACATACGCGACATTAACTGCCCTGTTTTGTTGTTGTCATAGAATCGGAAGCTCAGCTTCTGCAGATGGTTGAACATCTTTTTGCGCATATCCGTTTCAATATTAATCCCCAGCTTATGACCCCAATACGTGACGACGAAATGGAGCAGTGTGTTAATACCATAGACGGCAAGCAGACCTAAACAAGCCCATATAATCCAAGCCCAATTCCCTGCAGGAAGCAATTTATCGATAACCTGATTGACGGCGAGCGGGAACCCAAGTTCCAATAGCCCAGCCACAACAGCACATGTAAAATCCAAAATAAATAAGTGCTTATAGGGCCGATAGTATGAAAAAAACCTTCTTAACATGTGTCTATTCCACCTTTCGTAGCGTTGACAACCAACATGGCTTCGCATTTGTACTGGTTGCAACATGCCTATTATACCTGAAACCCTCCACAAATAGGCAATTGTCGGAGGACATGTATCCCTTATTTTCATATGAATAGGTATATCATATCCTGGCTGTGGAGGCATGGAATCATGTTCAACAACTCTATGGATACGCGAACTGCCATTCGCCTCGCGGCGATGTGCGGCCAAAGCTATACCCAACTTGAACAAGGGACGGAAGGCATTATTTTACCTGCTACTTATCGGATTGTTACTCCTTTTACAGCGAATTCAGCCTTTGGCGGGCGCGAGCTATTCGGCTTCATAACGGAATCCGACAGCCAAATTGACGTTGTATTTCGAGGGACTTCCACCGCCTCAGATTGGATCTCCGACGCCATTGCTAGGCAAACCGAATTTCCCTACGCCAAACAAGGCGGCCTTGCGCACCAAGGGTTTCTAGCTATCTATCAATCTGCGCGCAAGCAAATTATAACGGCCATGAACAAGTTGTCTGCTCACAAGCAGCTTTACCTCACGGGGCATAGCTTAGGTGGTGCACTCGCAACATTATGCGCCTCTGATTTAGCAACGAATACGAAGTTCAAAGACCCTGCTGTCTATACCTACGGTTCGCCTCGCGTAGGGAATACGACCTTCGCTAATCAATTTAACCGTAAAACAGGCCCCCACTACCGCATCTACAATCGTAATGATATGGTCCCTAAGCTTCCCCCGCTCGTTTATACATCTCCGCTCACTGGTGATCTCTATCATTATATTCATGTTAAAAAAGGGGTTGAGCTCGACTTTCCGACCGGCTCGTTTGCAGGTAATCATGCCGTTAGCGGCTATTTCAATGAACTGACTAAGCTGGATCCGAAATACGCCAAGCTCATCTGCGCCAAAACGCCGGGCTTCTGCCCGAACTGAAAGAGACTATGGGGATGGCCCATAGTCTCTTTTTACTGTACTATCCTTCACGGTTGAATTGGTTCGTTGGTTCCCCTTATTCGAGCTCTGCAAAAAGCGCCGATGACAAATATCGCTCACCGGTATCCGGCAGGATGACGACGATCGTCTTCCCTTTATTCTCAGGTCGTTTGGCTAACTGGACCGCTGCGTATGCTGCCGCTCCAGATGAAATACCGACGAGAAGACCTTCACTCTTGGCCAATTGGCGTGCCGTCTCCATAGCCCGTTCGTTGCTTACGGTGAGAATTTCATCCACGACAGCCCGGTTAAAATTATCTGGCACAAATCCAGCGCCGATCCCTTGAATCTGGTGCACGCCTCGTGTGCCACCTGAAAGTACAGGGGAATCTGCCGGTTCTACCGCAACAATTTGAACATCGGAATGTCGCTGCTTCAGGATCTCTCCTACACCTGTAATGGTGCCTCCTGAACCTACGCCAGCCACGAAAATATCAACCTTACCGCCCGTATCTCGCCATATTTCTTCCGCTGTTGTTGTGCGATGGATTTCGGGGTTGGCTGGATTGTTAAATTGCTGCGGGATATAGGAGTTAGGCAGTTCAGCAGCTAATTCCTTGGCTTTGCGAATTGCGCCTTGCATGCCTTCGGCAGCTGGTGTGAGCACAAGCTCTGCGCCAAGCGCTCTGACAATTTTGCGGCGTTCCTCACTAAATGAGTCCGGCAAAATAATGATCAATCGGTAGCCCAAGGCAGCTGCCGCAAAGGCAAGACCAATGCCCGTATTGCCACTCGTCGGCTCAATGATGACGGTGTCTTGATTGATTTTCCCTTTGCGTTCCGCATCCTTCAGCATGGCATAGCCAATGCGATCCTTCACGCTGCCTGCCGGGTTAAAATACTCCAGCTTCGCGACAATTCGCGCTTCTACCTCTTGCCGTTTATTGAAATTCCAGAGCTCAAGCAGCGGTGTATTGCCGATTAGCTCTGTTAAGTTATTATATATTTTGGTCATTGGGGGACCCTCACTTTCAAAGGCGTAATATTAAACCTATACGTTTAGTAGGATAAACCAAGTATAGCACCAGCCGTGAAGGAATTTAAATCAATAATCCTGATGAATGGGTGTGGTATTTTCTTATATTGGGGATTCTGCCGAAGATCTATTGGTCGAACATATGGTACACTGATTTTTAGGTTGTACAAAATCATAAGCAGAAAGCAAGGAGAAACAACATATGAAACTCGTATCTTGGAATGTAAATGGCTTGCGAGCCTGCGTGAATAAAGGGTTTACGGATTATTTCAAAGAAGTGGATGCTGACCTATTTTGCCTGCAGGAGACGAAATTGCAAGAGGGACAGATCGAGCTCGACCTCGGCGAGGGGTATAAGCAATATTGGAATTATGCGGAGAAAAAAGGGTATTCCGGCACAGCCGTTTTCTCCAAAGTGGAGCCACTTTCTGTCCGTTATGGCATCGAAGAAGATTCAGAGCCCGAAGGTCGCATCCTAACATTAGAATTCGAGAACTTCTATCTCGTGACGGTGTACACACCGAATGCGAAGCGCGATTTATCCAGACTGCCCTATCGGTTAGAGTGGGAAGATCGGTTTCGTGACTATTTGGTCGGATTGGATACGGTTAAGCCCGTATTGGTTTGCGGTGATTTGAACGTGGCCCACAACGAAATCGATTTGAAAAATGCCAAAGGCAATCACAACAACTCCGGCTTCACCCTCGAAGAGCGTGGCAAAATGACGGACTTGCTGGCAGCAGGCTTTATCGATACGTTCAGACATCTCTATCCGGAGAGAACGGACATGTACTCATGGTGGTCCAATATGCCAGGCGTTCGTGCCCGGAATGTGGGATGGCGGATTGACTATTTCCTCGCGTCAGCGCGCTTAGTACCTACGATTACTGATGCATCGATTGCTTGTGATATTCTGGGGAGCGATCATTGTCCAGTTGTTTTGGAGTTGGAATTAGCCTAGTGAGCTGGACTGAGCCCAATCCCCGACTTCAGGAGGGGTGCCCACTCCGACCATAGCCACTGCTGGAAATAACTTCCTACATGGTACGATCGAGTCAAATCAAATTCGATGACCTGTGAGGGATGCAAAGTGAAAAGAAACCGAAGAAGACGGCGGAGTTGGATTTTTGCTATTTTGGCTTTTCTGGCCGTTGTGATTGCGGCTTATTGTACGAAGAAAATAAAGTTGTAGACCGGGTGGGACTCGAAGAATGACAAAGCCCTTGAACGTTTAAGTAAGCCATAGATATACGGACAGCCCGTTCAATTGTGAAGGGGCTGTCCTTTGTTTATGAGGACGTCTCCTGCGTTGATGCAGGATTGACCGCAAACAGCGAATGAATATTCCCATCCGGGTCAGCAAAGAAACATGTCGTGTGCCCCCATGACTTGGGCTTCGGCTCTGTAATCGGGGTAGCTCCTTTGGAGACGTATTCCTGATAAAGAGCGCTCACTTCTTCCGGTGAATCACATTGAAAATTGAACTCAAAGGCTTGCCCTCTACGCTCTTCCTTAAACGAAGGATGATCATTCGTATTATCAGCCATCAGAGGATTCGAACAAATCGCTAGACGTACGCCGCTATTTTCAAATTCGACATAATCCGCTTCATCATGCGATCCCTCCGAATTATAAATTCTGCTCGCTTACCCCCGTCGCCGGATCGAACGTCAGCATTTTCGTGCCGATTTTATCGATGAAGAAGCGATCATGGCTGACCGTAATCACAGCACCAGGGAAATGAATCAAAGCCTGCTCCATGACTTGAATACTCATGAGATCGAGATGATTCGTCGGCTCATCCAAGATGATAACCGCCGCGCCGGAGAGTAGGCATTTGGCTAGCGCGACACGCGCTTTTTGACCGCCAGATAAGTTGCCGATAAACTTGCTGAGATCCATCTCTGAGAATTGCAGCATGGCTAGGAATTTGTTGACCTTTTTCCGCGGGGCGTCCAGTCCCAGGCCATACGTATTCACAGCATGACTGACGGTATCCTTCGGATTAAGTTCCTCCCACATCCGGTTAAAATAGGCGTAGCTGACGCCTTTCTCCCAGGTGACCTCGCCGGACTCCGGCTTCTCCTGTCCCGTAAGCACCTTAATGAGCGTGGATTTCCCGCTTCCGTTCGGGCCCACGATGACTAGGCGGTCTTCCTTTTGAATATCGAAGCTGACGTTCTGAAAAATGGTCCGATCCTCGTAGGTCTGCCCGATCCCCTTCACCTCGCACAGCTTGTCAGGAAACCGCAGACGCTCATAAATATCCGTGATCAGCACGTTGACGGGGTGCGGTTCTATCCGCTTTTTGTTATCGGCTAGCTGACGTGAGAGACGGTCCTTGGACGTTTTCTTGCTGGCGCGGCTATCGATGGCTTCCGATTCCATGAGGAGCAGCTCTTCTTCCCACTCAAATTGGCGGTCGAGCTCCTTTTTGCGCATCTTCTTTTTACGGATATAGTCGGTGTAATTGCCTTCATAGTCCTGAAAACGATAGTTTTCGATCTCGATCACCTGCGTGACTACTTTATCGATGAATTCTCGGTCATGGGATATGAGAATCATTGCGCCTTTGAACCGATAGAGCCACTGCTCCAACCAAGCGATCCCTTCAATATCCAAGTAGTTGGTCGGCTCATCCAACAGGACAACATCAGGTAGCTCGATGAGCATTTTGGCCAGCGCGGCACGGTTTCTCCAACCACCGGATAACTCATCAATTGGCTGATGACGCGACCGCTCATTGAAGCCTAGCTTCGTAAGCACCGTGTTAATCTCAACGGATACATTCCATCCGTCCAAATGCTCCATTTGCTCAAATAGCTCTGCCTGCCTCGTCAACAGCTTATCCATTTCCCCATCATCGGTGACGATACCAAGCTTTTCTCCAACTTCCTGCAACTCGCGTTCAATAAGCGCAACCTGCTCGAAGCACATTTCTAGCTCTTGCTGAACCGACAAGCTTCCGGTCATTTCCGAGAATTGCGAGAAGTACCCTATTTTAACCTGCGGATCTATCTCTACTTTGCCTGACGTCGGCTCTTCCTTACCCATGATCAGTCTAAAAACCGTCGATTTCCCGGCACCGTTCCGTCCAATTAGGCCGATACGCTCACCTTGGCTCACCTTAAAATAAATATCGCGGAAGATCATCGTATCTTCATATTTCTTCGTGACGTTCTCTAAACGAATTACGCTCATAGCTATCCCCTTTGTCCTGCATCAGTTCTAGGCTGATTATATCATGTTTGGGTTAAAGGCATTTTATTTCGCTAAATGGTGTAATGTACAGTTGACTTCATGTATAGTGTAAGTTACATTATGTATGTAATATTTTACTAAAGGTAAAAATAACCAATTATACAGGAGGCATGGAGAATGTCCTATCAGGAGAAAAAGCATATCGTCTCATTCATAAGCACTTTGTTGATTTTCGGTTTCTATTGTTTGTATGTATTTCAAAAGGCTCCGGATACGAGCATGGACCCAACGGAAATCTTCCGCTATTGGGCCTTAGCTATCTTCATCTTAATTCCTATATCCATTATAGCCAAAATCATCATCTCCATTGTCTTCACCATCCTCAATCGCATAATGTCCAAAGAAGTGGAGCCTTCTTTCTCTGATGAGCTCGACAAGCTAATTCATTTGAAAGCCACTAGAACTTCTCACTATGTGTTCATCATTGGCTTTCTTCTCGCCATGGGATCCATTGTCATGGATATGTCACCCTCTATCATGTTTATCATTTTTATTTTTTCAGGATTTCTATCAGAGTTAGCCGGTGTATCCACACAGCTCTACCATTATCGGAAAGGAGTTTAAGATGGGCAAAAGTTTGATCAGCAATCACATACGGAAATTACGTTTTAATCAAGATGAAATGACTCAACAGCAGTTGGCGGATAAAGTCGGGGTAACAAGGCAAACCATCGTCGCCCTCGAACAAGGCAAATACTCCCCTTCACTGGAATTGGCTTTTCGCATTGCTCGTGTCTTCCAATTACCGTTGGAAGATGTTTTCTTTATTGAGGATGAACAGGTGTGAGAAAGGCCAATCTCAATTCCGGAGGGATTCTTATGAGAGCGATTGTATGTGCAAAGTACGGAACACCCGAGGTTCTTCAGCTCAAAGAGGTAGTAACGCCGACGCCTAAGGATAATGAAGTACGGATTAAACTACATGCAGCCATCGTCACACCTTCGGACTGTGCTTTTCGTAAGGCTGACCCTTTTATCATCCGCTTGATGTATGGTCTGCGCAAGCCGAAGCATCCGATACTAGGTGTGGAGTTGGCTGGAGAGGTTGATGCAGTGGGCAAAAGCGTAACGTCCTTCCGACCTGGTGACCGTGTTTCCGCAATAAGTCCGATTACATTCGGTGCCTATGGGGAGTACGCTTGTCTGCCAGAAGCTGGCACATTGGCTCTCCTTCCTGCTAATGCGAGCTATGAGGAGGCTGCGGGTCTCTGTGACGGGGCTTTAACCGCAAGAATATTTCTTAGAGATACTGCAAGCCTGCAGCGCGGTCAGAAGGTATTGATCAACGGAGCTTCCGGTTCCGTAGGGGCTTATGCAGTACAACTCGCGAAGTACTTCGGGGCAGAGGTCACGGGGGTTTGTAGTTCCATGAACGTGGGGCTAGTGAAATCTCTAGGGGCTGATCGTGTCATTGATTATACCCAAGCGGATTTCACCAAAAACGGTCAGACCTATGATGTGATTTTCGACGCGGTAGGCAAGCGTTCATTCTCACAATGTAAAGGATCGCTGACTGCACAAGGCGTCTATCTCTCCACGGTTCCAACGCTAGGGATTATGCTTAACATGCTACTGACGTCCAGATCCAGCGGCAAAAAAGCCAAGTTCACAGCTTCGGGCTTGCAGCAAAAGAAAGAAAATCTCGTATTTCTCGCGGAGCTTTTTGAGATGGGAGAGATAAGAGCAGTGATCGATCGTCGCTACCCGTTGGAGCAGATGGCCGAGGCTCACAGGTATGTGGAGACAGGGCGTAAGAAGGGGAATGTGGTTATTACTTTTGAGGGGCGCGCGGAGAAGTAAAAGAAAAAGCAATGGCTAAGGTTACTACTTACCTCAGTCACTGCTTTTCATTCCTTCATTTTCCTTTTACCACTCTTGTGCACGTTCATCTGATATCGTACCTCTAATGCTCATGAGATCAGAGATACCTGATTCCTTGTAATCAACTAAAAACTCACTCTTCATTATGGTCACTGCTTGACCCGCCATTAATACTCTGTCTTTATAAAGACTAATTTTAAGATAACCACCTCGTTCAGAAGCCTGGTAAGCGACCATTTCCGTTTTATTTAATTTCCTCCCCCAATAGGGACCAAGACCACAGTGGGCGGATCCGGTTACAGGATCTTCATTGACCCCCACTGCCGGGAAAAAGCATCTAGATACAAAGTCATATTCATTCGATCTGCTTGTGATAATGATTCCTCTTGCGTTTATTGTTTTCAATACGTAGAAATTAGGCATTAAGTTTTTGACGATGTCTTCGGATTCCACTTCAATGAAATAATCAAATCTATTTCGTCCAACAAATATAGGCTCGATATGTAATGCTTCAATTAATTCTTTAGGATATTCACTTTCGTTGACGGGTTCCGCAGGGAAATTTAATTGAATCCATGAACCTTGCTTCACCGCGGTGAGAAGTCCACTTTTCGTATAGAAATTCGCAGTCTTATCCTGCGCTAAAATATTTGTTCCCCACAGCATATGTGCGCTTGCTAATGTAGCATGACCACACAAGTCAACCTCTGCGTCTGGAGTAAACCATCGAAGGGAGTACCCAGCGTCCTGCGGGAACAAGAAAGCCGTCTCCGATAGATTCATTTCGGCAGCTATGTTTTGCATGTGAACATCATCAAGAGGTTCAGAAGTTAAACAAACTGCGGCCGGGTTGCCTTTGAAAGCAGTTCCAGTGAAAGCATCCACTACGTAAATTGTCAACGCCATACTAATGCCCTCCCTGTTTAGAGTGAATTTCATCAAATCCCCTTTATATTAACTAAGCATATGCCTCCAAATTAACTATAGCTGCCGCCTCTTCCATACCCGCACTGAGGGGCATAAATGTCATTTTAACCCCCAAGGCTCTAGCTATCTTTAAGACAGTGTCCATCCGCGGCATTGTAGAACCACCCTCGAAACGGGCAATCGCCGATTGCTTCATACCCACCTTACGAGCGAGATCGTCTTGCGTCCATCCTTTATGTTCACGAATTGCAATTAGTTCCGTAACCATAGCCGCCCGTTCCCGAATGACCTCAATTTCTTCTTGATTTTCCGGATCCATCTCTTGAAACATTTCATCCCATGTTTTAATTTAGATCATTCCTCTCTTAGTTCTTTGTTTCCCTCATCGATTATAACGTATATGTTATAATTCGAACAATCAAATCGCTATCCCTTTCCCCCTTCACTCCAAATTCGCATACAAATGCTGCGTATACTCCTTAATAATCGCAGATACCTCCACGTCCTTCTTCGTGATCCGCCACAAGTAATTGGGGTACTTCCTATATTTCCCGATCGGAATCGTGACGACCTCGCTCTTGAACTTCTCCGGCATGGTAGTCACAATGTAATCCGTCGCGATGGTAATGGCATTGCCGCGGCTAACCATTTGCATGATGGCTTCCGTATTATTAGTCGTCAACGCAATTCGGTTCCCTGTATCTCCGGAAATCAACTCCGCTGCAATCTTCTCAATATAAGCGTCTTTATAAATAACGAATACTTCATTATGTAATTCAGAACCTGTTATGGCTGTTAAAAATCGCAAAGGTGATTGTTTATTCACAACAATGACAGCCTCCCCGCGAATCACAGGCTCCCAAGTAAACGCTTCGTCCTGACTCTCACGCGACAAGGAGACGAACCCCATATCCGCTTCCCCTTTCATGACCTGATTCATCACCGCTGTATTATCGCCCTCCAGAAGTTGAACATTAATATGAGGGTAAATCCCCATAAAGGTAATCGTTGAGTTTGTGACCAATGAAACCATGCCAGGTATCGTAGCAATGACGATATTCCCTGTATTGATTGGATTGGACTTGGAGAGCTCATTTCTCATATTTCGGATGTTGGTTACAATGGTACGTGCATATTTCATAGCCTTAAACCCATCCTGTGTAAGAGCAATGCCTTTTTTGGAACGGGTAAAAAGCGTAGCTTCTAATTCATTCTCTAGCTGACTAATGGATTGACTGACGGCTGGAACGGTAATGCCATGTTTTTTGGCCGTTTCTGTAAATGAACCAGACTCGGCTGAATCAATGAAATACTGGAGTTGTATGATGTTCAATTGCAATCATCCTTAACTTTTTGTTTACTAATATAAATTAATCTTAAATATATTTTATCAGTTACCAGTGGTATTATACAGTAACATTCTTGAACCTTGTCGAATCCTTCCTAGGTGGCACCATACATCTTTCGAATAATTGTTCGGAAAAAGGGAACATCATTAACGACGATTGTCACAAGTAAAGGAGCATTGCAATTGAAAAAAAACATTTTACACGTATTCGCAGGTGAATTTCGCCGCTTTATTAAGAACCCTATGATGATCATCACATTCATCGCTGTTGCATTAGTCCCAATTCTATATAGCGGATTCTTACTAAAAGGAACATGGGATCCCTACGGTCAACTCGAGAAACTGCCTATCGCTGTCGTCAATCTCGATCAAGGCGCCGCATTTGAAGGAGAATCACGAAATATAGGCAATGAGTTTATGGACGAGCTGCGCAAAAACGAAAGCTTCTCCTGGGGCTTTATGAGTGCAGAAGACGCCGCTCAGGGTATGAGAAATAACCATTATTATGCCACGATTACCGTGCCCGCTTCATTCTCAGCAGATGCAGCTTCGATTACGAGTACCAATCCGAAGCAGGCGGAAATCATTTTCGAATCCAATAGCTACTACAATTTTGTGGCCGGTCAGATTGGGGAAAGCGCGACGAAAGAATTGAAAAATAAGCTGTCCAAAACACTCACGGAGGCCTACTCTACAAGTATTCTGTCCGAGTTCGAAACCATTTCGAACGGGCTCAGTGAAGCTGGCAAAGGTGCCTCTGAACTTAGCGCTGGCACCAAATCCTTAAGTGACGGGATTCATCAAGTAAAAACCAATTTAGTCACCCTTGCGGACGGTACTAAGCAACTCGACGACAATGCTGGTTTGCTGCAAAAAGGAGCCACGGGGCTCAGCTCAGGCGCTTTGGAGGTCAGCAAGGGTGCTGCTGCCCTATCGAGCGGAGCGAGCCAATTGCAAGATGCAGGCGCACAGTTGGAACAAGGTGCTCAGAAAACCTTAGCAGGCACCTCCTCCTTAGTTTCGGGGTTGCAAGCCTCCCACACAGGAGCGGATCAATTGGCCTCTGGCCTTGTTTCCTCTTCTAAAGGCAGCGCACAATTAGTAGAAGGTCTTACATCAGCCGTAAACGCTAGTGAGAAATTGGAAGACGGCTCCACGCGGCTTGCTTCAGGTCTTGAGGCGTTCGTCGCGGCGCATCCGGATTTAGCTTCTTCTGAGACAGTAACTAAGCTCCTCGCAGCCAGTAAACAGGTCGCTGAAGGAAACAAAAAGCTACACGACGCCGAGAAGAAGCTTCTCACGGGAGGTCAGGCCGTGGCTTCCGGCACGGATAAGCTAGCAACTGGAGCTGAGAAGCTCCGTGACGGACAACAGCAATTAGTCGCTGGTGCTACTCAGCTACAAACGGGTGAGCAGCAGCTGGCTGATGGCTTGCACACGTTCAATTCGAAAATGCCGCAGCTAACCGCTGGCGGCACCAAGCTGCAAACCGGCGCCGCGGGGCTCAGCACCGGGGCTGGAGATTTGGCCAGTGGCATGACGCAAATGACTGCAGGCATTCATAAAGTAGCCAGTGGCGCCGCGCAGCTGAATGAGGGTGCGACTGCGCTGGATGCAGGCGCACTGAAGTTAGTTGATGGCAGCAGCCAACTGGCTGCGAAATTGAACGATGCCGCGAAGCAGACTGCAGCCGTCAAAGCGGACGACAAAACGATTAGCATGCTGGCAGAGCCCGTGAAAATAACTGCAAATGACGACCGAAAGGTTGCGATCTATGCGAATGGCATTGCCCCTTATTTCATTTCGATGGCTCTATTCGCAGGCTCACTCGTTTTCACGACCATCTATGCAGCACGAAGCACTTTTACCCCCGGTGCACGAGGCTTTCGATTGTTTGTTAGCAAGCTTTTAACCTTTAGTCTGATGAGTACGTTCCAAGCTTTAATTGCAACGACCGTCCTTACCTATGTCTTAGACTTGAAAGTGCAGAGTATTCCCTTGTTCTATGTCTTCACCTTCGTCGTCGGCTTAACCTTCATGCTGATCATTCAAATGCTGGTCACATGGCTTGATCAACCAGGTCGATTCGTTGTTCTCTTGCTGATGATTCTCCAGTTGGCTTCAAGCGCGGGGACGTATCCGCTGGAGCTGCTGCCGAACTGGGCGCAAGCCATTCATCCTTGGCTGCCCATGACCTATGCGATTCAAGGGTTCAGATATGTCATTTCCAGCGGTCAGTACGCTGAAATGTGGCATCAAGTAGGCTACTTAAGTATTTACCTAGTAGCTTCCGTGATCCTAACAAGTGCTTACTTTCTCTCTCGTAAAAAGAAAGAAATCAACGATGACGAGCATGAGCAGTTGATGCCTGTTACAGTGTGATTATAAATAAAAAGGGCTAGATGCCACCAATATCGGTGGCTTTCTTGCCCTTTTTTTAATGAAAAACGACAAAAACCAACAAAAAACTCCCGATATATGTTACGATTTACCTATCTAAAGATGACCTTAGTAGGAGAGAGATACATATGCGAAAGTTAAAGGTTTTTATAAGTATTTGTTTACTGGCAACCACGTTACCGACATCGGTTTTTGCCAGCTATACACTCGATCAAGACACGAATGGCGTTGATATTGAGGATGTGGTGAACGCCATTAATCACGGTGCAAGCTCCATTACTGGGAATAGCACCTTCAGTAAAGCCGATATTCAAAGCCTATTAAGCCAAATTAAACCTAACATCCAGAGTGCCATTCTAGGAACAGTTACAGGCATTGTCATTGATGAGACGGGGGCGGCGGTTGTTGGCGCTATGGTTACGATTGACGGAACTATTTTGTCCACGGAGACGGATGCTAACGGTCAATTTCAATTCATAGATGGCCCTATTACCTATCAGACGGCGGTTCATGTTGAGAAGGATGGCTACACCCCGGCTACTTCGGAAGTTTTTAATATGTTGGCTGGGGACACACGTCATTTGGGTAATTTAATTTTGAGGAAAATCCCTTCGCAGTTGACGGGAAGTATTTCAGGCAATGTTGCGTCTATTATTGGAAGCGGCATAGGAAACGTAAAAATTCATGTCAAAGGTACGGAAATATTTGAATATACAAATGCAGTTGGCGATTTTACAATTAATAACCTGCCAGTAGGCAGCTATACCCTTCAGATTTCAGCGGCGAATTATATGGGGCAAGATATATCGGTGACTGTCCTGCAAAGTGGGACCCAGCCAGTCTCGGTAAGCCTTGCTCAACAAACAGCTAATGTTCAAGGCTATGCACAGTCCTCGACTGGCGGGCCCATACCATATGCCCAAGTTAATATACCTGGAACAACCTACACAGCCTATACAAATTGGGAGGGTATATTCACATTTTATTGCCTGCCTGTGGGATATACGATACAAGAGTTGGCTATTGTAGACTATCAGCCTGTACTGCCGCTAATCGCATTTACGGTTACACCCAATACGAATAGTATGGGAACACTTGAGTTCCAACCCGTAGGAATAATAACTGGTAATCTTAAAGATAGTGATTATGATTTGGGTTACCCGGTGATACCTAATGTGAATGTGACACTGAGGGCTAATACCGGCAGTTATGTACAAACGGTCATATCGGATGCTAATGGTGATTACCGATTTAGCAATATCCCTGCAAATGCAGTCTACACACTTACTTTTGAGAAAGAAGGTTATATTTCGCAACAGATACCATCGTATTTTGTTAATAAAGGGCAAAATTCGAATCCCGCTTATTATTATTTGGATCACGGTGTTGCTGTTCAGACTGAAGGCGAACTACTATTAGCTTTGGCTAATCCAACCATTCCTTTTATTTTACTGCTCAATGATATACATCTAACCAACCCATACGTATTCAATCGGAGCGTACGACTCTCCGTGTCTAGTCCCAACATTAAACTGACTGCGCCAGGTTTTACAGTTGAATATGCACAACCATATCCGAGTGTACGATTCGGCGATTTTATGTATACAGTTGGCAATAGCGAGTCGAATCTCAAAACAGCACTTCGCAGCTTCCCAGATAAAGTTATGGTAAGTGGTCTAGGAGGATTTGAAGGATTTATTAAAAGAGTATCGCAACAAAACTACTTCGTCTCTGAAGGAACGGGTAATCTTACTGCGTTTGTTAATGAGTGGTCGGGATTACAAAATGCGCTTAACGATGAAAGAGTGTCAACCATTTATGTGGCTGAAAATATCTATATTAGTCAATTAACCTTACCCAGCCGGTCCGTTCAATTTATTAGTCAGACTGCGAAAACCATCGAAACCTCTTCTGGCATAATCAATGTTTATCCAGTCCCTCCTTTGTAGTATTAGAAAAGCCCACTCTCCATTTTACTGAGAGTGGGCTTTTCTATGTTCAATCTCCTATCGCATATCCTGCTTCATGTGTGCTCGTTTTCTGATTAGCTTCCTGTCCACCCGTGGGCTTGCGCACAGCTCTTCCACGTATTGATCGAACGTCTGTGCGAGCACTTATACCCGCCTTAGTGGCAAGCACGATACGGCCCGCATAGTTCCAGAAGCCACCTGGTATATACTTAGCGAATTGCGAGTTAATAAAAATATGCAGACCAGACAGTAAACCCAGTTTGGCGCTATTACCCGCACTAGCTCCTACGGCATTGACAATGAATACCCAAATACTCGCTTGTAGCATTAAGAATATAGCAAAAAGAATCATAGACATGTAAAACCGATAGTCTGCGTGCGTTAAAAAAGTTATCAGGTCAGCAGGTTCTAGAGCCAAGCTTCTCTGGGCGAAATACAAGATGACAACCACGAGTAAGGCTTTCAGCATCGCCTGGCTTCACTGTCCCTTCTCATTCCTGCGGTGATCCCATTATTGTATAACGACATTGTAAATCGTAATGCTTGTAATCATTTTAATATTGTTAATTTCAGGAAATCATTTCTGACAAAGCAGCCGTTACTGAACTTCTAGATCCTCAACACAAGTAGGACCAGCACCTACCGCAATCAATTCGTACAAGTCGCTCACCTGACAACCGATGGTATCCGCGATGGAAATGGCTACTTTCAAGGGCATGATTCTCTTATTTTCCATATAGTCGACTAATCGCTCCGGCTTATAAAACAAAGCACGGGTTAGTTCTTCTCTAGCCATTCCGTATTCATCTAATCGCTCTTGTAACATGCATCGTCCAAGTTCATATTTCATTTGCTAATCCCCCTTTCAAAAGATGCTACCCACAGCCTCGCCAAGGTTAGCGGCTTTTATTCGCAGCGAAAAAACCACCAATAGCATGCATGGAAGTGCGATGCTTTTGGTGGGTCTTGTTGTTGCTACTTGGTGAAAAAACTGGCCATTATCGACCTATCCCTCGACGCGACCAAATCATAACCGGGATCAGCAACAGGGATAGGAAGCCTCCCGATAGTGAGAGAATGGCAAAGCTGGAATGGGCGACGACCATACCTGACAAAGCCCCACCCGATGCTCCCGCCAACGATACCAACACATCAACGTTTCCTTGTGTCTTAGCACGCGTTGCTGGGGATGTCGCATCGATGATCTGCGCAGTTCCGCTGATCAGACCGAAATTCCAGCCCAATCCAAGCAACGCCAGAGCGACGATGAGCCAGGCCATCGAATCGGCTGGTGCCCATGCGGCAAGCAGTCCCGCCAACAGCAGCGTAACCCCCGCTACGCAGGACATAAACGTACGCCCGAACTTGTCCACGAGTATCCCCGTTACCAAGGAAGGCAGAAACATCGCCGCGATATGAATGCCGATCACCATGCCGACGGCGCTCAACCCATGTCCGTGATGTTTCATATGGATTGGCGTCATCGTCATGATTGCGACCATCACGATCTGCGTTAGGACCATCACGGTTGTGCCGATGATAATTCCTCGGTTACGGCTAGCTGGTACCAAAGGATTCGCAGAAACCGTTCCTGTAGACGGATTCGCTTCTTGTGCTTCGGCGATCGCTTTAACCACGAGATAGGGATCTGGGCGGAGCATTACCCATAATACCAAGCCCGCCAGAACAAATGCCGCAGCCCCGAGCATAAACGGGCCCGCCAGCGCAGGGGCGCCGACAGATGTCGCGAATCGTCCCATGACCCCCACCAAGTTCGGCCCCGCAACGGCACCAAACGTCGTGAATACCATAGCCATGCTGATGGCTCTTGCCCGCTGCTTAGGCCTCGCTAAGTCAGTTCCTGCATAACGCGCTTGCAGGTTCGTCGAGGTGCCGGCGCCGTAAATCAGCATCGATGCAAACAAAAGCGGAAGGTTCTCCGCAATAGCTGCGAATACGACTCCAATCGCCCCAACACCTCCGGCAAGGAAGCCTGCAGTTAAGCCTATACGGCGGCCGAAGCGCCCCGATAACCGTCCAACTAGCAGTGCAGACGATGCAGCACCGAGCGTCAATAACGCTGCAGGGAGACCAGCTAAGCTATCCGTCCCGAGCATATCTTGAGCAAGCAATGCGCCAACCGTCACGCCTGCAGCGAGCCCTGCTCCACCAAATAGTTGAGCTATGATCACAACCATTAAGGTTCTGCGATAAAGCTGCTGCTGTTTTTCCTGAGAATGAATATATTCTTTAATCAATTCGCTGCCTTCAGCCATTCATGCTCTCCCCCCTCCAACTTGTATGCCGTGATCCCCTCCCGTTGCAACTTGGCAACGGTTTCTGTCGAACTGATGCAGTAGGGACCTCTGCAATAGACCACTACTTGGGCAGGCCTAGGCAGATGGTGGAGATACGTTTCCAACTCATCCATCGGAACGGAGATGGCCCCAGCAAGATGACCCGCCTCATATTCATCCCGCGGTCTAACATCGAGTAGGATGATCGCTCCGGCTTTCATTTCCGTCATCGTTTCCTCCAATGATATCGACTGTACATCCTCATACCCCTGCATAAATTCTTGTTTTATCCGCGCGACGTCCGCAAGTTGACTCTCGCTAACGCGCCACAATGCAAACAAGACATTTAGTATCGCTATATCCATCTTTAACTCTATTCTCTAACAATGATACTTTTTAATTCGATTAATTTTCAAATTCACATTGTTGATTCTTCGTTGATTTTCCCTATTCAATTTTCAGTATGTTGACTAAATCAATATGTATCTTTTGAGAAACAATGGTTGTTAAGCTTAAAGAAGTGTACAACCTTCCCCAGCCGCAATCGGGTTATCTTCCCACGAGATCCATTCGCTCCAGCTTCCACTATACAGCTTCACGTTTTCAAAGCGCTTCTCTGAGGCCCAGTGTATCCCGGCCTCTTTGTGTATCCACATAAAGTATTGACACTTACGTGGTAGTGTGCCAAGTACCGCATTTTCAGCATGCAACTGTTGACTCCTTGTTGACTTAGAGCCTCTTTAGAAGCATCGAAAAAGACGTACAGCAAAAGTACACCGTACGCCAAACCCGCGTCCCACGCGGTCTTCCCACTATTCTTCTTCCCCGGTCGCAATCGGATTATCTGCCCACGAAATCCAATCACTCCAGCTTCCGCTGTAGAGCTTCACGTTGTCGAAGCCCGCTTCGCTGAGGCCCAGCACGTTCGGGCAAGCCGTCACGCCGGAGCCGCAATAGACGATGATTTCATCAGCGTCGCGCAGCGCGGCAAAGTGCTGCTCCTGCTCCGCAGCTGACAACCAAGCGCCGTTCTCACCGAGAACGCCTTTCCAGAAGAAGTTGCGCGCACCTGGGATGTGGCCAGCCACCGCATCGATCGGCTCTTCCAAGCCGAGGTAGCGGCGCTCCTCGCGCGAATCAACCAGCACGGTGCCTGGGCGACCGAGCTTGTCTTTCACTTCGTCCATGCTCGCTAGCATGGAACGGTGCACCTTCGGTGAGAAGGTCCGCGGGAATATCGCAGGTACTTCAGTAGAAACTGGATATTCTGCAGTTTTCCACGCACTAAATCCTTGATCCAAAACATATACCTCGGAATGGCCGAGGAATTTCAGCATCCACCACAAGCGTGATGCCATGGCTCCGCCTTGATCGTCGTAAGCAACGACGGTCTTCGTACCGTCAATGCCGAGGCTGCCGACGAGGATCGAGAATGCCCCGAGATCCGGAAGCGGATGTCGGCCGCCGTGTGCCATTAAGGCACCGGATAAGTCCTTCTCCAAGTCGACATACACGGCTCCTTCAATATGCTCCTGCTCATACTGTTCACGGCCGAAATCAGGCTTTCCAAGCGCAAAGCGGCAATCCGCAATGACGATATTTGCATCCCCAAGCTGCCCTAGCAGCCAACTCTGACTTACGATATTTTCCACGGTTCCTGCCACCTTCCCCTAAATAATTAATCGCCCATCCCACTTGTAGGTATCACAGAAAAGGTCAGCCAATGACCTCGGTCTCCACCCATTTTATCGTAAAAAGCTTGCGCGCGTAAGTTATCTGGAGCTGTTTCCCAGGTTAATTTGGCATAATGATGTCTAGCTGCATAGCCTTTGCAAGCTGCAAAAAGCTTCGCCGCCGCTCCCTGCCCACGCTCCGTTTCAATAACGAACAAATCGTTCATGATGGCAATCTTAGCGGCACGCAGCGTGCTGTAGCTGAAATATAAGGTCGCAAAGCCAACTAATGCCCCCTCCTCCGTCTCTGCCACAAATTGAATACCGATCTTCTGTTCAAGCAGTTCATGAATCAAAGCGTTCAGCTTCTCATCTTCAGGTTGTCGGTACTGATAGAAATCCACAATATAAGCGAGCATTAAAGTTTTGAGCTGGGGGATATCGGATATTACGGCTTCACGAATGGTCACTTGTGTCATCACGGGTGCCCTCCTTATTCTTCGATTGGTATGGTATAAATAAGTAATATCAGCTTCATATAGAAAGGTTGCCCACAATATGCCTCAACCTATTACCTTAACTTTACCTTGGCGTGTGGTTCCGCTAACCGAAACAGCGTGTCAGGAGCTGTGCACGTGGCACTATCCCGCTCCTTACGATCTCTATAACTGGCCCAACTGGACCACAATGCTGCAGAACCAATTCGAATTTGCTGATCCCCAAATCAGAGATGACCAGTATCGCGGTATTGTCGATGAATCAGGAACATTACAAGGATTCGTTCAGTTCTTCCCCATCGTGGGCGTGACCCGACTAGGCCTTGGGCTTCGGCCAGATCTTTGCGGTAAAGGCGGGGCTAGCAGCAGCGGACTCGGCGCGCAATTCGTTCAGATGCTCGTGGCCGAAGCCCAGCTTAGCAAACCCGAGCAAGAGATCGATCTCGAGGTGCTCGTCTGGAACGAGCGAGCCATCAAGGCCTACCAACGTGCCGGCTTCACCATCACGGATACCTACGAGAAGTGGACACCGACCGGTCCCGCAGACTTCTACTGCATGGTATACACCGGTCCGCTCCTCATCCTAACGCGTTAACCTCCGCATACGCCTGATCAAATTTCAAAGCAGTCGAGAAATCGAGCTCAGTCAAGCCACCTGCACTCCACGAGGTCAGGCGCAACGTCACCATTTTATAATCAATCGCGATCATGGGGTGGTGGTTCACCGCCTCCGAGATTCGAGCGACCTCGTTAACGAAGGTGATTCCCTGCAGGAAAGCCTTGAATCGGTATTTGCGCACGATCCATTTGCTCTCCTCAGCCTCTAGGTTCCACGTCCCCAGCTCGGCAAGCCGAGCATCAACTTCAGCTTTCTCTAGCTTCACCCTCATCAACGCCCTCGCACTTCCTCACTCGTAATCGTAAGCAACCACGCCCATATCGCTCTCACCCGCATACGTGCGAAGCAGCTCAAGGAACGGCTTCCCGTAGTTACGGTATTTCACCTCACCGACCCCCTTGATGCGCAGCATCGCGGCTTCTGTGGTCGGACAGCTCTCACTCATCTCACGCAGCGTACTGTCGGCGAAAATAATATACGGCGGCACCTTCTCGCGCGCAGCCATTTCACGACGCAGCAACCGAAGCTGCTCGAATAACGTATTGTCCATCGCGGCGACAGCGCGAACGGGCTGTTTGCGCACCTTTTGATTCACAGGCAGCTTGCCCTGAAGCACTTCCGCTGCAGGCTGCATCAACCGAACAACCGGGTATTGCCCCTCGGACAACTGCAAAAACCCCTCCGAAATCAGCACATTAATCAATTCTGCGATTTCCTTTTCCGGCAAATTGCTCATGATCCCGTGTGTCGGCAGACGATCGAACCGATAGTCCATGATTTTCTTCGCCTTGGAGCCCTTCAGCACCGAAGCGACCATCGAGATCCCAAAGCGCTCGTTCATGCGGCGAATGCAGGAGAAGATCTTTTGCGCTTCGACGGTAATGTCGACGGTGTCGCGATCGTCCTTGCAGGAACTGCAGTTCCCGCAAGTATCTTTAATATTTTGCTCATCAAAATAATGTAAAATAGCATTCCGCAAACAGCGCGGCGAATAGCAGTAGTCGATCATGGTTTGAAGCTTTTTGTACTCGTTCGCTTTGCGCTCAGGCGAGAGCTGGTTCTGCTCAATGAGGAACTTCTGCGTCATAATATCCTGCGCACTGAACAGCAGAATACACTCGCTCGGCTCACCATCACGCCCCGCACGACCGGCTTCCTGGTAATAAGCTTCCATATTTTTCGGCATATTGTAGTGAATAACATACCGTACATTGGACTTATCAATGCCCATCCCAAAAGCGTTCGTCGCGATCATCACGCGAATATCATCGTAGAGGAACGCCTCCTGCATGTAGGAGCGCTCATCATCCGACATTCCGGCATGATACTTGCCTGCGGCAAAGCCTTTTTTACGCAACGTCTCGTACAAATCCTCAACATCCTTACGCGTCGCAGCGTAAATAATGCCGGGCTGATGCGTATGTTCCTTCACATAGTTCTGTATGTAATCCCGCTTTTTCTCACCACGAAGAATGGTTAGCTCCAAATTGTCGCGCGAGAAGCCATTGATGAATATCCCTGCGGTATCCAGCTCCAGCAATCGGGCGATGTCCGCTGTGACCTCAGCCGTTGCCGTTGCTGTGAACGCCGCCACAATCGGCCGATTCGGCAGCCCCCGAATGAACGGCGCAATCGAGACGTAGCTCGGACGGAAATCATGACCCCACTGCGAGACACAGTGTGCCTCATCAATCGCAACGAGAGGCAGATTCAAAGCCGCCATGCGTGCGCGAAACCGCTCCGACTCCAGACGCTCGGGTGCGATGTAGAGCAGTTTATACTTACCTTGCATAGCCCCCTGCATGCGCTGTTCCACTTCTCTAGCTTCCAGCGTACTATTAATGAACGTGGCAGCAACACCTAGCGCACCAAGCGCATCTACCTGATCCTTCATCAAGGAAATGAGCGGGGAAATGACTAAGGTCACACCCTCCATCAGCATCGCTGGCACTTGGTAACAGATCGATTTCCCGCCGCCCGTTGGCATAATGCCTAAAGTATCCTTACCCTCGAGAAGGTTCGTAATAATATTTTTCTGACCCTCGCGAAATTCAGGATACCCATAAACCTGTTGTAGAACCTTTCTTGCGCCATCCAACATAGCTTCTTTACACCTTTCTATATCGCGGTTCTGCCTGTTTTAGACCAGATAGATGACCGAAACTAACTTTTCGCCATCATGTACCTTGAGTACGTGATTACCTGCATCATGTCTAACCGAACCCGCTCCAACCTGCATAACCGGTGAACTACCTAATCCGTAAAATATATCATCAGCCAGCGTACGCAGGCATTCTTCCTGTTCACTTTCATCCAGCTCCTGCCAGTCTTCTGCATTCATCTCCAGCAGCTCATAGAATCCATTCACCATTTCGATCCCACGTACAAAATCAGTAACAATGTCCTTATATTCACGACCAAATTTAATACCCACTCGCGCAGTCTCCCTTCAAGAAGCATTTCTTCTAGCTTCACTTTATCATATTCTAGGTAAGAATGCAGGGTTAACCCCTTTGGGGACGGATTAAAAATATCCTCTTTGGCATAAACTGTGGAAATGGGCAATTTCGGAAAAAATCTGTTACTATGGAAGAAGGAATGCGCCGCTCGGAGGGTAGGAACGATCACATGTTGAAACTTCAAATTCCCAAAAATCGAATGAACTACCTCATCAAGCAAATCCCGCTGCACTTTGACGCCACCCGTCTGGAGCAAGGCTGGGAGTATTATCATAAAGGCCGAGTGACTGAGGTTGATCTCAAAGGGCTGAGTGTCCTAGCAACCGTCGCAGGCAAACAGATCCATACGGCAGAAGTTCATTTAGAAAATTTCGCAGCGAGTACCTGCACTTGCTCCTTTGAGGGCTTCTGTCAGCATATTGGTGCTACATTTTTTAGCCTGTACGCCCCTTATGGTCGGCCAGAGCTTGTCCTACAGCAGTTAAAGCAACAAATCCATACACGGAAGAAGCCAGCCCGCAGTGCGGCAGCTTCTGTTATCCAAGAACGTAAAGCGGCCGCACAGGCGAATGTGCCTTTGGAAGAAAGTATGCCTAGCGATTGGCATCGTTTCTTTGAAGGGAAATTCCACGGCTTCTCGATTTCTCATCAGCATTCCATAGAAACCTTCTACGATTCCGCCTTGGAGTCGTTGCCGCCTTATGCAGCGAGCTGGCGCGACACGACGCGTGAGCTCTATATGTTCCACATTGTGCTGTTCATGATGCGAAAGATCGAACAATTTTATCAAGAAACGAAAAGCTCTTACCTGTCTTACTATCACGAAAATGGGTGCAAAATCGCCGCCAAAAACTGTGAAGATAAGCTTGTCGAATTCGTGGAACGCATGAAATTCAATCATTCCTTTCAAGCGGAGCCGAAGATCTGGCTGTCCACGATGAAAATGGTTGGAGAATCCGCCCTTCAAGGCAAGGACAGTCCCGTTGATTGGTTGTTCGTGTATCGTTTCATCTGGTGGAAGCTGACCGATCAACCTAGCGCACAAAAAGAGGAAGTAACGCGTCTCGATGGTCTTCTGGCCAAGAAGGAGCTGCTTCCGAAAAAGAAGGATACGTTGCTTGCGGCTAGGGCGCATTTTGATATTATGCAGGGGCATACCGAGCAAGCCTTCGAACGCCTCGGACAGCTGGCTCATCCGCATGCGAAGGATTTCTTCCTTTATTTAAATAAATTTGCGAACGATGGACAGTGGGACCACATGCTGGTCTGGCTGCGTTGGCTATTCCCTTCGATTACGAACGCGAATCACGATGATTTCCGTACGTTCTGCCAATATTGGCTAGATACGACCAAGCATCTAGCGAACGATAGCGAGTGGGTACAGGTGATGGAGTCCTTACTGCCGCGTTCCTACTACTATTACACGGCGTATTTGCTTCAAACGAAGCGGTACCGTCAATGGGTGGATTTGCAGCTTGCGAATCGGATTTCACCCTTGAATCTGTATGGAATGGAGCTCAAAGCGATCGAAGAGCATGACTCAGCGCTGCTTCTTCCGCTCTATCATCAAGCAGCCGAACGGGCTGTTCTGGAGAAAAATAGGGCTTCTTACAAGACGGCAGTCCGCCTGTTGAAGAAGCTGCATAGCATTTATAAACACATCGGCCAGGATGACCGCTGGGAGCACTATATTTACCGCTTAGCGGATAAGTTCTCGCGTTTGCGTGCTTTCCAAGAAGAGCTCAAGAAAGGAAAATGGATTCGATGATCGAAACCAGCGCGCTGACCGTTCACGTTAGCTCCTTACCTAACGGGTCATTATTTCTTTGGGGTTCCCGTGAAAACGGCGGTATTTGGGATGCTCTTGATTTAAAACATATGCTATTCGCCTGGCATCGCGCCTCCTTCTTCGGCACCTTCATGGAACCGAGTGAATGGCAGAATCGGGAAGGCATCGAGCTGCAGCCACTAGAGGCGCTCGACTATTTCAGCGAACCGCAGCCGGTTCAGCATCTACAATTGAAGTGGCATGCTTCTTGCGCGGATGTCATTGCGCTAGCTCCTGCTATTCGCGAGTCGCTGGCGACAGGCCGCTTCATGCCGGACTACGAGAAATGGAAGTCCGGCGAAATCGGCTGGAAGCTGCAGCTGCCGGAGGAGCTGCAGACGCTTGAGACACCAGCGGTTGCACGCTGGATTCATGCACTGATCCCGGAATGGGTCGATGCCGACGGGATCATGAAAGACAATTTACGCAAGCTGGAAGCTGCGTATCCCTTAATGCGCCGCGCGGATGCCAGCGCGGAAGTGTGGCTGGACGAGGAAGACTGGCTCGTCAGCATTGGTTGGCGTCAGGACCGGACGCCGATGAGGACGTGCCTGCAGCTCGTCGAGCCCGACCTGGCGCACGGCACAGGCTGGCAGCTGCGCGTGCTGCTGCAGGACCGGCTCGCGCCGGAGGTGCTGCGCACCGTCACGACCGTCGGCGAGCCGGTCGCGGGGGAACAGCCACTGCCGGAGGCGTGGCTGCCTGAGATCGGCCGCGTCGAACGCGACGCGGCGAAGTGGGTGCGCATCCTGCCGTGGCTGGATGCGGGCGAGAGCGTCCTCCGTCAGTCGTTGACGGAGGAAGAGGCTTGGCGCTTCCTCGCAGAGGGAAGCGTCCGCCTTGTTGAGGCAGGAACAAGCGTGTTCCTGCCAGCGTGGTGGGAGCGCATCCGTAAGATGCGGCCGAAGCTGCGCGCGAAGATCAAGTCTTCCGTCGGTTCTGGACGGGAGACGATGTTCGGGCTGACCCAGCTGATGCAGTTCGACTGGAAGCTGGCTGTTGGGGATTTGGAGCTGACGGAAGAAGAATTCCGTCAGCTGTTAGAGGAGAAGCGCAAGCTGATCCAGATTCGCGGCAACTGGATTCAGCTCGACCCGAAATTCATGGCACAGGTCGAGCAGATTATGAAACAGGTGCACAAGAAGCAAGGGCTGTCCTTCCGCGATGTGTTGGAGTTGCATTTTGCTGGTGACGCTGGCGGCTTGCTGCCTGCCGAGGATGATCCGGATGCGATGCGCTACCTCGACATGGAAGTTGAGCTTAACGAGCAGCTACGCCATATGATCGACCAGCTCACGCAAACCTCGGCGATACCAACCATCGAGCCGCCGGCTAGCTTTCATGGCTCACTTCGCCATTATCAAGTGGACGGCATTTCGTGGCTGTTGTTCTTGCGACGTTTTGGCCTTGGCGGCTGCTTAGCTGATGACATGGGTCTTGGGAAAACAATCCAGTGGATCACGTACTTGCTCACGGTGAAAGAGACCGAGCAGCCGGATACACCATCGTTGTTGGTTTGTCCGACATCCGTGCTAGGCAACTGGCAGATGGAGCTGAAACGGTTTGCCCCTTCCTTGCGCGTCCATCTTCACTATGGACCGCAGCGGTTGAAAGGCTCTGCCTTTGCGGAGAAAATCGTCGGCAAATATGATCTTGTCTTGACGTCTTACACGCTTTCCCATCTGGATGAGAGTGAGCTAGGCGCTATTGCTTGGAACTCCATCTGTCTGGACGAAGCTCAAAATATTAAAAATGCATACACCAAACAAGCCACCGCGATCCGCCGGCTGAATGGGTATCATCGCATTGCGTTGACAGGCACACCGATTGAGAATCGGCTTACCGAGCTGTGGTCGATTTTCGACTTCGCGAATCCTGGCTATCTCGGCACCGTGCGCGAGTTCACGCATCGTTATGTGAATGCCATCGAGAAAACACGCGATGAGGCGACGATCGGTAAGGTTCAAAAGCTAATCCGTCCGTTCTTGTTGCGGCGTGAGAAGAAAGATCCCGCCATTCAGCTGGATCTGCCGGAGAAGAACGAGTCCAAAATGTTCATCTCGCTCACAGCGGAGCAAGGCTCGTTGTACGAGAACTACATCCAGGATATGTTCGATCGGCTGGATAAGCTTTCCGCCATGGAGCGACGCGGCCTCATCCTGGCTGCGCTAACGAAACTCAAGCAGGTGTGTAACCACCCGGCTTTGCTGCTCAAAGAAGGGCTCGGCGCCCCGTGGAGCGGACGCTCGAACAAGCTGGAACGCTTGCTTGAGATGGTGCAGGAGCTGCGCCAAGAAGGCGACAAATGCTTGATCTTCACGCAGTTTGTCGAGACTGGCAATCTGCTGCAGCATGTGCTTCAGCAGGAACTCGGCGAAAAAGTGCTGTTCCTGCACGGCGGAACATCCAAGAATGGGCGCGATGAAATGATCGCGCACTTCCAAGGCTTGAGTCAGCCGACGGATGACGAGCAGCGAAATGTGTTCATTCTTTCGCTGAAGGCCGGCGGCATCGGGCTCAATTTGACGGCGGCGAATCATGTGTTCCACTATGATCGCTGGTGGAATCCCGCCGTCGAGAATCAGGCGACGGACCGCGCCTTCCGAATCGGCCAGACGCGACATGTGCAGGTGCACAAGTTCGTGACGCTCGGCACGCTAGAGGAGCGCATCGACGAGATGATCGAGCGCAAGCTCGGCCTCAGCCAGCAGATCGTCGGCTCTGGCGAGAACTGGATCACCGAGCTGTCGACCGACGAGCTGCGCGATCTGTTCTCGCTACGCCGCGAGTGGGTCGAGGCGTAGGGCTACGGGTTCTAGCTCCATACACAAAAGAGGTTATCCCAAGCTTCACCTGGGTTAACCTCTTTTGTGTTCCACGCATATCCGTTTTTTCTCTATATCTCTACGCTTTTCCCCTCATATCTCCAAATCCAAAAACAGATAATATCCCTCACCCATCGCACACGAGTAAGTCTGAATCTGACGCGAGGTATCCAAGTCGGTATAGGCTTGGGATAGAATGCCTTGCTTTTGCAGGTTCATCATGATGATGTTGGAGATGAAATAGGGCCTCCACGTCCAGTTCGCTTGGCGATAACTCTCATCCTTCCTCCAGCCTTTCTCTGTATGCGTATAATTGGATGAGGTTTGGTAGCCATCTCCCTGGCAAATGTACATACGCATGCAATTATCCGTCACGTTATCGATAATTTGTTCAATAACGGTATCAGCCTCCTCGGCGTTCGAGATGTGCACGGAAGCATTGATGAGCTCATCCAGCCTTTGATGTACGCTCTGAAGGCGATGATATCGCTGAAACTCAACCTGACCGAACGATTTTATTTCTTCTTCCAGCATCGCTTTGTACGCATCTGGTCGCTGCAGCTCAGGTTCCGCTTTTGAGAATAGAAAGCCTTGCACATATCTCGCTCCCACCTGTAAGGCACTGCGCAGCTCCTGCTTCGTTTCGACACCTTCGACGAGCAATGAGGCACCAATTTGTGCTGACACAATGGAAAAAGATTGCATGACAGCCTTATAGCCATCGTGGACGATACTCTTTTTCAAAATATTCAGGTCAACCTTCAAGATCTTCGGCTGCAGGCTCGCAATTCGATCAAAATTACTGAAGCCGCTACCGACATCATCAATGGCAATGGTACATCCAAATTCACGATATAGTTCAACAATCCATGTCAGCTCTTGAAGATGGCCTGTAAATTCTTCTTCCGTGATTTCAATGACAATCCGTGCGGGGTTTATCTGGTATTTTTTCATTAGTTCAATGGTTGGCAAGACACCCGTTCGTTTGTAGGTTCTATAAATCCAAGAAGGCTTTAAGTTAATAAACAGCTCGCTCTTGTCAGATGCAGCGGCTATCCGCTCTATGGCCTGCTCTCTCAAATGCCGATCAATCATAAGCTGCATGTCCTCGGAAATGTCAGGATCTTTGAAAAAGGGACCTAAGCTCTCCACACCGCTTTCACGGATTCGCCTTCCCAGTGTTTCATACCCAATTATTCGTTGGCTCTGCAAAGAAATAATCGGTTGAAAATAGGGACGTACTTCATGACGTGGCGGAATCTTGATGTTTTTCACCTGCACAGTGCGCCTCCTTATCAGAAAATAATGTGCGTCATGTTACTTAACACAACTTGGATCATTGACTCATATTTTAAACGACAACACTACTTTCCGCAATATTTAATGTTAGAAAATATAACATAATTCACGTATGGAGGAATTTGTTGAGGTTTGTCGAAATTCTATGTGAGATCTTTTATTCTAATAGAAGCTAGGTGACCCATTGGTATGAAAACCTTCACGAGATCACGAATCTCTCTGCTATATGTCATTTTAATTGTCGTTTTATTAATCATCGTCAATGTATCCAACAATTTGGCTTCTCGAAATATGGAGAATCAAAGCAACGCGATCGTGAACGAGGCTATCCCTATTTTAACGACAGCCAATAGCTTATTGACCAACCTAATTAATCAGGAGACAGGCCTTCGCGGCTACGAACTAGCCGGAACTGAACAATACCTTGAACCCTATACGTTGGGTAGAGAACAAGTCGCCTTGGATTTAAACACGCTGTCCACGTATGACAAAAAATATCCAACACTACAAATCATTATCGATACACAAGCGGTACCTGCCATTACGAATTTGCAAAAGTACTATGATACCACCCTGGAATTATTCCGAGCTGGCAAGATTGAAGAAGCGAAAGCCCGTGTCAACGGCGGCAAAACATTAATGGATCGTTATCGCGTCGCTCATAAGAGTATCGAAAACAATATCGAACAGATTACATCACAAGCTTATTCCTCTTCACATCAAGCAGCCTCAACCGCTCGCATGATCACGAGGATCGGCAGCCTGATCGCCCTTCTTGCAGGAGCCCTGTCGATTACGATTTCCTTACGATCCCTCCAAGCAGAGAAAGAGCTTCGCAAGAGTGAGGAAACGTACCGCTACATGGCGGAGAGTCTAGAATCTCAGAATGAGGAAATTATTGCCCAACAGGAGGAACAGCAGATTACTCTAGCCAAGCTGTCTGAACGAGAACGGGATTTGGAGCTGATCTCCTCCTACCAAGAAAAGCTCACCGGCTATGTGAAATTAACTGATTTCTTGAAACATACTTTGCCCGCCCTATTAAATTCGCTGGCGCAGGATGCCGCTTTGGTCGTCTTAGAGCGTCGCTCAGAGGACGGGACGTTCTCTTATGATGTTATCCATTCCATCGGCTATCCCAAAGGTCATATTCAAGCTTCTCGCAGCGAGCTGTTCGGACCAGCTCGACGTGTTTTTGACGAAGGTAATTCTGTCATCCACACCCGTGACGTGTCCGGGAATGAACAAGGTGTCCATAGCGGCGTGATGCGAGCCATCGACCAATACGTTCCCCTCACGGATGATAAGCAAGAAGTCATTGGCTTTCTCTTACTAACGAATTACCAAAGCTCGCTCTATCAAGATGACAATCTACGTTTGACCAAAGGATTAGTCAAACAATTCGGACTAGCTTTCTATGCACAGGTCGTGAATGATGAGAAGCTGCAGCAAGCGGAAAGCCTAGCCAAGCTGAACGATCAACTCACTGCAGAGAAGCAGCTATTAGAAGGACAACATGATCTCATTCAAAATATTTTAGAATCGGCCCACGAGGGCATGATGATGTGTGATTCCCAAGGTACGATCCTCTTTTCCAATCAACGTATGAATCAGTATTTCGGACTTAATGAACGTATCAGCCAAAACTTAGTCGCTTGCAGCTATGAGATCGGAGCCACATCTCCTAGTTTTCACGGGGTAGCCGCTTCCATCGAAGCTTTGATTGATCGCTCTCTATCTCATCTGACACAGCGCTTTAACTTCCAACAGGACGAGCAGCTTCAACATGCGGAGCTATACGCTACGGTTGTTAGTGAGGGCACCGAGCAGCAAGGGTACTTATTCGTTTTCCGTGATCGAACAGAAGAAGAACGCGTTGATGAAATGAAAAATGAATTTATCTCCATTGTTTCACATGAGCTGCGAACTCCACTGGCTAGTGTGCTTGGCTTTATCGAAATTTTGCTGCATCGTGAGCTTCCGCAAGAGAAGCAAAAACGGTACATGGAAACCATTTACAACGAAGCACAGCGCCTATCGAATTTAATCAATGACTTCTTGGATCTGCAGCGGATGGAGTCAGGTCGTCAATCCTACAACTTCTCACCGATTAATCTAAAGTCCGTTGTCACTGAAATTGCAGAGCAATGGCAGGATAAGCAGCTGCATCAGATTGTCCTACACCAACAAGAGCCCGAACTGTGGGTACGGGCAGATGTTGATCGTATTCGCCAAGTATTTGATAACCTCATTAGCAATGCTATTAAATACTCGCCAGCGGCCGATCATATCGACATTCACATCTCGACTCACGAAGGTAAAATCACAATTGCCATTCAAGATTACGGATTAGGTATTCCGCAAGATGCGAATAAGCATATGTTCTCGAAATTTTTCCGTGTCGACAACTCCGACCGCCGTCAGATTGGCGGTACTGGTCTCGGCCTAGCCATCGTGAAGGAAATTGTGGAGGGCCATGGCGGGGATATCTCTTATACGTCTGAAATGGGACATGGCACCACGTTCCGAATTGAACTAGATCAATATGAAATTTCAGGCTTAGACGGGAAAATCGTGATATTCGAAGATGATGATAACCTAGCCAAATTAATTCAAGTCGCCTTGCATAAGCTGAGTCTACCTTCCATCCAGCTACGTTCCGCTGAAGAAGGGATGATCGCGCTGCGGCGCTGTGAGGGCGAAGGTCCGATTTTATTCATCGTGGACATTCACCTCGAAGGCGAGAAAACGGGCTGGGATTTCATCGCAGACCTGTACAAGCACCCCGTGCACGCACAAACGCCGGTCATTGTTTCGACTGCACTCGATCCGCCTCACGATTATTATGAGAAGGAGATTCAGAAATATCTGAAGAAGCCGTTCACGATGGAACGACTCGTGCAGGTGGCGAAACGCTTGCTCGACAACAAAAGCAGCTTGGCTTATGTTTTTCCTGCCCAAAACAAAGAAACACTTTCAACCACCTTACAACGCAACGGGATTAACGTGCTGAAAATGCAAGAGAATCAAGATATGATTGAGGTCGATATCATCAAGCCTCAATCGGACAAGTAGAAGACATTCCTCAAAATGACGTTATTCCTGTCGTGAGAACAGCCGTGAAGCATAAAAGGATGCAAAAGTGCATCCTTTTTTAGCCAGTTACCCTCTCAATCTGAAATGCTTGCGAAAGTGCAACTATTTCTGCTGCACTCATCATTTTTAATCATTTTTGATCCTAAAGGATGTACTTTCTGCACTAATTTATCTAGGTTTAGCTGTTTCCCCCGAAAATAAGTGTACTTTAGCATCTTTGAGTATGTAGACCTCTGAAACCATAATGTACAAAAAATGAAGTTGGTTACAAAAACAATCGAGCTACGCGCAAACGCCTTAGCTCCTTTTGTATGTCAATAATAGTTCCTTATGGCACAGCCTCTTTTATTTCAGAAGAGATTTTTATATTATTGTGAGAAAACTCTAATCGAAGCCATACATTGATGAGCGACCCCGCGTTTATATGTAAGTTTTATCGCCAATAAGAAAGCAGTTTTTCGAGAACCGAAAAACTTTAACTTTCTCATGGGAGAAGAAGAGGGATTTCCCTGCAGAATCGCCAATATATTAGTGAAAGTAGAGGTTAGTGAAGAGAAAGGGTGTGCCTCATATGACAAAGCTTGAATCCGCTTCCAATCCAGCCCCCGGACGTAGTGTTTGGGCGTTATTTTTCTCCCTGCCGATTTTCGCATGGGCGATGTACGATTTTGCAAATACCATTTTTTCTTCCAATATCGTAACTGTGTTCTACCCGTTTTACTTGAAAGAAACCTTAGGCAGCACCGAGGAGATGGACCAGATTGCGAGTACTTTCATCACCTACTCCAATTCACTTTCTAGCTTCTTCTTGGTGCTTTTATCGCCTTTATTCGGGGTTTGGATTGATCGCACAGGTAAAAAGAAAGCCTACCTCGTCCCCTTCACGCTCATCGCGATCATTGCGACACTCCTCATGGGGGCATCGGCCTTATGGAAGACGGAGCAAGAGTGGCTAGGTCTCAATACGTCGATTATCGGTGTCATTCTTTTCTTCATGATCGCGAAATTTTTCTATAACTCCAGCTTAGTATTCTATGATTCCATGATTTCTGATCTAGGCAATGAACGTGAGATTCCCTTGATCTCCGGCTTTGGTGTCGCGGTTGGTTATGTAGGCACGCTCGTCGGCCTTATTGCTTTCCTATTCGTTAGTGATAATCACTTCGAAAGTACCTTCATCCCAAGTGCCGTCATGTTCCTCCTTTTCTCGCTGCCGATTATGTTCTTGTACAAAGAGAAGTCTCAGAAGCCCGTGGCTACCAATAAATCGCTGCTTAGCGGATATCGTGAGATTTGGGCGACGTTTAAGGAAGCTCGGAAATATCAAGCAGCCTTCACGTTCATGATCGCTTACTTCTTCTTTAACGATGCCATTGCCACAGCGATTGCTGTCATGGCCATTTATGCGAATACAGTCATGGGCTTCTCGACAGGGCAGTTCATTCTACTCTATCTTGTGTCCACGGTGTCTAGCGTTATTGGTTCCTTCCTCTTCGGTTATGTCACGCGCAGCATCGGCCCTAAGAGAGCGGTAACCATCGTTGCACTTGTTCTTATTGTAGCTATCTCACTCGCCGCCCTGGCGACGAGCCAGAGCATCTTCTGGGTAGCAGGCAGCCTATACGGCGTCTCCATGGGCGCTATGTGGGTGACGTCTCGTACGCTCATCGTACAGCTAACGCCGGAAGAGAAGCGCGGCCAGTTCTTCGGCCTGTTCGCCTTCTCGGGCAAAGTGTCCTCCATTGTCGGACCTCTGCTGTACGGCTCGATCACATGGGCGTTGGCATCCTCCGGTAACTTAGCCAGTCGTGTGGCATTGGGCTCCTTACTGGTCCTTGTCATCATCGGGCTCATCGTTCACATGCGGGTTCCGCAGAAATTGCAAAATCCTGCATAGTTCATGTACAATTACTTTTAACTAGAGGAAAGCAGGCACAGAAAACACTAGAGCATTTAGAGGCTTTAGTGTTTTTTTGCAAGCATCCGCTGTCACACAATACTTCCTAGTCAGGCACAGCTATCATCGTATAGGCGTTCTCATCAGAGAGAGAGGGGAAATGATAATGGCTTTACGGTACAAGCGAGTCCTCATTAAACTTAGCGGCGGGGCTGTAGCAGGTGACAACTCATTCGGATTCGACCCTACACAGCTGGATCATATTGCCAACGAAATTATGACCGTCGTGGATTTGGGCGTTGAAGTATGCCTCGTGATAGGCGGAGGAAATATTTTCCGAGGTAATATGGGTGAAAGCTGGGGCATCGAGAAAGCCGAGGCTGATAATATTGGTACGCTTGCGACAGTCATCAACAGCTTGATGCTTCGCGGTGTGTTGAAGGCCAAGACCGAGGCCGAGGTGCGCGTTATGACAGCGATTCCGATCGCTTCTGTGGCGGAGCCCTTCATTCGTTTACGAGCCATTCATCACTTGGAAAAAGGGTACATCGTCATTTTCGCCGGCGGGAATGGACAGCCTTTCGTTACGACAGATTATCCTTCCGTGCAACGTGCCATTGAAGTGAATTGCGATGCGATTCTCGTGGCCAAGCAAGGTGTGGACGGCGTCTTTGACAAGGATCCGAAGCACCACAAGGAAGCGCTCCAGTACAAATCACTCCATTATAACGATGTGATTCAGCATAATTTGAAGGTGATGGATCAATCCGCCTTTATTCTAGCGCGGGACTACCATGTACCGATTCATGTGTTCAATTTCGATAAGCCTGGCTCGATGAAGGATATTTGCGCGGGGCTTAATACAGGTACAATTATTAGCGGGGCATCTGAACTCATTTATCATTAACATAAAGCAAAAAAGGGGATAGACAGCAGAGCGATCTGCTGCGCTATCCCTTTTTTTTAGCCGAGGAGGAGCACGTAATAGTTATTGGCGTTTTTCGTTGCAAACCCACAGGATTCATACAGGCCGAGCGCCTTCTCATTTTCAACCGATACTTCCAGCTTAATGTCCGCCGCTTGATCTTGTTCCTTGAGTGCCGTAATCGTTTGGCTTAAAATCTGACGACCATAACCCATGCTCCTAAAGGTTGGCAACACGCAAAATCCGTAAATAAACCCGCTTGCTCCTGGCTCCACCATCGCACCAAGTTTTCCAATCGGTTCTTTGTTCTCGCCAAGCTCCGCAATCCACGTCCGTTCCTTGTCACCTGTAATGGTTTGCTTTACGTATTCGCGTGTATCGACTTCTGTCATATCGAAGCCCGACATATTCAACTTGACTAAAAGCTCGGTATCCTCAACACCCGCTAAGCGAATGCTTAATTCGGTTTGAGGGGGAACTGGTGGAATGATATGTTCTTTCATCACCATCACATACTCAGAAAAGGAGTAAACTGCGCCCAGCTTCGTCAGAAAGGCCTTCCCGCTTGCCGAGCCATGCTCATTGATGAAAATAAGCTTAGGAACCTCTCTTTTCCTGCACTCTTCCCTCGCCGTTTGAACAAGTTGATTGAAAATCCCTCGGCGCCGTGCCTCCGGATGCACCATACCGCTGATTTCAACTTCGGTTGAAAGGAAGCTGTAGATTGCCAGAAAGCCGATAATACGGTCATTTTCGTAATAAACAAAATCATTCGTCACCAAAGCAGGACGGCTGGATAGTGTGCCCCAGTTTAGTTTAATTTCGATGCCTTCATGCGCATTGCATATCTCCCACAGCGCTCGGACTTCCTCCAACTCTTCTGGGGATAGCCCCGCTCTTGCATATATACCTTGTTTCATTATGTTGTCCTCCATTACTCAACTCATTCAAATGGACTTACCTGCTGTCATTATACATGTCTGGGCGCAGGCGTGGTAAGCTAAAGCTTGATTCTATTTATTTTTTCGGATGTGCGGTGAACGATTTCCACCTGCTGTTCGTACTATTCTTGAAACCAGGCAGAGAGGATGTTCAATCACTTGGAAGAGCACGATCTTATTCGGCAAGCCAAGGTAGGCGACACGATCGCTCTGTCTCAGCTGCTGCAGCGGCATTATACATTCGTCTATAAGTATTTGGTCAAAATCACGCTGCATCCGTCTCTAGCCGAGGATCTTACCCAAGAAACGATGGCACGATGTATTGAAAAAATAAAGCTCTACAACGGGACTTCGAAATTCTCGTCCTGGCTAATTACGATTGCTACTCGATTGATGATTGATCAGAGCAGACGGCGCCGCTTCGAGCGCAATTGGCAGGAGAAAGAGGAGCAGCAAGCTCTCCGCCTGCTGCAATGGCAGTCTCTTTCACTGGGTGACGAATGGCCTGATGTGCTGAATGCTCTGGCCGAGATGCCGCGCGAAAGCCGCGTCCCACTCATTCTTAAGCATTACTACGGATATACGTACGAAGAAATTGGCGATATGCTCGCCATCGCGGAGGGCACCGTCAAGTCCCGCGTGCATAACGCACTGAAACAACTGCGGCAAGAGCTGGCGAATGATGAAGGAGAATAACCAGACAACTGGCAACCCAAGCGGAACGAATAGCTCGCCTTTTGGCGATTTGCCGGTCACCGTGCGGATCAGCCTTTCATTCAAAGCATGGAGATAAACGAGGAGGTCACGAATTATGATCGATATCAATTGGGCGATCGTGTTGCCACTACTAGTCATACAGCTGTTGCTTATGCTAGTTGCGCTGATCAATTGCTTGCGTGCGGAACAGACGAACGGACCGAAATGGATGTGGACACTAATTATCATATGCATCAGCATGTTCGGGCCAATCACGTATTTTGTCTTTGGAAGGAAAAACGATTGATGACGCTGCTCGAAGTGAGGCATCTGACGAAACGGTTTGGCGCAACCGTCGCCGTGAATGACATTGATTTCAGCATTGCAGTAGGGAGCTGTGTGTCGTTGCTAGGTCCCAATGGCGCCGGCAAGACGACGACTCTCAAAATGTTATCTGGATTACTGCCGCCTACATCAGGCACGATCTTATTCCCCGGACTAGAAACGGCGGATATTCGCGAGCATATCGGCTATTTGCCCCAAATCCCTGCTTTCTACAACTGGATGTCGGGCCGAGAATTTCTGATATACGTCGGCAAGCTGGCTTTCGTCGGCAAAACAGAACTGAATAAGCGAACAGATGAGTTGCTTGAACTCGTTGGTCTAAAGGATGCGCGCAATCGTCGTATCGGCGGGTACTCGGGAGGCATGCGGCAGCGACTCGGTATCGCTCAAGCCATGATTCACCGTCCGAAGCTGCTCATGCTCGACGAGCCCGTGTCGGCGCTTGATCCGCTCGGCCGTCGCGAAGTGCTTGAGATGCTGCGTGTCATTAAACGGGAGACTACGATCCTTTTCTCCACACATGTGCTTCACGACGCTGAGGAGATTTGCGATGACGTGCTCATTATGCGCGGTGGTGAAATCGCCTTGTCCGGCACCTTGCACGCGCTCCGTGAGCAATATCGCCAGCCAATCATTCGTGTAGAAGCAGACGTTTCGCTTGAACAATGGAGGAAAGCCATCGAGCTGCTTCCGCTTGTTGACCAGGTTACCGGGACAGGAAATAGCGCACGTGTCCATGTGCAGGACTTGACTGTTGGAAAACAGGAACTGTTAGCTGATCTTGTCCGCCGCGGCATATCCGTGAGTAAATTCGAAGCCGGGCATACGTCACTTGAAGATTTATTCATGAAAGTGGTGGGAGAATGAATCGAATAAGCCAATGGCTGACGTTGTATCGCAAAGAAATGCTTGAGATGTCTCGCAATGCCAAATGGATCTGGGTGCCACTCGTCTTCATCATGATTGGTGTCATGCAACCCGTAACGACATACTATACGCCCCAAATTATCCAAAACATGGGCGGTTTGCCGGAGGGAGCTGTCATCGAGCTGCCGATACCATCGCCGCAAGACGTGATCATCAAGACGATGTCTCAGTTCGGAACCATCGGGATGCTTATCCTCGTGCTTGTATCGATGACGATCGTCTCGGGAGAACGGCTGAACGGCGTGGCCGGGATGATCATGATCAAGCCCGTTCCCCATGCATCGTATATAACTGCCAAGTGGGCTGGCATCCAAACGCTTGCGCTCGTATCGTTCGGCTGCGGATATGCGGCCGCTGCCTATTATACCATTGTGATTTTCGGCCAAATCGAAGTTGTGCCTCTCATGCAAGGATTCGCCGCTTACGGTCTATGGCTCGCGTTCATCGTTACAGTGACGGTTGTCCTCGGCACTTGGCTTAGAGGCAGCGCTGCGATTGCGTTTACAGCTATCGTGATGGCCGTGTTGCTCTCGATTGCGGGCAGCTTATTCAAGCCGTATATGGCTTGGAGTCCATCCATGCTAACGAGCCACGCTGCGGCTCTCGTTACGCAAGAACAAGCATCAGATCGGCTTGTACTATGCGTCCTATCGTCATTTCTCTTCATCACGTTACTTCTTGCACTTGGGGTACGCTTATTCAAAAGCAGGAGCGATTTAACCGGTTAGCGAACGCCTTTCTGAGGGTCCGATTTGATTCTGGGGAAATTGGAAAATCGATGGGTGAAATCCCGCGAGTACAATGCTGAGAAAGAACTACGAAAGGAGCTGAAACAGATGGGTAAGGATTTGAAGGGGCGGCATGGGGCCCCTAAGGACAACGCTCCTCAGGGCGACGGCGGAGAAAAGACGGTGAGCGAGCTGCGCGAGGGGCTGGACCTGCTAGATGCCGCCATCCACGTGCCGATGCCAAGCGCAGCTTGGTTTGAGCAGCATATCGCCGTTACGAAGAGCAAGCAGCGGTCCAAACTGTTACGTGACTTACTGATGCTATGGATCGGCGCGCTGCTCTTGTTCTATGTGTATTATCTAACGGTAACAGCTAGACCGATTGCCTTCATCTCCATACAAGCCGCGGCTATCTTGATTCCGCTAGTTTGGCTGCTCGTCAGAAGGCAGGTGGCTTCTCATGAAAATGACTAGCCCTAAGGTCGATCATCTTCCCCTCTGGGCATGGATGGGTATCGCTTTACTGTTACTGGTACAAGGTACATGGTTGTACATTGATTCGCGGAGACAAGGTGCTCGTTACCCTTGGTTTTGGGGCATTTGGGGCATCCTTTCAGCTCCGCTGCCATCCATTGTTTATCTTTTTGCAGTGAGAAAAATCCACCGCAAGTAATTCTTCAAAGATTAGCTTCGCCATCTTATTCACATACAAACGGGTGCCACTTTGGCAGTCGTTTTTTTATTGAGCGCCACGACTGTCTTATCTGTAAATATCTTGAATTCACAAGACTATATTGACTTCACCATACGACTGGGCTATGATTTGGATGTTATTTTACTAACTTAGTAAATTAGTAATTCAGTAAATATTTTTTTAGAAAGGAATGAGTCACTTGTTCACGAATCGCTACGTTCGAACAATTCTCCTATCCCGTGTGCTCCTGCAGCTTGGCATTTGGATCCGAAATTTCGCCATTCTCCTTTATATCTCGGACATTACCTTCAATAATCCACAGTATGTATCCTTGATTTCCGTTGTGGAGACAGCACCTATTTTCATCTTCGCCTTTATTGGCGGCACGTTTGCCGATCGTTGGCAGCCGAAACGGACCATGGTTTGGTGCGATCTTTTATCTGCTGTAACGGTGTTCCTTGTATTACTTACCCTGCTATATGGATCTTGGTATGCCTTGCTAATCGGGACGTTCATTTCCGCGAGCTTATCGCAGTTCTCACAGCCTTCCGCTATGAAGCTCTATAAAAAGAATGTACCCGCGGAGCATCTTCAAGGTGTAATGGCGATGTCTCAATCTCTCGTAGCGATCTTCATGGTGCTGGGCCCTGTGGTAGGTACGTTCATCTATCTGAACTACGGCGTCGAAGCTTCTCTGATCCTCACGGGCGTGATGTTCTTCGGATCATCCCTAGTCCTCACTTTCCTACCGAAAGACGACGTAGAAGAAGCCTCCTCTAGAAGCACAAACTTCTCGAAAGAGCTGGCAGCCGGCCTGCGCTATGTACAATCCAACCATGCGCTCAGAACGCTTAGCCTCACCTTCGGTGTTACTGGATTAGCCGCCGGCTTGATTCAGCCACTCGCATTATTTATCGCCATCGAGAAATTAGGGCTGAGCAAGCAGTCCTTGCAATGGTTTCTAATGGCGGGCGGGGCTTCAATGCTTATAGGCGGGGCTGTCATAATGGGGATTGCAAAGAAGGTTAAGCCTCAATGGTTGCTCGCAACTGGCTTACTAGTTAGTGCCATTTGTACAGTAGGTGTTGGAACATCAACACTGGTTTCTGTCACGATCCTCCTTCAAATCGTAAGCGGATTGTTCTATCCTTGCATCCATGTTGGTATTCAAACCCTTATCGTACGTAACACGGAAGGTCCATTTATGGGGCGAGTTGGCGGTGCAATTACACCGATTTTTATGGGGATGATGCTGGTGGGGATGGCGGTGTCTGGATACTTGAAGGATGCAACGTCGTTGTTGACGGTTTATGTGTTGAGCGGTGGGTTGCTTGTGGTTGGGGTTATGATGTTAAACCCGCTTCTGCGGAAAAGACAACACAAAGCGAAGCAACAGGCCATGTAGCACAGTCCTCAATTGGTCATGGCGTTGTAGCTGCTAGGCCATCAGCCCCTTCACTTCGCGCGCTTCCCTAAAGCGTACTCCTCCGGCGTCTGACCAAGTAACGATTTGAAATCTTTAATGAAATGCGACTGATCATGATAGCCGAGATCCATCGACAGCTTGGCCCAATTATGCGTATCATTGCTATCGGTGGTCTCTGCTGCGCTTTGGATGCGTGCGATTTTGATCACCCACTTCGGGCTAACACCGACATACTGATCGAAAAGTCGCTGCAGCGTGCGAATGTTCATTTGAAAATGCTCACAAATAGCGTCAACCTTGGTGATCTCAGGCTGTCCATACACATAATCTACAATCTGGTTAACTAGTGTGACCTGTTCATCCTGTGCTGGCAGCTTGGAGCGAATCATGCTTTCAACCAGACTAATGTTCAGCCCATCATCACTATGACTAAACACTTGAGCTTCCAAGGTACGCGGGTCGGTGCCGAAGACATCCTCAATATTCAGCGGATTGTTCAACATGCTAGACACGGTTTCTTGCACAAAAGGGTAAAAGCCGCCTGGCTTAAATTTCACGCCGAACACACTCCCTTGTCCCTCTAGGTGATGTCCGTACTTCTCTTTGCCAGGACCGTAAATCGCCGTTTTTCCTGGCTCTACAACGAGATTCACGCAGGGATTAGGAATAACATGCTGTGTATAGGGTTCTTTCCCGGCCAAGTCCCACTTGACGACCCAATAATGACGAACGAAAAAAGCTATATCCTCAGCTGGAGCATAGCGACAAAGCTGAAATTTGTGACCGCCCTGCTGGAAATTGATGATACCCAAGCTAGGCATCGGGGAATTCGTATTCGCATTCGTAGACATGTCAAACACTCCTTGTCGCGTTTTTACAATACATGGGAATACTAGATCGATTATGATAGGTAGGATCACAGAAGCGAAGGAGTGCGAGCGGTTATGGAGCTGAAGTATGAATTTTATATTGGTGCAAGCACGAAGCAAGTTTGGGATATTCTCATCACACCAGAGGGGACACGTCAAATTTTGTTCGGCAGCGTGCTCCAGTCCACTTTTGAAATAGGATCCGATTATGCCTATGTAGGTCCTGGTAATGATGGCGAGGAAACGGTCCATGTGTATGGCAAGATTTTGGCCTATGAGCCTGAGAAATTACTTAGCTGTACCGAGCATGCAGGTCCTTCATACCGGGATAACCATGCTGAGTTTGAATCGCGTATGACACTAACCCTAGACACTGTTGGCAATTGTACGAAATTAACGCTCGTGAACGATAACTGGACGCCAGACCACCCGAGTTTTGAGTCGACAAAGGCTAGCTGGTGGATGATTCTGAGCAACATCAAGACGTTAGCGGAGACAGGTAAAACGCTAGATTTTGGTTGGTAGATTTTTGGCAAAGTTAAAAATGCAGAAAAAGCAGGAGTCCATAACGGACTCCTTTTTGCTAACCCCGTTACAACGGTAGAAGCGCTAACGTCTCTTTCCCTTCCAAGCCAGCAACCATCGCTTCCCAAGCATGCGGCTTATTCGCGAGCACGGCATAATACCGTCGTAAGAACTTCGCAACCAATGCGGCACTAATTTCCGTCGCGTCTTCATCGGTCGGCAAGAAGCAAAAGTCCAGCCCCTCCACCGCTTCCCCGTTGTTTTCCCAGGATGGATGCACATACGTAAAGTCGATCCGCTTATAGCCAAGATGCGATAACACCTCACGTCGAACGTAAGGGTCCATCGGCTTTACACCGCCAAAAGCATACCCTTCGATCCGATACGGATCGTAAATTTCTGCGAACATGCCTGCTATCTGCTTACCTGATTCTGCCGCTAATCGCTCCAGATCCTGCCACCTTTTTCGCGCAAGAAAGCGTCCAATCCCAAGCCCCGCCTGCCCAATAATCGTAAAGTCCGTCATGGCCACTTGGTCATCCTCATAATAGCGATACTCCGTCGTGCCGACCACCTTGCCTTCATGAACCGCAACAAACACCCGAATACCCGGATCTTCTAATGGCTCCTTCCATAATGGATAGTCGAGTACTTCCTCCGGCGGAAATACCTCTTTCATCAGATCATGCATCGATCGAAACAGTGGATCCTCAATACTCGTTATGCGTATGAACTCCATAAGGTCAAATCACTCCTATTTCTATTGTTTAAAAGGGTTACGCCACTCCATCAACAGCGCATGATTCAGCGATTCCTCATCCTCCAAATAATTCGCAACCACGCGCACCGGCGTCCGGCCGCATCGCAGTAAAAAAGTAACCACCGGGTCCTTCAGCGTCCCCGCCATCACAGCCGCCGCATAGTCATCGACACTCATCTTCTCCGCCACCTTATGGTAACCTGGCATGCGTCCACCTCCGAGTAACCGAGCCAACCCCAGCTGCACCACAACCTCATACATGGATTGCATGAGCCATTTGCCGAGACCAAACTTACGGTAAGCTGGCATGATACACACATCCACAATATACAGCGTGTCACCATCTGGAAGATGCGTGCGGATATACCCATCATCCGTCATTGCCGACCAGCTATGATCGACTGCCCCCGCCATCTGCTCACTATTAACGCGCAGTCCCGTGATCGAGCCCACAACCTGGCCACCTACCTCCACACACAGCGCCCCCTCAGGAAACCGGGTCACATGCTCCGTGAGCTGCTCCTTCGTCCACCAGAGCTCAGCTGGGAAAGGGGGCGGAAAGCTCATCTGCTGAACGCAAATTAGCGCATCGAAATCCGCCAAGCTATACGTGCGAATGACCGCCTCCACAGGTGTATCCCCATCAAACACATAGAGATGTTTTCTCATTGTCTCATGACCAGTCCGTGTATAAATCGGTTCGGCGGTCTCGCCAGGTGGTGACGGAGCCTCGCTCCCGAACGAGTGTCAGCAGCGACAGATCAAGGTCGGCGGTCACGACCATATCGCCGTTAATCTCACCCTCGACAAGGATGCCTTTCGGCGGAAATGGCACATCATTTGGCGTAATGACAGCGGCTTGTCCGAAATTCGCTCTCATGAAATCAACGGTCGGCAATGCACCAACAGTCCCCGTCGTCACTACGTAGATTTGATTCTCAATCGTCCGAGCGTGACAGGTGTAGCGTACCCGATGGAAGCCGTGCCGATCATCCGTGCAAGAAGGAGCAAACAGCACATCTGCGCCACGCGCTCTAGCCATCCGTACAATTTCCGGGAATTCGACATCGTAGCAAACCAGAATGGCAATTCTGCCTTTATCCGTATCAAAAACCTGCAGCGAATCCCCCGCACCCATGCCCCATTCCTTCACTTCGGTCGGGGTAATATGCAGTTTTTTTTGCTCGCCAACTCGTCCATCTGGGTAGAACAAAAATGCCGTATTGTACAGCTTGTCACCCTCTGCCGTAATGTGCGTGCCGCCAATCACATGCATGCCCGTTCGCTGAGCCAATCCTTGAAATAAATTGCGATAAGCCTCTGTAAAAGTAGGTAGTGCCTCTATCGGTAATGCTTTGCCGTTTGCGTCGCCAATGGACATCAGTTGTGTGGTAAACAACTCCGGAAATAGCACGAAATCCGCCTCAAATTCCTGCGCCACCTTCACATAATGCTCCACCTGTGCGGCAAACTCTTCAAAGCTGCTAATCGTATGCAAATGATACTGCACGGCTGATACCCGCATTTTCATTGTGTACCTCTCCTCCCTTGCCTCTACCTTTTAGTTTACTAAATTTTGTAACTCCTTTCCATTCTCGCAACCCAACTTTCCCTATGACAGCACACGGGGATGTGATACCATTAAATCGACAATTTATCCAATAATCCTACAATAATGGAGTGCTACTCATGCATCCTACACTAACCATGTTCATTTCAATAGTCGCAACCTCGGGCGTTTTTACAGCCTTCCTATGCATGTATGCCTTTATCAAGCGCAAAGAAATACCTGGTGCCTATACATTCGTCATCTATACGGCTGCTCAAGCTATTTATATTTTTGCTCACGCTTTTGAAATGGCAAGCGATACGTTAGTTGAGGTAAAAGTCTGGACGATCTTCGAGTATATTGGCATCGCGGCTGCGCCTGCCATTGGCTTACTGATTGTCATGCAATATGTTGGCATGAACTTGACTCGCAGAAGAATAGGGGTGCTCTTCCTTATTCCAGCCATTACCTTCTTCATGGTGGTGACCAACGATTATCATCATTTGTTTTATAAAGAAATCTATTTCCGCGAAAATGCACCTTTCCCTACTACGGATATCGTCATCGGACAATATTACATCGTCCACGGGGCTTATACGTTCGGATGCATGCTGGCAGCGGTCGTGCTGCTCTTGCGCAGATGGCATCAAACTAAGAAAGCTTACCGTTTGCAGCTGGTGACCTTAATCATGGGGCAGTTCATGCCGATGACGGGAGCATTTATTTATTTGATGGGCCTAACACCGTTTGGCATTGATCCTGTGCCGATGATTCTTTGTGCGACTTCTGCCATGTACATCTGGGCGATTGTGTCCACAAAGATGCTGACGGTCATTCCGATTGCGAAGGATCGTATTTTTGAAAGTATGCGCGAAGGCGCTGTCGTGCTGGATTACGCAGATCGGCTTGTCGACTTCAATGGCGCAATCAGTTATATGTTTCCGGGCTTAACAACAGAAATGCTCGGATTAACACTCGATGAAGCGTGGATTCGGTTGTCGGGTACGCCATTTCCAGTGGTGCGATCCCAAGATGGTGCCCAAGAAGAATTTGTTTGGCGTGCGGACGACGGCAAGGAGTTCTTTTATCAGACCCGTTCCTCCGTTGTACGGGGACGCAGTGAGGAGACGATCGGGAGCCTGCTCATGCTGATCGACGTCTCCGAGCAAAAGCTGCTCCAAGATCAATTAAAACAACTTGCCTACTATGATGGCTTGACGAAGCTGTTAAACCGTACGGAGTTTATCCGTCGTAGTAAGGCTGTATTGGTAGAAGCTCAGAATAGCAACGCGTCTACAAGCATCCTGCTATTCGATATTGATCATTTCAAACATATCAACGATACCTATGGTCACGATGTTGGCGATCTCGCGATTCAGCATGTGGTGGCGATTGCTAGAAGGCTCGAGGCAGACGTGCCTGGTGTGCTTATTGCAAGGTATGGCGGCGAGGAGTTTGTCATCGCCTTGCCTTCCTGCTCGCTAGACGACGCAGCCCTAGTAGCGGAACGGATTCGAGCACAGCTCGCAGCGGAGCCAATGAGCGGAATCTACGGCTCGATTGCCGTTACAGCGAGCTTCGGATTATCTGAGGCCAATAGCCGTGGGGATACCTTGGAGATGCTTCTGAAGCATGCGGACACGGCCTTGTATCAGGCCAAACGGGCAGGTCGAAATCAGGTGCGTGTGTTTGACGAGCATGTTGTGATGGGTAGTGGCGGTTAGTGATCGCCAACGGTGGCTGTTACCCATAATTAGAAAGGGAGTTCCCCTCTAAGGGAACTCCCTTTGCTATTCGGACCGACACTCGCCGTCCGTCAAAGTGAACTTGCCTAGCTGAATTGGTACTAACTTTTAAGATGCTGATCAACATTTACTAGGCTTGACGACTACACTTAATTAACTGTCGATTCCGCTGTTTTTCTTCGTAGCCGCCCTGGGTATTGCATCAACGGCAGCATTCCCGCTTGCCATGGAGATTCAGGGACATATGGCGGGCAGTGCTGCAGCGCTACTTGGTGTCATTTCGTTCTTGCTCGGAGCGGTCGTCTCTCCGCTAGTTGGCAAAGCGGGTGAAGACACTGCTGTCCCGCTGGGCGTAATTATTTTATTGACGAGTGGCGCAGCGATGCTGTCTTACTTCTATCTAGTAAGAAAAGCTCAGCGTGGAGTAGCTTAAGTTAGAAATTTGTGGTGAATGAAAAACCAGTCTGTCATAGTAACCTAGTGATGGACTGGTTAACGATAGCATTAATTAATACGGAATAATCAGTCATAGATAAACGTGTAAGTTCGCCAAGAATTGAAGGGCTTATGAAATGAGGGATTATATTGCCATTACTCAACTGATAACAGTGGCAATTGCCGTTTTAATTGTTTCATTGATTTTCAAACGTGTTATGGCCGCTCAATCTTCATGATTAGGTTGCGGGAAAGCTCATTATCACCACCATTACCTCGCTAAAAAAGAACGGAGCCACTAGATTGAGTGGCTCCGTTCTTTTTAGCGAGGTAAAACATCCGTGGAGATATTAATTTTCCCCGTGGAATCTGGTTTAGAAATGTAATAAATTTTATTTTGATTTGAAATAAATAACCATAGGTCGCCATTTGGCGTTGATGCAGTAGATACGCCGCCCTGGTTTAGTGAAATATCACCACGAATGTTTTGGAGCTGCTGGGATGGAGCTATTGTCGGCTGTTTTAATAAATTATAAATAGTAAGTCCAAAATTCAGAAGTAAACTTAACGATAAAACAGTGTAAAGAAATTCTTTTCTCATCTTATCCTCCAATTAAAGGTTTTTTTCTCAGCATAATCCATTTTCGATTGAGAGTCACCTTTTATGAAGAAATCAATGAGATTTAATTATCAACTGAGAAGTAAAGCCAAACAGGGGCGTAACCGGATACGAGTTGCCCCGATATAAAGTCACCGCTCGGATAACCAAAAGTATCAATGCCAACAGTCCAAGCTGCATAGGATGCTTGCATATAAAAAGCACGGCTGTTTGATGAACTTAATTCCGGAGGACCGACTAAAGTTGTTGTATTAGTTACTGTTGATTTTACTGAACCAGTATAATTACCAGTTAATGAGGCATTCCACACATCCTTTCTCCCACCTGAAACAGAACCAGTGATGCTGGTTGTTACAGTGCGTTCCATAGATGTAGTTGTAAGTTTAGTTTGTCCTTTAGCAACAGACTCATAAAGAATGTAAGGATCACGATAAACGTCATTTGAAATCAGTTGCTTCGTACGTACTTGATACGTTTCACCAAAGTCATACCAAGCTTGAGGCGACACTTCTCCAGGATTAGTTAGAGAATTAGCAGCGTATGGTAAATAAGGTACACTGGGTGTAGGTGTAGCTGGAGCTGGAGCGGAAGCGGAAGCGTCCATTATTTGAATGGTTATTTGTTTAGCATTGGGGTAATCCTTTTTTAGTTGCTTGATATAACTTTCACTTAATCTTGTTTCTAGAGCGGGATCTTCAAAAATGATAGTTGGTGAGGAAACCTTTTGTTTTTGTGAACTTTCTACATTTAAATTACTTTTTGTAGTTTCAGCAGCATACGCAGAGGCACCAGACTACTATGTCTGGTGCCGCCAATAGTTTAACAAAAATAGCTAAGAAGCAGGCCACTTATTTGAATTTTCGGCCCTAAATCAATCATGATTAAAGCAATAAATTCAAATAAGGCGAGGTAAATGTGAAGGGGTATGACGTAAGATTGAAGGGGTCACTGCAAAGTTGGTTTCCTTTGTGTTATCCGATAAACAATGGAAAGGTGAAGTCGAAGGTTTTGACAGCCCTTCAGCGTACATATGGGCATCTAATCGATGAAAATGTTAATACACTTATACTTCTTTCTACTATGTCAAAAAAAATCCCTGGTCATCAACCCGACCAGGGATCCAACATCTACTGCTGCGCGAAGCCCACCGCAGCCAAAAACCGTCCGAACGCCGTTTGCCCGGCTTCGTCACGCTTGAAGACGCCCGCATCCGCGAGGACGTCCATGAACTTGCTGCCGACCTCGGTCTGCAGCAAGGCATTCGCCGCGCCCTCCGACAGCGCCGCGCCATGCTTCGCGAGCAGCGCCGCGATCCAATCCGCATGCTTATGCAGCGGATTGCTCTCGTCGCTCAGCTCGCGGCTGATCTTGGCTTCGCCAGTGAGCAGCTTGGCGATGTCCGCCAGCTCCTCTTGCAGGCGGCCTGGCAGTACTGCCAGCCCCATGACCTCAATCAAGCCGATGTTCTCCTTCTTGATGTGGTGCAAGTGCTGATGCGGATGGAAAATCCCATCCGGATGCTCGGCGCTGGTGCGGTTGTTTCGCAGCACCAGGTCAAGCTCGTACTCGCCGCGCGCATTGTTGCGGGCGATCGGCGTGATCGTGTTATGCGGGATCCGCTGTCCGTCCTTCTCGCTGAACGCGAGGACTTCCGCTTCCGCATCACTGTAAGCACGCCAGTCGTCGAGCAGCTTGCTCGCCAGCTTGTACAGCTGCTGCTTATTGTGCCCGCTTAGGCGCAGCACCGACATCGGCCACTTCACAATCCCGGCCTTCACGCCTGCAAAATCCGCATGTGAGAATGCTCTCTCACTAGGAGCTTTTTCCATCGGGAATTTGTGGCGCCCGCCTTGGAAATGGTCGTGGTTCAGAATGGAACCCCCGACGATCGGCAGGTCCGCATTCGACCCGATGAAGTAGTGCGGGAATTGCTCGATGAAATCAAGCAAACGGTAGAACGTATTTGCCGTTGTTTTCATCGGAATATGCTTCTCATGGAAGATGATGCTGTGCTCGTTGTAATACACGTAAGGTGAATACTGCAGGTACCATTTCTCGTTGTCCAGCTCCAGCGGGATGACGCGCAGATTCTGTCTAGCCGGGTGATTCACACGGCCTGCATAGCCCAGATTGTCTACGCAAAGTAGACATAGGGGGTAGCTGCTTTGTGGCAGCGTTTTGAGCAGCGCAATTTCCTTCGGATCCTTCTCCGGCTTGGAGAGGTTGATCGTGATTTCCAAATCACCGTAGGCCGTTTCAGCGAGCCAGTAGGCGTTCTTGGCAATGCGATCCATGCGAATATAGTTGGAATCAATCGATTGCTTGTAAAAGTAAGCCGTCGCCGCTTCCACATTCTGTGTTTTCGCCAGTTTCCAGAATTGACTCACGACCTCGGAAGGTCGAGGCATCATAAGCCCCATAATGCGTGCATCTAACAAATCGCGGTATGTCGTCGTATTCTCTTCCAGTAGTCCCGCTTCCCAAGCTGCATCCAGCAGCTCTTCCAGCAAGCCAACCGGACTGCTCAATTTCTCCGCAGGCACTTCCCCCTGGAAAGGCTCCGCCAGACCGAATAAATCCAGCAACGCATTGCGCGAGGTATAGACATCCAGCTGTTCGATCAACCCATTCTGGGTGGCGAATTGCAAAAGTCTTTCTATCGTTAACGCTGCGTACTGCGGCGTTTGTAATGTACGTTCCATAGTGCCACTTCCCTTTCTGATGAGAGAACCTCAACCGAAAGCCTGCAAATATGCATCTTTTTGCTTGTTACTTGCCACGTTTAGAAAGAATACCTGCAAAAGTGCATCAATTTGTGCCTCATCCACGGAAATCTCGTCATTTTTGGCCAAACAATTGCACTTTTGCATCAATTTCCTGCTTAGACAAGTCAATCTCGGAAAAAAGCTGCACTTTTGCATGCTTAATGGTGTAGCCTCTACTTCGGACCCTATCGAGGGCCCTACTTCTAAAATTAAACGCTCACTTCCGCCGCATACCCCTTCGGGTTCTTCTGATGCCAGTTCCACGCGCTCTCGATGATCGCTTCCAAGGAATCCAGCGCTGGCTTCCAGCCAAGCTCCGCTCTTGCACGCTCCGAAGAAGCGATCAGCGTTGCCGGGTCGCCCGCTCTACGAGGCTCAACCACCGCAGGGATCGCATGGCCTGTGACTTTGCGCGCGATATCGATCACTTGCTTCACCGAGAAACCTGTGCCATTGCCCAGGTTATAAATGTTGCTGTCCGCACCGCCGCGCAGCTTCTCTACTGCAAGCACATGTGCGCTCGCTAGATCGCTAACGTGAATATAGTCACGTACACATGTACCGTCTTCTGTCGCATAGTCTTCGCCGAAAATCGAGATGTGCGCTCTTTGACCCAGCGCTACCTGCAAAATAATCGGAATCAAATGCGTTTCCGGGCTGTGGTCTTCACCGATTTTACCGCCAGCATGTGCGCCAGCTGCATTGAAATATCGCAATGACACATATTTGATACCATGAGCGGTATCGAACCACTTCATCATTTTCTCCATCGCCAGCTTCGTCTCGCCATACGTATTCGTAGGCAGGGTACGATCGCTTTCAAGGATCGGGATGTTCTCAGGCTCGCCATACGTAGCAGCCGTCGAGGAGAATACGATGCGTTTCACGCCGTATTGCGTCATTTTTTCAAGTAAGCAAAGCGTTCCGTACACGTTATTATGGTAGTATTTTGCCGGATTGGTCATGCTCTCACCAACAAGCGAATTCGCTGCAAAATGAATGATCGCATCGATGTTATTTTCAGCAAAAACCGTATCCATAAACTCCCCGTCGCGCAGATCGCCAACGTACAATTTACCGCCAAGCACCGCATCCTTGTGACCCTGTTGCAGGTTATCGACGATGACGACTTCCTCGCCTTTGGCCAGCAGTTCTGCTACCGCATGAGATCCGATGTAACCTGCTCCACCAGTGACTAGAATTGCCATTTTACAACGCCTCCTCAAGTTGCTCTACACCGTTGCCAATATCACACACATAGAAGCTTGGTGTAAGCCCTGTAATTTCCGTATACTCTGCGCCCACTTGGTCGATGAATGTTTGAACGCTGTCTTCATGCACCAAGGAAACCGTACAACCGCCGAAGCCTGCACCCGTCATCCGCGCCCCAAGCACACCTGGTACTTTCAACGCTGCTGCAACCATCGTATCCAGCTCCAAACCAGTAACTTCATACAGGTCACGAAGGGAATCGTGGGAACCGATCATCAGCTTACCGAAAGATTCGAGGTCATTCTTCTCCAACACTTCGATGGATTTCAAAACGCGATCAATCTCTTCCACAACATGCTCCGCTCTGCGGCGAACCGTTTCGTCTGGGATCAGATGCTTATATTCGTTAAACTGCGCAAGGTTCAGTTGACCAAGCAGCGTGATGTCTGGGAATTGCTTTTGCAAGTAGGTAACCGCCTGCTCACATTGGCTTCTTCTCTCATTGTAAGCCGAGTCGACGAGACCTCTGCGTTTGTTCGTGTTGCCGATCACAAGCTTGTAGCTGCCGCTTTGAAAAGGAACATGACGATACTCCAGCGTATCGCACATCAACAGGATCGCGTTGTCCTTCTTGCCATTCGCTACGGCAAATTGGTCCATGATGCCGCAATTGACGCCAACGAATTGGTTCTCTGTTTTTTGAGCGAGAAGCGCGATTTTGACCGTGTCGATTGGATATTTCTCTAGCGTTAGCAAGCTAAATGCTGTGACAACCTCTATAGAAGCTGAGGAGGAAAGACCTGCACCATTCGGGATTTCGCCGTGGAACAAGAGATCGTATCCTTGCGTAACTGGGAACCCTTCTTTGGCCAAATGAACAAAGATCCCTTTCGGATAATTGATCCAATCGTCCTCTTCTTGGTAGGACAAGTCATCTATGGAAATTTGTTTACGCAGTGCCATATTGGTAGATGCGAAGCCGATCACACGATCTTGTCTTGGACGAATAATCAAGGTCGTTCCGAACGTCAAAGCTGCCGGGAATACATAACCGCCGTTATAATCCGTATGCTCGCCGATCAAATTCACTCGACCAGGAGCGTGAAATGCTGAAATCTTCGCTGCCGTTTCTCCATAAATCTCAATAAACGTGTCTTTTAGTGCTTGCAAATCTGCCATGTGTGGCACCGCCTTTAGTGGTTTTAGTAGGTTCGTTAGGAGTAAGTTTATAGTTTCAGTATAAGAGATCTGCAACTCGTTGGCTATGGAGGCATGTTATTTCCACATGGAAAAATGTGATTTTACGTTTCCGTTTTATGTGAGTTCTATGATACAGTGGAAGGAACGAACAGCTTTTCGATCGGAGATGAATAATCGGTATGGATAAGCCCTACAGTTATTATGTCGTATCGAACCCCCTTCCTGCTGGGGTGAGCGAATTCACGGTTTTATTTGCAGGGGAAAGCCAGACCAAGCCTGAGCATCGCCTTGGGCCGAAAGTCTACGACTACTACTTAATCCATTATGTCATATCGGGTCGCGGCGTATTCTCCTCACATGGAGAAGAGTATGCGATTGGTGCTGGAGACAGCTTCGTCATTGAACCTGAGCAGCTCATCAGCTACGTCTCGGATGAGACCGATCCATGGCATTATTGCTGGATCGCATTTACCGGCGCGCAGGCAGGGAAGCTCGTCGATGAGGCGGGCTTAACTCCTGGAAGCCCCATCATCCATATGGCACGCAATCGGCATATGCCTGTGCTTTTTCGTCAGATCCAACAAGCGCTCAAGTCCAAAAAAGCAAACGCGCAGCTGAAAGCGACTGGATACCTAAGCTTGCTGCTGGGTGAATACTGCGAAGCCCTGCCAGCCCCCGCAGTAACAGGGCTAGTGACCGAGGCCGAAAGCGACCGTATCGTGCAGCAGGCGATCCATTACTTGTCCACGCAATATGCGGAGCCGATTACCATCGAAATGATGGCCGAAAGCTTCGGCTATAATCGTGCTTATTTATCGCGTATATTCAAGCAGCACACCAAGGTGACGCCGGTTACGTTCCTGCTTAAGCTGCGAGTGGATAAAGCACGTTTGCTGCTGCGGGAACGGTTGGAGCTCACCATTGAGCAGATTGCCGCTTCCGTTGGCTTTTATGATCCGCTTTATTTCTCTAAGCAATTCCGGCGTTGGTACGGCGTCTCTCCGAGCGAGTATCGGAATCAGATCAAATCGCTGTGATCCTTGCACTTGTCGTTCACTGATAGCGTCAAGCCATTCCTGATGCCAACATAGTAAGAGCCAGACCAGCATAATCTTCATGCTGATCTGGCTCTCCTTTTATTTTGGCATCAAATACGCCTTGATTGCTTGGTTAACCAATGTTAACTTGTTCTCCGCAGAGTCCAATAACTCCGCAAATAGCTCGCTGGACCCCTGATGAATCGCAGTTTGAAGGTTATCTGCCGTTTGGCCAAGCGGCGCTGCTCCGATGTTGGACGCAACACCTTTCAACGTATGAGCGAGCATCAGCGCTTCGGGGAAGTCTTCGCTCGTTATCGCCTCACGGATCTCGTCTATAGCGTTCGCGTGATTCGAAATAAACTTTTGTAAGATACGATCATAGAGGTTCACATTTTGTCCCAGACGTCCTAGTGTTTCTTCCACGTTCAGTGCAGGCAATGCTTCTATTTCCTTCGCTGCTGCGACTTCGGCGTAGCCCTTCCCTCGCGAGCTCTGGATCGTTCTCTGCAAGACACTGAATAACTGAATCGGTTCAAATGGCTTTGAAATATACGCATCCATTCCGGCTGCCAGTACCTGCTCCTTTACTCCCTGCATAGCGTCAGCAGTCATGGCAATAATCGGTGTCTCTTTATCAAAATCCCTTATATTCCTCGTTGCCTCAAAACCGTCCATGAGCGGCATCTGCAAATCCATTAATATCGCATCGTATCGCTTAGTTGCCGTTCGTTTCAGCGCCTCAATGCCATTCTCCGCTACGTCAACGCGAATATCCATCTCCTGAAGAATAGCTTGTGCCACCTGCTGATTGATTTCATTATCCTCCACCAATAAAACCTCTGTGTTGCGAAGCAGCTGCAGTTTTTGGGCTTCATTTTCGCCTTTTGGCGTTGCTATCTTCATCTGAAGCTGTTCCTGAAACAAGTTTGTAATTTGGTTGTACAACTGAGACTGACTCATTGGATAATAGAGTACTTTTTTCACCGATGTCGACTGAGACTTCAACTGAAGCTCCGATTCATGATACGAGCTGATGAGCACAATGACTTGCACAGGTGTAGCATATTCCTGCTTTATTTTCTCAGCTAAGGAGTAGGCTTTCTCATCCTGAAGCTTCCAATCGATCATAACCAGATCATAACGGCCATTGGAATTCATTTGTTTCAGTGCGTCTTGGGTAGAATCCACGGCGTTAACAATAAACTGAAACTGTTCCAGCTGACTCTGCAGTACGAGGCGCATTTCCTGGTCATCGCAAACGAGAAGGACACGAAGGAATTTCAAATAGGAAGCAACGGGTGCGCTAAACACATGTTCAGTGCCCACTTCGAATTTCACATGAAAGATAAAGGAGCTTCCTTTTCCTAACTCGCTCTCTACATGAATATTTCCATGCATCAATTCCACGATACTTTTGCTAATGACTAGTCCAAGTCCTGTTCCTCCATACTTGCGGGTCGTTGACATATCGGCTTGTGTGAAGCCGCGGAACAACAGTTCTTGCTGCGCGGGTGTCATGCCGATTCCAGTATCCTTGACTTCAAATCGAAGCGAAACCCCTCTATCATCACTAGAGGTGACGTTTACCGAAATGGCGATTTCACCTTCATCTGTAAATTTCAAAGCGTTGTTCACTAAATTGAGTAAAATTTGATTCAACCGGAAAGGGTCACCATTCAGCACCTGTGGAACTTCATGGTGGATAGAGAAATGCAGCTTCAATCCTTTCTCATACAAAGAAAACCCAATAATATTCGAAATATTGCTCATGATTTCATACAAATCGAAATCGATGCGTTCCAGCACGATCTTCTTAGCCTCGATCTTCGAGAAATCGAGAATATCGCTAATGATCGTCAGCAAGCTTTTGGCGGAAAGTACGGTCTTCCCAACGTAATCCTTCTGCCGATCCGTTAAATCCGTTTGCTGGAGCAAATAATTCAAACCGAGGATTGCATTCATCGGAGTTCGGATTTCATGGCTCATATTCGCAAGAAACTCGCTCTTCGCGCGACTGGCCGACTCGGCGGATTCCTTCGCATCAGCGAGAAGCAGATTCTTGCTCTCCAGTTCGGATGTGCGCTCCTCAACCAGTATTTCCAAATGATCTTTATACTGATTCAGCGTCTCCTCGGCCTGCTTACGTTCTGTGATATCTACACCTGCAAAGATAATGCCGCCCACTTCGCCAGTTTCTGTCCGTATCAAGCTATTACTCCACTCGTAAAGGCGTTCTTCACCTGATTTATCTAAAATGAGCGATTCAAAGTACTCCGGCAAAGCATTGCCATCCATAAACCCTTGGTAGTGCTGTTTTCGCACCTCAACGTGGGACTCGGGCCCGCAAATTTTAAACCAATTCTTACCTAACACATCCGGTTCCTCGTAACCCAGCACCGTGCAGCCTTTCCGATTCAACATCTCAATCTTGCAATCCCTGTCCAAGACAACAATCATGACATCGATGAGATTCAGGTAGCTTTGGGCTTTCTCTTTCTCCTTCAGCAGCTTCCGTTCGCCCTTCCTCCGCACAGCTCGTGTTTGCAGCGTAAGACCAACGCCGATCACAATCGCCATAATGGTGAAAATACTACCTATCCAGAGTGCGAGCTCACGATGATTTGACGTTCTATCTACATACATTTGGGTACCCGTCAAATTGTAATCCATCCACATCTGCAAACTTGCATCTGCTTGCTCTCTATTGGGTGTAAGCCTATCCAGCAAGTTCTTCCCCATGGCATAGTCGCCAGATTGAACAGCATTGATGATAAGCTGACCCTTCTGCAAATAGTCACCGGTTTTTTGCCAAACAGTATTGTAAATGGCTCTTTCTTCCTCCGAGTTGATGAAAGACTCATAGTTCTTATATTTCTCATCGAACTGTCTCCGGGAATTCTGATAAGAGGTTATCACTATTAAGAGACGATCTTTGTCGGTTTCAAGGAGCATCTTGTGCAAGAGAACTCTTTCTTGTGTAATAATCTCTTGCAGCTCTACTATATTGGAAATACTCGGCATCCAATTCGTTTTCACTTGATCAATTGTTCCCTTGAGAGCAAACATCTGATAGAAGTTCGTTCCAATCACTGCGACCAATAACGCAATGACGATAATGAAAGTCCAAATCGACTTCAATTTAGTAAGCGCTTTCACAAATATTCCACCTTTCTTTCCCCATTATAGCATATCACCTGCCTTTCTAGGTACAAAGGCCGACATGAATTTCCTGATTGGCCTCCTAATTACCTATTTTTTATTCGCGAAACTACTTCGAATTACACGACGCCCCACCACCTAAATATCCCAGAGGGACGGCCGATTCGGTTAGGTTGTGCGGGTGCATCCGGCTGATAATACTTCCCTGCTACTTGGTGCCACAATACGCCATGCTTTATAAATCAACATCTTTGCCTCTAAATTTTTAACAAGTTCTGTATTCATATGCATGTAATTCTGTTACTGCTAAACCATACTGTCCGCCAATTGACGGCGTAAGTTGTCCTAACCCTGACGGACAAGCTGTCCAGTCGGTGGTTTGAAAAAAGGGAGAATCAAGAACATTCTC
>NZ_JCAUAQ010000026.1:0-73859 GCF_059692035.1 Paenibacillus sp. J22P143
GAGAATGTTCTTGATTCTCCCTTTTTTCGAACCACCGACTGGACAGCTTGTCCGTCAGGGCTAGGACAACTTACGCCGTCAATTGGCGGACGGTATGGTTTAGCAGTAACATTATGTATATTATAATTAAAAGGGGGTCACTTATTATTATAAAGAGTGGACTTTACCAATCGATGAATGTGATATTTCATTTTTGTTACAAAACAGAACTTCGACATCACCACGTTAGTTAGATTTCAGACTCCCTTACGATTTGCATACTGTGAAAATAACAAAGAAATGTCCTTTATACATGGGAGTTGGTGTCCCGGCAACCGGGAACTTTCTCAGGAAACAGGAAGCCGTCTTGCGATATGTGCAAGGCGGCTTTGTTTTTATCGTAAACCCTTCATATAACTTTGAACTTTCGGGGCAAGCAGTAGCAAGATGAGACCAAGGATTAGTGATATCGCTCCAATGACACCGAAGTAACCCATTTCGTTTTCTGGTGTGTAGAACTTAACAATCTGTGCATTAACGGCCTGAGCGGCAGCGCTTGATAAGAACCACAGGCTCATGCTTTGCGCGTAGAAGGCGGCGGGCGCTAATTTGGTCGTAGCGGAGAGACCTACAGGTGATAAGCATAATTCACCGAGCACACATATGAAATAGCTCAGAACGAGCCATAATGGATTAACCAAAGACCCGGTGCCGCCAAAGTAAGCAGGTAATAGAATGATAATGAAGGATAAACCGGAGAACAATAAGCTTAATGCAAATTTTACAGGGATGGATGGTTGACGTTCTCCAAGCTTTACCCAAAACCAGGCGAATATGGGTGCAAAAACGATAATAAACAACGGATTTAACGATTGGAACCAAGCAGGTGAAATATGAATGCCTGCAAAGTCTAACTGTGTGCGTTCATCGGCATAATTGGCAAGGATGGTTGATCCTTGTTCTTGGATCGCCCAGAACATAACGGAAGCAATGAACAGCGGAATGTAAGCAATGATTCTGGAACGTTCGATAGCTGTTGTTTTAGGACTTCTGTACATGACAACGAAATAAAGGGTTGGAATGAGAATTCCGAGAATTCCCACTAACTTAACAAAAGTACTAAATGTAAGCAGCCCCATTGGAATTGTAATAGCCAGTGCTATAGCGACGAGAGCAACACCCAAGCCAATCCTGAAGAACGCTTTTGCCCTTTCAGCCGGTGAAAGAGGATTGGCGACGAATGTGCCGGCAAGACCGAGATTTTTTTTCTTGGTGAGCGTAAAAACGACGAGCCCTAGAAACATCCCTACAGCTGCAAATGCAAATCCTAGATGGAAGTTATATTGTGTGCCTACAGTTCCGACAACCAAAGGAGAAAGAAATGCTCCAAGGTTAATCCCCATATAGAAAATGCTGAATCCGGCATCGCGGCGGTTATCTTTTTCACCGTAAATTTCACCTACAACACTGGAAACATTTGGTTTTAACAAGCCTGTACCCAGCACGATGAGCACCATGGAAACAAAGAACAACGAGACGCTTCCAGGCACTGCAAGAACAATATGGCCAAACATAATCAAGATCCCGCCGTAAAATAAGGCTTTTGAAGTGCCGAATATTCTGTCGGCCAGCCAGCCGCCGATGATGCCGGACATATAAACTAGCGAACCGTAGATGGACATAATGGCTAGAGAATGGGTTTTGTCCAGTCCTAACCCACCTCTTGACACCTCATAGTACATATAGAAAACAAGGATAGCCCGCATACCATAATAAGAGAAGCGCTCCCAAAACTCGGTAAAGAAAAGTGTAAATAATCCCTTTGGGTGTCCGAGAAAGCCCTGTTGGGGGACACTCTCGACAATTTTTTGTTTATTTGCATCCGACATAAAATCAACCTCATTTATTTTTTCTATTTATTGCCAATAAGTTATTAATTCCCATGTTGAGTATGATTTATGTGTTCAACACAAGTCGATTTAACTAATGGAATAGAATTCCCACTAATAAATACTACAAAGTTTGATTCATATACTGAATTAGAAGCAAATGTAAAGAAATATGCAGTTTCTGGTTATTTGGTGAGCGAATGGCTTGAGAGAATGAAATTAACTTATTTGTATTATGGGATCAACTCATTTTTAATATTTAATATACTTCTACTATTGGCAATGATTCTTGGAAAAAGAAAGAGTCTCACGAGGAGTAGTCAGTTGAATTCCCTCGGTATGATTTGATTTCCTCACGCAAGCTCGTCTATTCGCAGGATTTCATTCTTTATATATTGTTGATGAATGAAAGAGAGCGAGATATATTAGGACGTGTCGTTAAAAAGGCATGCGGGAACAGATGTGGAGTTGATTCACCCAATTCATTCCAAATGCTGCACGTATTCTCCACGGTGCCCTTAGCGATTTTCTCTCCCATGTCGGGGCGGGTCAAGTGCCCTTACATTCGTCACATCTATCTAAGGGGTGGAGTAGGACCAAGAACGGATTCGCTTGAATATATTTGTATTGCTTATTACCCTTCGAAGCATATAGAATTATGGTCAATGGAATGAAATTAAAAATATTAAGAGCATTTTCTAAACTACACCGTCTGTTAAATCTTACGATAAAACTTCGATGACCTGAATCAACAGGATGGTGAAGTTTTGAGAGCTACAATTATTGATAATCAGAGGCTTGCTTCTCTTCATAATGGATTATGCAAATATTAAGGAGTGGAACCCTGATGATAAAAAGAAATCTTTCACTTGTGTGCATCTTCCTAGGATTTATTATGTTGCTCTACCCGACGGTTAATGATCGTTATGAGAGCTATCAGCAACAGAAAATATTGAAGCAATGGCAGGAAAATATAAAGCATATCGATCAGGTTGCACCTGTGACTGATGCGGCGGTGGACTTTATTCCTTCTCCAATTTCGGCAGATGTGATGTCTTTGAATAGCCAGCCCAAACCTCTCATCTCAGAGCAGACATCTACCCCGGCCTCTATAATGCAGAAAAATATTGAGGGTGTTTTAGTCATAGACAAGATCAATCTGAAGGTTCCGATTCTAACGGATGCAACAGTGAACAATATGAAGCTTTCCGTAGCCAGCATCGCCAATACAGGCAATGTAGGCGCTATAGGAAATTATGCTATTGCCGGCCATAGGAACCTTACCTATGGAAAGAATTTTAATAGATTGGATGAAGTAACTGTCGGTGATTTGATCGAAGTGGATACGGTGAGCAAAAAGTATTTGTACAAAGTGCAAGTCAAGCAATACGTGCTTCCAGAAGATGTTTGGGTTCTTAAAGGAAACGGGAAGGATCGTGAGATTACGCTGATTACCTGCCACCCTATGGAAAATCCGACACATCGGATCGTCGTTAAGGGGATATTAGTAGAGCCAGCGGTATGAATAATTTAACTAATTAAGCCAACTAGCATATGATACCATAGCAATATTTAGAAAATATGACTTCGGTGCTCTTCACCGATAAAGGCAAATCTAGCGAAAGCTAGAGACGCAAAACTAAAGGGCCTTCCTTTGCATTTATGCAAAGTTGGCAGCCAGTTACCGAAAGGGGAGTTTTTGTGTTCAAAAAAACCTTGTTAATGACGATGCTTGCTGCACTTCTCCTGATTCTTACACCGAAAGGAACTTATGCAGCGTCCGCTCCATCCATCACAGACAAGACTTATTTGGAAAAGGGAATTATTACACTCAACTACTCCAATGATAAATACACGAAAGCCATTGTCCGTATTAAAAAGGGGAACGTCATGTACGACTATAATCTAGTAAAAGGGGCTCAATACCCCCTGCAATTGGGAGACGGCACTTACAATGTCCTGATCGCAGAATTAGTAAGCAACAACAAATATAAAGTAGTCGCGCAAGAAAGCATAAATGTGAAGATGGAAGACGAAAATGCAGTATTTTTGCAGTCAATTCTGCTTTTTAACTGGAACACGGATACGCAAGTCGTCATTGAGGCGAAAAAATTAACTGTGGATGCCCAGTCGGATTTGGATAAAATTGCAACAATTTATTCGTACATAACCGAAAATTTCGAATATGATTTTGATAAAGCAAAATCTGTAGAAGCTAGCTACATTCCTGATCTGGATGAAGTTTACAATGCCTCGAAGGGAATCTGTTATGATTATGCAGCTGTCTTCGCAGCTATGGTTAGAAGTGAAGGAATTCCTACACGTTTAGTTATGGGATACGAAGTAAGTGCTCCTGATACCTATCACGCGTGGAATCAAGTTTTCTTAAAGGATAGCAATGAATGGGTAACTATCGATACGACGTACGATTCCGCTCGTGTTCAAGGCGGACAAGCTACACCAATGCTTAAGGATGCGGCGGACTATATAATTACTAAAATTTATTGAAATGATACGTTCTATTTCGAAGTTTAATAAATAAGGGCCTGAATTTGAATCCAAATGCAGGTCCTTATTTAATTATTTATTTATAGCTCTTGTTCAAATTATGTTCAGGTTACCGTGAGATTCTTGGATTATACATTGGTGGTCACGAGAGTGCTAATGGCTGGCGAGACGTTCTAAATGACTGCTTTCTTTATCCATCGTCCCGATGGGAAAACCTACCTGATCCAAACTCCTTGACGCTTCCAGAATAAAAGTTGTAACTTCTTTATAGAGTCGGATGAGAATGGAGTGTTGAAAGACAATGTTGTTGAAAAAGACAAGTGCTCTGATGATCTCACTTATGATTTTCATGCAGGGGATATATGGAATCGGCTTTATGATTCCAGCTAATGCAGCCACCGCGATTTCAGGCAATATCATTGATAGCGTGACAATGGCTGTATACGACGATGAGGGACATAATGTGACCGATAACGTTTACGAACAAGGTTCCAAGGTGCAGGTGAACTATACCTGGTCACTACCGAATGACCATGGTTACGGTAACGGGGACACATATACGTTCACACTGCCGCAGCAATTTCAACTTTTTAATGATATCAGCGGACCTCTTACGATCGATTCTGAGAGTGTAGGAACGTTCAGCGTAAACTCGGATAATCATCAAGTTCTCATGACCTTTAATGATTCCATTCAGACTCATGATTATGTACATGGCATCATGACTTTCACAACGAAATTCGATACGCAGATCATTACAGGAAGTACGACTCAAATTATTAAAATTCCGATTCGCAGCGGAGAGCAAGTTTTTTCAATTAACTTTAAGCCGAACGTCACCTCAACAATTGAGAAAAGTGGAGTTCCGCAAGGTTTCAATGCCAAAAATATTGATTGGACCGTGGATGTGAATAAGGCGTTGAATTCCGTAGAGAACGCGGTCGTAAACGACCCGATTCCTACTGGTCTGTCCGTTCCAGTTACCGTTGCTGTCTATGATCTGGACGTTAAGCTGAATGGTACAGTGACGCAGGGAGCTGAGTTAGATTCAAGCAAGTACACAGTGGCTATGACGGGAAAAACTTTGACGGTCAATTTTACAGAGAGCCCTATTCGAACAGCATATCGTATTCAATATACGACACCGGCTACTGACTTTGCATCATTTGTCAACACCGCAACGTTTGAAGGTGCAAACAAAACGCCTATCAGCGCAACTGCAACTGTTGCAGTGCAGCATGGGAGCGCTTTAGAAAAAGAGTCGACGAGCTATGATTCAAGTACACAGACCATAAATTGGGCAATCAAATACAATTACAATGAAAAGACGATTGCCCAAGCGGTTGCCGTTTTGACAGACTTGTTCGATGATTCCCAGGAGTTGGTTGCTGACTCAGTTCATGTTTACTTGGTTACACTGAACGCATCCGGTGCTGAGTCATTGAGCAGTGAATTACCTAGTACTCAATATACAGTGTCTCCCGCGTCCGCGACTGGCAAAACTGGATTCAAACTGCAATTCAATAATCAGATTACATCGGCATACAAAATCGCGTATCAAACTAAGACAATCGAACGTGTTGTCGAAGGTGCAACAATAACGAATAAGGTTACTATCGAAGGTGGAGTTAGCGAAACGGCCGTTCGTGCCATTAATCAAGTGGTTATTGTCAAGAGTGTTGGAGTAGTAGACTACCAGGCTAAAACGGTAGCATGGAACATTGCTGTTGACGATGATAGCCAGCTGATGAACAGCGTTGAACTTACAGACGCTTTTCCTAATCTAGGGCTCAAATTCATACCAGGCTCATTGATTATTAAAAAAGGTAGCACAATATTGAATAATCCCGCTGATTACTCAGTGGACAATGCTACTCCAATTGATCAAGGCATTAAAATAACATTCAATAGTTCTCTTTCTGGACCGGTCACAATCAGCTACAATACGGAATTCAATAATGATTGGATCAATGGCAACACATCAGATTTCAAAAATGATGCCACAATCGACTGGATTGACGGCTCTGCCAACTCGCAGACGAAAACAGTTTCTGCAACGTTTGTCCCAAGGAATGAAGTGAAGAACAATGGATTCAAGTTTGGATCGTACAATGCAGTTACGAAACGAATTTCATGGACCGTTGGGGTAAACTATAACGGTAAAGCTCTTACCACAGCTGAAGTTCAGGATATTCTAGAGTCGGGTCAAAAACTAGTTGAGGGAACTCTTAATGTGTACAACATGAACATCCCAGTCAATGGTAATCCTTCGCTAGGAACGATCGTAACTAACACCTATAACTATTTAGTTGGCAATGACAATAAGCTAGTTGTGACATTCTTACAGCCCATTACTACGCCATATTATATCGTCTTTAATACAAGTCTTGCCGGTGAAATAATCGATAATCAAGTCAGCAATACGGCTAAATTGTTTGACGGGACTAATAATCCAGTATCCAAGGACCTGAAGGCTTCTGTTATCATCCCCCACGGGGGGGAGTATGTTAACAAGGACGGCATACAAAACGGCGACAAAATTAACTGGACGATTAATATGAATCGCGGACAGTCTACAGTAGCAGATGCGAAAATCATTGATACTCCAACAGGCAACCAGCTCTTATTGCCAGATTCGTTCCATCTATTTGCAACAAGTTTAGCTGTTAACGGTGACGTGTCCAAGGGAGCGGAACTGACCAAGGGCACGGACTACACCTTGGTTTTCCGGACTGATGATGATGGCAAGCAGACTTTCGAGTTAAGCTTCTTGCATCAGATTACTACCGCGTATATCTTAGAGTATCAATCGTTGATTGTTGCCAACGACCATGATTCGGTCTCGAACGCAGTCAGCTTTAGCGGCAACAATGTGACTACAGGGACTATAGCTACAACTAAAAGCATTGTGGTCGGTGTCTCAAGCGGATCCGGCACAGGCACCGGTGTCAGAGGCTCGCTAACCGTACAAAAAGTTGATTCAGCTAACAGTACTTTACTGCTAAGCGGAGCAACCTTTGAATTGTATAGGAAGACTGGTTCGACACAGTCACTTATCAGTACATTGACAACGGATTCGACAGGTAAGGTCGTTTTCAAGAAGTTATTATCAGGAGACTATATTGTTAAAGAAACAGTGGCTCCAGCTGGGTACGTGCTTGATTCAAGCGAGCATCCAGTCACAATTAATTCAGTGTCAGGCTTCAGCTTAAATGTAACGAATGCTAAACAGGGATCGTCGGGAACGGGGGGAAATCAACCAACTCCGACTCTGTTCAAGTTAACACTGACACCATCGCCATCGGCAGCACCGAGTACGAAACCAACATCTACGCCGACGCCGGTATTACCATCGCCAACACCATCGCCAACTCTGTCCACAGATGATAAAACAACGGATAAGGACACACCAATTGAAGTAGACATTGATGTGCCGAAGGGAGGTATTCCGTCCATCAGCAAAAAACCGGAGCTCGGAAAAGTAACAATAGATCCGGATACTGTATCTGACAAAGAAACACCAGGACAGACACTTCCTAAGACTGGGGAAGCCAGCCATTTGTATGTTGAAATAGCAGGTGCCGCTTTGATTCTTTTAGGAGTCATTCTGAGAAAGAGATTACTGAAGAGCAAATAAGTTAAAGGATTTCCAATTGAATTACGCTCCACAAACTCTTTCATTTTCGTGAATTGAGATGTATTCAACCTTTTCCTAATGAAATGTTTTGTCTTACATTCGTCGTCGAGCTTGATCTGCGCTTACTCTTGTTCCAAAACCAGTCATTTCACTGGTCCCATGCTTTCAATGGTCACCTTAACGGAGACGTGAATGTCCGCCTTTGACAGCGCTTCTCCCCAATGATCCTCCACTTTCTTGAATTGACTATATTCGTGGGCCCGAGCGTAGAGACCAAGCCCTATCGGATCAATTTTATGCTTTTGTATGCTTTTGATAAGGTTCTCGAATTGCTTTTGCATATGTTCAGAAATCATTTTCTCTAACTCTTTTCCATTCTTTCGTACATCAAAAGGGAATAAAAGTTCAGTAAGAGCGGCTGGCATATTAATGTTGATATCGAATCGAAACTTGTTCTGCTTGTACGAAGTTATTATTTTCGCTTTCATTCCTTGAACCGAAATACTTAAATGGTCTGTATGGAATGGACCGCTCTTCTTTTCGCCAGGAATCGGAAGTGTAAAGCTTACTGATTTCTTGGCGTTTTTATTCAATATCTGAAGTAACATGGTTTCTTCTACATTCAGCGAGGTCGCATATTTCCCTTTATGATCCAGCAGCGTTACACCAGCCAGATTGATCCGTTTGGCCTTGTCCAACTGAATTTTGGAAATATAAGGCGTCACTCCCTTCTCATACATTTGCCAATGCAGCTTCTGCAGCGTTGTTTTTGCCGTTTCCGATCTAGCGCTCTTCGTATCGACCATCCCCCGCAATAATAAAGGCAACATCGGCTGATCTTTCGGATGAAGGTATACAATGTCGGAAATAGATCCATCGACAACGATGATTCTGGGTGTTAATGGATTTTTCATATCACGAAAAAAGACATCAAGTATCTGGAACCAGTCCTCATGTTCCAAGATACGTTTCCCGATAAGTATGACCTGAACATTTCTGCCTGTAATAACGCCAGGCGCAAATTCATCTTGTTGCTCTCTCGATTGACGAATCGTTTGCGATTTCACTTCAATTTCTATTGTTTTCTTCTTGATATCTCTGCCGTATGAAGGGCTATTCATAAATACAAGCAGGTTGCCTTCATTATCAAGATCCATGCCAAGTGCAAGGGAGTTAGTGGAATCTTCCATTTCCAACCGGTCGCTGCACCCTGGAGCGATAACAATAATCATGATAATAATCAAAATGTACAGCGGCCGCTTGTTCATATGTGCTTCCTCCATCCCAAATGATCATGTATCCATAAATAAAGGAGTAAACAACCAGGCACTAAGTACTCAACAACAAAACCGATTTGTCTAAGAAGCGTATTCATCTTTTCGCTTTGAAAAAAATTAGGCATGAAGAAATACGTGCCCACAGCGATGAAAAGCCAAAGCAGCCGCAAATGATTACGGTGGTCCTGCTTTCCGATTAGCCAAGTTGTGCAAAAAACGCTCATGTACATCGTGGGTATCCATGACAATGAAAAGATAAGTAAATAAAACCCGATAAATAGCACTTCGAATCTTGATATGATCTTAAACTCGATAGCTCTCAATACATTGATCGTCGGTTCGTTGTACATGATAATTTCATCTGGACTGAAATAGACGAAACAGATCACCGTTATGAACAAATATATGAGCATCGCCAGTGTATACGAGATAACGATTCCTGCTGAGGCCTTCCGTTTGTTTTTGAGAAACGGATACAAAATAAACGTGGTCGAAAACCCTATATGATAATATAAAGTGCCGGGTAAAGCTGCGAAAACAGGTTTCCAACCTTCTTTAAGCACAGGAAGCAGACGGAGCCAATGAGCGTCCTTAAGCGGAAGCAAATAAACGAAGGGGATCCAAAGAGATAGGAGTATAATCACTTCCACATACCTGCCCAATATGCGTGGTCCATTCCGCACAATGACATAAGTGGGAACGAGCAGAAGAAGCATAATGATATAAGCTGGGGTTTGCTGCAAAAGGTATTGCTTTGTAATCAATATTGTATATACGAGACCTGTGTATCCGTAGTAAAAGAGATAGAGGGCAAATAGGACAGCTCCGACTTTGGCTGCCCATTTGCCCAAATAAATTGACAATAGATCTAACAAGGTACCATCTGGGTACCTCTTCATCACTAGTATGACGATCAGACTCGCCACTATGGAGAGGACCCAAACGATGATGAGCGTAATCCAGCCTGCTGTGCCTGCCTTCTCGGCTAATACTCGCGGCAGCGACAAAAATCCGATGCTCACTACCATACCAAAGTTGAGAAGGATATACTGCATAAAGGTGATTTCATTCAAGGCATATTTTTTCACTTGTTGTGGTCCCCCTAGATGGCTGTTATTTCATTGTTCCCATAGCTCCGATAATTGTTTTCAAGGAAACTTGAATGTCCGCTTTGGCCAGCGTTTCACCCCAATGATCCTCCACTTTCTTGAAATGGCTATATTCATGCGCCTGCGCATAGAGCCCAAGCCCTATCGGATCGATTTTATCCGTTTGTATTTTCTTTATGAGATTCTCAAATTGCATTTGTACTTGTTCGGTAATCTTATTCTCCAATTCTTTTCCTTGATTACGTACGTCGTAAGGGAACAAAAGCTCTGATAGTTCAACGCGCATAGTAATGTGAATATCGAACTGAAATTTGTCCTTGAGGAAAGTGGTATTGATTTTCACCTTTATTTCATCCGCGTTTAAACTTACTTTATCTGTATGGAACGGTCCAATCTTCATTTCTCCGGTAATGGGAATTGTTAAGCTGACGCTCTTTTTTGTATTTTTTTGCAATATGCGCAGTAGAATAGTTTCCTGCATGTTCAGAGAATCCGCAAATTTCCCATTATGGTCCAACAGTGTCGTACCTGTCATCGCTATCTGTTTATCTTTCACTCGAACTTCAGAGATGAAAGGAGTGACCCCCTTTTCACGTAATTGTTGGTTTAGCCCCATTAAAGTCGTCTTTACCGTTTCCGATCGGGCGGACTTCGTTTCTACCATTTCCCGCAGCAATAAGGGCAGCATCGGCTGATCTTTCGGGTTCAGGTATATGATTTCAGAGAGAGGTCCATCGACAGCAATGATCCTTGGCGTTAATGGATTTTTCGCATCGCGAAACCAAACATCCGTTAATCGGAACCAATTTTCTTGCTGCAATATTCGCTTAGATATTAGTATGACTTGAATACTTCTCCCTTGGAAAACACCCTCTGTATAACTGTCTTGTTTTTCTCTTGATTGACGATTCGTCTTTGGTTTCACTTTAAGTTCACGCGTTTTTTTCTTAACATCTTTGATGAAAACTGGAGATGTGCTATAAAAAATGAACTCGTTTTCTTTATCTAGATCAAAACCTACTAATAAGACATGAGGAGCGTTTTCCATATCTAACCTGTCACTGCAGCTCGGAAGGATGACGACAACGGCGATGAGTAGAACATGAAGGAGCCGCTTGTTCATAAGCGCCTCCCCCACTGAAAACGATCATGCAGCCATAAATATACGAGTAAGCAACCCGGAAAAACGTATTCGACTGCAAAACCAATCTGAATGAGAAAATCACTCATGCGATCGTACTGATTAAAAGTTGGTATGAAGAAAAACGTGCTCACAGCCGTAAACAACCACAGTATCCGCAAATGATTTCGGTGATCTTGCTTTCCGAAGAGCCAGCTTGTGCAAAAAACGCCCATGTATATAGCCGGTATCCACGCTAATGAAAAAATAAGCAAAAAAAACGCGATAAACAGCATTTCCATCCGTTCTACAAAATTAAATTCGAGGGCCTTTAAGATATTAACCACAGGTTCGTTGTACTTCTGAATTTCGTCAGGGCTGTAATAGACAAAACAGATAACCGTAATGAACAAATATCCAAGCATCGTCAGTGTATTGGAGATCATGATAGCGCTAGAAGCTTTTTGTTTGTTCTTCAAAAACGGATACAAAATAAATGTGGTAGCAAATCCGATATATGAAAAGAAAGTTGTAGGTACCGCTGAGAATACAGGCTTCCATCCTTCCTTTAATAAGGGGACTATATTGAGCCAGTGGGCGTCCTTGAGCGGAAATAAATATACAAGAGGTATCCACATAGAGATAATAAAAACAAGTTCTGCATATCTGCCCAAGACGCGTAGTCCATTACGTGCAATCACATAAGTGGGAATGAGCAATAATAGCGTGACGGTAGATGCCGAAGTCTGCGGTAAAAGCCACGCCTTCGTGAGCAAAACCGCCTCAACGAGTCCAGTATAAGCGTAGTAAAAGAGATAAAGGGCAAAAAAGATGGCAGCCACCCTGCCTGTCCATTTGCCCAAATACCGTACTATTAGATCAAACAATGTTCCTTCGGGGTGCTTCTTCATCACCTGAATAACAATCAAGCTTGCTGCAACCGTAATAGCCCAACCGATGATAAGTGCGATCCAGCCATCCGTGCCTGCCTTCTCAGCTAATTTTCGCGGCATAGCCATAAAGAACACACCCATTTGAATGCCGCTATTCAGAAAAATATATTGCATAGAGGTGATCTCATTGTAAGCATATTTCTTCATTTCCCATCACCTTTTGGACGATTTGTTCCTTGCCTCTTCGATTGGGTCGCTCTAGTGCTTAGAGGTCGCTTGCCCATTGCCCACAACGGCAAACGAATGAATGTATCTTTCCAATCGGCAAAACGAACCGGCGCGAAAGGGGTACCATACGGCGTTCCAAGCGATTCGAGCGCAATCAGATGCCCGATCATCGTCATCAAACCAATAATGATGCCAACTATGCCGAACATGGCGGCAGCTATCATCATGCCGAAGCGGATAAGCCGGACGGCCGCTGCCATATCATAATTGGGCAGGATGAACGATGCAATAGCCGTAAAGGCAACTACAATCACCATGATATTACTGATGAGTCCTGCCTGTACGATCGCCTGCCCAATGACAATCCCTCCAACAATGCCAACGGTTTGCCCGACCGGAGCGGGCAGGCGCACACCTGCCTCACGCATCATTTCTAAAGTCACCTCCATGAGGATCGCTTCTACAAATGGCGGAAATGGCACTCTTCCTCTGAACTCGCCAATCGTGAGCAATAATTTAACAGGGATGATCTCGAAACTATAGGAGATGACGGCAATGTAGAATGCCGGCAAAAATATGGCGACGAAAAATGCCAAAATCCGCAGGAGCCGTATAAAAGTAGCAATCGACCAGCGTGTGCTGTAATCGTCGATGTTCTGAAAAAAAGATATAAATGACACTGGTGCGATCAACACGCTTGGCGATCGATCGACGACAACAGCGAATCTTCCTTGCAATATTTGTGAAGCCACTGCATCAGGTCTTTCCGTCGTAATAAATTGCGGGAAGGGGGAAAACGGATTGTCCTCAATCAACTCTGCCAACTCACATGTGTTAAGTATGATATCGATATCAAGTAGCTGAATCCGGTCTTCCAGTTCTTTCAATATCTCAAGATTCGCGACATCTGCTAAATATAAGATAGAAACTAAACTGTTCCCTCTTCGTCCAACGATCAGTTCTTTAATTTTCAATTCACGGTTTTGAATATAACGACGGATTAAAGCAATATTTTGGCTTCCTGTTTCAACAAAGCCTTGATGTGCTCCTTTTAAAGAAACCTCCATCTGTGAATCTTCAATCGCCCGCTGCGGCCACCCTTGCGTTCCTAAGGCATAAGTTTCCGTTCGATTGCCAACTAAGAGAACACTACTGCCTTGAAAAATAGCAGACTCGATTTGTGGCCAAGATATCAACGGATTGATTTGACCTACATCTATCGTAAAACCATAACTCGAATCGCTGCTTCCCGTTTCAAATTGAAGTGGGCGAAGTACATTGTTATTAATGGCATTTTTATCTACTAGTCCACTTAGGTAGACAAGTGCTGCTTGTTCACCAGACTGCTTGATGATAAAATGACGCACAATCAAATCGGGAGTTTGGCTGAACTGACTTTGTAAATAAGTTATATTTTGCGCCAACGACGCACTGATCGAGTCGCTAGACGGCTGATTAATTTGCGCTGGAACCGAACGATACTTCTTCCTTCCGAACAAATTTGAAAATAGCAACGAATTACACCACCCTCACCCTATTATTTCTTGTATTGTTAAAATTATGCGCTAGCGTTGCATTGAATTTCTCTGAATCTTAATAATCTTCTGTCCTTATTAAACCCAAGCATAAAAAATCCTTTACAATGGAATGGCAGGTAGTTCCTGTCCAAAATCCACTGAAAAGGATCAGCTCATGGACAAGGTTGCCCTATTTTCTTCATTTGGTAAATGGTTAGAACCAATTTGTTTAAAACATTCAAAAAACGCATTGATGAAACACATCGGTGAAAAAGTTGACAACTGAGGCCTACTTGAACCGATCTCAGCTGCGCAGTTATGTCGCAAACATAATCAGGTAGATTCTTTTCTATTCGATCAGATTTTTGCAGACCTCGTAGCCCAAATTTTAAAAGAAGCCAGTTCCACGAAATACCGAAATCACTTCAAAATCATTGATTCAACAACCAACGGGCTTTGGTTGCAAAAGTACAAATGGGCTGTTTTTCGAAAGATAAAGGCAGGCATCAAGGTACACTTGCGCCTGGTCTTTATTGGCGAAAATGATGCGATTCCCGAAAAAGCGGTCGTAACACCAGCTAAAAAAATGATCGGACTAGGATTTTTGATTGATGATGGGTATCATTTTGGAGATGTGAAATATAACTATTTGTAGGCGTCAAATTTGATCGGGAGAGAGGTGTTGATCATGGAAAGGGAACTCGAAATGCATGCGGTGCAATTGGTGGTAGACTCAAAAGCCGAAACTGGAGAATTGCCAACTTGGGATGCTCGCAGGAAAGTGCTGTACTGGGCCGATACTACGAGATTCAAGCTGCATGTCTACAATCCGTCGACAAAGACAGATATCGCCTTTGACACAGGCCAATATATCGGCGCGATTGCGCCGAGACAATCAGGTGGCATAGTTATTGCACTGCTGAATGGATTTTATACGTACGATTTCGAAACACGGAAATTGACGCTGATCGCTGCCGTCGAGCAGGATAAGCCGAACAACCGGATTAACGACGGGAAATGCGACCCGGCCGGACGCCTCTGGGCAGGGACGAAGAGCTTCGACGGTACGCCGAATGCGGGAGCGTTGTATTGTTTGGATACGGACTGGAGCGTGAGGAAGGTTCTGGATCGGGTAACCGTATCGAACGGCATCGCTTGGAGCCCGGATTATTCGACGATGTATTATATTGATACGCCAACGATGAAAGTGATGGCCTTCGATTACAATTTGGCTGCCGGAACGATCAGGAATCCTCGGGTTGCCATCGTATTCGCCAGTGGCGGAGGGGTCCCGGACTCAATGACGTCGGACGAAGAAGGGATGATCTGGGTAGCGGTCTGGGGCGGGCATGCGGTGACGCGATGGAACCCGAGAACCGGGAAATTACTTGAAACTGTGAACGTTCCAGCTACACGGACATCGAACTGCGTTTTTGGCGGAGACTGCTTGAACGATCTATACATCACCACGGCGCGAAAAGGGTTGGAAGAAAGTGTGTTATCAAAAGAACCCTATGCTGGGGGGTTGTTTGTCCTCAGAACGAATGTCAAAGGAATGCCGACCTTTACGTTCGGCGGGTAGGCAGTATGCCAGGGGCACCTGTATAAAATGAAGTGGCCTTATGGGTATTGCTGTCCAAAGTGTAAGCACGATAAGGCTTATGAAATCAAAACTAGAAGGTTACCTCTGTACGAGTGGTCGGGGCGTGATGGTTTTTCCACGTTTCAGGGACCAAAACGACACCGGTATCTGTTGTAAAGAGTACCGACGTAATCCATTCACTTCTCAGATACTAAGCAGGGCGAAGCTTTGTTCTTTGTAGGGGATGAAACGGATGATTGATCGTGACCATTCCTAAATGCGAGTTGACTATATGTGCATTTTGCATTGACCGTTCCAGCGTATGAGGACAAGCTAGTACAAAAAGCGGTGAAGAACCTGCTTGAGGCGATTTTGTTCGATCATGCCAGTTCCTCCAATTTCCTTACTTTACCACTTTACGTACCCTAGATTGGAGGAGAACATACGAAAGGTTATGACAAGAAGGTAATTATTGAAAACAGCAGAGGTGGAGTTGATTCACCCAATTCATTCCAAATGCTGCACGTATTCTCTACTATGCCCTTAGCGATTTTCACTCCCATGTCGGGGCGGGTCCATAGCTCTTACATTCCTTCGTCACATCTATCCAAGGAGTCGAGGTCGGTCTTTCTAACGGAATGGGTCGGAGCCCTTTTGTTTAACGTATACCGATACTCCGTGCTTTCTTTGTCTCCTGCGAATACGCCAACTTGCGTGAGATAAGGTTTATTTTAGGCTGCCAGCGCAAAGATTCTTTTGGGGTTGTAGGCTTCGCACTACGAACCACTCCAACTAAGAGTCGAGCTAGCTTTCCACATAACTTCATTATAGATGGAAAACTGTTGGATCTAAGCAGGCAACAAATGCTTACAAACTCCATCTGAGCAGCTCCTTGAAGAACATGACTTAGCTACAGAGGCGCTCCTTTTATTACAAAGCTGAAATTTATCCATCTACAGGAATCTAACGGATAACGATAGTGAAGGAGCTTGCCTCGCGGCAGCTCTTTTTTTGTTCAGTCAAGTAAGGGGAGTTTAACACAGGTGTTTGCATACAAGTTCATCTTTTGGAAAACTTTATATATTATGCTTTCCAAAGGAGAAAGAAAAACATGAAAAAAACTATACTAACAATACTTCTATTTGTTGCAAGTGGCATCACTTTTCAATCGGTTTGTAATTCTGCTGAAATAGTGCCTTTTACAACAGATGATTACCAACAGATCCAGTTTATTAATTTTTCTTCGCCTGACAAAAAAGTAATACATAAAGCTGAATTATTTGGTCCTTTCAGCGGAGGTGTTCCAAGAGGTAAGTATATAAAAATTGATGATAAATTAGTGGATCAAAATAGGTATTTCACGAGTAGGATCATGCTTGGAGATGTGACGAATGATCAACTAGATGAGGTGTTTTTTTATCAATATTCACCAGGTAGCGCAGGAGAGATGGGATTAAATGTTTATAGTCTGATCGATAGTAAATGGAGTTCAATTTTCAACGAACCAAGCAATTCACACGATAATAATGAAACCGATCGATTTAGTAATGAATATCTAACAAACAACCGAATTCGCTTTTATGATAAACGGACAGATTTATCTGGAGTTATTGATATTTCAAGGTTGAAATTTTCAGAAGAACGTTTGAGAACGATGAGTCTAAAAACTGATCCAATCTCTGAGTATGTAATTCATTATGAAAACATTGGTTGTGGAATTGAATCCATACAATGGATTTTTGCTTTTTCTCACCCTAACGCTGTTTTTTCTTTGCATAACCATTACATTTATAAATTTGATGAACATAAATTCTCGCTGTATGAAACGAGAATTCATGATAACGAAGGATTAATAATTACACGAAAAAAGTATTATTAGGTTAAGGTTAATTCAGTTATATTGTAATATTGAGGAAGAAAGCTCAAACGGAGGGATTTCTGATGTTCGAAGTATTCCAATTACAAGATAAAATGGAGTATTTTGATGAAGCGGTAAACTATTCTGGAATCAATGGCGATGCTACAAAGATTTATGAAGTTTCAACTCGCTAATACTAATGAGGTGTGAGTTGGTTTTAGATGACTATTTACAGATGTATTTTCCCAACTTAAAGCTTTGTCCACCTCTTTTTTATAATTGGGAATTTGGCATTCGATTTGAACTTGGAAACCCGCCGATATTTAAGGTTGATAAAGCGTTATATATGCAACAAGTTTATGATAGGGCAATTAGTATCTACAGGTACTTACATAAAGATAATGATGAAATATTTATTGTAACAAATGCACATTTTGCTGATAAACCGAATCCAATAAGACGAAAACCCAAGGTTTACAGAAGATATATAAACAATAAAGATGTATTGAAAGGGTTGCAACACAAAGTAATTCCATATGTTTTTGCTGATGTTTATGAGATAGATGATTTTGAAACTCATCGGTTTATTTTAAAGTGTCATGGAAGGAACACTAAGTATGGAAGTTTGATTAAGGCAATATGTAATAATGATGTTGCAATCAAACCTTCGATTTATCATGATGTTTTTTTTGTTAATATTTCCGCTGGTACCATATTTCATGTTTATGATGACAGGGGATGTGATGTAGTCGCTTCATCAAAAGAGGCGTTATTAAACATCTATAGAGATTATGAAGAATGGATTTTATACTACGATAGATCAAGAATTGACCAACTATTTGCAACCTTAGACGATCATTAATGTCAAAAGGCAAACTGTAAGCAAACATGAAAGTACGTTTAAACTCTAACGCAGAACATTAGTTCAATCAACTACAAATTGAGGCTGTCATCGTGAAAACGCCACAGACAAAATATCGCTTATTCCTTAACTAGGAATGGCGGTTTCTTTTTATTAGGTTATAGCAGGTTATAGAAGCATAGTTAAGCGGGTTGTCGACCTGCGTATCAGTGTATAAATCAGGGCATGCTGATAATATGTATTCTTATTCAAGGAAGGAACATTGAAAGATGACTCAGTCGGACTCAATAGACCAAGACCAACAAGAAGAGTCGAAGCAAAAAGACAATCGAAGTCCTGGATGCTTTAGCGCCCTTGTTGGATTAGCAATAATAGCAGCCATCCTATTTGGCATATTTAAGTTTTTCGCGTGGTATTTTTTTCCATCCAATGTGAAACCTACAACTATTACTACACCCGATCAACTCGAAATTCAGATTACGGGCGGTAAAATGAGCTCATTCGGAATGTTACCCCTTATGTTAACAAGGGACGTGTACGTTGGTGTCAAAGTAACCAATCATTCAAACAAGACACTGTCCATCGATAACTTAGATTTTACCCATATCAAATCGGGCAGAAATTCTACAGCTTCCGATCCTTATGAGGATGAAGAATGGCTAAAGGGAAGCATCAAGGCAGGAGCAACAAAAGAAGGGAAAATCGTTTTCGATGATATATGGATATTTGCAGATCAAATTCAAATTGAATATAAAAAAGTTTTAACCGATAAGGATCCCATTCCATTCACCATTCAACTTGATTAAGCAAAGAAGAGACGCTAACGCAGAATCAATTGTCAGCAGAGAAACATGATGCATTAAACTCTTACTTTGTCTGGGTTGATAAAGAAAAGCAAGAAGTGAAAATAGCACCAATTCAAAAGGGAATCACTAATCTCTATAAGCTGACATCGGAATCGGCGCAAGAGATTAAAAAAAAATTATTTTGAGATACAACAAATGGAGGAATAACATGTATAAATATTTAGCACTTAATGATCACAACTTAATAGGCAGTTCATTCTTTGCATATCCAGGAGTTGAATATGGGAAAGAAAGTGCAAAGTTTAGGGGATCATTAATTAGTTTATTCGCAGAACCTGTATATAAAACAGATAATGCTTCCAATGCTTACACATATGTGATTCAAGTCAAAGATAACAATCAAAATTCATGGATTTTCACGATTTACGAAGGGCCTAGCGGAACAGCTATTGGTTATAACGGTAAAGGAGATATGGAAACGGAAAGGGCATCTGAAGCTTTGATAAACGAAATTAAAAAGACGATACCTAGTGATTTTGAAGAAGTAGTTTTCTATCATGATTTTGGTAATAAAATCACATATGGATGTAGTAATGGAGTTTGCTATTTTAATGAGGAATTAGGTGAAATGAATTTGGATCTTGATCAGGAATAGACAAAGAGGAAATTAAGGAATTCTTAGCTATTGAAATTTTCTAAATGATTCGGCATTCCGCTAAACGAGAAACGATAGTTCTTGTATCAGAATTCAAATCAGCTTGGGATTGGCAGTTAAAATGCGCTGATTGGCTCAACTAACGGCAAACGATATCACAAAATCTACAACAGGCTATCACATGAACGGCAGCCCTTACTCCCTTAATGGGCAGAATATTGAAATTTAGGCTTCCATACATTGATAATACATGGGTTGAACAGATACGCGGTATCGCTTATTTACATAATCTTCTTGATGTTGTGTCAAATAAGGAAGGACAGTAGATTGAATATAAGAGGCTTCCTACTCAAAGGAGAGCCTCTTTATTTTGAACGCTATTTGACTTGAATGGCAACACTAGTGGACATCAAGTCCTGTGCAGTTGCCTTCACGATAATCTGGCCAGGCGTGATGCCGGCTCTAACGTAGGCAAGCAGCTTTCCATGATAAGCCTTTCTAGATGTAGAGCTATATGGCTCCAGATCCTGCGCATCACCATTTTCCAAGCCTATGATTTCACCGGGCCCCTCGATGGACAGTTGGATCAGATGATCTGCCAAATAAACGGGCTTCCCGTCGCAATCGGTGATTTGAAGCTCAATGTGGGCTATATCCTGTCCATCAGTGCTCAATTCCGTTGAATCCACAAGCATGGCGAGTTTTTCCGGTATTGAGACTGTTTCCAACACAGAGGAACAGTGGATGCCTTCAGGACCTCTGGCAACGACATGCAATGTTCCTTCCTCAAAGTCAACCTCCCAAGTCAGGTAGCCAAGCGGAGAATCCTTGAGCGTCTTCGTCCCCTGCGATTTTGCATTAAGGAACAGCTCCGTTTCTTCACAATTCGTATAACAGATGACCTCTACGTGTTCGCCCTGTTTCCAGTTCCAATGGGGAGCACCGCCATGCCATCTTTTGTTACCTGCGTAGGCGGGATCACCAGTACTTGCAGTGGCGAGAAAGGCCATCGACTCCTGGCTCCATAGGCTCTGACGGAAATAATAGCTGGATTTCTTAAAGCCGGCAAGGTCAAGGAATCCAGCCTGTGAAGCCCGAACGGGCCACCCTTTGGCCTCACCCATATAATCGATTCCTGTCCAAATAAATTGCGCACAGATCGCATCGTTATCTCTGACTGCGAGCCATGCCTCTAGGCTGGCGCCATTTTCACTGCCAAATGTAACGCGCTTCGGATATTGCTGCCGCGCTTCTTCGTAGAGATGTTCTTTATAATTGTAGCCCACCACATCAAGGGCATCCGCATAGCCAATCAAATTCGCCAATTCCGGAAAGGCCAAAGCGGCAGTGACAGGTCTCGTCGTATCGCATTCCTTCACATAGGTCACGAGGCGTTTGGCAATCGTAGTCAGCCTGTCACTTTGCGGTTTTTTCGGATCATATTCTCGTTCAGCCGCCGGTTTGTTCGCATCGTTATTGCCTGTCATCGTTTGGAAATAAGGATGGCAATAAGGATCATTCGGATAATCCACTTCGTTTCCTATACTCCATAAAATGATGGAAGGATGGTTCCGGTCCCGCAAAACCATTTCCTTCATGTCCAGTTCGCTCCATTGCGGGAAATCCTCATAGTAGCCGAAATGCTTGGGTGGGTAAACATTATGGCCCGTGGACCATTTGTGCTTGACGCCTTCCCATTCATCAAAGGCTTCATCGATGACCAGGAATCCCATAGAATCGCATAAATCGAGCAAGTTCGGAGCGGGTGGATTATGGCTCATTCGAATGGCATTGCAGCCCATTTCCTGAAGTGTCTGAAGTCTGCGCACCCATACTTTGGCAGGGACTGCGGCACCAAGCGCCCCTGCATCATGATGAACACAAACGCCTTTTAATTTCATATTCACGCCATTCAAGAAGAACCCTTTCTCCGCATCAAATTCAAACCATCGAATTCCCACGGTAGTGTTCACATGATCGATGACTACGCCGTCTTTACAAATTTCCGTACTTAAAACGTACAAGTTAGGGGAGCTAGGGGACCATAGGCTAGGGTTACTCGCCTTGATCGTTTGATCCAGTTCAGTACCGGAGCCACTCCGTACGATTCTAGTGTCTGCTACCGAATCGATCAGGTCTCCGTCGGCATTCCGAAGCGTATTTGTAATTTCAATCGTCTCATCTGTCGCCATCTCATTGGCTAATCGAACATGAACGGCTACCGTTGCTTGTTGTTCGGAGACCTCCGGCGTGGTGACAAATACACCGTATTGATCGATATGTATCGCATCGGTGATGGTGAGATAAACATCCCTGTAAATACCAGACCCGGTAAACCACCTGGAGTCCGCAATATCTTTATGGTCAACCTTAACGGAAATCACATTGTCCAGTTTCCCGAAGGAGATGAAGTCCGTGATCTCATAGGTAAAACTGCTATAGCCGTAAGGACGCTTCCCGAGATAATAACTGTTGCACCATACTTGGGAGTTGTTATAGATGCCTTCGAAGGTGATATAGACGCGTTTGCCTGCTAATTCCTGAGGTAAAGCCAAGTTTTTGCGATACCACCCCATGCCGCCCGGCAAGTAACCAGTGCCACTGGAATGCTCTTGCGAAAAGGGTTCTTCAACGGACCAATCATGCGGAAGGGTCACATCACGCCAGCTTGAATCTTCAAATCCACGATACCAAGCTTTGGGTTCATCTCCCTTGAAAAACTTCCAATTCAAATTGATATTTTCAATGATTCTGCTCGTATTCATCGTCGTTCTCCCTTCACATCTGAGCATTCATAAAATTGCAAGATTATTCGTTGTCGCGCTTTCATTATAAGATTACAATGAGAGTTAGTGAATAAATCAAATTGCTAGTTACATGCACAAAATTGCTAATGGAGTGATCACGCTGATAAATATATCTGGCAATGCGCTTGAAGACTGGTTTGAACATGGGGTTGAGAGGAATGACAGTTTGCTGACTGTCAATTGTTGCGGATATCAGAAGCTGATGACGAGAGATTTAACGCGGGAACGAGAGCAGGGCAGAGTGGATTATCAATTGATTTATCTTGTGGGCGGGAAAGGGAACTTCATCTTCAATCACCAAGCGACAGAGGTGTATCAAGGTCAAATCGTCATATATTCACCCAATGAACCTCAAAATTACACCTACTACGTGAAAGATGCCACGGAGGCATATTGGATTCATTTTACCGGGCATGGTGCGCATGATTATTTGCAAGAATGTGGGCTTCTTGACTCATCTATTCATACGGTAGGCCAGGTGGATGAAGTGGCTGCACTGTTTAAAAAAATCATCCAAGAACTGAATATGAATAAGCCCTTTAGTCACCATTTGATAACAGCCTACTTGTTCACTTTGATGGCTCTACTAGGCAGAAGGCTGCAACACACGGAAAACCAAAGGAAAGTGGACCACCATGCCGACATTCATAAGATCATGGAAATCATGCATGAAAGCTATAGTCAGAATCTGATCGTCTCAGACCTTGCCAAAAGGTGCAACTTGAGTCTGTTTCGATTTATTCATAAGTTTAAGGATGTAACGGGAACGACGCCAGGCAAATATGTGACTGGTATCCGTATCAATGAAGCTAAAAAGCTGCTTTCAGAAACTTCCTTGAATGTGAAAGAAGTCGCCTCGATTGTCGGCTATGAGAATCCCTTATACTTTAGCAGGGTGTTCTGCCAAGCAGTAGGAATCCCGCCAAGTCAGTATAAAAAACAGCTAGAGCTATAAATAAAGGAGTTTGAAGTCTATTACCGAATTCACAATTATGAGCTTATCGAATATTGCAGATCGCCATTTTTAAACGAGATCATTGAGGAAGTAGAAAAGCAGATTAAAGGGGATACAGAATGGCGAACATATTACTAGTCGGAATGAAAACGAGCCTTTCTCGCCGGTTTGTTAGAATGATTTTGTTTTTCGCAATACTCGTCATGGTTGGGGCTATTGGCGTTTCCCTCATTGGAAATAATGTCCAACAGTCCTACCAGGAACGGATTACACTGTTACAAGAGAAAGAGAAGGCTACTGCCTCGATTTATCTCCATTACAATCAAATCTTTTTACATGCCAGGGCTTTTTACGCCTTCCGCCAGGAGTTCGAATATGAGGCCGTTATGAAGGAAAAGCCAGAGCTTGAGCAAGCGTTAGAGATATTTGCGAAGCTTCCATTAACGGATCAGGAGCAACAACTGCTCACAACGCTAAAGTCATTCGAGAAGAACTATTTTGACAATGTATTTCCGAAATATGTAAAGCTTGCACATAATGAGGATCCTATGGCCTTAGTGAAAGCAGGCGCACCGACTGGAAGTAGTGGCGGAGTAGGGACCACGATCTATGATCTGTTAGGGAATATCAATGACATGTCCATGCAAATCTCGTCCCAATCGGAAATGGAAGCCCGGAGCTTGTTTAAGACTTTAGCCAATCTCAATTATGTTTTCTTTGCGTATGTGTTTGGTATCTTAGTTTTCATTATATTTATGACATCGAATATGGCCAAAAACATCGGCAGACCGCTGCGCAAGCTGGCAGATAATGCAGAAAAAGTGACATTAGGTCAGTCGGTTGAGCTGGAGCTGGACAATCGGAAGGATGAGATTGGACTGCTCAATCATTCTTTTCAAACGATGCTCCAGAAGATTCAAGTGAAGGAAGAAGAGCTCCTTTCGCAGAATGAAGAGCTGCTTGCCCAACAGGAAGAGCTTCAGATGCAGCAAGATGAACTTCAAGATATGCTGCGCAAAATGGAAGAAAACGAAGATCTGCTGATCAGAGAAAGGGCCTTATCTAGAGACATTATGGATACGATCAAAGAAGGCGTTCAATTCGTCAATGTCGACGGCGTTATTGTATCAGCTAACTCAACGATGCGTGATATATTCGGTATCCCTATGCATCAGCCGATGTCTGATATACAGTTAAGTGAATTTTTCGTTTCCGCATCCAGTTCAATAGTCGAAAGCACGGACTTAAAGCAATTTATGATCAAACAGGTTAACGAAGATGGTTTGGATCAAAGGACTTACACCTATGAAATCGATTATCCGATTCGACGTGTTATTGAGGCTTATGCGGAGCCGTTGTTTAGGGGAACAACTAGAATCGGGACTGTTTTTGTCCATAGAGATATGACGAAACAAGCCGAAGTGGATCAAATGAAGTCCGAGTTCGTAAGTACCGTTAGCCATGAGCTTCGGACACCGCTATCCAGTGTGCTAGGCTTTGCTGAACGGTTGTTGACCAAAGAGACAAGTCCAGAGAAGCAACAGAAATATGTAAAAACCATTCATCAAGAGACGGTCCGTCTGACATCATTGATTAATGACTTTCTGGATGTACAACGGATGGAATCAGGCAAGTCCACTCATCAGAAAAATCCTGTTGACCTTTACGAGGTGTTGAGTAGTGTATTCATGTTGCAGCAAGGAAGTTCCAACAAGCATGTCTTCGAGGTTCAAATGCCAAATGATCCGTATGTCATCTCCGGAGACCAGGATAATCTGACACAGCTATTCATGAACCTCGTCAGCAACGCGGTCAAATACTCACCAGATGGTGGACGTATTACGGCTAAGCTTTACCGTATAGGTAAGCAAGCTGTTATTGATATTACGGACGATGGATTGGGAATTCCTGAAGAAGCAATTCCGAAGCTATTTACGAAGTTTTATCGGATTGATAATTCGGATCGGAGAGCAATCGGCGGAACGGGGTTGGGCCTTGCCATTGTGAAGGGAATCGTAGAAGCACATGGCGGTGAAATTTCCGTTACTTCTAAGCTTGGAGAAGGAAGCACGTTCCGCGTAAGCTTTCCCTTGATTCCTAAGCCTGAGATCATCATCGAGGCCGAGCTGCAAGCCGCAGCTGCAGTTGAATCCACAGGTAAAACCGTGGTACTCATCGAAGATGATATCAGCTTAACGGAGCTGCTCACCGAAGAGCTGACAGAGAAAGGCTTTCGAGTCATCCATTATACGACTGGCGAACAAGCGCTCAATGCCATGCCAAACAATAAACCGGATGCGGTTATTGTTGACATCATGTTGAACAACAGTATTGACGGCTGGGAAATCATTCATCAAATCAAAGAAGATCCCCAATTAAATGATTTGCCTATCTTCATTTCTTCCGCTCTGGATGAGATTGCAAAGGGGAAGGAAATCGGGGCAAATATGTATTTTGTTAAGCCGTATCCGCCCAGCCAATTATCGGGCATTTTGCTAGAGATTCTTGGTTTGAAGCGGGCGTAAGAGAATAAATATTTATGATAAAAAATATTCCTATTCGTAGAGATACGTACACTTCTGCATGTCATGGCGCATGTTTCCTCTTGGCAAGGGGATATTGGAGGTTGGCGGGAAGCGGACACACGTCAGGTTCAGCGGGGATTGCTGGGGCGCTGGCTCTAAAGAGGGTGTCCCAAAAGCCATGTATGTGGCGGGGGGCACGCTACAGGGTGAATTGGAGGAAGACATTCCTCCAATTCACCTTGTTCAGGTTGGGAATGCAGCCGTGAAACATGCAAAAGTGCATCCTTTTTTTCGAATTAACCACTTTAAGTTTTCCTCGAAAATAAGTGTACTTTCGCATTTTTGACCATTCATGCTTACACGCAACTTTTCTTCATCTTCTGTAAGCATGATGTTCACCGTTACAGCGCGAGGGCGAACGATTGTGGCTCATTTCGCCACAGCCTTTCTCTTTTTGCTATTCCGTAGGTTCAGTTAACGACGCTGCGCTTCGATAAACATTCTTGTCTAACAAGTACGGAATGAAACTTCTACTGCAATGAGCACAATACAGGACTTCTATCTCAAAATTTTCGATTTTCGACTTGCTGTCTGACTCGACTTCGCCTTGTTTATTCATCGCAAATAATTGAATACTACGAAATCTGGTTACAAAATACAATAAGTCTTCTCCGCATAAGCAAGTAGGCTCATACAATTGATCTAAGGTAAGTTCAGTCGGGTATATCTTTTTGTGAAAATAATGTTCAATCCCAAATGGGGAGCTAAGTGTCATATAAGGCTTGCCGCGCTTTAATTGACAAGTGGTGGAAGTGGAAGGCTTAACCAAATAAGTGTTGTAGCAAGAGGAGCATACAAAGTAAGACACATGTGAAAGTTCTTCAGAGAGTCTAAGCTTTGCTGACTGTAGTAATTTCTGCTTGTCAATACGATACAGCTTCATCATTTTACTCGCTTGAAATAAGACTAAGGCTGAACCGCAAGCACATCGTGTAGTGGCATCAACGGCATTTTTGAAAAAATCAATCATTAAATCAATAGCACTCTCGGCTGCTTTTTCGACTAATTTCTTTTGCATCTCAGTAACATAGCTGGAAAGAAAAGCAGAAAAGAAACTCATTGCATTCACCCTTTCATCGTGGTTACTTCGTACTAATTTAGTAGTAACAACGAGGTTATGTGTTCCTTTTTGTCCATGATTTCGAAATAAATCTGTATTTGTTATATTGAAAAGAAAACTACAGATTCCTCCAATTTCAAGCCATTCACTTCCCCCAGCTAGGTTGGTAAAGTTGGATTAAACCACGTGCCAGATTCGGCTTGAAAGGGTAGTGATACGCGATGTTGATAACAACCGATCGATGGATCGAGATAGATTTAAGCTGGTTTAGACTCCATGCTATTGTAGAGCAAGTCCATGCCTTTATGGATAGAGTGAATCCACTATTTGAGGATATTAGCGGCGAAAAGGGGGTCATTCTGAATTGCGGTTGGGTGATCGACCTTGTGACCGAATGGACCGGAAATCCGGATCATCTACTTCCTTTTCGCAGCCAATTGATGAAGCCGTGGTCAGGCCAATCCTATCTCGACTTGCAATCGCTGGTTGCGGCGCTTCGCCAATCTGCGGAGGATCGAGGACTAAAGGATTTCCATATCGGGGTGCTTTTTGTTGCTTGGGGACAATTCGTCATCCATGGAGATTTGTACGATATTGAAAGCAGCTGGTTTGAACGACATGGGGAAATGTATGCCGATCATGAAGCACCACAGCCTAATCTTCTGCCAGGCGTGCCGCTTAGAGGAGATAGATATCCCTATGCATCACGCCCTGATGGCTTAGCGGAAGGGGAGTCATTTGCCACATTTTTCGGTGAACAGTGGGGGAGTTTGTCTCGTTTTCTCGGATTTACGGCGATTCACCTGCGCGATCAATTTTTGGGGGCTATGGTGTATAACCGTAAGGGACCTTATGGGGTCACGGGGCCTTCTGATCCACAGAATTTGATCCGCTATTCGCAGGACTTCATTGAGATATTTAGAGAAGTGAAACGCGGGAATCCGAATGCGCTTCTAATGGGGTATTCATCTGCCATCAGCGCTGTAGCTGAGTGGCGGGTCGGGTGCGTGGATTTGGAATCTTTAGTGAAGGATGGCGCGATTGATATTTGGATTGATCAAACCTGGGGCGGTGCCTGGCAGGATTGGTGGGGGCTTGAATGGCTAGGCTGGACGTTCCAGCTAGCTAATTTACTCACGCATCGCGCGGTCATCGAAGGCGGGAATCGTAATCGCACCACACCATGCAAGCACTACCATCTGATCGAGACTTGGGATGCTTGGGAACCTTGGGATACGCTGCATCAAGTGCCAGAGAAGCTGCGCTGGGCGATTTGGGCATTTTCACATGCGGCTGTCCATACACCTGAGGGCATTCGTGTACCTGATGGCTCTTATATCTCATGGGCGAATAACAGGGAAGCGGAGCTGTTGAGCGAGCTGGACATCGCTTTTTTGGTTACACAGTTGAATGCTGCGCAAAGGAGCGCTTCAAAATTAGAGCATGTGTATGGCCCGACGCTCATCTATAATCGGAACATGATGGCGTGGTTGACTACCACGGAACCGGATCGAAACTGCAGTGAATGGATAGACGATCAGGCAGCCATGCTGATGAAATGGGGAGTGCCTTGTCTCAGCGCTTCGCGTATGGAATGGTTGGGGGAGATCACGGAACCTGAGGCTTGCTTGCTGCAGGTGCCAGGGCAATTGTCCCAAGAAGAGAAGGGGCTTCTTTGCCGAATGAAGGGTGACGGTGTTCCTCTTCTCATCATTGGCAGAGCGGATCAGATCGACCCGGATATTCTCCAATTGGCTGGAGTGTCACGGAGAGATAACCTCATGAAACAAGGCTTTTATAGGGGATATAACCGACAGGGACATGAGAAGGATATGGCTTCTGCGGTCACCATCCATCTTCCTGTGACGCAGCCGATCCAAGTGACAGATGGGGTTGTGATTTTTGAAACAGATCGTACACCGATTGTGGTGAAAAGCCAAGAAAATCAGGCGATCTATTGGCAACCGCAAGATTTGAGAGAGCCTGATCGCACGCATCTATCACAACACCAACTGGGAAATCTCTTGCCGTATGCCGTCGTAAGTCAACTTCTGATCGAAGGGTCTGTTGAGCGGCAATTGTCGCACGTGCAACCACCACCGTTTACGCAGCCGATCACGGTTCATTTGTGGAAGAGTGATGGCTTTGTCCATATTCTTATTGGGAATTTGGAGACCGGCATCATCGGGGATTCCCGCACGCCAAGAACGGTCGAGTTGCGTGTGAATAGATCACACGTTGGTTTACCAGTGGGGCAGCATCATTTGATCAGTATAGATGATGATGAGATTGTTATGCCAAAATCCGATGTTGCAGGGGTTCTGCATTTTACATTGGAAATCGGAGCTGAAGCTTCTAAAGTTTACTTGCTTGCCCAATAAGCAATTTATTTCTGATTAGGACGTTTTCCTGCCGATTGCATTCCCTTCCAACACATCCATGAGTTTAACGTATTATGATAAATTAACGATCGATACCGCAACAGGAACGATTTCCGGATCTAACTACAGCTTTAACACAATGACGAAGCGAGGCATGGAGCAATTCCATGTCTCGCTTTTTCCATACGTCCATACGTTCATACGTCCATGCGCCTAGATGAATCACATACATCACTACCTTCCCTAAATTGATCATAGACAGTGCAAAAAGCAGTAGCTCACATTGTATTATAGAGAATAATTGGCAGCAGGTTGTCTGACAGGAGGAAGTGTCGATGTATAAGATTCTGGTCGTGGATGATGAGCCGACAGTTAGCGCGGGGATTACGAGGAAGATTGGCTTCTTGTCAAAGAAGCCTTTCCTTGGGCGACAACCAAGATCGCTGGTAGAGGTGAAAAAGGGATCCCTTGGGGATCCTGGTATGTGGATAGCCACCGATACAAGGTTCCACACGCTGGCAAAGGCCAAGTCTTAGCATGCGAGTGGACGGCACGGGACTTGCATCTGTCTTACCATACAGGCAGCCCTGTTATCTACTCAACCGATCCCAATGATGTGCTGCGCGCTGGTCTGTGTACAGGTGAAGAGATTACGTATTGGCAAATGCTGTTTGATGAATATTTGGAGAATACCGACCATAATGAGCAGGTGTTTTTCCTTCAATAGCAGGAGGCACATGAAATGGAGTTCAGTGATCGCTTTCAAGTTTTCCGGCTTCACACGTTGAGGCCTGCGAAGGGATGCTGGACCGATTCTTTGCCTATGTTGCACAATGCGTTGTAACGCTCACAACCTTGCCGAAGGCATTGGCGATGTATCATGAATGCAATGCGATAACAGCACCGTCCTATATGTTAACGAAGGATAAACCGATCCGCCCCGAAGTGAATGACTACACGATGGCGCTGGGCGGTGTGGCTGCAGGGCCTTGGCCGGATACGTTCCTCTACTATGACAGCCAGTGTCAGATGGTTTTCGTCAAAGGGGAATGCAAACCGCGTCTTGCCCGCAATTACGTAGGCCAGTGGAATATGCAAGATGAATTCGAGGAAAAGATTCCCCCGATATTCATAACGACGTATGTGAAAACGAGCGATCGCATCGAGCTTGTCTATGAAATCGGGAACTGGAAGCCGATACCATTTGGGCTTGTGTTTTGGGATGATGAGTTGAGCGGATATGCGGTCGAGAGCTGCTCTGGTGATGTGGAGACGAAGATGATTAAAGATCTATTGGTGTTTCTTCGCTTCAATCTGACGGGAGAGAAACGGACGATTCGCTTAGTACTTAGGAAAAAGTAAGTAAAGTGATAAAGGAGCCTCGCTGGTGCGGGTTCCTTTATACTTGTTTCAATGCTCGATAAAGTGGGGATCGCTTTGCCTACCTTATATGGAAAGACGGTGCACTGCAATTGAGTGTGACGGATACGGCTTTCGCCAGCGAGAAGATCGGCGCACGCACGTATGCGAATACGTAAGCTTACATCGATAATGTTTTGGTAATTAAATAGTGAAATGACGAAAAACTTTCAGTTTATCGACAGGGAGTTTTTCTTTTTGCATAGAATCCAGTGTGGCATTAATTGTAACCATTTTATGACGGTTTTGAGTTGTTCGTATTGCCTGCTTGATCCTTGCTGCGGTAGCCTAGCTTACTTTTAATCTGGTTAGATTCGATACATTTCCTACGGCATCCGTTCCTCTTACAAATCCGTAAATTTCTAATTTCACGAGAAGTAAATCGATAAAATACTTATTTTTGAAAGTATTGAAGATATATAAGGAGTTCATTTTTTTCTGATAATTTAGTATTTTTTTGGGATATTCAATGAACAACTGATAATATAATATTTAGCATACATTGCGATTTTGGGTAATTCCACAGAGATTGAGTGAAGCGGATGACTGGATTCATGATTGCTCTATCTTATTTATTAAAGGTATCGTTTCGTGCGCTCATCACATTCGAACATGCCTTAAAGTCATAATAACAAGAAAAAACATGCTTAATACACAATGTCTTTTTCTTGGAGATTACATCGTAGAGAAGCGGAGGAGTTAGTAAATGATTAATTCAAAAAGAAAACAAGCAAATACACGTCAGTACTATCGTGTAGAACTTAAACACGCATTAGCTTCTGACATGACAATTGTCAGAGTTCAAGGAAAAGAAGTGGATATTGGACAAGCTCCAGTTTTGGTTCTTGATATCAGTGCCAGTGGATTACGGTTTTTATCGCATTTAAAATTACCCTCTAATCCAAGCATATTATTCAGTTTTAGCGCAAAAATCTTGGGGGGGTCCCTCACGGTGAATGGTTTTATTGTTAGATTTAAAAAATTAGCTAATGATGATATAGATTTATACGAATATGGCGTGAGCTTTCAAATCGATCATCGCGATCAATCTCAATTGTATAAACTGCTTAATGAATTGTCACTGAAGCTTCGAAAGACACCTCTAGTTCAAAATTGCAGTTTCATTAAAATGGATCGTATAAATTACTTTAGACTTCTTAAACACACAGGACTGCTTGGCAATTAATAAAATTACTACCTCTGATAAGAAATAAGGCTGGGATATAATGGTACGTGAATATACAAATGTAATTAAAAACAGCGGTAGTCTAGGACTTTGTTTTCATGTCCAAGGCTGCCGCTGTTTTGTATGAGTTTTATAGAAACTCACTATTAAACTTATTCAGAAGTTCACCGAACCTTATCTGATCTTCCAGCGTCCAATCATGAAGATGCCTTGCTAGATACTCCAAGCGAGCTTGTTTGTTTAAAGCCAATTCCGCCGTTCCGCTTTCCGTGATCTGCATGGCATAGGCGCGGCCATCTTGGGGATCCGGTATCCGATAGACATAGCCTTTTTGTTCCAAAGCGGCTGTCTGCCGACTGATTGTCGACATATCGAGATGGAATTCCTCAGCCAATGCTTTCACACCAGCGGATCCGCGTGACGAAATTTGATGAAGGAGTAGATAAGCGGCGCGATCCAAATTGCCAACTTTTTTATTGGTAATGGCTGCGATATAACGGCGTATAAATATCGCTAATTCGACTTCAATGGTTTCAACAGGATTTTTCGTCATTATGTACCTCATCTTTAGGCGTTATCATTTATTTATGCTTGTATCGTAACATAAGCCGGATTATTTGAATATCTTCCAAAGTAGGGTTGAATGACTGTTGCATAAGGATTGACTTAAACTCGCATAGTTGTATAATGCAAGTATATAGTGTCATCAACCTTTTTGTTTGAGCAGCAGGCAACAGTAGACGGGAGAGGACACAATTTGAAAGCAATGGAAATTATGGTTCAACAGGTTTATAAAGTAAAAGAAAATGATACTGTCCGAGTAGTCATTGAAAAGTTTCTTATGCATCGTATTAGCGGACTTCCCGTCGTTAACGATCGGAATGAAGTCGTCGCTTACATTAGTGACGGGGATATTATGCGATATATCGGCAAGCATGATGATTATATATTCGGTTCTTATCTGTACACGGCTATTATCAAAGGTGACAATGATGAGTTCCAAGATAGAGTTCGCAACTTGCTTCCTTTGAATGTAATGAAAATAGCTCAAAAGAAGGTAATTGCTGTAGATGTAGAAGAGAATATTGAGCAAATCGCGGCTATTTTAGGTAAAAAACGAATTAAAAAGCTACCTGTTCTCAAACGAGGTGTGCTAGTAGGAATCATTAGCAGGGGAGATGTAATTCGGCATTCCTTCCAGTCCATTTTGTAAAAAAATGTGTCAAACGAAAGGAGCTCTCTGTATGTTGGAACGGCTCAGGCATCGATTATTTCTATTTCCATTATTCATTGTCATTAAAATTTATGCAGCATGGATGATTCTATTTGAAACAGGTCCGTCTGCGAGAATACTATTAACTGAAATACCAGCGATCTTGATCACGTATTGCGTCATCGAGTATGTTGTGAAAAAACATAAAATCGCCTGGTATCTGGCTGTTGACCTGATTATTACGATTTTGTTTTTTTCACTTGTGATTTATTATAAGCATTTTGGTGTTATCGCTACGTATCATGTATTAACGCAAGCCAAACAGGTTGGAGCAGTAAAAAAGAGTATTTTCTCTGTGATAAGTCCCCAATATTTTCTGTTTTATTTGGATATTGTTATTGTTAGCTTTTTTGCGTTTTTCAAACCTAAGTCGCGAGAATGGAAGCCGATTAGTATGAAAATAGTTGCTAGTGTTGCTGGCTTATCCCTTATACTTTGTGCACTTAGTGTTATTCCTAACCGCAGTTCGTTTAATGAAAATGTAAAAGCAAGTAAAATGGGCATATTAAATTATGAAATGTATAACCTGCTTTCTCAAAACAAAGAAGAAATAATCAGCACAGATCAAATCACACAGCCAGTGATTGATGCATTGAAGAACAAAGTTACGCTTGTAGAACCAGCTTTACAGGGCGCTGCGAAGGGCAAAAATTTGATTATCATTCAAATGGAATCCTTTCAGAACTTTCTTATCGGCTTGAACATTGATGGGACAGAAATTACACCAAACTTGAATCAGTTGGCCCAATCCAACTATTATTTCCCTAAATTTTATCAACAAATTGGTCAAGGAAATACATCGGATGCCGAGTTTATCGTGAACACGTCTTACTATGTACCGCCTGATGGCGCGGCCACACAAGTCTATGGGAAGAAGGATTTACCGAGCCTTCCAAAGCTTCTCCAGAAACAAGGTTACACGACGATGAATTTCCATACGAATGAAGTTGGCTTTTGGAATCGGGACGATTTATATAAAGCCATTGGTTATGATAAATACTATGATAAACAATTTTTCAAAGATGAGGATGCCTTCTTTTACGGCTCGTCCGATGAAGTGTTGTATAGGAAAACAGCGGAAGAATTAGCGACGTATCAAAGCAGTTCTACACCTTTTTACGCGCACGTTATTTCAATGAGCTCTCATAACCCTTTTTCGATACCTGAAGAAAAATATAAGATGACGCTGCCTGAGCGATATGAAGGCACCTTTGTAGGGGATTACATTCGCGCGGAAAACTATGCGGACTATGCACTTGGATTATTTATCGACGATTTGAAAAAGAGAGGGATTTGGGAGAATAGCGTGGTGGTTCTCTATGGCGATCACCGCGGCCTTCCTTTATTTTCTTTGAAAGCTGACGACAAAGCATTGATGACGGAGATCTTGGGTCACGAATACGGCGAAAAAGAACTCATTAATATTCCTCTTATTATCGCTTCCGAAGGTGTGACCACCTCCCAAGTTAACATGCAGCTCGGCGGTCAAGTCGATATTTTACCAACGGTTGCCAACCTATTAGGTGTACCGCTGACCGACTATCTACACTTTGGTCAAGATTTACTTAACCAAACAGCCTATAACCTTTTGCCACAACGATATTATTTGCCTACAGGCTCTTTTGTAAACAGTGAAGAACTCTTCATGTCGGGTAAAGGATTTGAGGATGGCAACTATTATACGCTTGCTGGTAATGCTAGTGAACATCAATCTGCGACAGAAGATGAATTTAATCATGCGTTAAAGCTGCTGCAGTTATCGGATAGCTATGTATCACAATTGCCAGATCGTTTGGAGAGTGAATGAAATGAAAGTTGATGCGTATAGTGTCGTATATAGGGAAATGAGAATTAGCTAGTTGGAGAGAAATTCCCGCGACTCTAGGCTTGAACTAAGGTGATGCCATCACCTTAGTTCGGGCTTTTTGTTCTTCTTATGCGAAATAAAGTGATGGCGTACCGCTATTATGATAAAACCTAAGGAAAAACCAACTTTTGGCGTTAATAGCTTTATCGCGTAACGCTAATTTGGATTTGGGGGCCACTTGGTGCCGAATAGCGTTATCGGATAAAGCTAATTTGTAAAATAGGGTGTTCATTGGTGCCAAATTGCGTTACCTGTAGCGTTGTCTAAAACCGCTGTTGCATGGCCCTTGGTCCTAGACGGTAGGTACGAATACGATTGGAGCCTGATGCAGGAAGCAATAGTTCGGAGTGAACTAACTCGTGAAGCAATCCCCGAGCATGCTGCCCCTTAATGTCAAGTAGCTCACATACCTCTTCAGGGATGAAAGGTCGCTGTATATGTGTGGCGAAACGGAGAATTTCCCTTTGTTTTAATGACAGATTGAGATCAGTAGTCACGCCACCACCGTAAAGTTTTCCTAATACTTGCATGATGAGCTGCTGGCATCGTCGCGGCTTCTCTTTGATGGTATCAAGAGGGAAGCGATAAATTTGCCAGCCGTCCAGCATCAATTGGTTTTGTCTTTCGCGCTCATACTCAAAGCTGCGACGAGTCACATGTTTGCCATGTGTGCTGAAATCATCAACTTCCAAATCAATTAAATACGGTGGTCTAATATAAGCGAAGTCTAAGTAGAAGACACCGTCCCGAAAATTGGTGACCTCGTATTCCGCGTGCAAAAAGTCTAAGTTGCCGACGGCAGGCAACCATAGATCATGTACAAAAAGCTTTTCGTTGTGAGCATGTCCTTCGTTGAATCGTCGGAGAGCTTCACCAGTAAGATTTTTCCGTTGTTTTGCCATCCATAGCTCGTATATGTCCAAGAATATTCCCCCCTCAGTTGAAACGAAAAACACCGCGCCTTCCCCAAACAGGGAGGAGCGGTGTTCTTCACGCGCAACTATATGTAAATTCTACTATAGAAGAAAAGAAGCATTTTGTCACGAAATTTCATATTTTGTTTAAAAATATAGTGTGAAATCCGCGGAGGACGTGTCTGCCAAAGTTCGAGAGAGTAACGCTTATCGGAGTTCGAATACCATGTTTTAAATGCCCGGCTCCGAACGGAAGCCAATCAGATCGCGATTCCTGGTGTACACTGTGGCGGCCTAAAATAAGCTGAGTGAATCACCTTAATTTAGGCTTTTTACTATTCATGCAGGAAATAAAGCGATGGCGTAACACTATTTTGTTAAATTCCGATGAATTAGTAACTTATCGAGTTAATAGCGTTATCCCATAACGCTAATTTGCTAGTGGGGAACTATTTGTGTCTAATAGAGTTATTGCGTAACGCTAATTTGTAACTGGGGGGTCCTCATCGGAGCTCACATACCATTTTATGGACGCTACCGCGAAAATAGCGGCTAGTATTCTTGGAATCTGGCAATTGCTGCAAACAACGAACTAAGATCAATATCGAGGCAAGACATGATTTCTGATGATAGTTTATCCCCTGTTCCGTAGGTAGCGTGCAGTTGCAGTTTCTGTCCTTCAAGATTAAATTGATCGATTGTGTGTAGCACTGGGTCCACGATCCAATATTCCTTTACTCCAAATCGCTCATACAACGATTTTTTACGAATTTTATCATGGCTGCCCGTGCTTGGCGATAGGATTTCAACGAGAAGATCGGGTACGCCTACTATTTTGCGGTTGACGATAATTATGTGAGTTTTCGTTCGAGATGAAGATGAGATCTGGCTGAACGGTGTTTTGTTCACTCAAATGAACGTCCATCGGTGCGACGAGAATGATGCCGTTTTGATGGCAGGTTGTCCTTATTGCATAATAAAGTTCGGTTACCAATACTTGGTGATCGATTGCCGGAGATGGTTTACATTCGTATCGAACCCCGTCAATGATTTAGTAACATTCGTTGTGATCATATATTTCATGATGTTCTTTTATCATATTGGGTTGTTTTGAGTGGTTTTTATCATTCATGGACATAACCTCCTCATTCAATACTTGTACCCAGTATAACATACGAGAATACTCATGAGCGACGTACCGAATTGGAGATTCCAAACTACCAAAATGATTACTATTATTTTTCAGGAGGGAAGGGAATGGGAAGTAGACCTAAAGAATGGATGGAAAATAAGTGTACTTTAGCATCTTTGACCAGTATGGATTATGCAACAAAAAAAGGAGCTAAGCGTAAAACGCCTCTTAGTTCCTTTTCCATTTCTTCGCTCATCGAAGCTCGCACACCATCTTATAACTGCCCGGCTCCGCACGGAAGCCAATCAGATCACGGTTAATGCGCAGCATAGGTCCATTCATGGAATCATTGTGTGTTTTCAAATAAGGTGCACCACAGGAACGGGCGGTTTGTATGCCGAGCATCTTTAAGGCGAGTGCAATCCGGCGACCTCGATATGCCGGAAGAACACCCGTGTATTCGTGATACATCGCCTTGGTTTGCTCGTTTTGCTGAAGCGTAACAACGCCAATGAAGCGGTCGCCATCCTTCGCGATATGGATCCATTCAGGGCGTACCCCATTTTGCTCGATGCTCCACTTCCTCCATTCTTCGAACCAAGGAAAGTCCTCCGTGTTGCCTGGAATATCCTGATGCGTAATCTTATATAGCTCATGCAGCTTTTTCTCACTTGCTTCTCCTGGCTCATCCGCCAGCGTAATAAACTGAATGCCTGTTTGTTCGGCTTCCTTTATAGCGTTACCTAGCGTACCGCCATCAAACGATGCCAAGTCCAGAACGGATTCGAACGTGTGGCGTTCTTTCACGTGGTTACGACATTCAGCAAAAGCTAACGACCGCTCGTCGGTCTCCTTCATAAAGCCAATTAGTCGCGATGCTTTGACCTCGAGCGCCCATTGATGAAGCACACCATACAGGGTATTCCCCACACCGTTACCGCGGATTTTCGGGTCAACAACGAGGGTATAGATTAGTGCGCCAGGCTCCGTCCATGGTGCTCGCCATGCGATTGCGTAGGCGACAATTTGTCCGTGCTCGTTTTCTGCTACCCATTTGGGACGATCCCATCCCATCAACTTTCCTTTTCCATTGTAATGCAGCTTCCCAGGAGGGATTTTGTCCTCGTCTTCATTCAGCTGTGCAGCTGTTGTTGGTTCTGACCAGATCAAATTGAGAAACGGTGCAACTGTCGTAAAATCGTCAGGTTGTTGCAATTTTCGAATAACACAATTGTGCACGATATGACCTCCAACTTAGGCTTATAATCTCTTGATGTCATTATCACATGCCCGACGACTGACAGCATGGTAAAGTATGGATATATGGAAAGATTCTGAGCGTGCGCGAAGGTCATTCTATGAAAATGGTATAGGCACTCATCCCTTTGAATTTATAGGGTGTGAATCCCACATGCTTCTTAAATAGTTGACAGAAGTACGAAAAGTTACCTAATCCAACGGCTTCTCCAATTTCTTGCACGGACATTTCTGTCGTACGCAGAAGCCAGCAAGCTTGTCGGATCCGGCGTGCGGTTAAGTACTCTGTTATTGTACTCCCAATGGATTGATGAAAGGTGGCAGATACATGATTGGGCGTAAGGTGTACAGCAGCAGCAAGCTCGTCCAGCTTGAACGGCTCCATGTAATGCGCTTCGATCCAAGCTAGCATTCGTTCGGCTGTTGATGAGCTTTTGGGTGAAAGCATGGGAACGGCATCTGATTGGGACAAAGCGGCTTTCTCCGAATCTGATCGGAGCTGGTGCAAGAAAGCCGTGAGGAAAAGCAACTGCTCCTCCAGCAATCGTTCCGGACCTCGTTCCTTTGCTGCATCAAGTCTAGGCACGTAGCTTTGAAAAAAGACTTCAAGCTCCGGAAGACTTTCGCTTTGGAACGTCTGCGGCATTAGCGGATCCTTCCATAGCTTTCTTAGGAACTCGCGAAGCGAGGGGAAGGCTATTAGGGCAGCTTCGAGTACGGCTGGCTCGAGAACGAATAAGGAACGGACATAGCTGTCTTCGGGCAGGTTATGAATGCGGATGCGATGCAGTTGAAAGGGTCGGAAGCAGAAAATGGAGCCTGGCTTCAGCTCGACAATTTGTTGTTCTATTACGACATACCCTGTGCCTTCATGGACGACGAGCAGCTCCATGCCTTGATGTGCATGAAACACTTCTTCGAAGGTATGTGTTCTATCTTTGAAAAACGATAATTGCACCGGATGCACGTTTATGTTCAAGTAATTCATCAGCTTCATAGGTGATCTCCTCATCGTAATATAACAACATTTTATCATAAGAGGGCTAAACTTTTTCGTCCTATTTTTTGATACGATGGAGTCATGTAATAGCGCAACTAGGAGGAGACACGACACATGTTGAAACAACGGTTAAATGAGCAATGGGAGCACTATCGCGGATCTTTAGGCGGGGTTTGGGAAGTGTGGCGTTCAGATAAGCTTCAAAATCATTATAATGTGCCATGGGAATCGGTTACGCTTCCACACACGTACAACGGGTACGATGTTATGGATCCAGATTGCAAATATTATCAAGGACAAGGCTGGTATCGGAACAAGATGGAGGTAAATAACCCTTATCCGAAGGGTAGAACACTGCTGCATTTTGAAGGTGCAGGGCAGCGAACGGACGTGTATGTCTATACCGATAAGGTGGATTCCCACCTCGGCGGATACGATGAGTTCACGGTAGATATTACGGAAGCGATGGAGCGGGCAAAAGAGATCGAGCGATATGCGGGGCGTGTCCCTGTGGCGATTGCCTGCGATAACAGCCGGGAGCTCGAGACGATTCCTTCGGATGCGAGTGATTTCAATCTGTATGGCGGTATGTATCGCTATTTGAACCTTGTCTATGTACCGCAGATTTCCTTGGCTCAGATGCATGTGGTAACACAAGTGGACGATGTTTCTGGACAGACAGCAGGATGCGGGAAAGTAATAGTACGTGCCAAGTTGTACAATCCTGATCAGCTTGCAGAGACTATCCAACTCACGATTGTGCTGAAGCAGCAAGATGGAACGATTGTCGGGCAAACGGAGATTTCGTTACCAGCTTGGCAGGATGAGAAAGAGATCGGGGCTTTCGAGGTGGCGAATCCACACCTGTGGTCGGTCGCAGATCCCTATTTATTCGACTGTTCCGTATCGTTACTCTGTGCAGACGGCGAAACGACAAGCCAAGAACGGTTCGGCTTCCGTACGTTTGAGTTTCTCAAACAAGGGCCGTTCAAGCTGAACGGCGAGCGCCTCTTACTGCGCGGTACGCATCGGCATGAGGACCACGCGGCAGTCGGGGCAGCGATGACGGAAGAAATGATCCGCGAAGAGATGCAGCTTATCAAAGAGATGGGAGCTAATTTTATCCGTCTAGGGCATTATCAGCAGTCCAGAATCGTGTTAGATCTCTGCGATGAGCTGGGCATTCTCGTCTGGGAGGAAATTCCTTGGTGCCGCGGCGGTCTTGGTGGTCCGGAATACCGTCAACAATGCATTGATATGTTAACAGCGATGATCGAACAGCATTATAATCATCCGTCCGTCATTTTATGGGGATTAGGCAATGAGAATGATTGGGAGTGTGATTTTGACCATTTTGATCAGCAGGAAATTCGCACCTTCATGAAGGAATTACATGAACTATCGCATCAGCTTGATCCGAGCCGATTAACAGCCATTCGTCGATGTGAATTTTGCAAAGATATTATCGACGTATATTCGCCTTCCATTTGGGCAGGTTGGTATCGTGGTGTCTATACGGACTATGAATCGAGCTGCAAGACAGCGTTTGAAAATGTGGATTCGTTCTTCCATATGGAGTGGGGGGCGGATAATTTACCAACTCGTCATGTGGAGAAACCGTTCACGGGCTTTGCGTTTATGAAGAATACTGATGACGGAGTCACGGATGAACGTGACGGGGATTATTTATTGACGGGTGGCGAGCCGCGCGTGTCGCGTGATGGCGATTGGTCGGAAACGTATTTCTGTGACATGATCGATTGGTACTTAAAATCGCAGGATAAGATGGACTGGCTGACGGGTGCGGCACAATGGTCGTTTAAGGATTTCGCAACGCCAGTGCGGCCGGATTCACCGATTCCGTACTTGAACATGAAGGGGATCGTCGAACGTGATCTGACGCCGAAGGAAGCCTTTTATGTGTTCCAATCCTATTGGTCAGACAAGCCAATGATTCGCATCTATGGTCATACGATGCCGATTCGTTGGGGCATGGAGGGTGAACGTAAGATGATTAAAGTGTACGCCAATGCCGACCAGGTCGAGCTGTTTTTAAACGGAGAGAGCTTGGGCGTGAAGCAGCGCGATTCGCAGGATTTCCCTTGCGCCGGTCTGCGTTGGGAAACGGAGCTTACAGCAGGTGAGTATCATTTGCGCGCGGAAGCGCTCTGTAATGGCGAGGTCGTGAGCGATGAGCTACGATTCACGTATCAATCTGAGTCATGGGAAGAGCCGACGGAGATTCGACTAACGACGGAGACTTTAGCGGATGGACGCGTTTACGTCGAAGTGCGTGCTTATGATGCGCAAGGTGTCCATTGTCCAGATGCAGCTAATTTTGTTCGATTTGGATTAGCGGGTGATGGGAAGCTGCTCGATAATCTCGGCACGATCCGTGGTTCTAGACAAGTTCAACTAGCTGGGGGACGTGCAGGGATTTACGTTGATCCATGTGGCGGCTTACCCGCTGGCATCACGGTAACGGATTTCGTGAGCGCAGGTGGCCCAGCATCTTCATTAGCTTACATATCCAAAGATGCTCATGCTGCCCAGCGGACATACACATCCGTCATCAGCGCTGCATGCGAAGGCATGTCTACAGTAACAGCCATTATAGAAGTTGTGAAGTGAAAACCACTTAGAGGAGACGTATAGGATGAGTGAACTTATGGATGCAGCAAAGTGGAATAACGCACAGAAGCTCGGGGATATTTTGCCTGACGTATGGAAAGAGCTGCAAGTGAAGGTTGATCGGATGATTGAACAAATCGGGGAGAAATCCCCTCATGTTGCCAAAGAAGACGGCGTTTATGATGATATGCGGATCGATTGGTGGACGTCAGGCTTCTGGCCTGGGATTCTATGGATTATGCATGAAATGACAGGCAAAGAGCACTACAAGGAAGCCGCTTGGGAGTGGGACGGTAAGTTTGAGCAGGCAAGCATCCGGGATAATAATTTCCATCATGACGTCGGTTTCCAGTATTTGCCGACGGCCGTGATTAAACATAAGCTGACAGGTGATAAGGATGGATTGCGCCGTGGACTTCAGGCAGCCAATTTCCTGGCAGGGCGATTCAATATCGCAGGTAACTTCCTTCGTGCGTGGAACCAAGATAAGCTAGGTTGGTCCATCGTCGATTCCACGATGAATCTGTCCATATTATTCTGGGCAGCAGAACAGACTGGCGATCCGCGCTTTGAGCACATTGGCACAGCGCATGCGAATACGGTTGTCCAGAAGTTCATCCGTGCGGACGGCTCCGTGAACCATATCTTGAGCTTTGATCCGTGGACAGGCGAGTTCATTGAATCACTAGGCGGTCAAGGTGCCGGCCCGCAATCGGCTTGGAGCCGAGGCGCAGCTTGGGCACTGCATGGATTAGCCAATGTATACCGTTTCACGGGAGACATACAGTACTTACAAGCAGCACAGCGCGTGGCGAATTACTTCCTCGCCTGCTTGCCAGAGGATCATGTGGCACACTGGGATTTTCGTGCGGACGCGTCGCTGGAGAACGAGCCAAGGGACACATCCGCTGCTTCTTGCGCAGCTTCTGGGTTAATTGAACTAGCGGAATTCCTGCCTCCTACAGAAGGTGCGATGTACCGCAATGCGGCAGAACGAATGCTTTTGTCCCTCACACAGAAATATGCAACATGGGATAAACCAGAGCACCAAGCCATTCTGCTAGAGGGTACGGGAAATAAACCGACTGGGCAGAACGTGAATGTGTCGCTCATTTATGGCGATTACTATTACGTTGAAGCGCTTGCTAAGCTGCTAGGCTGGAAGCAACGGATATTCTAAATTTATTTGCGCAATAGACTGTTTGATGAAGCGACACCGCATTTCTTTTCACTAGGAAAAGCGGTGTTTCTTTGTTTACATATAAGCGTTTAAATGATTCACATAATAAGTTAGATTTTCAGGGGGATTAGGAGTCCATTTGAATTGAAAAATGATTGCTCAGAATGTATGATAAATGAAAGAATGTAGTTCAAGGAGGCGTACCTTAGACTATTATCTGTTGTATATATATTCCATTGGATGTTTACTAAGAGAAAACAATCTTGAGTTAACTATAACAATGAATGACATTAAAGCATTGGAAGCATCGAAAGAAGTTACCCTGGAATAGTCAATATGCAATTACGTCAAAGAGCTTCCACAAGGCAGAATAGTCTGCCTGTAGAAGCTCTTTTTATTTCCCCGGAAATCTCTTACAAAGGATAACAAATGATGGTGTTATACATCGTTTTCTCATCTGCGATGTTCTCATAAACATGGGGCTGATCGGCGGAAAAGTGAATGGCATCTCCGGCCTTCAACTCGTAGGTTTCATCCTGAATACGAAGTCGAAGTGCACCGCTGATCATCAAAATATACTCTTCGACACCTTCATAATGAGCTTCCGAGGCGTGGGTACAGCCGACTTCAATTTCGACGGTGTAGATCTCAAATTGCTTTTTTTGCTCAAAGGGGACGATCGGAAATGCCCGATAATTCCCATCTTCTTCTAAGAATGGTTCAATCTCATCGAGGTGGATGTGGGTCACCTTCGGGACATTGTCCTCAATGAGCGAAGTAAACGAGATGTGAAGTCCATTTACGATTTTCCATAAAATAGAAATGGTTGGATTCGAATCACCACGCTCTATCTGCCCGAGCATTGCTTTGCTGACGCCTGTTAATTCTGCGACCTGATCTAGGCTGAGTGACCTTGCTTTGCGTATATTTTGAAGGTTTTTCCCGATCTTCTTATGAATTTGCTCCTGATCCATTGATTTCTCCTCTTCCTACAAGTACTTGAAGTACCTCAAGTATAAACCCAATTTAGCATAGCTGTGAATTATTTTCAAATACGTATGTACAATATCTCATCCGTATGTATAATATATTGTATATACAAGATAACGCACAAAAAGTTAATATAGTAAACTTTCTTCTTTTGAAAAAAGGGGGCATTCAACATGAGAGAGACGATGATCGGACTTGTCAAAGAGGTTCGTGGACCAGGTGCGGTTTTACGAGAAGTACCGATACCACACTGTGGACCTGACGAAGTGTTGGTTAAAATTAAAGCTACATCCATTTGCGGGACGGATGTTCATATTTATAAATGGGATGATTGGGCGGAAAGCGCGGTCGTAACACCGAATGTTTTCGGGCATGAATTCGCTGGTGTGGTCGAAGAGATAGGCAGCCAAGTGACTAATGTGAAGGTCGGAGATCATGTTTCAGCAGAAGGCCATATCGTATGCGGTGTATGTAAGGCGTGTCGAACCGGCAACGCGCACGTCTGCCCGAATACGGTTAGCTTCGGGATTACAGCGCCAGGCTGCTTCAGTGAATATGCGGTCGTTAAGGCAGCGAATGTTATTCACAATAGACCGGATATGCCATTCGAGCTCGCTTGTTTGCAGGATCCGCTGGGTAATGCGGTGCAGACCGTATTGTCAGGCGACATCGTTGGGAAGTCGGTCGTTGTTATCGGTACCGGGCCAATCGGATTAATGGCTGTTGCCGTTGCCAAAGCGAGCGGCGCAGGCGTCGTGATTGCTGTTGATATCAATCCTTATCGACTATCGTTAGCTAAGCAGATGGGCGCAGACTATATCATCAATAGTAGAGAGGTATCCATGGTGGATGCTATTCGTGCATATACCGACGGTGAAGGCGCTGAAGTCGTTTTAGAAATGTCAGGTTATCCCGATGCGATTCGCGGGGGCTTTGAGGCAGCGGCTTCTGCCGCTAGAGTAGCTTTGCTCGGTATTCCTACACAAGAAGTTCCCCTTGATTTGTCGCGCCATATCATTTTTAAAGGCTTACGTATTGAAGGAATTACCGGTCGGCGCATGTACCAGACTTGGTATCAGTTGAAAGGCTTACTAGATCAGAAACGAATCGATTTGAAACCGCTGATCACTCACACATTTTCACTGAATGACTATGAGAAGGCGTTTGAATTGATGATATCGGGGCAATGCGGTAAAATCGTTTTTTTACATGACACGGAAGTTCAATTACCTTCAATTAAGGAGTGTGCGATTCATGGCTAGTTGGAACACATTAGAGAAAGAACTGGAGCAATTGCAAAAGGAGGGGCGCTACCGTCCTCTCACCGTATGGGAAAGCGGCTCAGGTGCTTGGATGTCATTGAAGGGGCGTTCTGTTTTACAAATGTCTTCGAATAATTACTTGGGACTCACCGATCATCCTGGCATGAAGGAAGCGGCTATTCGTGCGATTGAAAAATATGGCGTTGGCAGCGGATCCGTACGTACGATCACCGGGACGCTTGATATTCATGATCAACTAGAACTTGAGCTGGCCAAATTCAAGGGAACGGAAGCGGCACTTGTTTTTCAATCTGGTTTCACCGCAAACCAAGGCGTCTTAGGTCCACTACTTGGACCAGAGGATGTCGTGATCAGTGACGAGTTAAATCATGCGAGTATCATTGATGGTATTCGATTAACGAAATCGCAACGGAAAGTTTTTGCCCATAAAGACATGGATCACTTGGAGGCGCTACTAAAAGAAAGTGCTGGGTTTCAGAAGCGTATCGTAGTCACGGACGGTGTTTTTAGCATGGATGGAGACATCGCGCCGCTGCCAGCTATTGTTGAGCTTGTTGAGAAATATGATGCTTTTGTCTATGTAGACGATGCCCATGCGAGCGGTGTACTCGGCAAGAACGGGAAGGGATCGACGGATCATTTTGGCCTGCACGGACGTGTACACATCCAGATCGGCACGCTTTCGAAGGCAGTCGGCGCTGTTGGGGGTTACGTGGCTTGCGAGCAAGTTGTCAAAGATTACCTGATCCATAAAGCACGTCCTTTCTTGTTCAGCACGTCCCAAACACCGGCAGTTGCGGCTACTTGCCTTGCGGCAATCCAAGTGCTTCAGCAAAGCGGAGATCTCATCGCAAAGCTTTGGGAGAACGCTGCGTATTTCCGCTCGAAGGTGCAAGCTCTTGGCTTCGACACAGGCGCCAGCGAGACGCCAATCATTCCTGTTATCGTGGGGAATCCGGCGAAGACGATGCAGTTTTCTGATTTGCTTTTGCAGGAAGGCGTCTACGCTCAAGGGATCGTCTATCCGACAGTGGCGATGGACAAAGGACGCGTGCGATTCATTGTCACGGCTCAGCATACACGGGAAGATCTGGATTTTGCGCTGGATGCGTTGCATAAGGCAGGAAAACAGCTCAATCTGTTGATGTAACAAACATAGATCGTTTGTCAAAGAAACACCACTTTTCTATTCACATGGGAAAGCGGTGTTTCTTTGACCACATTAGATAGTATAAGTTTTCGGTTCCCGAAAAAATATCTTTCTAATTGGCGATAAAAACAACCTTTAAAACGCGGTCGCTCATCCTCGAACGACTTCGATAGAAGTTTTTCTCATGAAAACAGCGGTGGGCAAAAATCCACGTGTACAAGGAATTTATTGACACCCCTACGAAATCAACATAAAATTACAACAAACAACTCAAGAAACATCACAATCCAACATGATCAGTACGATTAATTGGAGGTAACATCGGATGCTCATACATTTTCTCGGAACTGCTGCCTATGAAGGAATTCCTTCACTCTTTTGCCAATGTGACACGTGTCAGCAAGCTCGCGAACGCAAAGGGAGAAATATTCGCTCACGCACCTCGGTGATCATCGACAATGTGTTGAAGGTCGATTTTCCGCCGGATACGTTGTACCACTCGCATCAATATGGCTTGGATATGAATCAGATCCAGGATTTGTTGATCACACATTCGCATTCCGATCATCTGTATGCAGAGGATATGGCGATTCGAGCTAGAGGTTTCGCACAATATGGTGAAAGTACGATGCATGTATATGGTCACGATATCCCTTCCCGACTCTGCTTCCAAGCGCTCAACGGACTCTCACATAACTATGAATTCCACAGAGTGCTGCCGTTCGTACCCGTTCAGACGCAAACTGCAACCATCGTTCCCCTATTAGCCGATCATGATAAATTAGAGACATGCTTGCTTTATTACATTGAAAAAGATGGGAAGTCCATCCTCTATGGCAATGACAGCGGTTGGTTTCCGGAGAAGACTTGGGCATGGCTCCAAGATAAAAAGCTCGATCTAGCTATACTTGAATGCACAACGGGTCGAAGTCATCATCGTGAAAATCACATGAACGTCGATGCTGTTCTAGAAGCCAAAGCATGGATGGACACGAACGGAGTTTTGAAAGAGGGAGCTCAGGTTTTCGTTACGCATTTCTCCCACAATGCAGGTTTGCTGCATGAAGATCTGGTTGATATTTTTGAGCCCAATGGCATACAAGTTGCTTATGATGGTTTGAAGGTTACTTTGTAATTGGGTGATATAGGCATTCATCAAACAAAAGTACTCATCGAATTGCTGCTCGTGTCGTTCAAGCTAGGGCTGTCAAGTGGGGATTGGACCTAAGCCAAGCGGGTTGGATTCATGGATTGAAAATCGTGGCTGTTGCCATTGTAGCTGTGGCCATTCTAGGCATGGGGCAGAAACTCACGCCAGACAAGAAGCGTGCCACCTTAGCCGTTATTGTGGCATCCGTTACACTCTTCAAAAAATGAGTGAACGAATTAGAGAAGTAACGAATGATTGAGAATATACTGTTTTACAATCATGGCAACTTTTACGCTAACCCAGAACTTCTTTTAAATACTACAAAGTAAGGCTGCCGCGATGGCAGCCTTATTAAGTTATTGGGCAGCAATCTTAAATAAGATATTGTTTGTATACAATCGGATACTAGTGATATAAAATGGTATTAATTACCATGTAATGGGCGAGAAATTCAAATGTCATGCTACCGTATTAACTGTTATTTTTGTAATTGTTTCTTCAACTGGAAGTGCTGCCTGTACGAACGGCAGCCTGTTCAGCCAATGGTTAGGATTCTTGTGTTTCTTACTAGCATTCAAAGACAAGATTATAGCGCTTTCCGTTAGACAATCGGACAACAAATAAAGGACCGTATATGCTGATAGTGGCGGAAACAATAAGCTTTGAATTGACGGCGTTATTGACCAACCGCAGCAAATCAGCCTGTTTTCTCGTTCTCACGAGCCTGATGAACCGTGCTGCAAATATGCGAACATTGGCAAGTTTTCTCAGCAGCTGCAGCATGATGAGGCTTACTCTACAGATATCCTCGGTTTGTATACGCCCCGACCTATAGATACCGTTATCAAAATAAACCTTCGTCTTTTTTGTGATCATGAGACTGTGGCTTACGCTGAAGCCGCCTCCAATAGAGACCCCTGCGCCTGGCAGCACCTTTTGGATCACTCTTGTTGTTCGATCTAAATCCAATGTCCTCATGACGCTTATCAGTCGCCTCGCATACAAACGGTCGTTTGCTATGCGTTCATAAAGAGGCAGTATCCGGCGGGATATGATGCTCAGTTCCTTCACGGTAATGGGTGTCCGAACGGCGTCATCCTGATTTTTTGTGAAAGCTTTTTTGTAAAGCTTCATTCGAGTTACCCTCCTTGTTTCTCATCATTTGGTAGAGATGATTAGGATGAATATAACAAGATATGAGAACCTTAACCGAAAGTTTTGGACAAATGTTATGCTGTTACCAAATTAATGGACTGCTCGTTCAACGAGGAGCGATTGTTGAATACGTGGCAGCCCTTCACTCCGTTAAAGGGCAGGATAGTTTAATAAACACTTGTTGAAACATAAGTAATATCAATAGCGTCTATGTAAGGTATAAGAGGGGGGATAAAAATTGAAGTATAAACAATTTACAATCTTTTTTGGTATCTTTTTATTGCTCTCTGCTTGCAGTACAAGTATAGAGCCCAAGGAACATTTAGGCGAAATTTATAGTGTTGCTTTGGACTCCATTGTGGAGCAGGATGAAGCACTAAACCACGAAATGAAGTTTATAGCTATTGATATGAGTAATTTCAATGAACTCGATGAGAATGCTAAAGAGGGTATTATCAACTACTTCAAGCAAAAATACAAGGTTGAAGTAATGAATGCCACTTTTGAACAATTAAAAGAAATGGGATTATTCAATCAAGAGACCATGTCTTTGGATGGAATACTACTCAGGATAGTGAAAGTTGACTTTAAATTTAATAATAATGTCTTTTTTGAGGGTTCCAAATACCGCTCAGGTTTAGGGGCAGTAGGAGTGGAAGTTACTGTGCATTATAAAGATAACAGTTGGAAAACCAAAGAAGTCAAAATGACTTGGGTAAGCTAATAATTGAACTCCCTCGGGTAACGAGAGTTCAATAACTTGGCAGCTGACCTTAATGGTACGGCTGCCTTTTCTCAACTAAAAGGCAGGTTAGTTCCAATATGTGTTAATCTAGTTTATGTAAGACCAATAAATTAACACGGGCTAACCCAGGTGATTTGTAATAGTTTCACCCACGAATTTTTCCTTCTAAGCAACGTTTTGAGTTGAATGACAGATATGAGGTTATACGGGGTGTGAAAGAACGCCGGTGACCTTAAGCAGGTGACCGGCGTTTTCATATTAGCGTTTCGGCATTTTGCTCTCATCCATGTACAGCAGATTCCAACGGTGACCGTCCAGGTCGGCAAATCCTGCGCCGTACATCCAGCCGTCAATTTCACTCGGCTTGCCAAAGATGCTTCCTCCGGCAAACTCTACTTTTTGAATAAAGGCATCTACTACTTCTCTGCTTTCAGCGCCAATGGAAAATATTACTTCTGCGCTATGGGAAGTATCTGCGATTTTTGAACCTGTAAATTTCTCAAAGGCCGCATCCGGGAACAGCAGAATCGTTGTTTGGCCTATGGCAAGCTTAGCTCTCTCGTTACCAACGCTCACCGCATGGAATCCAATCTCGTTGAAAAAAGCAGTTGACCTCTCAACATCTTTGACCGGCAGGTTAATCCAAATCTCCTGTGACATGGCTGTAGCCTCCTCGGAATATATTTCCAAACTACTCCTACTATACTCTACTTCTGGGAGCAGAAGCGAATCTTATAAAAGAAACCGCAACATAAATGACACAAGGACCATTTACTCATTATCAAAGAAATCGACTGGGGAGGTTTACCAACTGATGATAAGTTATTATTAAGCTCCCTCGCAGACCTATAGCTCAATAAACATCAGGAAAAGGCTGCCAAAATCAATTGATCGGCAGCCTTCTCAGCTAACGTATTTCGCCACAACATATCATCAAGTTCGTCTAATAATAAAAAGGAGGCGTGAAAATTATTCTCTCAGTAAAACGAATTTTTGTAGGAGTCACACTTGTGCTGATAATAATTGGGGGATTTACTCCTCTTGGAAAGAAAATAAGGATAGAAGCAGCAAAAACTCTCATTTCAACAAGATACCAACAAGAAACTTGGATATTAGTTGGCAAAGAAAAAAGAGATGAATTAGTCCAAGAGTTTTATGATAAATACGGCATTGAATAAGTTTTTACTAACGTAAATACGAAAAATGGAGGATAGTTGATACAAATACAACAATCATGGTATGTATTTTCTTTAATATCAATATTAGAACGAATCCATCTAAAATTAGTTGTTTTATTGATAGGATTAAAATATTATTATATTCACATCCAGAATAATCCTAAGGGTGAGAAAAATGAGTGGTTGGCAGGATTCTTATTTAGGCAAACTTCGCAAAGTCATTGGCACACAAAAGATTATCATAAACTCAATACGGGTGCCGCATTAATCGGCAGCCTCGTAATTTTGTAGGTACGTATATAAATGCTCTGACACGAGGCAAAGAATATGAAGTATTGGTCGAAGATGAGGAAAAACAACAGATAAAAATTGTAGGTGATAATTGCCGAGCAAGGTGGTTCAGAAGAAGCCATCATTTCTTACCTGCTGGAAGTGATGTAATCATTATGGTTTCATGGCAATATGATGATGAAATAAAAGATAGAAGTGAAAAATCATTAGAACATGTTGAGGTTACAATTGCTTTTAGCAATGGCGAAAAGAGATGGTGTTCAATATGCACGAAAGATGGATTGTTTGATTACATCGAGCGAAACATGATGGGTAATGTTTTTTTGATTGAGAATGAAATAATAGTGAAAAACTTTTCTAATGAAGTAGTAGATGATGCTTTAAGAAGTTTAGACCAACAGAATCAGTTAATACGTTTAACTAGACCGTTAAGCTCCCTCGGCATGATTTGATTTCCTCACGCAAGCTCGTCTATTCGCAGGATTTCATCACTTAGATATCGATGATGAATGAAAGATAACGAGATATATTAGGATGTGTCGTCATCCGACAAAACTGTCGGTTGACAAGAACATTGTCCGAATGAAGTCCGCGTAAACCGCGGGCTTTTTTAGTTATCGGATCAAGTTCTTGTCATTTGTCAATGACAAGAACTTGATCCGATTCCCGATTCGTGACAAGAACATTGTCCGATTGCCGACAAGAATTAGACTGACCTGTAACTTGCTAAACTATCGGGCAGGATAGTTCAATCACTTCGCGAATACTTCAATTATGAAGAATTTACGAAATTCGCAGATTAATTGTAATCGGAAATTCATTTAGACCATGGAGGAGATAAAATGGGCACAAAGTTCGCCAATCTTCATATCAAAACTATTAATCATGAAGTAATATTGGATGCACTGCAAAGGTTGAGCAACAAAGCTGGATCAATCCTTGCTACTCCTGATTATTCTGCTATGAGCATTATTGACCAATATGTTTACGGATCTTCTAATGAGAAACAGATTAATAAAACAGCTTCTTCAGTATCTTTTTATCTTAACCAAGAAATGAATTGGTCCAATGTCCTAAATGATCACCTTTCATGGGGAACAGTCGAGCAAATTGGAGAACTCCTTTCTAACTTCGTATCAGAGCCTGTAATGACAATTGGATTTTTTGATGAAGATATATTTGAATTTACTCTATTTCAAGAAGGAGAAATAAAAACTAAAAAATACTTTTGTGAAGAGTGGGCAATAGAAGAATATGGCTTAGAATCGGAAGTAATTGATCTTGATTATTTAGAGAGCGTACTTGAACTAAATCATGAAGAGATAACCAAATTATTAGAATTACGCAATCCTGAACAAGCCATTGATGAACTTTCAAGAATGATACAAATAAATCTTTGGGTTCATTCAGAATGGATTAGTGAAGATAATGAGATTGAGGAAAAATATACAAAGCTAGAATTAAAGATAATGTAAGTATTTCAAGAGGACATGAACTTCCGATAACACCATATTCACGTTTCGGGGCATTCGCCCCTCAGTCCGATTTGACAGCTTTGCGACAGATCCTCTTTTGTTTATTGATGAAATGGGCAGCGTTGCTGCAGTTGTAAGGAATAATATTATCATGGGTGGGGGGATGTAAAAATGGATGGATGGACTTTATTAGAAGATAACGAGCAGAAAAAAATCTGGTCAAGATTTAATAAAGAGTTTAATTTTAATCCTAGCACCAAAATATTTCCATCGTATTGCACTCCCAGCCCGTTCATCAAATATGACATATCCAATTGTTATATTGAAGAACTCTTTAGAGACTTAGAGGAAAAGTCTGTAATGGCGTTTCAGCAATGTACCCAGCCAGGCGAGCTTATTTACGCTTTAGATTGGCAACATGAATGTTATTTAGTGGATGCACGGCTGGAGTTTCCAAGACATGTGCCATGGAGAGTGGATAATGGAGATTGGATAATTTCCATTCATCCAGATGGCGATTATCATTTCTTTCTCGCTAGGGATTTTTCATGGGGAATTCTAGGTCATCCATGGGAAGAAACAATTACTATCTACGGAGAAAAACTTGTAGGCAGTTTGTTAAAAGAAAAACCGCTGATGCTTCACAAAGTGGTTCAACAAGGATGAGAATCGACTAACGATTATTGAACTATCGGATAACTATAGTACAACCAATAAAGTTAGGCTGCCGGTCACATCAGCAGCCATGCTGTATTAACAAATTTAATAATATTTGAACAATGAAAGCTGCCTTAACCGTCCGACAATCGGGTTTTAAAGGTAGTTTTTCATTCATTTGGATGAAAAACTACCTTCAGATAACGCCTGTTGTTTGTAAACTGATTTGTAATATCGCTGAACCTTGCTCTCATAATAACTACGGACTTCGCAGTCAGGTATCCAAATTCCCTTTTGCTCTATAGCAATTAAAGTCTCCTTTAATATCTGTTCGAGTTCAGGACGTTTTAATTGTCGTTGATGCTCGAGCATCAGAGAGATCGTTTTACTTCTGAGTAAGGAAGCGATCCACTCTTTTTGTCTCAACTTTAAAGCGGAAAACTTCTTGTTAGTTTGAAGCAATTTTCCATTTACCCGTATGTGATTTTTCAACACTTAAACCCCATTTTTTTGACATTCATGCTCTTAAATCAAGGATACCATGCCTTTTTCTATTATAACTGATATTTCGAACTGTCACGACAAATTGCAGTAAGCTATTTTACGTAAATGAAGTACTCCCTTCATTGCCCTTGTGATGCCGTTAAACTCGGGCAGGATTGTGGGGTCAACTGTTGAATATTCATGTTATGATTTATATTTCATTCTAGTAGGAAAAGACACTCTAAAAGGTGGTATGAGTTAATGAACCTTGAAGTTGGAAAACATTACAGATTCATTTATGAAAACGGAAGTAAGATTGCTGGGGAATTAACAGACATTAAAATTATTGGAACTGAGATTTACTCACTTTGGATCGATATAGGCAGGCTTCCTGTCTACTTAGCTTACCGCGATTTGAGAGAAATAATTGAAATCGATTCATATGAGAATGAACTGAGCTAAAGCCAAGTAATTAAACTCCCTCGGTATGATTTGATTTCCTCACGCAAGCTCGTTTATTCGCAGGATTTCATCCATTAAATATCGATGATGAAAGAAAAGATAGTGAGATATATTATGGCGTTTCGTTAAATAGGCGTGCGGGAACAGAGGTGGAGTTGAATCACCCAATTCATTCCAAATGCTGCACGTATTCTCAACGATGCCCTTAGCGATTTTCACTCCCATGTCGGGGCGGGTCAAATTGCCCTTACATTCCTTCGTCACATCTATCTAAGGGGTGGATGTCGGTCTTTCTAACGGAACAGGTCAGAGCCTTTTTGCGTAATGTATCCCGATACTCCGTGCTTTCTTTGTCTCCTGCGAATACGCCAACTTGCGTGAGATAAGGTTTATTTTAAGCTGCTAATGCAAAGATTTTATCGGGGTTGTAGGCTTGATCACTACGCGCCATTCCTACTAGGAGTCGAGCTAGCTTTCCACATAGTTTCATGATAGATTTCATCTTTTTGAGTTTTTTTACTTGAACATTATGGTGATGTAAGGCTTTAAATTCTTGGTTACTCATGACCATGCACATCGTGATTAAATAGAGAAAGTGACGCAGGCGTGGACGGCCTCGTTTACTGAGCTTCAGTTGTCCCTTCCATTTACCCGAGCTTGCTTCGGTCACATTGAGGCCTGCGTGACGAAGTAGAGCATTCCCGTGCGCATAACCTCTAAGATCTCCAGACTCTCATAAAATACCAGCTAGAGCAATTGCACTTATACCAGTAATGGCAAGTATTTTGCCTGAATAGGGGATACGTTCAACAACGTCTTTGGCCTCTTTTTCTATCCTCTGTAGTTGTTTAGTGGCTAAGTCATGCTCCTCAAGAAGCTGCTCTAGATGGAGTTTGTAAGCATGTGTTGCTTGCTTAGATCCAACAGTTTTCTTAGCAAGATCGATGAGTAGATGTGCTCTACGCACACCAGAATGTCGCTTCATTGATTTCTGCCATCCTTTAATTACATCGTCAGGACTTAGTTTACATAGCTCAGCCGGGAGCGGAAAAAGCCGAAGGGTTAACAATGCACCCTTGCAGGTTAAGATCTTAAAGACTTGTCTCAGTTCAGGGAAGACAATGTCGACCCAGCGGTGGATCTGGTTAACGGCACTTACGAGTCGTTTAACGACTGTTTCTCGGTTGGCCATTAGTACTCGCAGCTCCTCGTATTCAGAGGAGTGGAAACGAACAGGGGAGTAGTAGCCGTTTTTCACCATGTCGGCAATAACTAAAGCATCTTTTTTGTCGCTTTTAGAGCGTGTATTGTCGCGGTTTTCTTTATTCTTTTTAACAAGATGAGGATTAACAAGTACGGCTTGGATTCCTTTGTTTTTTAGCCAACCAGCAAGGCTGAACCAGTAATGGCCAGTCGGTTCCATACCAACGATAACTTGGGATAATTTATATGAAACTAACAAGTCGCAGATCCAACGGTCGAGGGACTTGAAACCATCTTCGTCATTACTAAACACTAAAGGATTGCCAAGTGCGACACCACGGAAGTTAACTGCTCTAGCAACATGGGCCTCCTGAGCAATGTCTACACCAACAACAATATGATTAAAGGTAATGTTTTCAATGAGTTGATTTTGCTTATCTTGTGATTTAAACTTCATAGTAGAGCGTCCTCCTGGATGATGGAATTAAAGGGCTTTTGACCCGTAGCATACTTCCATCGTACAGAGGCGCTCCTTTTTTTACAAAGCTGAAATTTATCCATCTACAGGAATCTAACGGCGAACTTTAGTTGAATGAAAAGGGATAAATTCAAAAATTAAAAGGATGTGATGTTCTATGGGAGGAATTATAGTTTGGCTACTATTTACTGTTATTAGTGGTTTAATTCTCTATGTAATCATCAGGGCAGCAATTAATAATTCAGATATAACTAACCAAGATGGAGAAGTTAGAACAATAAATAATCAACTTAATCGACAACATCAAGAAATGATGAAACAAATGGAAGATCTAAAACAAATAATAATTGAACAGAATCTCTTATTAAGTGAAATGAAATCAACATCAAATAAAGAATAGTATCGGAAACTAATTCCTTGTAAGAACCCTTGATGTAGCTGGGCAAACCTGAAATCCACTCGTGGAGTTGACAAAAAACCGAAGACTTATCACGTTTAGTCTTCGCCTGAGTTATCTGAATAAATAATGCCATGAGTTGTTGTAAAGCCGTTTCATAGTCCAAATCCCTAATTTCATCCGCAAAAAGAAAAAACAGACCACCTAGAGATTTTCCGTCATTTTCCTGTCGACGCTCAAATTCCATCACCAAATAACGGCTAAATACAACCGTCGTGTGGCTAATCAGCATGTCAAAAGAACGACCCTGAAATTCGGATCCTAGTTTTAAATAGCTCTTTGTAAATTTGAAAAACGTCTCGATACTCCAGCGCATACCATAGATTCGCACGATTTCATCTTCGCTTAATGTCAAGTCTGTGCTGATGATGGCAAGCTATTCTCTACGCTTATTGCGATTTTGAACAAACACGAATTTAGCAGGTAATCCGCAAGCCGTTTCCGCCGTGATGGATCCCAAAATTTCAGCAGATTTACTTCTGGGAAGTGTTGCGTAAAGATCTTTTAGGGACAATAGCTTGCCATTTAATCGGTAGCGTTGCTTCAATTCTTTGACCATACCAATGACGGGAAGTCCCATTTCATTGAGCTGGCGAAGCAATGGTGCTTGCGTGAACCAACTGTCCATAAGCACATAGTCCGCTGTAAAACCACCAGTTAACGCCCGTTTTAATAAGTCCACTACGGCATCTGGTTTACGATGGAGTGCCTCAAGCCGACGCTTGTAGCCTTGGCTGCGCTTAGAAACTTGTTCATTCATTTCACAAATCCGGTTTGCAAGTTTAGCGGAAGAAAGCATGACAAAGTCAATGGGAGCAAAGCTAAAACCATCTGACCAGCCAAGTGTCAACATCGCAAACCCTTTGGTAAACCGACCGGTCGTGTGGTCGAATACACGTGCCAATAGTTCGGCTTTTTTACTGCGATTGCGTTTCAAAACCGAGTCGTCAATGATGAAGACGCGTGTGCGCGAGGCAGAAATAAGAGACTCAAAATGCAAAACGATTTTCAATGCAAAGCTATGGAGAAACTTTCGCCATGCAAATGTGTTCTGGTTCAGGAAGCGATAAATGACATCTTTACCAGGCAATGACTCACCTCGTTCACTTTCCAAAAGACGGAACCAATTTCGACCTTCAAACACGAGTGAAAATAGAAGATGAAACACAGATAAACTAGAAAATCCAAACGATTTAGTAATTCCAGCATTTCGAAGCAGTTGTCCGATTTGCAGGGTTGAAAACAAGATAGAAAACCGAGTTTTTGCCTGTTCAGACAAGGATTTTTGGTGTACCATAGAGTTACACACCTTTCTTTGTTTGCGTGGTTGCTAGTCACTTCCATGATACCAAACAAAGAGGGTGTTTTTCTGTCAAGATAAGCAAAAAATCTCAATTAAGGCTTGTAACCATAAGGATTAACTAGTTTTTCGTAGTGCGAAAGTTGAGTTAGTTAGATAAGGGGGGTTCTAATGTACAGATCTTTTAGCAAGATGATTCTTTCAGTAATCCTATTGTTCTCGCTCATTTCGCTTGTTTTGTTGGCATCAGGTTGTATGAAAGAGGAAGAGCTGAAAACGAGCACTGGAATTGAACACCGCCAAATCCCAAGATTATGGTAGCAGGGAAAAACGCGCCTTCCTGCTAGGAACTTACCAATGGAAGGGCGCTATCGCCGATGCACCTCAGCCGTTGGAATTAGCCGAGCATGTCACACCAAATTGTTTAAATGAGAGAAATACCATCATATCCTGACTTGATTGTACAACCAGACTACATTGAACTATTTAATAAGAATTGAATATGCGATAAACTACTGAATGAGCCCCCATCCTTGGCAAATGGAAAATAGAGTTTGTTACCAATTTGCAATTAGAAGATTGATAAATAACATGGTTTGTATTATGGTGGTGAAAGAAAATTCTTAAGGAGCGATTTGCTTGAAACGCACTATAATTCTATTATCCATCACATGTACATTTTTATTTCTATGCATTCCCATCGTCAGCGCCGAAAACATCCAAAAATCTGAATCTTCTGCTATAGCAGTTATATTTAATCAGGATGTAATGAAATTTGATATTGATCCAGTTATAGAGAATGGAACAACATTGGTACAGTTTCGGCCTGTGTTTGAGAAGTTAGGTCTTTCAATAAAATGGGACGGTTTAACAAAGACGATTACGGGAACAAGAGAAGATTTGAAGATTATTCTTACCATTGGCAGTAATATTGCATATGTGAATGATGTTAAATTTAATCTCGATATTGCACCGAGTATTAAAGATAATATTACAATGATTCCTCTGAGATTTGTTGGTGAGTCGGCTGACTGTTTGGTTCGTTGGTATGAAATAGATCAAAAAATTACTATTTTTTCACCTATTAACACCTATACAAAGACAGAGCAGAAATTTAAGATTCAAGTTGATAATTATTGGTATGAAGATAAGCCGACTAACAGTCTAACTGCATTAAACATATATTACGACGGCGATGGTGCTTTAAATGGTCGCGTTTCTGTACTCCCAAAAGCTAAACCGTGGGGCCATACCATTGATGATCTTATGGATTTAGATAAAGAGAATATTACTCAGAGGGAATCTCTGCAAATAAAGGGAAATAGAGCAAAGCGATATATAAAAGTATTTTCTGAAACAAACAGAACCTCCTTGGTTACAATCGTTGATGGGGGCCCGGTTATGTATCTAATTTCATTTTCTGCTGATAGTGATGCATTTGATAGAGAAAAAGATTATTTTTTAGAGATTCTAGACACTTTTGAGTTATTACACGAGTGAAAATATGATCCGACAAGATAGAATATCCATTGTGTTAATGGAACAGCAATAGAATCCCACTATTGGAGACCACTGCAAAAGCATGGCTTTTGCAGTGGTCTCTATATGATAAGTTTTTTTGTCAGAGTAATGATTATTACTTCATATACGAATGGGGAATTTATGCTATAAAAGCTTGCTATAACAGATTAAGTTATTAAACTCTAACGGCGAACATATAGTTCAATTAAAAACAGGGAGCAGATTGCCGCAGCAGTTGCTCCCTGTTTTCATTCAAGTAACGGGCAGCATAGTTTAGCAATAATTAATCTTTACCAACTATATGGGTCGGGATATGTTATGATACTATTGGAAACTCATACCAATTGAAACGCGGGTGAAGATAATGAGCGCAAATTATGCTTTCGAAGATAATTTTTTTGCGATTGACTGTAAGGATGTCTACCTAAGGGAGTATATACTTGATGATTTGGAAAAATTTCATTCTTTAACATGGCAACCTGAAATACATGAATACTTGCCAGGCTGGAACGTATCTAAAGAAAAAAGAGAAGATTGGTTTATAAACTACGAAATTCCAGGAAACAAACAGTTTCTAAATGCTGTATCGGAAGGTGGGAGTATTAGTGAACTCCGTCTTCGTTTGGGAATAATATTGAAGGAAACGGGAGATTTTATCGGTTGGTGCTGTACTGGATTAAAAGACGAATTGCCGACGCCAAACCGAGAGATCATGTTTGCAATCTCAAAAGATCATAGAGGCAAGGGTTATACTACGCAAGCTGCAAGAGGGTTAATCAAGTATTTATTTGAGAATACAAACGTCGAGGTGCTTAATGCTATTGCTCTTTTGCGTAACGTACCGTCAAATAGAGTAATACAAAAATGCGGGTGTAATTTTCAAAATATTATTGAGATTGATAACGAGAGATATAATTATTACAAACTTAGTAAAAGTGAATGGGAAGTATTGCGTAGTTCGTTAAGCTAACGGAGAACGAGAGTTCAATAACTGGCAGCTGACCTTAATGGTACGGCTGCCTTTTCTCAACTCCCATGAAAATTAAAACTGCAGTCACTCAAAAAGACAATAGTAAATAAGACGCAGCACATTCATTTTTTTTAAAGAGTGGAGCGCCCAAATAAAGAGATATTGGTTTCTTAAAAGAATTAGGAGACTTCTGAAATGGTTACAGAATAACCTAAGTTTTCTAGTCGTCGAACTGCGTACTTTACAATAGATTGTTGCTTTTGTTTGTCAAAATAATCTTCACCTAAGTCTACGTACATTTCCTTACGAGTTAAAAGATAGAAGGCAATTCTTAACATTGCATGAGCCACAGTTATGGCTGCTCGTTTTCTCCCTTTTCGTGCTGCTGTACGTCTATACATGGCGCCGAGATAGTTTTTTGACGATGCAACCGAATGGGCTGCTTCAACCGAGGCAGATTTCAGATATTTGTTTCCGTTCTTGGCTTTGGCAGATTTTCGTTTTCCAGCACTTTCGTTATGTCCAGGTACTAGTCCTGCCCATGAACAGAAATGCGCAGCGCTCGGAAACTGCTTTTTAATATCCGTGCCGATTTCCGCTAACATTTGTTCCGCCATTCGAGTGGCAATACCAGGAATCGAATCTAAACGTTCGACGTCGTCATGGAAAGGGGTTACCCTTATAGCGACTACCTGATCTAGCTTCTCGATCTGTTCACTTAAGAAATCAATGTGAGTTAAAATGGTCTTTATCATCAGGCGTTGGTGAGGATTTACATAGCCTTGAAGAGCGAGTTCAAGATCATCCTTTTTTCGCTTCATGGTGCGTCTAGCGAAGCTCGCTAATTTTTCGGGATCATCTTCACCTTCTGCAATGGCACTCAGCATATCGCGAGAAGAAACGCCCATAATATCGGAAACAACAGAGCCAAGATTAATATTTGCTCCTTCTAGCACTTTTTGAATTCGATTGTGTTGTCTGGCTCTTTCTTCAATAATACTACGACGGTACCGAACAAGTTCTCGAAGCTCCCGTTGATTTCGATCTGGAATGAAACTTGCTTTGAGGAGTCCATGACGAAGAAGCTTAGCAATCCATTCCGAATCTTTGACATCTGTTTTACGTCCAGGCAGTGCTTTCATATGCTGGGCATTCACCACTAAAAATTCAATACCTTCAGCTTCAAGTAAATTGACAATAGGTTTCCAAAATACCCCTGTACTTTCCATAGCAACGTGCGTACATTCATGCTGTTTAATCCAATCGATTAGCTGTAATAGAAACACCGTTTTAGTTGAAAACGTTTGGATCTCCTTTCCCTTCGACGTAAGAATACATGCAGTAATATTGTCCTTATGAATATCCATACCGCATGCTCGTTCAATGACAACTTCCATATTAAAACATCCTCTCTATGGCTAAAACAGAGTAGAGGCTGGTGCAGCAACCAGAGTAGGATTAATCTCCTATGAGTGCTTCCCAAAAGGGAGCGACAATCTGTGATGCACCGTGGTTGTTGGAGTCAGACTAACGGATGGGCTCTATGGCACCATAGTTCATCGACCTTCCTCACCCAGCCATAGTAGCAGTATTGACAGATTTTCTACCCCATTTTCATCATCTGTGGTGCGGCGCTTGCGCTGCATGTATGGCTAAAGGGCAGTTTTGCATGGTAGCAGCTTGGTGGAGTCAAGTTATGTTTTTTTGTTTTTGATTTAAGGTAATCACCAGTATTTGACAAAAACGCAATTGTGGTGTAAAAATTAAGTAATATAATTATATATAACTTTGCGGTGATGAAGAGAGTAAGCATAACGAATACTCCAGAGAGCTGATGGTTGGTGTGAATCAGTGTAGGGATTATGTTGAAGTGGGCTTCTGAGCATCCAAACCGAAAATTCATTGAGTAGGCTTTGGCGAAAGTCTCGTCGTTACAAGAGACGCGCATTCAAACATATTGCATGGTTCGATGCGTTAGAGTGAGTCCGAATTTATATTTGGGCTAATTAAGGTGGTATCACGGGGTATTCTCGTCCTTTCAAGGATGAGTATACCCCTTTTTGTTATATTCTGAGGAGGGATAACATGACAACTGAAATTGTTCTAACAGGTATTAAGCCCACTGGTAAAGTCCATTTAGGGAACTACATCGCTGCAATAAAACCTGCACTTCAAATCGCAAAAGATAGTGATTGCATCGCACTTTACTTTATTGCTGACTATCACGCATTAACATTTATTCAGAACAGAGACGAGTTCAATGATCTGTCTTATGGTATTGCAGCAACATGGTTGGCATTAGGGCTAGATCCAGATAGAGTAATTTTTTATAGACAATCTGATGTTCCAGAGATATTTGAACTTAATTGGATACTATCTTGTCTGACATCCAAGGGATTAATGAATCGTGCTCATGCGTATAAAGCAATTATTGATAATAATCAGCATCTGGGATTGGACACGGACACGGGAGTTAATATGGGCTTGTTCACATACCCGATTTTAATGTCAGCGGATATATTGTTATTTCAATCTGACAAAGTTCCAGTTGGTAAGGACCAGATTCAACATGTTGAAATAGCAAGAGATATCGCTGAAGGCTTCAACAGGAACTATGGAGACACATTCAAATTGCCTAATTATATTGTGGATGAAAACACCTATGTAATTCCTGGGCTTGATGGAAGAAAAATGAGTAAGAGCTATAGTAATACGATACCTCTTTTTGAAACAGCTGATGAACTAAAAAAGCTAATAAACAAAATTAAAACAGATTCTATACCTCCTAACGAGCCCAAAGATCCGGATACATCTAATGTGTTTTTATTGTACAAAGAATTTGCTAACCCCAGCCAAATTCAATTATTAAGGGATAAATATCAAAAAGGTATTAGTTGGGGAGAAGCAAAGCAAGAACTGTTCCAGGTCATGAATGATTATTTAGAAGAACCGCGAAAAAAATACAATGAGTTAATGGCATCACCAGAAATAATTGACAGTATCCTGGTTGAAGGAGCAAAGAAAGCAAGAGCTTTAGCTGCGCCTCTGCTTGAGAATGTAAAAACGAAGATAGGACGCTATTAATAGTTAGACCTTTTGATATAGAAATCAACGTTGGTTTGTTCAACTAATGGAAAACGTTTGTTCAATAAAGAAGGAGCTGCCAATGCAGCTCCTTCTTTATTGATATTTACAACTATTGTAATTGTTTTCCACCTGCAATCATTCTCCCAGTCTCTGCATCAAAGACAGCATGTTGATGAAAAGGCTTTTTATTTACAAATTTGGCTGAAATAAATACGTAAACTTGTCTCTCGGGATTATAACCATCGGCGCTTACATCAGTTGTTGTACCGAACTGTTTAGGTACATGGGAGAAGACATTATTAAGATCCTTGTACAAAATCTTTTCCCTAATTTTGAATACGGAATCGGGATATTCAGTATATTCGTTTCGATTCACTTGCTGATAGTATATGTCTGCTGTTGGGAAATTTTTATTTGCATTTCCAGGATACTTTTCAATCTCGTCTGCATGGGCTAATGGCATAATAAAAACAAAAATTAGGATGCTCATTATTGTTATTTTTTTCAAGTACCCACCTCCTGCCAATTAGTATATCCAATGTCTATTTCAGTATTCTTGATGAAAATCGACACTCATCTGATGTCGGCAACCTTCTTGGTACAAATAATATTTCTGTCTTTTGGGAATAATAATCTCAAAAAATGGTGTTGTTATTCTTATGAAAAAATGGGTAAGCTTCTTGCTTATCTTTTTTGCTTTTTCCTTTTCTACAAAAGCTGCTTCAGAATCACCCAAAGGCAATGAGTTGCAAGAAGAGATCCTTCATGATCTAGCTATTCACGAAACGTATCAAATCATGTCTCAAACGCTAGACAAACAATTTGGTCCTAATCACCAATTAGGTCTTCAATGCCAAAAGATTTTAGAAATTAAGAAAGTAGATCCAGGTTCATTTTACTTTGAAGTAACAATGGAAGGTATGACATTTAAAGGTGCGGATAAGGATAATCCACTAAATGTTATTCTCACGGCAAAAATGTCCAACCACAATGACTCAGGCAATGGGCTATTAAAGAATACTCAATCAAAGAAATGCCAGAAAACTACGTATGTAGAAAACCTGTTTAGGGGGACCTGAGTGATAAAAATGAGAAAAGTATGGGTATTAATTCTGATTTTGACAGTTAGCAGTTTGTTTGCTGAAAAATATGTACAAGCCGAACAACCTAAGAAAGTGGTTGATAAATTTATAAATCACTTAATAAAAAAGGAACAAGATGCAGCTAGGCGATATTTGTTTAGTCAATCTGTGAAGATACCTGAGCTTGTTGAAACAAAACCGATAGATGGATTCAATGTACTGACAACACCACAAAGAAATGATACTCAAATCGTGGTAGCGTATTTTAAAGGAGAACCTGGCGAGGAACGAATCGCATTTATATGGGAAGTAATAGTTAAAGATGAAAAAATCTCATATATTCAGGTTATCCATGATGGGACAAAGCCACTGCTAGAAGAAGCTAAATTGGTGAAAGAATATCAACTGAAGTTTCACAGACGCGTGTTGGTACCCACTGAATTCCCAGCTGAAGTTACTGGTTTTCATGGTTATATTACTGAAAAAAATGAAACGCAGCCTGAGATTCTAGATCTAGGATATAGAATGGAGTCTCTGCACAGCTATCTACATATTGCTGTAATCCCTTCAACTGAGAACCTAGATCGATTTATATGGAAAAACACCGAGATTCTCAAATTAAAAGACGGAACAAAAGTGTTATATAATGCAAACTTCGACTTGGGATATGAAATACGATTTCAGAAAGATGGTTTGAATTATAAATTGACAGTCGGTAAGAAAAACTTGAGCAAAAAGTTTACAATAGATGATTTATTGAAAATCGCAGAATCCATGTAATGAGGCTGCCGCGTGCAGCCTTTTGTACTAACGGACAGCAAGATTGATTAGTTGGGCAAATTACTCACAGATGGAGGTCCATATTGATGAAGAAAATGTGGCTGCTTTGTATTACTTTTCTGCTAATTAGCTGGGGTACACTTTATGCGTCAAATCCCTCATTTGAACAAGCCTATTATGATGCTGGCTACAAATCTTTAAAGGAATCTTTGACTGAATGTGAACAACATTTTCAAAGGGAAATTAAACTACCAAGAGTAGAACCACCAGTTGAATTTACCCATCGCCTCGGGAGATGTAATTATGTAAAAGAAGATGGATTGTCAGTTAATAATAACCATTACGAAGTTGAATATCTAAATCAGTATAAGGCTGAGAATCACTTAATGATTTGGGTTTATCCAAAGATTAAAAAGATCGAAGGATTTCCATGGGCAAGGAATACAATAAGAACTTATACATTAAACAACGGTACTGAAGCAAAGTATGGTACAACACCAGGGATGAGGTTATTTAATGTATTGTTTTTTGATAAAAACGGTTGGTATTACATCATAAGTAGCGATAGACGTTCAGAAATAATAACAAGCGATGTTTTGGTTCAGGTAGCTAACTCGATTTGAATGGATGCATGTAGCAATAAAAATTGAGTGACTGAGAAGTTTGGGAATTAAGTTAAGTTTTGTATATTACACTATGCATCAACCAGTACACGTGACGGTACTGAAAAAAGGACTACAAATAATAATAAGCATTACTTTATTGAACTATCGGAAAACTATAGTTGAGGGGCTCGCTTCGCGGCAGCTCCTCTTTTTGTTTATTTGTATAACGAATCAAGAGGAATGGAAAACTATATAGGAAAATACAGGGAAAACCGTGAAGAAGGGTTTGATTCAATGAAAAAATGGTGGGTGATTACTGCTGCTACATTTGTAATATTCAGTTCAATCGTTTCTGTTGCATCTGCCATAACTCCTATTTCGAACAATGAGCCTCAACTATGCGCGGTTGCCAGTCTAGCTGAAGCGAAAGCTACCCTTTATGCAATGGAAAGAGAAGGAAATTATGAGAAATTTAAATTAGAGATAGATGGCACTATTCGTTTTTTCCCCGATTGGAAAAACGTAAATAATCCTTCATATGCCCCACAATTGTTTTTCATGGACTTAAATCATGATGCTAAAAAAGAATTGATTATCGTATTAACAAAAGGTTATGGCACAGGAGTTTTGGATACTGAGGCTCATGTTTTTCAAGGTGAAAATTACGAAGAAGTGATGGTGGATAACCCTATTTCAATATTATTAAAGAACGTCAAGACAAAATTAACTCCAAATGAAGCCGTAGTAATCATTGGTGATAAAAAAACGTTGTGAATATTGATAAGTTTCAAATAAGCCATGAGAATCTTTTTCCGATGTTGCCTTTGGCAATATTGTTAAATTCGATATTGTTGGTAATCAATTGCTGGTTTCTATTCCTGGTCAAATTTCACCAGCTAGCTTCATTGGTGCAATCGTGATTACATATGAATACAAGGATAAGATGTATCAAGCAAAGAAAGTCGAATATGGAACTGTACCAGAAGGTGAGTAAATGGATCGGCAGTCTGTTCCGCTATTCCAGTTAATATCTTGTCAATATTTAATTATTAATAGTAGGTTCATGAGGTGGTATACTTTAAAAAGTGCGTGGGAAAGAACCGTCCTATTAAGCACGGATATAGATTCCATATATTTCTATTTCTTGTTGTTCACTCTAACCGGAATGCTTCCTTAGTAGTTAAGATGGCAAAAATCCAGTGGATGAGTTTATTCACACATGCAATTACTGCTACTTTGAATAGCTTTCCTTCAGCACGTTTCTTATCATAATAAGCCCTTAATTTCTTATTTCTATTACTGCGAATACCGCATCGTACAGCTTGATAAAAGGCAGTACGGAGTCTCCTGGAGCCGTGCTTAGTGATTTTATTTTGGGTAGCTACAAACTTACCTGAAGAAAAAACACTTGGATCAACACCAGCAAAGGCCACCAGTTTTTTTGCGTGATCAAACCGATCGATCTCACCAATCTCAGCTAAAATTGTTGCAGCAATCTTAGTGCCAATTCCGGGTATCGATTGGATTAAATCATATTCAAGTAGCTCTTCAGCCAGGCCATCTACCGATTTATTAAGGGTTGATAGATGATCCTGGTATTGAAGAAGCAATTTGATGAGCAGCTGCATGGAGATTAAATGGCTTGAAAAAGCCGTCTCCTTAAAGGGATTTCGCTTTGCTGCCGCCCCTAGGATTTGAGCACGTTCCAAGCACCATGAGACGGATTTTCCGCGTCCAGTAAGACTTTGGATTGCAGTAGTAATCTCCAACTCAGACATCTCTAGGACTTCATTTGAGGTTGGGTGTAAAGCCAAAAATCGAAGGGACACCTTTGAATAAAGATCACCAAACACGCCATGATATTCAGGAAAAACTTGATCAAGAATAGCCTGAAACTGTAGTTTTGCTTGGACATACATACCTGTTAAAGCTTCATATTGGCGTGTTAGAAAGCGTAAATTCATGAGATGCTGCCCCCGCTTTTTGTAGGGTTCAAACTCTTCTTTATAGAACAACGTCCCTAATAAATGGGCATCTGCGGCATCCGTCTTTAACCGTCGCAAATTGGTTTTCTTAGCGTTATGTGAGATTAAAGGATTAATGACGATGTTCAAATACTGGTGCTCATCCAGAAACTGAACAACGGGGCTTTGATAATGGCCTGTTGCTTCCATAACAATGGCAGGACGAATCCCTGCTGCCGATTCCACACCTCTAATATAACTTAGAAAAGACGCTAGACCTTCTAGATCATGATTAAACCTAAAGATCTTCCCATGAGGTACTCCACGGTCTAAAAAAGCTTGTGCATGGCTCTCTCCCTTTGAAACATCCACACCAATGACTGGATTCATGACATCACTCCTGAAATATTTTCACCGGTAACCCCTAACCTTCTTGTCTTCCACACTATCGCATGTGATACGGGATTCATGTCCCAACCAGCATAACCATGGTTGAACAAGTAGGGGGGATGAACTGAATAGCTCTCGGAATCCAAGTCCCACGGGCAGAAATGTTCGATCCCCGGCTACCGCTATAATAAGACCATACAAAAATGAGGTCTACCAGAAAGATCTGGTGACCTCATAATACGAACGGGCAGGATGGTTCAAATGATATCACGAACTATTCAGCTAGGGCTTGTCGGCTAATGAAGACTCACGAATTGACCTAACTGGGACCGCTTAGTTCAAAAATGGTTGCCGAGGCAATGAGCATCGGGGGAGGTTAAGTATGGACTTGAAAATTATACAAAAATGCACAAAAACCAATATAACCTTCTATGGGGGCATCAGTCTAACTCAATATCAAGAGTTGACTAAAAGATGGGACGAAATGTTGGCATTAGTTCACAAAGAATTGGATCAATACATTCATGATGATAATTTGTGTTTCAATGATTCTGAAAACTCGTTTCCAATACGCAGCCAATTAACAGGTAATTACTACATTGACACTGTTTCATATTCTGGACACGTAAATCCAACTGGTTATCAGATAATGATAAGTACAAGACTAACTGAATATTCATTTGAAGGTGAAGATGACTATTTGGGGTTAGAAGTAACATTATTTACTCAGACTGTAAACGATACGTTTGAAATTTGGGGTATTGATAGCCATTCAATTTAGCGTCGCTTATGAAAAGCAGTGAACAACATTGATTACGCTAACGGATAATGTTTGTTCAATATGAGACCAGGACGAGGCTGCCGGCAAGAATCGGCAGCAGTTCACCGACCAAAAATGACGTAAAGGATTTCGTGCGGTGGATATGCTGGACTTTTATTCAAGGTGTTTACACGTGCGAGAGGACAAAGCCTTTGTAAAGAAGCGCTTATAGCTGCCAGCAGCATATCCCGATTTTCAGATAACATGAAATCAATGGTTTTCCCCATAGAATCAACGTCTCTGTATAAATACTTCTACTGACCTTTAACTTTGATGTAGGTCTCGTAATTTGGTTTAGTGGCATAGACAAAGTATAGTTTGTCGGTTAACTGCGAACTTTTTAAATCCTTGCATCAGAACCAAGAAGTGTAATAGTGTAGAATGTGCATTTCTCATATAAAGTTCACTTTTTCGGATAGTTGTACTTTTTTTGGAATTGTTATCCAGGTTTAAATTCATTACAATGGATAAATAACCCAGTTTTAATGGGGGGAATTTAGAGATATAGCTATCATATGTAATTAAGCTATTTTGACCACGGTCTTTGTCCGTGACTGGATGACTGGAGGTTTTTCACAAGTGGACAGGTTATCTGAAATCGAAAAAGCTATCGATCTTAAACGAAGAGAGCTTAATCAAGGTTGGAATAAATACGATCTTCGATCGGAAGAAATGTTGAGGTTTTCTCAAGAATTGGATGATCTCTTAAATATTTATAGCAATATCAAACGCGCATTTTGTAAGAGTAGCAAGGTTATCCCGCTTCATTCGAAACAACCCTTAATAAAACTCCGGACTAATGTCAGATAATAAATAAAATAATATTTGGTGTTGTATGACAAGAGCATCGTCCGAAAAATTTCATCCAAAAAGAATTCCTGAGCTTAGGGAGAATGAATAGGAAGGTGCTTATCCTGGAACTGGAACAACTTAACATCTATGATCTTGCTTTTAACAATGCTGCAATCGGGATGGCCCTTATTTCCAGAACAGGCCGATTTTTAAAAGCAAACGCTTTCTTATGCGAAATGTTAGGGTACGAAATGGACGAGGTGCTTGCATTTGACTTTCAAACGATCACTCATCCTGAAGACCTGGATTTGAACATCAAATATGTTACCAGTATATTGGGCGGAGAGATCGATGCATACCATATGGAAAAGAGGTACATTCACAAGTTGGGCCATTCGGTATGGGCGATGCTTATCGTATCATTAATCAGGGATGTGAATGGAAAACCATTATTTTTTTTCTCGCAGATCCATAACATCACAGCAGCGAAGCAGGCTGAATGGATCCAACTTAAAAACGAAGCGAAGTTAAAGGAAAAAGAAGAAAGCTTCTACCGGTTATTGGAGGAGTTGCCGGACGGTTTCTTTATTTTTCAGAATGATTCCTTCCAATATCTCAACAACGCGGGAGTCCAAATCATTGGTGCAAATAGTATGGAACAAGCACTCAATTTGACTTGGCAGGAAGTTATCTCAACTGAATACCAAATGCAGATGCAAGCCAGCAGACAAGAGTTATGGAAGTGCGGTAAGTTTGGTCCGGAAGAGTTTGGGCTCTCTTGTTTGAATGGCGGGACCAAATACGTGGATATCACCCTCATGCTGACTACGTACAACGGGGAACAGGCAGTCCTCGGCGTTTTCCGTGATATTACAGAGCGCAAAACGTCCATGGAGCGAGCGATCCGCTCGGATAAGCTGTCGATGATCGGTCAATTGGCCGCAGGAATCGCACACGAAATCCGCAATCCGCTAACCTCAATCAACGGTTTCATTCGATTAATGAGAAATTTAAAGGCAGAGAAGGATCAATATTACGAGATTATCGAGTCGGAATTGAAACGGATAGAGTTCATTGCCAATGAACTTCTTATTTTGGCCAAGCCCAATGTTGTACAGTTCCAGCGAATTTGCTTGCGTGATCTGCTCGAACAAGTGACAGCATTAATGCGTGTTCAGGCGGCGATGGTGGATGTTGAAATCGTGAATGAGTGGATGGTCGACGGGTTGTGGATTTACGGTGAACCTAATCAAATCAAACAAGTGTTTATCAACCTGATTAAAAATGCTATTGAAGCAATGGGAAATGGCGGGCAGATTCGCCTCACTGCTGGGAGAGATGATCATTTCGTATCTATACTAATCCAAGACCAAGGGTGCGGTATTCCTCCTGATAAGATTACTCTGCTTGGCCAGCCCTTCTATACGACCAAGGATTCCGGTACTGGACTTGGATTAATGATCACGTACAATCTCGTTCATCATCATGGTGGAATCATTACGGTGGTAAGCAGCGAATTGACTGGTACAGCGTTCTGTGTAAAGCTTCCGTTTTATGAGGGGGAATAAAACAAAAATAAAGTGGTGTTTCACGATGCCAATGTGAAGAAATTAATATGACGGTGGAATTTTAGATCGTCTTACTAAAATGATTAAATCTGATGGAACCGCTGTTACTTATAAATATAATGGTTATGGACTATTATATGAGCGTACAGAGAATGGCATAACGAAACGATTTTATTTTAATTGTTCGAATGTTAATGATGAGGCTACGGTTGCTAATGGAACAGCCTCACTTCAAGCGCGATATTTCCGTGGCATTAAAAACGACGAAATTGTAGGAGTTTGCGGATTGAATCAAGACCCGCATTCAGAAAACATAGAAATTGGTCGTGTTCGTCGAATGTATGTCTCACCAAGTGTACGCAGATTTGGGATAGGGCGGATGCTAATGGACTCAGTTATTGCAGAAGCTAGAAAATACTTTCAAATGATTGTGTTGAAGACTTATAATCCTGTTGCTGATTTGTTTTATCGCTCAATCGGGTTTTCGGTAAAAGATTATTCTGAAAAAGACACCCACTTACTTCAGTTAGCGTGAAGCTAACGGGTAACTATAGCTCAATAATGAGAGGGCTGCCGAGAGGTAGCCCTCTGTTCAGCGGCAGGAATTGAAAATAGAAATAATCCCTCTCATTGTAAAATTATGGTAATATAAGGAAAGTAACTCGGAGAGGTGAGGATTTAACAGCGGAAAAAATCACTGTTTATCTGCTTGTGTATTGTACTCACTATAATCACAGCAAAGGTAGAGACTCATACTGCTATTGCGAAAACATCTGCTGATTACAAAGACCTTATCGGCTTGGATGAGAAGACGAAGGCTAAAGTAGACAAATGGTTATATGAAGGCTTAATTCAGGGTATCTCCGAAGAAAGGTTCGGTATCAATGAAACGATTACCCGTGCTGAGTTCGCGAAGTTCGTGGCTCTTGCCGTAAGAATAAAAATAAATGACACATTGGAAATTTCTAGCTTCAACGATGTGAAGTCAGACGATCCTGCATTTGGAGATACACTTCCTTTTATAGAAGCACTTCGCGAAACGGGTATTACTGATGGTATAGAGAGCGATCGTTTCAACCCTAGTGGATTGGTGACAAAAGAGCAGTTTGCTGTTTTTTTAATTCGCTCTCTTGGAAAAGATGCAGAGGGTAAACAAACGCATGGAGGAACCGATGAAACAGTATCCGATTATGCTAAAGGGTATGTGGCACTAGCATTAAAGTTGTTTCCATATCTACGTTCTGACGGATCTTTCTATGGCTCGATCCCAATTACTCGTCAGATGGTCCTATTCGGATTGGATGACTTAACGTTAGGTTTTTGTGGCTGTGGGACCCCGAAGGTGTTGGAGTAAGATAACGATGTTAAATTATGGTATAGGGTATAATTTTATGATGTAAATTAGTAACTCTTCATTACGCTCCCTCGGCGAACGTTAATATGGAACAAGGAGCAGATCGCCGCGACCGGCAGCTGCTTTTTTTGTCATTAACTATTATGCAGTAATGCGTGATAAGATAGTGGTAATATATAGGGGATTGAACAAAGCTGAAAAGAGGTGGCATTAGTTAAAACATTTTGCATTTTTGTGGTGTTGTTATTATGCATATTTCTAATTATTTCACCGAATAAAAGCTTCGCATTGGTATGTTCTGAAAGTGATGAACCAAGAGAATTATTTAAAAGTCACGATTCGGTCTATATTGGCAAAGTCAAAGAGACAACGTATGAGAACGTAGGTTCAATAAATCCAAAAAGCAGGGTAACATTTGAAGTCAAATCTGCATTGAAAGGCGATAACAGAGAAAATGTTACGATTGTAACTACCGCTGGTAGTGAATTTTTAAATGGTAAAGAGTATCTTGTGTATGCTTATAAAACAACGAAGAAGAATTACTTATATAAGTATGAACAAGGCGAATTAGCGACAGATACCTGGTGCGGTGGAACAAAAGAATTATCGCTTGCTAGTTATGACCTTGAAGAAATAGCTGATTTGAAAAAAAAGAATGAAATTCTTAATTATATTAAGATTGTTTCGTTTGTAATTATTACGTTATTAGTGATATTAAGACGAAACCAGTACAGAAAACGATAATTAAACTAAAGGCGAACGATTGTTAAACATTTGAAGGGCTGCCGAGTGGCCAATGTCATTAAGTTACGCTCAAAAACTAGGATGAGAATAGAATTGTAATCTGAAACGGCATGGGATAAGCCCTGTGCCGTTTGTTTTTTTTGCAAGCAAGTAAAAAT
>NZ_JCAUAQ010000027.1:0-73507 GCF_059692035.1 Paenibacillus sp. J22P143
CCACACGTTCCCATCTCGAACACGACCGTTAAGCCCTCCAGCGTCGATGGTACTTGAACCGCAGGGTTCTGGGAGAGTAGAACGTTGCCAAGCAACATAGGGATCTTTTGGCGGAGCCAAAAGTCTCTTAGCTATGAAAGAGTCTTACTTGGAGTAATCCAGGTAAGACTCTTTTTTGTTGTAGTTAATTGACTTGATAGGTATAGGAGTAGTCAATGGGGCTGAGTGAGACTTCAAGCCAAGTCCCAAGATTTCTAAAAAAATTTGTCATTTTCACAAAAATATATGAAGAATTCTAATAACGGCTTCATTTTATAATACAATAAAGCTTAGTTGCTTCTTAGGGTGAGACAACAATGGAATGGGAGTGATACATAGTGGAGAACGCCTATGTTCAGATAGGAACGGCAATGTTTCGAACGGGGATTTTGGGGTATGGCGGTGGGCCGTCGATTGTGCCATTAATTCGGTATGAAGCGGTAACGCGTTTTAAGTGGATGAAGGATGAGGAGTTCATGGAGGTGCTCGCGATTGCGAATACGCTGCCGGGACCGATTGCGACGAAGCTAGCGGGTTATTTGGGGTATCGGCTCAAAGGGAGTTGGGGGGCGTTGATTGGGCTTTTGGCTCATATTTTGCCCACTTGTGTGGCGATGGTAGGGTTGTATTCGTTTATTTCGTTTTTTAGTTCGTCGCATGTGATCAAGGGGATGATTGCAGCGGTTGTGCCGATTGTCGCGGTCATGTTAGGCGTGATGGCGTATGAGTTCGGCGAAAAGGCGATCAAAGGACTAGGCTGGCCGGCGGGGGTAACCTTTTTCATCATAGCGTTCATGTTACTACAACCTTTGTCGGTGCATCCAGCTATCGTGATATTCATGTTTCTATTATACGGAGCTTTCCATCACAAGCTAAAGGACAAGTGGACGAAGAGCAAGAAGACGCTTGGTAAAGGTGAAGGCGTATGATGGATTGGTGGCATTTATTCGTTAGTTTCTTTCTTGCCAATGTGTTTGGTTATGGCGGTGGGCCCTCGTCCATTCCGCTGATGTTTCAAGAGATCGTCACGAATCACAGCTGGATGAACAGCAGTGAGTTCTCGAATATGTTGGCGCTGGGGAACGCATTGCCCGGACCGATTGCGACCAAGATCGCCGCTTATGTCGGCTACCAAATCGGCGGATGGGTCGGTGTCCTTATTGCCGTGGCGGCAACGGTCATCCCGTCCATTGTTGCGCTGATCATTTTGCTGAACATATTGCAGAAATATAAGCAATCTCCTGTGATTAAAGGCATGACGCTACTGGTGCAGCCGGTTATAGCGATCATGATGGTGCTGGTTACGTGGAGCAGCTTGGTGGAGTCGACGAAAGCGATCGGGTATTTGCAGTTTTTTGGGATCGCGGCGGTGGCTTTTTATTTGATTCAAATGCGTAAGATTCACCCTGCTTTTGTTATTGTTGCAGGGTTTGTATATGGTGGGATTTTTCTGTCAACCTAATCTAATCTCACATTTATTTGGCGCTAAGCACAAAGCTTGCGCCTCTTTTCGTTACGTCACCAAAGTTCATGTCATGTTTATTGACGTCTAAGATAGGCGGACAGTATAGTGATGGGAAGAGGGATAGACGTGAACCGAACGACGATATCAGAATCCTGAAACAGCAAATCCATAGGGAGATGCTGTTTTAACTGTATTTGGGTGTATAACGGAACAAGGAGGCCTAGGACCTATGGATATCCAAGAGAAAGATGCCGTCGAGATGGTCCAGATCGTCAAGCAGTTTGGATCGGTGCTGGCGAATGATGAGGTGGATTTCAAGGCGAGGTCTGGGGAAATACATGCGCTGCTAGGCGAGAATGGTGCGGGCAAAAGCACGATGATGTGCATGCTGTCCGGCGTTTACCGCCCTACGAGCGGAGAGATTTACATTCATGGCGAGAAGGTGCGCATTCGCTCGCCGAAGGACGCGATGAAGCTGGGCATCGGCATGGTGTTTCAGAACTTCCGCCTCGTGCAAACCCTGACGGCGGCGGAGAATATTGTGCTTGGGGAAGCTGGATCTTTCTGGCGCGGCCCCGGCTGGTTGTCGAAGAAATCGGAGGAAATCGAGGCGATTTCGAAGCATTTTGGGCTGCTGTTTCCAGTGGATCGGCCCATCTGGCAGCTATCCGTTGGCGAGCAGCAGCGAGTGGAGATTGTAAAGACGCTCTATCGGGGAGCGGATTTTATTATTTTAGATGAGCCAACGTCGGTGTTGACGCCGGGAGAGGTTGATCAGCTTTTTGAGACGCTGGACCGGATGAAGCAGGAAGGCAAAACGGTCATTATGACGACGCATAAGCTGAAAGAGGTCATGTTCGCGGCGGATCATATCTCGGTCATGCGCAAGGGCAAGATGATTGCGACGATGGCGAAATCGGAAACGAACGAGCGTGAGCTGGCGCAGTTGATGGTGGGCAAGGAGAGTCTGGATAGCCGCGGGCCGCAGAGAACGAGAGCAACGGAGAAACCGATGCTCACTGTCCAGGGGCTTGATGTCTATGCGGACCATGGACGCAAGGTGCTGGATGGGCTTCATTTTCAGGTAAATGAAGGCGAGATTGTTGGTGTTGCGGGCATCTCCGGGAACGGGCAGAAGGAGCTAGCGGAAGTGCTGACGGGACTGCGTATGTGGAAGCAGGGGGATGTTCATTTTGATGGGAAGGCAATGAGGAATGGTTCCGTTCGGGCGGCAATTGAGCTTGGGATCGGCCATGTGCCTGAGAATCGGATGCGGAGTGGTCTGGCGGGCAGCTTGGACTCGGTGGATAATCTGTTGTTCAAAACGTATCGTTCCTCGGAACGATCGCGATTTGGTTTACTGCGGACAGGGAGTAATCGGAGTTGGTCTCAGAAGCTGATTGAGATGTTCGATGTGAAAGCCGCAGGGATTGATGCACCGATTCAGTTTATGTCGGGTGGGAATCAGCAGAAGCTGCTTTTTGCTAGGGAGATTGATCAGGGTCCGAAGCTCATGATTGCGGTGCATCCGACACAGGGACTGGACGTTGGTGCCTCGGAAGGTGTGTACCGGTTGTTGGAGGATTTGCGAAGCAAGGGGCGCTCTGTTTTGCTGATTTCGGAGGATTTGGATGAGGTGCTGCAGCTAGCTGACCGTATTCTGGTGATGTACGATGGGCGGATTGTGGGGAATATTCCGAGGGAAGCGGCGAGCCGCGAGCACATCGGTATGCTGATGGCGGGATCTGAGGAGGATGCAGGATGAGTGAACAACGAACAGCAGGCAGCATTCCGATCAAAAAGAAAGTGCCTAAGCGAGAGTTCCTCTTGCCGTATCGGTTAGAGATCGATCCTGCGGGAGCGAACAGTCCTTGGTGGGTAACGATCATCGCCATCGCGCTGGCGTTAGTGGCTTGTGGGATTTTTGTCGCGCTGAATGGGATGAATCCCTTCATGGTTTACGGCAAAATGGTGAAGGGCGCCTTCGGCTCCACCTTTGGATTGACGGAAACGCTAGTGAAGGCGATTCCTCTGCTGCTATGCGGGCTTGGCGTCTCGATTGCATACCGCATTTCCGTGTGGAACATTGGAGCGGAAGGGCAATTCGTGGCGGGGGCCATGGCGGCGACAGCGATTACGGTGTATTTTCCAACGATGCCTATGTATCTCTCGCTGCCATTAATGATGGTCGCTGGTATCGTGGCCGGCGGGTTCTGGGGATTACTGACGGCGATTCCGCGGAACTATTTTCAGGTTAACGAATTAATTACCTCGTTGATGCTGAACTATGTGGCGCTGCTTGCGCTGAACTATGTGGTGTTCGGACCTTGGAAAGACCCGAAGGGCTTTAACTTCCCAGGGTCTCCGATGTTCAAAGTGGCGCAGTCGTTACCGACCTTTGGTTCGACGCGGCTGCACTACGGTCTTATTTTCGCAATCATCGCAGTGTTGATCTATGCTTTCGTGGTTCGATATACGCGGTGGGGTTATGAGTTGCGACTGATTGGTGCCAATAGTGAAGCGGCGAAGAATGCAGGCATTCGTATTTCTAGGCATGTGCTTGTGGTGATGGTGATTAGCGGCGGATTGGCGGGGCTTGCTGGTATGGGGGAAGTATCTGGGGTGGCGCACCGACTGATGTATGGGATATCTCCCGGGTATGGGTATACGGCCATTATTGTGGCTTGGTTGGCGAAGCTGAATCCGATCGGGCTCGTGATCTCATCTGTGCTTTTCGGCGGGCTGATTGTCGGTGGATATAGTGTACAAACGATAGGACTCCCGCCTTCCATGTCCTCCATGATTCAAGGGGCGATCCTGTTTTTCCTCATTGCTGGGGGGATGGCAGGAAAATTCCGTATTCGTCGCAATAGCTGAAAAGGAGGTGTAGAGAGATGGATGCGATCACACAAATCATTGTCTCGGCGATCTCTTCGGGTACACCGTTACTTTTGGTCGTATTGGGCGGCATCTTGATCGAAAGATCCGGCATCATGCAGCTAGGTGCTGAAGGCTTGATGTTAATGGGGGCGGTAACTTCGTGCCTCGTTTTCATACATACAGGAAGTTTAGTGCTGGCGATACTGTGCGTGCTCGCAGTGGGCGGGGTTCTCGGGTTGCTCCATGGGTTTCTATGCGTGACGCTGCATGCCAATCAGGTCGTTTGCGGGTTGGCGATGACGATATTCGGCTCAGGGGTTAGTGCTTATTTGGGAAAACCGGTAAGCGGTCTGCCGCTCGTAGGTGCGGTGCCGAAGCTCGATATGCCTTGGCTGGAGCCTGTGCCGGTGATTGGCAAAATTTTCGCCCATATGGATTTGTTTACGTGGTTAAGCTTCGTGTTGGTACTGGCCATGCATCTGTTCATCCATCGTACCTCATGGGGGCTGCATCTCCGTGCGGTGGGGGATAATCCGGCGACAGCAGATGTGATGGGGATTCCTGTGATCGCGATTCGATACGGCTGTATTATCGTTGGCTCGATGTTAATCGGTATTGGCGGGGCAGATTTATTGCTTGTGTATACACCGACTTGGAATGAGGGGATGACCTCTGGTCGCGGGTGGATTGCGGTGGCGCTCATTATTTTCGCAAGATGGAATCCAATTCGTGCCCTCGTGTGCGCGTATTTCTTCGGTGTTTTGGATAGTCTCGGGTTCCGCGTGCAGCTGATCGGCAGTCATATTCCTTCTTATTTTCTGAAAATGATTCCGTACATCGTCACCATTCTGGTGCTGATGTTCCTCGGTTGGCGGAATAAAAATAAGCCATCAGGTGCGCCTGAGGCGCTTGGGGTGCCTTATATACGTGAGCAAAGATTTTAGCTAATAGGAGAAATAAGGTGCGAAAAAAGGAGGGCATGGCATGAGTGAATTTGAGGTTCATATTCCTTATTTGAAAAGATGCGTAGAGCTGTCCCTGCTAGCGAGAGAAGCTGGCAATACACCGTTCGGTTCGTTGCTCGTGGGGCCGACAGGAGAGATTCTGCTGGAGCATGGCAATGTAGAGATTACCGAATCGAACTGTACAGGGCATGCGGAAACGATGCTGATGGAAGTGGCTTCCAAGCGGTATAGCAAGGAAGAACTGTGGGAGTGTACGTTGTACACGTCCACGGAGCCATGCGCCATGTGCGCGGGAGCGATCTATTGGGGCAACGTGGGACGCGTCATCTTTGGCATGTCGGAAGCGATGCTTGCAGAGCTGACAGGAGATGATGAGCAGAATCCGACGTTAAGGCTGCCTTGTCGTGAGGTTTTTGCACGAGGGAACAAGCCGATTGAAGTGATCGGTCCAGTTCCTGAGGTAGTGAAAGCGGCCATTGCTGCGCATAGCGGGTTTTGGGATTAGAGGGAAGCCACGGGGATGTTTGTTGTCCTGGTGGCTTTTGTGATTTGTGGGAGGAGGTAATAGGGCCTGCCATCCGTCGAGGAGAGATGAAGAAGGTGCTGTCCCACTGGGGATATGACAAGTTTGCACCTGTAGTGATGAAAATCATCACTACAGGTAGTGAAATCTGGGAATCAGCCGCTGTAGTGATGAAAAACACGCTTACAGAAGTAGGTAAAGCCAGAAAACGCTGCATTCTGCACGTGTAGTGATGAAAATCATTACTACAGACAGTGAAATCACAGAATCAGCCGCTGTAGTGATGAAAAACACGCTTACAGAAGTAGTAACTGCTAGAAGCCCCATGTGTACAAGAGGGGGGAGTGCGGAGCGGAATTGAGCCTCAACGCCTGCCTCTTTTAGCAAAAATACAAAAAAAGTTAACGATGTTATGAAAGATTACAAACTTCTTTCATATAAATTGACCCATAGGGATGTCGCATTTACAATGGAACAAATCTTGGTAAAGCATGTGTGGAATTTCAGCCTTTAAGCGAGGTGACGAAGCTATGAAGCATTCACGGAAGCAAGTCAATGAAATGAATCTAGAAGCGTTCATTCTGGCTTTTGGTCCGCTTTTTGAACACTCGCCTTGGGTGGCTGAGCGGGCTGCAGGATCTCGGCCGTTCGTCGAAATCGTGGATATGATTAGAGCCCTTGAGCAAGAGGTGGAACGAGCTAGTCGAGAGGAGCAGCTAGCATTACTTCGAGCACATCCCGATCTGGGTACACGCGTGCGAATGACCGACCATTCTGTTCAGGAACAGTCGGGCGTCGGTCTGAACCAGTTAACACCTGAAGAATACGAACAGTTTCTTTCTTTAAATATACAGTACACCGATCGATTCCAATTCCCTTTTATCATGGCGGTGAAGGGACAGACCAAAGACACGATACGTGAGGCGCTACGCCTTCGGATCGAGGGAGAACCGGAAGTGGAGCTACGTACGGCACTACAAGAGGTTTGTAAGATTGGGCGTTTTCGCCTGGCGGATATCGTGATGAATGAGACGGAGGAGAAAGCGATGGAACAAGCAAAGGGTGCAGAGAGAATCATGTACTACGGAAAAGGTGATGTCTGGGTCTATCGTTCCTACGCCAAGCCGTTGACGAATATCACGCTGATTCCGGAATCGGGTTTCACAGGTCGAGATAATGTGTTGTTCGGCATGAACATCAAAGTAGCAGTGAGCGGCGAGAAGCTGTTGACATCCTTTAGCGAAGGAGATAATACGCGCGTCGTTGCAACAGATTCGATGAAGAACTTCATTCTGCGCAAAGCAGGCGAGTATGAAGGGTCTACGGCAGAAGGGTTTTTGGCTTTCGCGAGCCGGCTCTTCCTAGAGAAGTATCCATGGATGACGGGGATCAAAATGAGTGCAGATCAAGTGGCATTCGAAACGCTGCCTGTACCAGGTCCAACAGGCTTTCAAGCAGGGGATCTCGTGTATCGCTATTCGCAAAATGAACAACCAACTGCTGCTGTAGAGCTCGTTCGCGCGGGGGATCAAATCGTCGTCGCAGACCACTCCGCTGGCATAGCAAATCTTAAACTGATCAAAGTCAAAGGAAGCTCCTTCGCTGGCTTCGTCCGTGATGAATACACGACGCTTCCTGAATCGTCGGATCGGCCACTCTTTATTTTTCTAGATATTGCATGGACATATGAATCAGGTGAGGATGCCTTCGATGCGGATCTAGGACGCTATGTAGCCGCTGAGCAAATCCGTGACATTGCGCATACCGTCTTCCATGAGCAGCATTCACCGTCGATCCAAAATCTCATCTATCGCATTGGGCAACGCTCCTTGCTGCGCTTCCCGCAGCTGAAAGAAATTCGCTTCGAGTCCAACAATCGGACGTGGGAAACGATTCTTGAGGAAGTTTCCGTCGGTGAAGGCAAAGTGTTTACAGAGCCTAGGCCACCGTATGGTTTCCAAGGATTTTCGATGACAAAGCGAGATCTGGAGGGCCTATGAGCGTAGGGATCACATCGCACGTTCTGGATGTTAGCAGCGGCCGACCTGCCGTCGGTGTGAGAATTGACTTGTTTCGGCTGGAAGGTGGCGTATCAGAGCTGCTTCGCTCTGACGTTACGAATACAGATGGCAGACTGCCAGGGCCGATGCTGAGTGGGGAAAATTTTAAAGTTGGGACGTATGAATTGCTCTTTCATGTGGGGGATTATTTCCGAGGGCAGGGTGTGGAGCTTCCAGAGCCAGCATTTCTAGATCAGGTACCGATTCGTTTCGGTGTCGCAAATAACACTTCCCATTTTCACGTTCCCTTATTAATTGCCCCATGGGGGTATAACACCTATCGCGGAAGTTAGTCCGAGGGTTAGTGTCAACTTAATAAACAGAGAGCTTCGGGGGAGGGTTTCGTAGGATGAATCGATGGGATCTTATCGTTCGCAAGGGGACTGTGGTCCTACAAGATGAGTGTCGACAGCTAGACATCGGGATACGGGACGGCAAAATTGCAGCATTAGGCGAAAACCTCGTGTTCTCGGAGCAGACTCCTGTTTATGAGGCAGAAGGCTTAACGATTCTACCTGGCATGATCGATGCACATGTTCATTTCAATGAACCAGCGCTAGGCCATTGGGAAGGCTTCGCTACAGGTTCAGCTTCTCTAGCCGCTGGCGGATGCACAACCTATATTGATATGCCGCTCAATGGGGTCCCGCCTACAGTTCGGATCAGTGCGTTAGCGATGAAGGTGGGAGCAGCGGAAGGAAACTCCTACGTAGATTATGCGCTGTGGGGCGGACTTGTCCCCGGCAATATCGGCGAGCTGGAGGGGCTTGCGGGGGCTGGTGTGATTGGCTTCAAAGCCTTCATGTCCTGCCCAGGTGGAGAGGGAGAAGACATATTCACGGAAGTGGATGACGAGACGTTGTTTAACGGCATGAAAGAAATTGCCCGCTTGGGTCTGGTGCTAGCTCTTCATGCGGAGAGCGAGGAGATCGTCTCCAAGCTGGCTGCCGAGGCTGTGCAAGCAGGTAAACGCAGTGCCTTGGATTTCATAGCAACACGGCCGATTGCTGCCGAAGTGGAAGCTGTGAACCGCGCATTGGGCTATGCGAAACAGACAGGCTGTAAGGTGCACTTCGTACATATCTCCTCCGCTGAAGCGGTGCAGGTCATTACTCAGGCGAAGACCGACGGACTCGACGTTACCGTCGAAACGTGCCCGCATTATTTGGCGCTAACGGATGTGGAGGTTGAACGACTCGGACCTGTTGCCAAATGTGCGCCTCCTATACGCACAGCGGAAGACCAAGCTCGTTTGTGGGAAGAGCTGAAGGCAGGGCGGTTCGACATCATCGCTTCGGATCACTCCCCTTCACCCACACACATGAAGCAGGGGGATTTCTTCGAAGCATGGGGCGGCATTTCGGGGGCGCAAAGCTCGCTCGAGCTTATGCTGCACGAAGGTCATCTGCGTAGAGCGATTCCTCTAACGGAGCTCGCGCGTATGCTGGCACTAGAGCCGGCGAAGCGCTTCGGGTTATATCCCCGCAAAGGGGAGATCGCCATCGGTGCTGACGCGGATCTAGCTTTGGTAGATCTGAGAGCGAGCTACACGCTGCAAGAGAGTGACTTACTGTATCGCCATAAGCAAAGTCCCTATGTGGGTAAAACATTCAGCTGCAACGTGAAGGCAACCTTCCTGCGAGGAGTGAAGGTGTATGAAAGAGGCGTGGGTGTAGGAACAGATTTAGATGGAGCTTGGTTGCGTCACAGTGCAGCGATCGGAGGCGAGCTAGATGGCTAAAATGAAAGGGCACCCACAGGAAGAAATGCTAGCTCAATATGGAGAGCGTATGCTGCTAGCATTGGAGTGGCTGGCGACCTTCGGTGCCGATCCAGAAGGCGGCGTGACTCGGCTCTTATATGCGGAGCCCTGGCTCAAAGCGCAGTTAGCACTGATCGACAACATGCAGAGCATGGGACTAAAAGCAGATTTTGATGAAATCGGTAATGTGTACGGCAAATTACAAGGGGCGGATCCAACGCTTAAGCCAATACTTACAGGTTCGCATATGGATACCGTCAAAAACGGCGGGAAATACGATGGAGCCTATGGCGTCATCGCCTCCATGATGGCGCTTGGCTATTTGAAGGCCGTGTACGGGACACCGAAACGGACCTTGGAGATGGTCTCCTTTTGCGAGGAGGAAGGAAGTCGGTTTCCATTGGCGTATTGGGGTTCCGGTCATGTAACAGGTGTGTTGTCGATAGCTGATGGTGTCGGTCTTGCCGATCCGGAGGGGGTAACATTGCTTGAGGCGATGGAGCAGGCGGGCTTTGAAACTTCACAGGGTGGGCTCTACCCAGCGAAGCGTGATGATATAGGCGCCTATATTGAAATTCATATCGAGCAAGGCGCAGTCCTTGAGTTTAAAGAGAAGCAAATCGGTGTCGTGACGGCCATTGTCGGGCAAATTCGAATGACGGTCGATGTGACGGGAACGCCCAATCATGCAGGGACGACCCCGATGACGATGCGCAAAGATGCATTGGCTGGCGTAGCTGAGATGGTTGCGTTAACCGAGCAGATGGCACTTGCGGAGGGTGAGCCTTTGGTAGCTACCGTAGGACGCTTAGAAGTGAAGCGTGGAACATCGAACGTGGTACCTGGCGAAGTGGAATTTACATTAGACATTAGACATACTGACGAGCGGAAGATAGAGGCTTTTCGTGCGGAATTGCTGGATAAGTTCATGGAAATCGCGGTACGAAGAGATCTTCATATAGATACGGTTGAACATCTAAATGCCTTACCAGTGGCCATGGATAGCGGAATATCGGCAGAAATTGAGGCTGCCTGTGACTACTATGGCTACGAGCATATCCGGATGCCAAGTGGAGCTGGACATGACGCACAGCTGTTCGGGTCGATTTGTCCGGCTGCCATGATTTTCGTTCCAAGTCGGGCTGGCATCAGCCATAGTCCCAAAGAGTTCACGAAGCCGGAGGATCTCATTGTCGGCTTCCAGACACTCGTTCATGTGTTATATCAATACGGCTACGGGGGAAAAGTAGATGAAAACCTATAAAGATTTATCACCCTCACTTCGAACGATTATGACCCCGGGACCCGTTGAGGTTGACCCTAGGGTGTTGCGCGCGATGTCCTATCCCATTCTGGGACAGTTTGATCCGGAGTTCACCGAACTGATGAATGAAACGATGGAGATGCTTCGTGAGGTTTTTCAAACGAGTAATCAATGGGCATTTCCCATTGACGGGACTTCTCGTTCAGGTATAGAAGCTGTGCTGGTAAGCATCATCGAGCCCGGAGATAAAGTGCTCGTTCCGATTTACGGACGCTTTGGAAATTTATTGGTAGAGATTGCGGAGCGGTGCGGAGCCGAAGTGACGATTATTGAGAAGGAATGGGGATCTGTATTTGATCCTGAGGAGATTATTGCAGCAATTGAACGTGAAAAGCCTGCAATTGTAGCTATGGTTCACGGTGAAACGTCAACAGGTTGTATCCAGCCTTTAGATGGGATAGGAGCTGCTTGCCGCAAAGTGAATGCACTTCTGGTGGTGGATGCCGTAGCTACGATTGGCGGTGTTCCTGTAAAAACAGACGAATGGCTGTTGGATGCCGTGATTGGCGGCACGCAAAAGTGTTTATCCGTACCATCGGGCATGTCACCGATTACGTACAATGATCGTGTCGAAGCGAAGGTGCTTCGCCGCAAAACAATCGAGCGGGGACTGCGGGAGAAAGGCTCACCTGTTTCCACGGTTAAAGCCGTGGCAAGTAATTATTTCGATCTCGGACAGCTGCAGGACTATTGGAGTCCGAAGCGACTGAATCATCATACAGAGGCGACGACGATGCTGTATGCCCTGCGTGAAGGCTTGCGCATCGTGCTGCAGGAGGGGCTGGAGGAGCGCTTCCTGCGCCACAAACGTCACGAGGAGGCTTTGGTCGCTGGGCTGCAAGCGATGGGATTGACGCTGTATGGTGATCCCCTGTGTAAGCTGCCGGTAGTAACTTGTGTACGCATTCCCGGTTCAGTCGATGGGGAAGCTGTACGAACGATGCTGCTGAACAGCTTCGGTATTGAAATCGCTTCCTCCTTCGGTCCATTGAAGGGACAAATTTGGCGCATCGGCACGATGGGTTTTAGCTGTAACCAGAAGAATGTGCTTCATGTCCTTGGGGCGCTGGAAGCGACGCTTCATTGGCATGGTGTGGATATTTCAGTAGGGAAGGCGCTGCAAGCTGCGCTAGCGGTATACGCTCATAAACGGGAGGAATCATCATGTTAAACATCATGCCACGAGCAGAGCGAGCCATGGTTGCTACGCCGCATTATTTGGCTAGTTCCGTGGGGAGCGCGATCTTACAGCAGGGCGGTAACGCCTTCGATGCAGCAATTGCCATTAGTGCGACCCTCGGTGTCGTTTACCCGCATATGACGGGGCTCGGCGGAGATGCTTTTTTTCTCATGCATGATGCGGCCACAGGCGCTTATACCGGGTTTAATGGAAGCGGGAAGTCAGCTGCCAAGGCGACGCCTGATTTTTATACAGAGCAAGGGATGGATAAGATTCCGCAGCGCGGCATTTTAAGCGCGATCACGGTGCCGGGTATGGTGGATGCTTGGTGGCGGGTGTGGGAGAAACATGGCAAGCTTCCGTGGGCGAAGCTGTTGGATTCTGCGATCCACTATGCGGAAAAGGGCTTTCCGATCTCTCGCAATCTACTGTTCTGGATGCGCAAGGATGAGCCATTCATTCGTGCTTCCGCGCAGCTCAGCGCTTTGTATATGCAAGATGGTGAGCTCAGGAAGGAAGGCGATCGGCTTATTCAGCCCGACATGGCAAGAACGCTGCGACTGATTCAGCAAGAAGGCCGAGATGTTTTTTACACGGGCTCGTTGATGCAAACGATTATTAATAGCGTTAAGCAAGATGGCGGGCTACTGGAGGAGGACGATTTCCGCAGTTTCGCAGGCGAGTGGGTAGAACTGCTTTCAACAACGTATCGCGGATATGAAATTTATCAAATGCCACCGAACTCGCAAGGGTTCACAGCGCTCATGATGATGAATATGTTAGAACATATTGATATGGCGGCTGTGCCTAGAGCATCGGCTAATTTCTATCATCTGATGTCGGAAGTGATCAAAAAGGCGTTCAAAGATCGTGACCGTTATTTAACGGACCCGCATTTCAGGGACATACCGCTCGAAAGGCTGTTGTCCAAATCGTATGCGCAGGAGCTTTGGCATGAGATTCAGGCGAATCCATTGAAGGTTAGTGAGCATCTGTCTCCAGCGATCGGCCAGGATACAGCCTATGCAGCCGTTGTGGATGAAGAGGGGAATTCCGTTTCTTTTATCCAAAGTCTCTATTTCGATTTCGGTGCAGCTTACATACCTGGTGATACAGGCATTATTATGCAAAATCGTGGCTCGTTCTTCTCGCTTGATCCTGCATGCGCAAACGTACTGGAGCCACGCAAAAGATCGTTCCATACCTTGATGCCCGCCATGGTAAGTAAGGCAGGAAAGCCATATATGCTGTTCGGCACGCAAGGGGGAGAGGGTCAGCCCCAGACACAGCTTTCAATACTCACGGGGGTACTGGATTATGGTCTATCCATTCAGGAGGCCATTTCGCTTCCCCGTTGGGTATATGGACGTACATGGGGGGAAGATGGAGACGCGTTGAAGCTTGAGCATCGACTTGATCCTGAGGTATATACACGACTGAAGCAATGGGGACATCGTGTGGAGCCCGTGAAGTCGTGGGATGGCATTATGGGGCAGGCGCAGGGCATTGTCATTGATGAACAAGGGTTTATGAGTGGTGCGGCGGATCCGCGTGGCGATGGGTTGGCGATTGGCTGGTAGGCGGATGAGATAAGAATCAGGGTAAGGTAGTTGTAAAAAGAAGGAGCGATGAGCGATGGAGGCCTATGACATTTTGCAAGCTGTGGAAAGTAATACGGGAGCGCGTGTATTAGCGACAGTGATTCATGTGGAAGGCCACGCTTATCGCAAGCAAGGAGCTGTCATGCTGTTGATGGCAGATGGAAGAACTGTGGGGAGCATTTCTCCAGGCTGCTTGGAAGGGGATCTCGCTGCATATGTGCCAGGCGTGTGGGAATCGCAAAAGCCGCAAATGGTTGAATACGACATGAGGCCTGCCGATGACTTCGGTTGGGGTGAGACGATCGGGTGCGGCGGGTTGATTCGTATACTGCTTGAGCCGCTTGCTGGGGAGCTGCTGGTTAACCTGCTGGTGTTGAAAGGTAAACTAGATCGCGGTGAGGTTGTGGAACTTATTCGCACCTACACCGATGGATATTCGGGTATTACGTACGAGTTGCGGGGTTCAGGCGAAGGTGAGCAGGTGCTTCCCGCCTTGTCATCTGTGAGAGAGCCGTTTAGCTTCGTGACGAACACACGGTTTATGCCGAAACCAAGAGTCATCGTGTTCGGTGCGAATCCGGATGCGCTTCCGTTGGTTCAAATGGCTTCCAGCAGCGGCTTTCGAGTCGTTGTTACGGACTGGCGTGAATCGTTCTGTAACGCAGAGCGGTTTCCTGGGGTAGAAACGATGGTTGCTTTTCCAGAGACATTAGTTGAAAAGCTTGCGCTGAACGATCGAGACTATGTCGTTATCATGAGTCACCAGTTCGAGAAGGATACAGCCTTCTTCCGAGGTGTTATGGCCAATAATCTCCATTATCTAGGGATTATGGGCTCTAAGGAACGTACAGCAAAAATGCTGGATGGCTTCGAGCGACCTGACTGGCTGCATGCGCCAATAGGCGTAAACATCGGTTCAGAAGGCGCGTTCGAGAATGCGATCAGCATTGTAGCTGAGTTGATTGCGATCAAGCGTGGTAAACACGGTGCGGGTGCGTGGAAATCCCCCTTAGCTCATGGACGGGATGTCCAAAGTTTCTGCTCATGGTGAAACCGATGAAGAAAAAGATGGTTGGTGTTTACTTAGCTGCGGGGAGCAGTCGGCGTATGGGGACTGCGAAGCAGTCCCTCGAGCTGGCAGCTGGTATCAGCCTCGCTAGTGTTGCGCTGTTGCAGGCTCTCCGCTGCTCTGAGTTAGAGCAGATGGTTGTCGTTGTACGCGAAGGAGATACGCTGGCGTGGCTGCCGGGAGAGGCTCTCGGTCATATCGCGAGTGGAAGATGCCAAGTAGTGGTGTGCCCGGATGCTAGTCTTGGCATGGCACATTCGCTTCGCGCTGGTATTCAGGTGGCAGAGGAGCTGGAGGCGGGCAGTGCAATGGTCATACTGGCCGACCAGCCCTTCATTGATGTTTCAATGCTGGAGAGTCTTATTGCCGCCTTCAACCAAGAGGTTGGTTATGACTTCGTTGCAAGTGGTGATAAGGGAACACCGAAGCCGCCTGTCATTCTGGGCAGTGGAATGTGGTCAGCTATTGCGGAGTTGGAAGGAGATGCGGGAGCGCGAGCACTGTTTCATTTGCCTGCCTTTCGCGGACAGATCCTCGAGATGGCATCGTTGACATTTATGGATATTGACACAGTTGAACGCTATAAAGAGGCAGTGAACATCTATAATCACCAATATATGTGAGTTTAACTAACGTTAAATTAGCTGATGAGTGCATTGATACGAATGATGCGCTATTTTTTTATATAAAAAAACAAAAATAATGTTAAGTTAGTTGACGTTAATTTCAAATATTGTTTATAGTAGATCTAATTTATCAGAGTAATTGAAGAAAGTAGTACGTGCGTAGCGGGTAAGATGTCCGCGAAACGGAACGATGTATAACAAGTGGTGTGCGCAACTATACTTTCACTACGCAGCAGGCCGGCTTCTCGCGGTAAACTCAGAATGCATCATTCGCAGGTTTTTCCACAGAAACTCTGAGGAGGGTTGAATATGTCAGTTCCAATCCATCAGTTGCCCGAGCAGCAGCCTTTCGTATGGCAGCCAAACAGTGTGGAGGAAGCGATCCAATTGAAGCACAAATGGGGCGAAGCAGCCGTCATTGTCGCTGGAGGCACTTGGCTCCGCACACGCTGGGAAAATGGGCTCGCACCGATGCCGCAGCATTTAATTAGTCTTGGACGCATTCTTGTACTCTCGGGATTAACGGTTGATACCCAGGGGCAAGTTCATATTGGCCCTGCCCTTAGCATTGCGGATTTGATGAAAAACGAGCTGGTTGGGCAGAAGTGCGGGCTTCTGGTGCAGGCATGTGCGGAAATTGCAGCGCCGTCGATCCGTAATTTAGCTTCCATTGGAGGCAATGTCATGACGCGTACGGGTGATCTGATCCCCGCATTGCTTGTGATGAATGCACTGATACGTTGCACAGATGGACGGAATGAACGAACGATTGCGTTGAAGGATTGGCTGGCAGCTCCACAAGGGGCTCATGATGAGATCATGACTAGTATTATCGTGCAGACGGAGACTGGGGCTGAGGAAGCGGGGAACACCGAGAATACCGAGAACAACGGAAGCCATGAGAAAGAAGTAGGGATCAGCTATGAGTTCTACCTTAAGGTAGGTCGAAGAGAGGCGTTTACGCCATCGGTCGTCACGGTTGCGGGGCGACTTTCCTTACAAGTGGATGGAACGATTGCCGATATCGCATTGGCGGCGGGTGGAGGCACTGCGATTCCAACGAGGTTTCCAGAATTGGAAACGGAAATGGTCGGGAAGGTGTTCTCGAAGTCCGTTTTGCAAACTCTCCATAAGGGTGTAATGGCCGATTTCAACGCTGTGGCGGATGATTATGCCGGGGTAGCTTATCGTAAACAGACGGCAGCGAATCTGATGATTTCGGAGTGTTACAAAGCTTGGCGCAAAGGGGGCGGAGCCTATGCTCCTCAATCGTAATGCGAAGAAGTGGATCATAAGACCGGACGGGAAAGAGAAAGTGACTGGTGAGCTCCGTTATCTCACCGATCTAACTGCCCCTAGCATGCTGCACGGCAAAGTACTGCGGAGTCAATATCCGCATGCTTGGATTCTATCCATCGATACCAGTAAAGCTAAACAATTACCTGGCGTGCGCACAGTCCTAACAGCTGATGACGTACCAGGGTTGAACTTATTCGGGATTGCTTTTCCTCATCAACCGGTGTTTTGCCATGACCGCGTTCGTTATATCGGTGATGCCATAGCCTGTGTGGCTGCAGATACGGAGGAAATTGCTGAATATGCGCTAAGTCTTATCGAGGTCGTGTATGAGCCGTTGCCGCTTGTAGATGATCCAGAAACCGCGTTGGAAGCGGGTACGATTATGCTTCATCCGGAAGGTAATTTGCTGCATCAAACGACTTTGCAACACGGCGATTCGAAGAACATTGACGCAGCCTTTGAAGCTTGTGCATACGTCGTTGAAGAAACCTATCTGACACCTCGACAAATGCACACGTATATGGAAACGGAAGGCGGTCTCTTTATTCCAGAGACGAACGGAAGGCTTACCGTTTACTCGCCAACCCAGCACGGTTATAAGGATCGGTTCCAGCTCGCACGGATTCTCGGGGTAGCCGAGGAGCAAATCAGAGTCGTATCCAGTCCGATTGGCGGTTCGTTTGGCGGCAAAGATGAGCTTAATGTGCAGCCCTTTGGCGCACTGATGGCGTTGAGGACACTGCTGCCGATCAAAATACACAATTCCCGTCGTGAATCCGTCATCTCGGGGATCAAACGTCATCCGATGCGGATTACGATGAAGACGGGAAGCGATGCAGAAGGACGCCTGATCGCGCATCAGGTTCGCATTCTTGCAGATACAGGGGCGTACGCGACACTAGGCTGTGAGGTGTTGAATTTTGCAACCGAGCATGCGATTGGCCCATATACGATCCCGCATGTCGATGTAGAAGGCAAGAGCGTCTACACGAATAACGGTGTATCCGGTGAGTTTCGGGGCTTTGGCGGCAATCAGGTGATTTTCGCGGTAGAGAGCCAAATAGAGCGCCTAGCCGAGAAGCTCGGCATGGACGCGTGGGCGCTACGCAAGCTCAACCTGCGCCAGCCCGCAGATCCTGGCCCGATGGGCCAGCAGATCGTCGCCACCGAAGGCGCCGCCCAGGTGTGGGCGAAGGCGCAGGAGTCGCCGCTCTGGGCGAAGCGCTCTGGGCGAAGCGCGCGCGAGCAAGAGCAAGAGCCGTGGCTGCGCCGAGGCGTCGGCGCTGCGCTGGTGATGCACGGCGCCGGGCTCGGCCTCGGCATCCCCGATCATTCCGGCGGCCGCATCGAGCTCACGCCGGAGGGCAAGATCCAGGCCTCCTTCGGCTTCGAGGAGTTCGGCCAAGGGCTGTATGCAGCACTCACGTTGATGCTGCAGGACTGCTTCGGCTGCGCCGCCGATGACATCTGCATCGTCATCGGCGATACGGACCGCGTGCCCAGCAGCGGTTCGAGCACGGCCTCACGCGCCACCACGATGATGTGGCGCGCGCTCCAGCGGCTGAAGCCAGCCTTCGTGCTGGCGCTGCTGGAGCAGGCTTCGCAGCTCTGCGGCGTTCCGGCCGCAGAGCTTGCAACCGGCGCAGGCGGGATTCATCACAAGGGTGATGAATCTGGGAAGCCGGTTGTCACGTATGCGGAGGCCGCTGCGGCAGCAGCTACGCCGATCCTCGCGCATACGGAGTTCGACTACCCGACCACGCCCGAAGGGCGGGTCGGTGCGCACTATCTCTACTCTTATGCAGCTGCCATCGTAGAAGTGGAAGTCAACATGCTGACCGGACGGGTCAAAGTGCTGCAAACCGATCACGTCATCGCCGCAGGTCCTGTCATTAATCCGATGGGCTTCCTGGGACAAATCGAGGGCGGCAGCGTGATGGCCTTGGGCTATACGTTGACCGAGGATGCGGTGATGAAGGATAGTCGGTACCTGAGGCACAACTTGGATACGTACTTAGTTCCCACTTTCAGCGATAGTCCGCTCCGTATTCAAGTTGAAGCGATCGAAGAGCTTCCCGAAGGGGATACTTTTGGACCTCGCGGGGTTGGAGAAATCGGCTCTGTCGGCTTAGCCCCTGCGATTACGGCGGCGGTTCGGCAAGCGACAGGCATTTGGGTGAATCAGCTGCCCATATCACCAGAAAACATCGTGCAATCCATCGATTGGTTAGAAGGGGTGGAGGCCAGTGATTAATACATCTTTTGTGCTCGATTGCTCTATCAACGGGAAAAGGGTGTCACTTTCCATGCCTGCGTCCAAACGGATGTCAGCCATATTGCGGGATGACCTGCTCCTGACCGGTACCAAGGTTTCTTGCGAGATTGGACGCTGCGGCGCTTGCATGATTCTACTCGACGGTCAACCCGTCAATTCCTGTCTCTTGATGGCCTATCAAGCCTCTGGCAAGGAGATTACGACCATAGAGGGAATATCGGCAGGCGAAGAACTGCATCCGATCCAACAAGCGATGTTAGAGGAGGGGGGATTGCAGTGCGGCTATTGTACCGCTGGCATGGTTGTAACCTTAACCGCGTTGTGGGAAACGAATCCTGCTCCAACGAGGGCTGAGGCCGAGAAAGCACTGTGCGGGAACATTTGCCGGTGCACAGGGTATGAGGGGATTTTCAGAGCAGTAGAGAAATGCGGATTGTCCATAAAAAGAGAGGGGTAGAAGCCATGCGAAAATTATTGCTTTCTTTAACTGCCATTGTACTAGTCATTCTTAGCGCCTGCTCCACGACGAGTACTACGACAGAATCGAGCACGGCTCCAGCACCCTCGACAGCTGCTTCTACTACAGCGACAACAGAGAAAAAGCTGCCTAGAGTTGCCTTTGTCTATATCGGCGTTCCAGGGGATGGCGGTTGGACATTTGAGCATGATCAAGGCCGTTTGATGCTGGAGAAAGAACTGGGCATTAAAGCAACGACAGTTGAAAATATCCCAGAGGGCCCTGACGCAGAGCGGGTATTCGAAGAGTTGGCTCAGAAGAATGATATTATTTTCGGAACCTCTTTCGGTTACATGGACCCGATGGTTGCGGTAGCGGCGAAGCATCCAAATGTGAAATTCCTGCACGCCACTGGCTACAAAACCGCACCAAACCTAGGAACTTACATGGGGCGCGAATACCAAAGTGCCTACCTTGTAGGTATGGCTGCTGGGAAAATGACGAAAAACAATCACTTGGGTTATGTCGGTGCATTCCCGATCCCAGAGGTTATTTATACCATTAACGCTTTCACGCTTGGTGCGCAAAGTGTGAATCCGAATATCGACGTTTCCGTAGTGTGGAGTAATACGTGGTTCGATCCTGCAACAGAGAAGCAAGCTGCGATTTCCCTACTGGATAAAGGCGTTGATGTACTGGCGGCTTACCAAGATTCCCCGGCAAGTATTCAAGCGGCTGCTGAGCGTAAAGTATGGGGCATCGGTAATGATTCCGATATGGGCAGATTCGCACCGGATACGTACATATCGAACCCGAAATGGAACTGGGGCCCGTACTACGTGAAAACAGTGAAAAGTGTTATGGACGGTACGTGGAAATCCGAGGCTTACTTCGGCAGTATGAAAGAAGGTATTACGGACATAGCGCCGCTTGGCAAAAATGTGCCAGCTGATGTTAAAGCTTTAGTAGAGAAGAAGAAAGAAGAAATTCTGAATGGTACGTTTGAAGTGTTTCAAGGACCAATCGTGGATCAAGACGGCAAAACACGCTTCGAATCTGGTAAAAAGATGACAGATGAAGAAATCCTGGGCACGACTTGGTTTGTTAAGGGCATTAAAGGTATCATTCCTAAATAAAGCACGAAGGATGTGAGTGGCGATGACAATACAAGTTATCGCTTTAATTCACGAATGGCACCCGGTGTTGTTGTCGTCAGAACTCACAGATAAGCCGGAAGCCGTTATGTTACTAGGGGAAAAAGTAGCGGTGTTCCGCACCTCGCAAGGCGTCCACGCGTTTAAAGACTTATGTATTCATCGTGGTGTGCCCTTATCATTGGGGAAAGTAAGTGGCGATGAGCTTGTGTGCGCGTATCATGGTTGGTCTTATAACGGCTGTGGTACATGTACGCGAATTCCTTCCTTGCCGAAGGATCAAGCGATACCTTCGAAGGCCAAAGGATTCGTTTACGCCAGTGTGGAAGCGCATGGTCTGATCTGGGTGTGCTTAGGGACTCCTGCTGGGCCACGGCCTAAAGTGAGTGCTTATGTGCCCGAGGGTTATAAGGAAGTGTTCATGGGGCCCTACACCCTGCAAGCAGCGGGTCCACGCATTATCGAAAATTTCCTCGATGTATCTCACCTTATGTTCGTACATGAGGGTCTGCTGGGCGATAGTGAATTCGCTGAAATTAATGACTATCACGTAATAGAAGAGGATGGTGTTCTGCGTTCCGAAGAAATCATCGTGTATCAGCCTGATGCAGATGGGACGGGGCGCGGGGTGCATAGTCGATATGTATATGAGGTATTCGTTCCGTTATGTGTAGCTTTTACGAAGAGAGACGACGTGTCCGATCACATCTTTCGTCTATTTCTGATGGTGCTCCCCGTTACGGAGCAGACTAGTGTAGCTTATATGCTGAAGCAAAGAAACTATGCATTTGAGGAGCCTGACGAGGTGTTCATCCAATTCCAAGATCGGCTTATCGAGCAGGATCGGATCATGGTTGAAAACCAGAAGCCTGAGCTGCTGCCGCTAGATTTGCAAGCGGAGCTGCATTTGAAGTGTGATCGCTTGAGTATCGCGTATCGTAGGCGGCTGCGGGAGCTAGGCGTCACATTTGGGACGGCGTAGAGAGAATTGTCGGATTTGGGAAGAGCAGTGCGAATGACATGCATACGAAATAAAAAAAAGGAATGTATAATTAGCTAAAGCTAATATACATTCCTTTTTTACTTTTGATAAAATAAGACTATTAGATTACCACCAATAATAAGAACGAACGTTAGCATCTTTTTGTCTTACGTCCCCTGGAGTTGTAAAAGTTTTAATAAGTGCATCTGTTTCTTTAGGAGACAGATGCTGAGCTACCATGAAGGAATCAGATTGCATGCGCAGTTCTGCCCGCTTAGCAGCGTGTACAGATTGATGTAATGCTGGATTTAATTGAATAATCGTCATGGAATCAACTCCTCCAAATAATAATACTTTACAAAAATATATTATACACAGATAGTGGAAGTTAGGGGAGGGGGATTTGAAAATAATGAAGAAATCTAGTGTCACTTCTTGTGTTTTGCTGCTCATTATTCTGCAAATTTGGTGTACGTATATTACCTTTCACTTCCCGTATAGCGGCATTAGTTTGGAATCGCCCCACCCGGGGGAGTGGGTCGTTAGCAGGATTGAGACTAAATTCACGAATAATCACATTCAGTTGGGTGATCGCATCATTGCCATTGATGGCAGGCCGACCGAGGAATCGCCACCCGTAAAACGCTTTAAAGTTGTTGGGAAAGCAAACACGGTTGTCATTGAGCGATCGGGCATGGAGGAGACGGTTGATTTACGAACGAATGATTCTTCCGTCTTCGATATTATTTCCCTTATCGAAGAATTCGTGTGTCTATTCATGTGTGTCCTCTTGCTTGTGAAGGAGAGCAGATCGCCTTCGGCACGCTTACTAGCGTTCTCTTTCCTTAGTGCGGCTATGATTTTTATGAGTTTAGGTGCATCGACAAGTGGAGATTCGTTAGGCAAGCTGATTATAACAAGCTCGATGATGGTGTTGCCCATTGTTTTTCTGCATTTTCTTGTTGTGTTCTTTAAGGAAAAAGGCGACTTGGAAATGCCGAAGCGGCACTTCAAATACTTGTATGCCATTGCTGCCATTGCTTTTCTATCCAGAAGCTTGTATTTCTTCCCGTCGATGGCTTTCGTATATCGCTTTGACGGCATCTTTACCATAGGATTCTTTATTGTCGTTATTTCTTTAAATATCGTGCTCTTATCCACAATTTTTGTGAAAATAAGGAAGGTGCAATCACCGCTGACCAGTATTGTCAAAAGCGTGTTCTACTCCTTGCTTATCTCCTTTCTGCCGATCATATGTCTATCTTTTCTTCCGCAGTTAATCATCGGGGAGTGGATCTTGGATCCAATTTATACAAGCGGAATGCTGCTCATTTTTCCGATCTCGTTTTCATATTTAATCGCATCAGATCAGTTGTATGATATCGGACTTGTGGTACGCCGTATTGTCTTTTCTTGCATGTTGGCATTTCTGCCAGTTACTTTGTTCACGGGTGCATTTGTCGTTATTTTTCATGGGGAGACGAGCCCCAAACAAATCTTATTTATTTTCGCTGGTTCGCTCTTGCTACTCTCCGCCATGCTGTATGCGGCCGAATACTGGACGACGAGGCTAGAACCTTTCCTATTTCCAAGAAAGTACATATTAAAGTCCGCCCTGAAGAAAATTTCTAAAAATCTGGGCTCAATTTCAAGTTTCCGTGATTTAAAAGATATTATTCTCGTTGATATCGTAGGCACGCTGCAAGTGACAGGTGGGGCCATTGTTTTCCGGCATAAAAACGATATTGAAATCATCTGCGAAGGTGAAGTCGATACGGCTGAAATTCAGCGTTTGGTTAATTCATCCGCCATGCTAGAACATCCCAACTATACATTTATGGAAATGAACTGCCATGAGGAGTATACGAGCTATCTCATCGTGACACGGAAGAAGACGAATATACGGATCGCGAAGGAGGAGTTACAGTGGCTGCAACTGATTACCTCCTATTTGGAAGTAGGGATGGAGAATGTGTATCTGATCCGTAAGCTAACAGGCAGGCTCCAACAAATGGTTTCCCATCTCCCGCAAGAAGAACATCTCTGGTTACGGAAGGTGATGTTCGAGCTTCAGGAGGAGGAACGGATTCGAATTGCGACCGATCTTCATGATACAACGATGCAGGATTTATTTTTCCTTAAACGAAGATTAACGACCCTGGCAGAGAAACCGTCCATGCGTCAAGAGGATCGTGAACAACTGAACAGCATGAACAACTTTGTAGAAATGATCAATGCCAGCTTGCGCCAAAGCTGTTTTGAGTTGAATCCCCACCTGCTGAAAGAGGTAGGCTTGAAACAAACCTTGAAGTTGTATGTGGAGAAGGAATCGTATTCAATGCCATTCGAGGTTTCCTTCCGAGCAGAGCAGATTTCTGCGATTGAAGGTAAGGATTTATCGACCAAACGGCATATCTTCCGGATCGTGCAAGAATTACTTAACAACGCTAATAAACATTCTCAAGCTTCTCGTGTGAGCTTTCACATGTGGGAAGAAGAGCAATTCTTATACTTAAGCTATCGGGACGATGGCGTAGGCTTTCATGTGAAGGAAGAGGTTGCTGTTGAAATCGCCGCCTCGGGTATGGGGCTTGCCTATATGAGAAGCCGTGTGCTGCATGTGGGCGGGAGTTTTGAACTGGAGACAGCAGTGGGTGAAGGGACCCAAATCTTAATCACAATACCAACTGAGGAAGTGATGTCAGCATGAGTGAAATCGTCAAAACATTAGTGGTCGATGACCATCCCTTATTTGCGCGGGCGACGAAGACGTTGCTGGACGAAATAGATCGTATCGAGGTTATTGGCGTTGTTAGTAATGCGAAGGAATGCTTGGAGCACGTGAAGCTGCATCAGCCTGGGCTCATATTTCTGGATTATCAGCTTCCCGATCAGACGGGAACAGAGGTTGCCGCGCAGCTCAAGCAACTATATCCGCACATCCATATTGTCATCTTCACAGGTATCGAGCTAGCGGGCATTTATAATAAATTAATTGAAATGAAAGTAAGCGGCGTACTCTCGAAGGAGTCGAGTGAGCGGACGATTAAGAATATGGTCTATTGTATTTTAGATGGGTATACGATGATTCCGCTGTCCTTTTTCAACCAGATGCAATTAAATGAGACGGATGCAGGAGAAGAGTGTGAGCTGCAAGAGGAAGAAGTACTTATGATGAATATGCTGGTTAAAGGGGCCACGCACGAACAAATTGCGGAGCGGATCTTCATGAGCAAACGAACGGTTGATAATTATTTGCGGAAGATTTATGACAAGTGGGGCGCGAAATCAAGGACAGAGGCTTTGGAGAAGTTTATCAAAAGTAAATACTACACCTGAAAGTAGGCGCTTCGCATGCATGACATTCAGCAGCATATGGCACGGATGATGGATGATTATATGTTTGATGAGGATTTGAAAGAGCTGCTGAGATCATGTATGTCGGATAAGGAGACGTCTTTTCTATCATGGGCGAAAATTACATTGTGCGTACACGCCATGTTTGGCGGCAAATCACCCGATATAGGGCATCGTGCTGCAGTCACAGAGTTGGTTGTTCTCATCTTAGATATTGTTGATGATCTGCAGGATCAAGATAGTGAGAGCAAACCATGGATGAAGGTAGAGCTAGCAAGTGCATTGAATGCTGTGCTTGCGTTGATCGTCGGGATGATCGGAGAGCTTGGAAAGCTGAATGCAAGCGGGAGCATGCTCACCCAAATCAGTAAAATTATCGCGAGATCGATTAACGGCCAGCATAAGGATGTGACCAATGTCGTCACTACCGTGGATGAATATTTGTGGATGACCCAAGAAAAATCCGGCTCGTTGTTCCGGTTGGCGTGCTACATGGGATACGTGGGGACGGATTGTTCGGAGGAAACCATTGAACAACTTCACCAAATAGCTGATAGCGTAGGACTTCTTCATCAGATTCAAAATGATATGCGCGATCTCGTTCGGTACGATGAGAAAAGCGATTTGATGGCAAGGCGGAGGACATTGCCGATTATGTATTTGCTTTCAGTAGAAGATGAGGCCTTTTCTCCTGTGAAAGCGTACTATGAGGGACAGATTACCGCTGCGTTCCTGTTGGAGAATCAAGAGAAAGTAAAAGAGTTAATTCAGGACTCGGGCTGCTTGGAATATGCTCGTATCGTACAAACGGTGTGTGTGCAAAAGGTAGAAGAGATTTACGGTGAGCTGCAGGCGAAGTCGCCATGGAAGGAAGAGTTCAGAGTGCTCACGGTTGGCGATTTCATAAAGCTTGGTGTGGAAGTGGGCGGTTTGGTGATAGAATAAGTAAGTATTAGCTATTACATGAAAAGGTGAATGAACATTTTTGCGAAGAAGAGCAAGTCGTAGTCATGTTTACGAAATTACATTAGCAGGGTATAATTGCATTAGCGGAAGCACCGCCAAACGTAGGTTTTCTACGAGTTGGTTGGTGCTTTTTTTATTTTTCCAAATAAAGGAGTAGTGGAGGGCGCAGGTGGTTGATGGCGATTGATCATGATCGATTGTTTAAGGATTTGATTCAGACGTATTTCGAGGAGTTTATGCTGCTGTTTTTTCCGCAATTGCATGAGGTGATAGATTTCGGGGCGATAACCTTCTTGTCGGAGGAGGTGTATACGGATGTTGTAGTGGGGGAGAAGCGAAAGGTGGATCTCCTCATCGAAACGAGGTTGAAGGGAGAAACGGCACTAATTATTGTACATATCGAATCGCAAGCGCAGTGGCAGAGCTTCTTTCCAGAGCGAATGTTTGTTTATTTTAGTCGATTGTATGAGAAGCACCGATGTCGCATTATACCGATCGCAATTTTTAGCTACGATGAGGTAAAGGATGAACCGGATTCGTTCCGTTTGCAATTTCCATTTAAAGATGTGCTGAATTTTCAGTATTACACCGTTGAACTGCGTAAGAAAGATTGGCGTCAATATATGAAGCAGGACAATCCAATCGCTGCTGCGCTGTTAAGTAAAATGGAGTATACTACAGAAGAAAGAGTACAAGTAAAGCGAGAGTTTCTGCGGATGCTCGTTCGATTAGAGCTTGATCCGGCGCGGATGCATTTGATAACAGGATTTTTCGACCACATAAGAAAGTATAAGTTTTCGGTATCCGAAAATTGCTTTATTATTGGCGATAAAACCTACATCTAAACGCGGTCGCTCACCTTCGAATTGCCTCGATAGAGGTTTTCTCATACGTACTTGGTGTTGAATGACATAGAGAAGCAAGAGCTGCAGATAGAAATTCAAAGGTTGGAGCCGATGGAGGAGGAGAAGATTATGGAGTTAAAAACACAATGGGAAAAGGATGCGGAATTGAAGGGCAAGATTGAAGGTAAGATCGAAGGCGAAATTCAAGGTGAACGTAAAATTTTAGGTAAGTTCATCAAAGCCCAGTTCGGTGAAGCAAGTCGCGGAATGATCGAACAGTTAGCTTGTTTGACCGATCTAGATGTACTGGATCGTTTGACGGATCGGTTGTTCCAAGTCACTCTGTTAGAAGAAGCACTAAAATTAGTAGACGAGGCTTACAAGGAACAGCAAACGATTAACTGAATTTGTTGATTGATGAACTGGGATTCGTAAGAGACTGGCTTTTGGGCCTGTCTCTTTTTTTCTGTTCATCGTAGTTTTGTCGAAAAATATAAACTTCAACTGCGTAAGCGCTTTCGAAGTCATTAAACAAGGAATGATCACTTAACGCCATATTGAGAAACGCATCCTTGTTCTTAAACAGGTAAAAGATAGAAAAATGCACCTAAAAAGCGAACTATTTAAAAGAATAAAGTAATAATTGTTCGTTTTTTCAAATTGACATGGCACGTTAGTTGGTAGTAAACTAGGTAAGCGGGAAATGATGCCGCACTAATTAAAAATGTCGAATCAACTCGTATAAAATCAGGAATAAGGCCTGGAAGTATCTACCCAAAAACCATGAATTTTTGGACTACGAGGAAGCGAATGAGGGGAACCATAGGAAATGATGGTCTTTTTGCATTCGGTTCTTTTGCTGTCCAGCGTGTAGAATCGTGAATTCTAGCTCTGGGCGTTTTTGTTTAAAATGAAGATTTTAAAAGTCGGCTTTCAGAAAGAGGTTTGTGATGACGGTACGTGTTGGTGTTATTATGGGAAGCCAGTCGGATTGGGAAACGATGAAGCATGCTTGTGATATGTTGGACGAACTGGGTATAGCGTATGAGAAGAAGGTCGTCTCCGCGCATAGAACACCGGATCTGATGTTCGACTATGCAGCATCGGCCATCGAACGAGGCCTACAAGTCATTATTGCCGGAGCAGGCGGTGCGGCGCATTTACCAGGAATGGTAGCAGCCAAAACAGAGCTTCCGGTTATTGGTGTTCCAGTCAAAACGTCTACATTGAATGGCATGGACTCTTTGCTCTCTATTGTACAAATGCCAGGCGGCATTCCTGTTGCAACAGTTGCAATCGGTCATGCAGGTGCAACGAATGCGGGCTTGCTTGCTGCGCAAATTCTAGGCGCTTTTGATCCTGAGATCCAAGCGAGAGTGAAGGCTCGTCGTGCGCGCATTACGCAAACGGTCTTAGAAAGCAGTGACAATCTATGAGTGAAGCATCCAGCGGTAAAGTGATCCAGCCAGGCGGTACCATCGGTATTCTTGGCGGCGGGCAACTCGGTCGTATGCTTACACTAGCAGGACGCAACATGGGGTATCGCTTCGTGACGCTCGATCCGACGGAGGACGCGCCTTGCGGCCAAGTCGCAGATCAGATTCAAGCGAACTTCGATGACGTTGAGGCAGCCAGAAGGCTTGCCGCGCGATCGGATGTGATCACGTACGAATTCGAGAATGTCGATGCGCACGTTACGAACATTTTGATGGAAGAATCCTATGTTCCACAAGGCAGTCATCTTTTATACACAACACAGCACCGTCTTCGTGAGAAGAGAGCGATTGAAGCGGCAGGCGTACCTGTTGCGCCATACGCGGAAATCACAAGCGAGGCGGATCTCAGAGAAGCCGCTGAGCGCTTCGGTACGCCGTGCGTGCTCAAAACCGCGACTGGCGGTTATGACGGCAAAGGGCAATGGGTGCTACGTTCGCTTGACGAAGTGGCAGAAGCTTTTGAAACCCTAAGCCGCGCCAAAACCGAGCTGGTTCTCGAACAATTCATTCATTTTGATAAGGAATTATCCGTTATTGCAGCTAGAAGTCCACGCGGCGAGGTCAAAGCATTTCCTGCTGCTGAAAATATACATGTTCATAATATTCTGCACGAGTCCATCGTGCCGGCACGTATTCCTGTGCCCGTGCAGAAGGCAGCCGAAGAGCTGGCGATTCGCATCGCTGAGTCACTCGGTGTCATCGGGCTTATTGCCGTTGAGCTATTCCTTACCAAGGATGGTCAGCTATACGTCAATGAGCTTGCGCCACGCCCGCACAATTCCGGGCATTACACGATGGAAGCTTGCCGGACTTCACAGTTCGAGCAGCACGTTCGCGCAATTTGCAATTTGCCACTCGGCTCAACGGAATTGCTAACGCCGGTTGTGATGGTCAATTTGTTAGGTGAGCATATCGCTCCGCTGCATGACCGGTTAGCTGAACCAGGTTTTCTCGAAAACGAAGATCTGGGTGTCTCCGCGAAGCTTCATTTGTACGGCAAGAAAGAAGCGAAAGAGAAGCGCAAGATGGGTCACATTAATCTTTTGACAGACGATGTTGCGAAAGCTCTGACTTGGATAGAACAGACAGGCATTTGGGAAAGTAAGTAAATGAAACTTATTGGAGGCATGGTTAAACATGATAGAACGCTATACACGCCCCGAAATGGCACGCATTTGGACCGAAGAAAATAAATTTAACGCTTGGTTGGAAGTTGAAATTCTTTCCTGCGAGGCTTGGTCCGAGCTTGGTGTAATCCCGAAGGAAGATGTAAAGGTGTTGCGCGAGAAAGCAAGCTTTAACATCGACCGCATTTATGAAATCGAGCAAGAGACACGCCATGACGTGATCGCCTTCACAAGAGCGGTTTCCGAGACGCTAGGGCCTGAGCGCAAATGGGTTCACTACGGCTTAACGTCTACAGACGTTGTCGATACAGCACTTGGTTACTTGCTTCGCCAAGCGAACGAAATTTTGGACAAAGACATTCAAAACTTCATCGAAATCCTACGTAATAAAGCGATTGAACATAGAGATACAGCTATGATGGGCAGAACGCATGGTGTTCACGCAGAGCCAACGACGTTTGGTTTGAAAATGGCGCTATGGTACGAGGAAATGAAGCGTAACCTGGAGCGTTTCCGTTTTGCCGCTGATGGCGTACAATTCGGTAAAATCTCAGGAGCAGTTGGCACATACGCGAACATCGATCCGTTCGTAGAAGAATACGTGTGCGGCAAGCTTGGCACGAAAGCAGCGCCAATTTCCACACAAACCTTGCAACGTGACCGTCACGCCGAATACATGGCTACACTTGCATTGGTAGCGACATCCCTAGACAAATTTGCTACGGAAATTCGTGCCCTTCAGAAGAGTGAGTTCCGTGAGGTTGAAGAGCCGTTTGCAAAAGGTCAAAAAGGCTCCTCCGCCATGCCGCACAAACGTAACCCAATCGGTTGCGAGAGCATTTCCGGTCTGTCACGCGTCATTCGTGGGCACATGGTGTCCGCTTACGAGAACGTAACGCTTTGGCATGAGCGCGACATTTCGCACTCCTCCGTTGAGCGTATTATTTTACCAGATGCAACGCAGTTGCTGAATTACATGTTGAACCGTCTTGGTAACATCATCAAGAACCTTACGGTGTTCCCTGAGAACATGAAACGCAACATGCGCAGCACGTATGATGTTCCTTTCTCCGGCCGCGTCATGACGAAGCTGATCGACAAAGGCTTTGCGCGTGAGCAAGCGTACGATACGGTACAGCCGAGAGCGATGCAAGCATGGGAAGAGCAACGCTCGTTCCGTGACATCGTAGAGAACACATCAGTGATCACTGAGGTGTTAAGCCCAGAAGAAATCGCAGATTGCTTCGATCCAAGCTGGCATTTGAAGCATGTAAGTACGATATTTGACCGTTTAGGTTTGAAATAGAAAGTCCATTAGAGCAGGAAGGGGTGTGTGGTTCGTGGCACATGGTTATATCTTGGAAACAGCAGATGAAATGATTAATGCCCCTCTGGTGCATAAAGGCAAGGTTCGTGAACTCTACGATCTGGGCGATAGCTTTTTGATCGTGGTAACGGATCGCATTTCGGCTTTTGATTATATCTTGAAGCCTGGCGTTCCGGACAAAGGGTATGTGTTGAATGCCTTGAGTAAGTACTGGTTCGGGATTACTAGCGGTTACATGAATAATCACATCATCCATACGGACGTAGAGAAGCTTCAAGCGATTATTCCAAGCGCTGAAGATCGTGAAGTGTTGAAGGAACGTATTATTGTGGCGAAAAAGGCAGAGCGCATCTCCATTGAGTGCGTGGTTCGCGGCTACATCACAGGGAACGGCTGGAGACAGTATGAGAAAACTGGCGAAATTAACGGCCTTAAATTGCCTGAAGGTTTGCGCAAAAACGAGCGCTTGAGCGATCCGATTTTCACGCCTGCAGCGAAGAATGATGTCGGTCACGATGAGGACATCTCCATTGAGCAAATGATCGAGCTTGTTGGTGAAGAGCTGACTTACGCTTTGCAAGAGCGCAGCATCATGCTGTACACGCTGGCGCATAGCATCTGTGAGCAAAAAGGCATCATTTTAGCTGATACGAAGTTTGAATTCGGTTTCTATGCGGGTGAACTTATTATCATTGATGAGATTTTTACACCGGATTCTTCCCGTTACTGGTCACAAGATAAATATGCCTTGGATATCGAGATCGATTCCATGGACAAAGAGCCTGTTCGCACGTACTTAGCGGGATCAGGTTGGGATAAAAACAGTGAACCGGATGAGCTTCCAGCAGCAGTTGTGGAAGAGACTTCGAACCGATATAAAGGGATTTTGCACCGTTTGGTTGATTAAATATAACGCTGAGGAGAGATTTCATATGAAAGCAACGGTCTATGTAACGATTAAACAGAACGTATTGGACGTGCAAGGAACGGCAGTACAAGGAGCACTTCACTCCATGGGTTTCGAAGAAGTTGGCAAAGTGCGCATCGGTAAATATTTGGAGCTTGAGCTAGGTACAACAGACAGAGCAGAAGCAGAAGCACGCGTTAAAGCAATGTGCGAGAAGCTACTTGCAAACACAGTTATCGAAGACTACCGTTACGAATTGGTGTAATAAGAGGAAGTAAGTTCTGCTAAAGCATTAAGCCCAAGCTTACGAAGCTAGTTTTACTAAAGTAAAACTTTTAGGAGGAAGAAGTCATGAATTTTGCGGTTCTTGTGTTCCCGGGATCGAATTGCGATATCGATTTGTACAAAGCGATTGAAGACACGATTGGTCAACCTGTTGACTATGTATGGCATACGGACGGCGACTTGTCCAAATACGATTGTATCCTAGTACCAGGAGGATTCTCTTATGGGGATTACCTGCGTTGCGGAGCGATCGCTCAGTTTACGAACGTCATGAAGGCTGTTGTTAAAGCTGCGGAAGAAGGCAAATACATTCTAGGTATTTGTAACGGATTCCAAGTGTTGACGGAAGCTCGCTTGCTGCCAGGCGCATTGCTGCGCAATAACGGCATGAAATTCCGCTGTCACCAAGCGGTACTGAAGGTTGAGAACAACACAACGGCGTTCACACGTGATTATGCCGAAGGTGAATTGATCAACATTCCGATCGCACATGGTGAAGGCAACTACTACTGTGATGACGCAACACTGAAAGAATTGCAAGAAAACAACCAAATCGTGTTCCGTTATGAAGCGGGTAACAACCCGAACGGATCACTGGATGATATCGCAGGAATTAGCAATAAAGCAGGGAACGTCGTGGGTATGATGCCCCATCCAGAGCGCGCCATTCATGAGATTCTAGGCTCCGCAGACGGTAAGAAAATGTTCACATCAATTCTAAGTGCTTGGAGGGAAAAACATGACGCAGCAGCTATCCGCTAAGGAACCATCTCCGGAACAAATCGCGGAACAGAAGATTTACAAGCAAATGGGTGTAACCGACGAAGAGTTTGCTAAGATTTGTGGCTTCCTTGGACGTACGCCTAATTACGTAGAGATCGGCGTATTCAGCGTTATGTGGTCCGAGCATTGTTCTTACAAAAATTCCAAACCCGTACTCCGCAAATTCCCAGTGACAGGACCTCGCGTTCTAATGGGACCTGGTGAAGGTGCAGGGATTGTAGATATCGGAGACAACCAAGCGGTTGTTTTCAAAATTGAAAGTCATAACCACCCTTCCGCTATTGAGCCTTACCAAGGCGCGGCGACAGGTGTGGGCGGTATTATTCGTGATATTTTCTCCATGGGCGCACGCCCAGTGGCGTTGTTGAATTCCTTGCGTTTCGGTAAGCTGCAAAACGATCGCGTGAAGTACTTGTTCGAGCACGTTGTCTCCGGTATCGCTGGATACGGTAACTGTATCGGGATTCCGACAGTTGGCGGCGAAGTGATGTTCGACGAGAGCTACGAGGGGAACCCGCTCGTTAACGCGATGTGCGTGGGTCTCATCGACCACGACATGATCCAACGCGGTGTTGCCAAAGGTGTTGGCAACCCAGTCTTCTACGTAGGCCCAGCAACTGGCCGCGACGGTATCCACGGTGCGACATTCGCATCCGAGGAGCTGACAGCTGAATCCGAAGCGAAGCGTCCAGCGGTACAAGTTGGCGATCCGTTCATGGAAAAGCTAGTGCTAGAAGCTTGCTTAGAGTTAATCGATTCCGGTATCGTGCTCGGAATTCAAGATATGGGCGCAGCGGGACTCACTTGTTCCAGCGCTGAGATGGCAAGTAAAGCAGGTAACGGCATGGAGCTGTACCTGGATGAAGTTCCACAACGCGAAGAAGGCATGACAGCTTATGAAATGATGCTGTCCGAGTCCCAAGAGCGTATGCTTTTCGTTGTTGAGCCGAAGGATGAGGCGCAAGCTAAGGGCATTTTCGAGCGCTGGGGCTTGCACTGCGCGAAAGTCGGTAAGGTAACCGACGACGGTTTCCTCAAGCTGATTCACCACGGTGAAGTCGTGGCGAACATGCCTGTTGGCGCACTCGTTGACGAGTGCCCGGTTTACAATAAGCCAAGCAAGGTGCCGGCTTATTATGAAGAGAGCGCAGCGATCGATACAACACGTTACCCAGAGGTAACGAAGTTGACGGAAGCGCTGAAATCCGTACTCGCGTCCCCAACGGTAGCGAGCAAAGAGTGGGTTTACAACCAGTATGACTACATGGTTCGTACGGAAACTGCTGTGCGTCCAGGTTCGGACGCAGCAGTAGTAACAATCCGCGGTACGCGCAAAGGTCTTGCGATGACAACGGATTGTAACGGACGCTACGTGTACCTAGACCCGGAAGTGGGCGGACGTATCGCAGTTTCAGAAGCAGCTCGTAACGTAGTTTGTTCCGGTGCTGAGCCGCTTGCTGTAACGGATAACTTAAACTTTGGTTCCCCTGACAAGCCTGAGATCTTCTGGCAGTTGGAGAAATCCACTGACGGTATGGCAGAAGCTTGCCGCTTCTTGGATACGCCGGTTATCGGCGGTAACGTCTCGCTTTACAACGAGAATGCCAAAGGCGCAATCTACCCTACACCGGTTATCGGGATGGTTGGTCTTATCCATGATATCGATCACATCACGACACAAGGCTTCAAAAACGAAGGCGACATCATTATCCTGCTAGGCGAGACGAAAGCGGAGCTCGGCGGCAGTGAATTCCAATATGTGATTCACGGTGTTACCGAAGGACGTCCACCTGAGTTGGACTTGGCAACTGAGAAACGCCTGCAAAACGCAGTACTCAAAGCGATTCAAGAAGGCCTTGTTGCTTCTGCGCATGACTTGTCTGAAGGCGGCTTGGCTGTAGCACTTGCAGAAAGCTGTATCAGCGGAAACGTAGGCGCATCGGTGAATGTAGCGTCTGATCTTCGTCCTGATTTCGCTTTGTTCAGTGAAACGCAATCCCGTATCGTTTTGAGTGCTACGCCTGCGAAGGCTGATGCGCTTAAACATTGGATCGCTTCCCAAGGCGTACCTTATCAAGAAATCGGAACAGTAACAGGTTCAGACTTGACTGTCAAAATCAATAACGAACAGCGTCTCCAGTCTCCGGTAAGTGAGCTGGCGAAAGTCTGGAAGGATGCGATTCCATGTCTAATGGCGTGAAGCAATCCAAGGCCCTGAAACTTCCTGCGGCTCCGCAAGTTCAACTTGCGAATGGGCAGCACGAGCTTTGGACAGGCGAATATTACAACGAGGGTGTTGGCGGCCAAGGCGGATTGTTCGACAAGCTGAATGAGGAGTGCGGCGTGTTCGGGGTGTATGGTCATCCTGACGCGTCCTCGCTGTGCTATTACGGGCTGCATGCCCTTCAGCATCGTGGACAGGAAAGTGCCGGCATCTGTACAATCGATGAAGGCAAATTTAATTATTACCGTGGCATGGGACTTGCCAAAGAGGTTTTTACGAATGATATTCTAGCACCTCTGACAGGTTCAACCGCGATTGCCCATGTGCGTTATTCAACAGCAGGCGAAAGCAAGCTGGCAAATGCGCAGCCGCTCGTGTTCAAATACCGTGAGGGTGATCTTGCGATCGCCACGAACGGTAACCTTGATAATGCGAACATTATCAAGCGTGAGCTAGAGCGGAAGGGTTCCATTTTCCAAACATCAAGTGATACTGAGGTTATGGCGCATCTAATTGCTCGTTCTGAGCATGATGATATTGTGGATGCGGTCAAAGATGCGATGAATCAAGTCATCGGCGGCTTCGCCTTCCTCATTACGACCAAAGATAAACTGATTGCAGCGCTCGATCCGAATGGCTTACGTCCGTTCATGATCGGTCGTCTCGGGGATGCTTACTTGTTCGCGTCGGAGACATGTGCTTTCGATGCGGTGGGTGCAACGTATTTCCGCGATGTGCAGCCTGGTGAAATTATTGTTCTTGATCGTGATGGATTCCGTTCTGAAAAGTTCACAGAGAGCGGCAGGCGCGCGATTTGTGCGATGGAATACATCTACTTCGCACGTCCTGACAGCGACATCGACACCGTGAACATTCACTCCGCTCGTAAGCGGATGGGTAAACGATTGGCGATGGAAGCTTTCGTGGATGCGGATATTGTAACCGGCGTGCCGGATTCCAGTATTTCGGCGGCGATTGGCTTTGCAGAACAAACGGGGATTCCTTATGAGCTGGGTCTGATCAAGAACCGCTACACAGGCCGTACGTTCATCATTCCAAGCCAAGAGCTTCGGGAGCAAGGGGTTAAAATGAAGCTGAGTGCCGTTCGCAAGGTGGTCGAAGGCAAGCGTGTCGTGATGATCGATGACTCCATCGTTCGTGGGACAACATCCTTACGCATCGTCAACCTGCTTCGTGAAGCAGGAGCAACGGAAGTTCATGTGCGGATTTCTTCGCCGCCTTTTATGAACCCATGCTACTACGGGATTGATACACCGGACCGCAAAGAGCTTATCGCGGCGATGAATACGATTGAAGAAATTCGCAAGGCCATCAACGCGGATTCGCTTCATTTTCTGACGAAGGATGGGCTGTTAGATTCGATCGGTCAAGGTTCCGCTGGCAAAGAGAGCGGCTACTGTACGGCTTGCTTCGATAATAGCTATCCAACTGAAATTGTTGATGTGACGAAGGTTGGCTGTGCTTGTGATTAATAACTGATAGTAATTAAAGGGAAAGAGGGGGTCTAGCGACCTCCCCATACATAGACAAACTAAGGAGTGTTGGTCAGTGTCGGATGCTTACAAAAAGGCTGGCGTCGATATCGCGGCGGGGAACGAAGCAGTAGAACGGATGAAAAAGCACGTAAAACGGACTTTCCGTCCTGAAGTGTTAACGGACCTCGGAGGCTTCGGCGGGCTGTTCAGCTTGAACAAAGACAAGTATGAGGAGCCTGTTCTCGTATCCGGTACGGACGGCGTAGGCACGAAGCTGAAGATCGCTTTTGCCATGGATAAGCATGATACGATTGGGATCGACGCGGTTGCGATGTGCGTGAATGATATTATCGTTCAAGGCGCGGAGCCATTGTTCTTCCTCGACTACCTTGCTTGTGACAAAGTCATTCCAGAGAAAATTGAAGCGATTATTAAAGGGATCGCCGACGGTTGTGCGCAGTCTGGCTGCTCATTGATCGGTGGCGAAACGGCGGAAATGCCGGGCATGTATGCACAAGGGGAGTATGACATTGCTGGCTTTACGGTTGGAATCGTCGACAAGAAAAAGATCATCGACGGAACAACGATCCGTCCTGGAGATGTCGTGCTAGGACTAGCTTCAAGCGGTGTGCACAGTAACGGGTTCTCGCTTGTGCGTAAGCTTTTGCTAGAAGATAACGGATATACGCTTCAAGGGCATGTGGAAGAGCTTGGTGACAAGCTTGGGAATGTGCTTCTAGAGCCAACTAAATTGTATGTGAAGCCAGTTCTAGCTATGTTGGAAGATGTAGCGATCAAAGGGATGGCGCATATTACAGGCGGCGGTTTCATCGAAAATATTCCGCGGGTTCTGCCTGATGGCGTGAACGTCGATATTCAATATGGATCATGGCCGATCCTTCCGATTTTCTCCTTGATGCAGCGTGTGGGTAACATCACGAACAACGATATGTTCCGTACGTTCAACATGGGAATCGGGATGGTTGTGATCGTAGCAGCTGACGATGCAGAGAAAGCGATCGCTGCAGCAGAAGCGCAAGGCGAGAAAGCTTACCGTTTAGGCGTTGTAACTGAAGGCGAGCGTGTAGTTACGTTCCAAGGAGCTGACGTATAATGCAGCCTTATCGCATTGCGATTATGGCTTCGGGCAGCGGCTCTAATTTTCAGGCTATTGTGGATCAGGTACAGAAGGGGAAGCTTGATGTCAGCATCGAGCTTCTTGTCTGTGATCGCCCACAGGCATTCGTTGTTGAGCGTGCGAAGGAAGCGAAGGTGCCTGTGTTTGCCTTCAACCCGAAGGAATACGAAAGCCGTGAGGCGTACGAGGCGCTTGTGCTGAAAGAGCTGCAGGAGCGCCAGGTCGATCTGGTCGTGATGGCAGGCTACATGCGGATTATTACGAATGTGCTGGTTGAGCCGTTCTTCGGGCGGATGATTAACATTCACCCATCGCTGCTGCCTTCGTTCCCCGGCGTGCGCGCTGTGGAGCAGGCTGTTGAGTATGGCGTGAAGCAGACAGGCGTCACGGTGCATTTTGTCGATGGCGGGCTGGACTCCGGCCCGATCATTGCGCAGCGTGCTGTGGAGATCCACGAGCACGAGACAGCAGATTCGCTCACGGAGCGAATCCATGCGGCTGAGCACGTGCTGCTGCCGCAGGTTGTGCGGTGGCTGCGCGAGGGCCGCGTGAGCTTGGACGGCCGCAGGGTTAGCGTGCGGAAGTAGGCACTTATCTATTTTTATTCAGAGTTGGGGGCTTTACGCACTTTAGTGATGATTTTCATCACTACATGAAGCCCAGCGCGAGAATTATCTGCTGAAGTGATGTTTTATCACGTTACAGAGCTCATTTTGCCCCGAAAGTGGGGGGACGAGCTTCTGTAGTGATGTTTTACATCACTAAGTCTTTATTCATACATTCCCATTCCCTAAGGAGGAAGCATTGTGGCAATCAAAAGAGCACTGATCTCCGTTTTCGATAAAACGGGCATCGTTGAATTCGCGAGCGAGCTGTCGAAGCTGGGCGTTGAGATCATTTCCACAGGCGGTACGCTAAGTTTGTTGAAGGATAAAGGGGTACCGGTGATCGGTATTTCCGAGGTTACAGGATTCCCGGAGATCATGGATGGACGTGTGAAAACACTTCACCCGAATGTTCACGGTGGGCTTCTGGCGGTTCGTGACAATGAAGAGCACCAAGCAAGCATGAAAGAGCTTGGTTTAGAGTACATCGATCTTGTTGTCGTGAATCTGTATCCTTTTGCAGAAACGATTGCGAAACCTGATGTGACGTATGAAGATGCGATCGAGAACATCGATATCGGTGGTCCTACCATGCTTCGTTCCGCAGCGAAAAACCATGCGTTCGTTTCCGTTATCGTCGACACGACGGACTATGCGAAAGTGTTGGAAGAAGTACAAGAGACGGGCGACACTACGCTTGCAACGCGCAAACGTCTTGCAGCAAAAGTGTTCCGTCACACAGGTGCTTACGATGCTTTGATTGGTGACTATTTGACTGGCCTTCAGGGCGAGCCTTACCCAGAGCGTTACACGGTAACGTATGAGAAAATGCAAGAGCTTCGCTACGGCGAGAACCCGCACCAAAGCGCAGCGTTCTACCGTAAGCCGAATGCAGCTGCTGGCAACATCACAACGGCTGAGCAATTACACGGTAAAGAATTATCGTACAACAATATCAATGATGCGAACACGGCTCTTCAAATTGTAAAAGAGTTCAGCGAGCCTGCGGTTGTTGCGGTTAAGCACATGAACCCTTGCGGCGTAGGTATCGGTACGAACGTGCTTGAAGCTTACACGAAAGCGTACAATGCAGATCCAACGTCCATCTTCGGTGGCATCGTAGCTGCAAACCGTGCGATCGACGAAGCGACAGCGCAATTGCTGCATGAGATTTTCTTGGAAATCGTCATTGCACCAGATTTCACACCAGAAGCGCTTGAGATTCTGGCTAAAAAGAAGAACATCCGCCTACTCAAAGTAGCCGGTTTGGATACAATTGCTGGTCGCACTTCCGAGCCAGTGATCACAACGGTAGAAGGCGGCATGCTGGTACAAGCTAGCGACGCTTACCAACTGACAGAAGCTGATCTGAAAGTCGTTTCCGAGCGTCAACCGACAGCGGAAGAGATGAAGCAATTGCTTTTCGCATGGAAAGTCGTTAAGCACGTTAAGTCGAATGCCATCGTACTTGTGGCAGACGATATGACAGTGGGCGTAGGCGCGGGTCAAATGAACCGTGTTGGCGCAGCGAAAATCGCAATCGAGCAAGCTGGCGACAAGTCCAAAGGCTCCGTTCTTTCGTCTGACGCATTCTTCCCGATGGGCGACACGCTCGAAATGGCAGCAAAAGCAGGCATCACTGCGGTGATTCAGCCAGGCGGCTCCATCAAGGACGAAGAATCTATTCGCGTTGCGAACGAAAATGGCATTGCGATGGTTATGACAGGCGTTCGTCACTTTAAACACTAAAACAATTGAGAATGCTCACGATTCGAAAGTGGACCGTGGGCATTCCCCATGAGAGGGGTTTCCAGCAATGCGTGTATTAGTTATAGGACGTGGCGGACGTGAGCATGCGATTGTGTGGGCATTAAGCAAAAGCCCAAAAATCAGCAAACTGTTCTGCGCACCAGGGAACGGCGGTATTGCCGGCTTAGCGGAATGCGTGCCGATCACTGAGCTTCAGTTCGAAGAGATCAGCACGTTTGCTAAGGAGCAAGCGATTGACTTGGTTATGGTAGCGCCTGATGATCCGTTAGCGGCAGGTTTGGTCGATCATTTGGAGTCAAAAGGCATCGAAGCATTCGGTCCTCGCGCCAACGCTGCGATCATCGAGGGAAGCAAAGTATTTATGAAGCAGCTGCTCAAAAAATATAGCATCCCTACGGCGGCGTATGAGTCTTTTGACGCGTATGAGCCGGCACTTGCTTACTTGCGCTCACAAACAGCGCCAATCGTCATCAAAGCAGACGGCTTAGCCGCTGGTAAAGGTGTTACGGTTGCACAAACGATGGAAGAAGCGGAAGCTGCGCTGAAAGACATCATGGTAGGTCAGGTGTTTGGTAAATCCGCAGGCGCAAGCGTCGTGATCGAGGAGTTCCTGACAGGACAAGAGATGTCCTTGCTGGCTTTCGTTGATGGTTCGACCGTGCGTTTGATGGTGCCTTCGCAGGATCATAAGCCTGTCTACGATAACGATAAAGGACCAAATACAGGCGGAATGGGGACATACTCCCCACTTCCACATATTCCTGAGTCCATCGTGCAAGAAGCACTTGTGAACATCGTCCAACCAACGGCAGATGCCATGGTAGCAGAAGGCCGTCCGTTCAAAGGCGTGCTGTATGCGGGTCTGATTTTGACTCCAAACGGTGTGAAAACAATTGAGTTCAACGCGCGCTTCGGTGATCCGGAGACGCAGGTCATTTTGCCGCGATTGAAAACGGATTTACTGGATATATTCCTAGCGATCAACAACGGCACGTTGGCTGAGCAGCCGATCGAGTGGAGCGAGCAAGCCGCAGTATGCGTGATCGTTGCTTCGCCGGGCTACCCAGGTCCATATCCGAAAGGTTTGCCGATTACGGGCCTTGATCAAGTGCAGGATTCCCTCGTGTTCCACGCAGGTACTGCAGTAGAGAACGGGCAAATCGTCACCAACGGTGGACGCGTGCTCGGTATCACTGGTCTCGGCAAGGACATCATCGAAGCTCGTCAGAAGGCTTATGCGGATGCGGATCGGATTCATTTTGAAGGTAAGCATTACCGGGCCGACATTGCGATGAAAGCATTGAAATAGATAGTAGGAACAACAAAAAACACAGTCCTCTGAGAAGCGATTACCCGATTGGGGGCTTGCGCAAGGGGGGCTGTGTTTTTGGTATGTGGGAGTGTAGGTTATCCAGCTATTTTTTATCCCAGCCACGAATATATTTGCTTCTGCCTTTGTAGACGAAAAAACACGCCAGTATGGCAAGAACAACTAATGAAATAGACAGCCTGTGATCCGTGATATAATGCCAAAGTGCCATAGTGGAACCTCCCAAATGTGGAGAAGCATGGTAGCGTTAGTTTCCTGAATGTTGGCTGTTTTTATACAGAACATAGAGAAAAGGGGGATTGCGGATGTTATATCAAAGATTGCTGCACCTCGCTGCGGTCATAATGCTTATAGGTGTGTTGGCTGCTTGTGGGGAAAAGCAGCCGCAATCAGCGGCTTCGCCTACGACAGAGGCGGTGCAGAGTGCGCTGCCTGCTAAGCAGGCAGCGGCAGCCACGGCTGCTGCGGTGGCTACCACTCCTACGTCTGTTGTACAGGCCGCACCTGCAAATACCCCGTCGCCAACGGTAGCTCCAACACCAATAGCAACACTAGCAACGAAGCCAACACCATCGATGGCGGCTGCTCCAACCACGGTGCCGATCATCTCCAAGAGCAATAAGCTTGTGATGATCGATCCCGGGCATCAGCGTGTTGGCAACAATGAGCCTGAACAAGTCGGGCCAGATACACGAGAAACGAAGGCCAAGGTCAGCTCAGGAACTGTCGGTGTACGCACGAAGAAACCAGAGTATGTGCTCAATCTGGAGGTATCCCTGCTGCTTAAAGCGGAGCTAGTTCGTCGGGGGATCAACGTTACGATGACGCGTGAGACGCATGACGTGGATATCAGCAACAAGCAGCGTGCGGATATGGCAAATGAGGCGGGCGCGGCGCTTGTTGTTCGTATTCATGCCGATGGCGATAGCGCAGCCAGTACGAGAGGTTTTTCGGTTTTGTACCCATCAGCTGCACAAACAGCTGTTAAGCCCATCGCCGCGGAAAGTAAGCTAGCCGCCGGCTATCTCCTAGCTGGCTTGCAGCAAGCCACAGGTCAAAAGGGCCGTGGTCTTTCGGCACGCGATGACCTTAGCGGCTTCAATTGGTCGAAGGTACCCGTCGCACTCGTAGAGATCGGGTTCATGACGAATCCCGAGGAGGACGAGCTGATGTCGGAGGCAGCATATCAACAGAAACTGGCTAGCGGCATTGCGGATGGGATTGCGCAGTTTGTGAACAGTAAGTGATTTCCCAGGCGAGCACGGCATTGGTTTTATTTTCATAAATTCGAGAATAATGTAGATAATTGGCACGGATTTATACGTGTGTGGGAGGGGGAGTTGCGATGTTACCAGCTTTTTTTATTGCGCATGGCTCACCGAGCTTGGCAATTGAGCAGCATGCATACACGGAGTTTTTGCAAAGACTTGCGATTTCGATCCCAACGCCTAAAGCCATCGTGCTATTCAGTGCGCATTGGGAAAGCGCAGTACAGAAGATTAGCTCGGCCGTCGAGCCAGAGATGTTGTATGATTTCTCAGGTTTCTCGGAAGAACTTTATGACATTAACTATCCGGCCAAAGGGGATCTTCCCCTAAGCCTGCATATCCAGCAGCTGTTTCAGCAAGAGGGCATACGCTGTGAGCTCAATGACAGACGAGGCTTGGATCACGGAGCCTGGGCGCCGCTCTCCATTATGTATCCCGATGCGCAGATTCCAGTGGTAACGCTGTCCGTCAATCCAAAGCTAACCCCAGAGGAGCATTATCGGATTGGTGCTGCGTTAGGTTCCTTACGGGATGAGCAGGTGCTCATTATTGGCAGCGGCGGGACGGTGCACAATTTGCGCAAACTGGATCATAACAATCCGGTGCCGCAGCTATGGGCTGTGGAGTTTGACGAATGGTTAGCGGAGCAGCTAGAAACGTGGAATCTGGAGGCGCTGATCCGCTACGACGAGAGAGCGCCGCATGCGAGGGAGGCGGTGCCGACGCCGGAGCATTTTGCTCCGTTGCTGATCGCGCTTGGAGCGGGTGATGCTTCACGGAGCGCGAAGCTGCTGCACCATAGCTTCCAGATGGGCAGCCTGAGCTTATGCTGTTGGATGTTCGGAAGTTTAGGTGCGCGTAAGAAGAATACTTAAGGTGGATGCCTGCCGCTTAATCCAGAAACCGACCCTTATGCTCCGGCTTTGGCAGCATGCACTGCTCGGTCTTGCCGAACCAGCGATAGCGGTTGCGGGCGATGAAGTTGTATCCGAGGTTTCGGATCGGAGCCGGAATCACGATGGCCGCGTAGGCTAGTGGCCAAGCGCCTCGCAAGTGACGCGCAATACGCAGGGCAGCTGAACTGCGCGTATAAGCGTGCTCATCTTGGATCAGCACAATTGTGCTGAGTTGGTCTTGGGGCAGTTTGTGTTTGGCGAGCAGTTTTTGCCCTGTCTCAGACTGGAGAGTAGCGAAGTGAAACACGCCCTTCGGGTCGTTTCGAAGGATGAACTGCACGCTACTACTGCAGAGCAGGCAAACACCATCGAATAAGATAACTGCGTGATGCTCAGTTGTTGTAGGCATAGCATTCTCCTCCATGCTGCGTGGATTTGACTCTATTTTAGTATACATCAATGGAGCTGTTCCTAGTTCGGGTGTTGATGCTACAATATGAGCATGATGTGAAAGTTTAATCGATACCGTTTAGGAAAGAGGCAGCTAATGGATAGTAATATGATTTTCAATATCGTAGCACTTGGTTTTATCGTTTGGTTTTTCTATTCTCGGTTTGCAGGTGTCAAAGGTCTGCGTAATCTTTCTTCCGATCAATTCCAAGCGGGAATGGCAGCGGACAAGGACAAGCATGTTCTCATTGATGTGCGTGAGCCTGGTGAAGTGAAGCAAGGCTACATCCCGGGGGCGGTGAATATTCCTTTATCCTCGATGGGTCGAAGATTGAGCGAGATCCCTAGGGATCGTCAGATATACCTGTACTGCAGGAGTGGCATGAGGAGCAAGCAAGCTGCGAGACTTCTTCGGAGAAATGGCTTTAACGAGCTCACTCATCTGAAGGGCGGCATCATGTCCTGGACAGGGAAGCAAACGGAATAAGTTGTTGTGAAAAAGGAGGGTGTCCCAAAAGTCATGTTATATGACGGGGGCGCTCTTTTTTCCACATAAGAAAGGCAACTGTGATGCATGCAAACATTGCAAAAGTGCAACCTTTTTTATCAAATTGTCCTCTCCATCTGAAATGCTTGCGAAAACGTAACTATTTTTCCAGTACTCCTCATGTAGGCACCTTTCTGTCCAAAAGGATGCTCTTTTGCACTAATTTAGCTATATGTAGCCGATTTCGCTGAAAAAGGATGCTCTTTCGCATCTTTGCCCCGTGGGACAGCCTTAATTGGCTTGTCAGTGGAGACGCACGCTACCACTACCCTGCTGCTGTCGAATACGTCGCTGGCTTCTATTTGCCATACCTCTAGCATATATATGTCACAGATCGATAGTCCACGAGAAGAAGAGGTGCAGCTCCCGTTGAAAATATTGCCGTTAATCCGTAAAAGAACCCGTAGCACATGGCTCATACTTGGATGCTCTGTCCTAACCCTTGCTGGTTGCAGTGAACCAACGTCCGTTACATCAACGACAACTCCGCAAACCGTCGCTGTGACGACTTCGGCCACCCCGACGCCTGCGACGCAGCCTGCCACGACAACGGTGGATGCGCAGCTCCCTTTCAAATTCCCATTAACCGGTTTGCCAACCGATCATGAGGTGAAGACCCGTCCCTATATGGTCATGGTCGAAAATGCCCCACAAGCCCGGCCCCAATCCGGCCTCGATCAAACAGACATCGTCTATGAGATCCTTGCCGAGGGTGAGATTACTAGATTCGTCTCGGTGTTCCAGAGCCAAGCTGCTGGAGCGATAGGTCCCGTGCGCAGCATTCGCCCTTATTTTGTGGAGATCGGCGATGCGTTGGATGCGATTATCGTACATGCAGGCTGGAGTCAGGATGCGATGGATATGATGGCGGGCCGCAAGCTAGCCCATCTCGATGAAGTCTATGGCGATGGCGCCTACTATTGGCGCTCCACCGATCGTAAGGCACCGCACAACCTGTATACCTCCGTGGATAAAATGAAAAAAGGTGCCGAGGCGCGCAAGTTCCGCACCGAATGGAACGGGCCTTTACTCACGTTTGCCAAGGTAGGACAAAGTAAACTCACGGGCGCAGCCGTTCATTATATTCAAATTCCTTATCTCATGGGGTATTTCGCTTCTTATGACTACGATGCTGCTGGCGGTGTGTACAAGCGCTCTATGGAAGGCAAGCCGCATCTCGACAAGGAAACTGGGAAGCAGCTGCAGACGAAGAATTTGCTTGTTCTAGAGAGCAAGCATCAGATCATCGATAAAGAGGGACGCCGGATTGTCGATGTGTTCGGTCCGAACAAGGGCATGATCTTCCAAGAGGGCATGTCCCAAGCGATCACGTGGGAACGCAAAAACGGCATGCTCCGCGCCTACGCCAGCGATGGCAAGGAAGTGCCGCTGCTGCCGGGCAACACATGGGTGCAGATCGTGCCGGAGGGGACGAAGTTGAAGGTGGAGTAGGGTGGCTGACGAAATTAGCGGGAGGTTTTCCCGCTAATTTGTTTGCCTATCGCCATGGAGCTAGGGCCTCGCACCAAGCACTATCTGCGCTTCCGCTTAGCCGTACCGGATCGGGCGCCGCCTTTGCGTCTTTTGGCTGTGCCGGATTTCTTGCGGCGTTTGCGTTTCGGACGGAAGACCTCCTCAACATCTCCGGCGGCGACCTTACCTTTGCCGACAGAGCCAAGGAGTGTTTTCACCATCGGTGCCATTTGTTGAAAGGTAGACATGAACTTCTGAACCTTGCCCATCGTTCCGATGATGCCGTCAATACCACCCATCCGCTCCACGAAACCGGAGATTTGCTTGATATTTAAGCCGCTAAGCGGGTTCGAAGAACCTCCAGCACCACCACCGCCGCCAAGGAGATTGCTTAGGAAATTACCACCACCGCCACCGCCGGCATTGCCGCCACCACCGCCGCCAAGGAGATTACCTAGGAAGTTACCGCCGCCGCCACCACCGGCATTGCCACCGCCACCGCCGAATAAACCACCGCCTGTATTGCCGCCACCGCCGCCAAATAATCCGCCACCGGTATTTCCACCAGCAGATGAGCCGCCGAAGAAGCCGCCACCGCCACCTCCACCACCGAAGGGATTACCACCGCCTAAGCCTGGGTATTGACCAAAGCCTTCACCTGGAAGGGTTAAGCTCCTTGTTTCCACTACTTCAGGACGATTTCCGCCATTACCAATAATTTGTTGTCTTGGGTTGGTCACTAGGATTCACGATCCTTTTTATCAGATTTGTCTCCTACAGGATATGTCACTTGCCTACCTTTGGTATGGACGAATGTCACGGGTGCCCGCGATTTGTTGCAATTTAGCCAATTAACGCATAGAAATTTTAAAGTTCTGCTATCCTAAAGGAAGGAATTGCTGGGGACGTGTCGAATGATACACAGGAGCTTAGAGAACCTATGAGCTAACATGCTTTTTGACCGGGAGTTGACAGCAGATGCAATTAAAAAAATTAAATGATAAAGCCATAGACCAGCTTTTTGAAGCTGTACTAACATTGAAGGATATTGAAGAGTGTTACGTCTTTTTTGATGACTTGTGTACCGTGAATGAGATTCAGTCGCTTTCGCAACGCCTTGAGGTAGCTCGTATGCTGCGCAAGGGATGTACGTATAACCAGATCGAAGCGGAAACAGGGGCTTCTACAGCAACCATTTCGCGAGTCAAAAGGTGCCTGAATTACGGGAACGATGGTTATGTGCTGACATTGGATCGTTTAGGTCGTTAAATAATTGGGTCGCCGAATCCTGTATTACCTCGTGTAATGCGGGGTTTTTCCTGTTTAAGGAAGCTTCAAATTGACATAGAGGAACACATTCGTTAGCATAGGAAGATAGGTTTAGTTCGTACGGGTGGGGGAAGTTTGAATGAGTAAGTATGGTGTGCTTGTCATAAGCCATGGATCCCGTGATGAAGGCTGGGTTCAGCTGGTGGAGGATGCCGTGAATGCGGTTCGGATGCCTGATTCCATGCTCATTTATGCCTCATATCTGGAGCTCGTCGAGGGTAAATTGATACAAGATGGTATTTACAGTTTGGAAGCGCAGGGCGTGACCGACATCATCGTCGTTCCGCTGTTCGTGTCCTCTGGGAGTACACATATTGATGAGATCAGCTACGCATTAGGCGTTATCGCCGAGCCAGTGCTTGAAACCGACATGGAGCTCATGCAGATCCAGGCGCGGATTCATTTTACATCACCGATCGATGATCATCCGGATATTGCAGCGATTATTTATAGCAAAATACAAGAGCTTTCCGAGTCGCCTAAGGAGGAGATTCTCCTTCTGGTGGGGCATGGGAGTAAAGAAGAAGGCTTCCACCAGAGGTGGCGCCAAGGGTTAGAGCAGCTCGCGGAGCGGGTGAAAGAGCTCGGCGGCTTTGCCGAGGCGGATATTGCCATGCTTTTGCCGGATCAACTGGCAGAGAAGATGGCTTGGTGGGCGCGTGAAAAGCCTGCTTTCACCGTGATTGTTGCACCGCTTTTTCTTAGTGTTGGGTATTTTACGAGTAGAGTGATTCCTTCCCGTTTGGAAGGGTTCAATTATCAATATCATGGACAGGCATTGTTGCCTAGTCCGCTAATTTCCAAATGGATTGAGGGGCAGATTGCCTCCGTATTCCCATAAGGTGAACAGGGGATGAACACAGTGGTCAAACGTGCACGACTGATCTATAATCCGACTTCAGGCCGGGAAGAAATGAAAAAAAGATTGCCCGAAATCCTCCAGCGCTTGGAGCGCGGCGGGTTTGAAACATCCACTCACGCGACCATCGGTGAAGGAGATGCTACACTTGCAGCTTCCGAGGCGGTAAGACGTGGGTTTGATTTAATTATCGCGGCGGGCGGCGATGGTACGATCTGCGAAGTCGTTAACGGCATGGCCGAAAAAGAAGGCAGACCGCCGCTCGGCATTTTGCCGCTCGGGACGACGAATGATTTTGCGCGTGCGCTCGGTATCCCCAAGAACTTGGAGTATGCTTGCGACCTTATCATTCAGCAGTATTCAACCGCCATCGATGTAGGCAAAATCAACAACCGCTACTTCATCAATATCGCCGGGGGCGGCTCGATGACCGAGCTGACGTATGAAGTCCCGAGCAAGCTCAAAACGATGATCGGCCAGTTGGCCTATTATATGAAGGGACTCGAGAAGCTGCCTAGGCTGAAGCCAATCGAGCTCTATATTAAAGCAGGCGATCGCGAGATGCATGAAGAAGTCATGCTCTTCCTCGTGGGCAACACCAACTCCGTAGCCGGATTTGAGAAGCTAGCTCCAGAAGCCAGCATGAATGATGGCATGTTCGATGTGATCATTTTGCGGAAATGTAACCTCGCAGAATTCATCCGCATCGTCACACTCGCGCTGCGCGGCGAGCATTTGAGTGACCCGAATCTGATCTATTTTCAGACGAATCATATCGAAATTAACTCCCCTGACTACGTTCAACTGAATCTTGACGGTGAGTTTGGCGGGACATTGCCTTGCGTGATGACGAATTTGCAGGGACATTTGCAGGTGATTGTCGATGAGTCCGGGCAGTCGATTTATAAAAAGAAGTTTTTTGATACATTGACCACGCCGTTTCAGTTGAGAGGGCATGGGAATGGGCATGATGATCATGAGTAGGGTTTGAAAAAGCTGCGTGACAAGAGCTTAAACATGATTAATTTTAGCTAGAATTAAGTGAGGTTATTATGAAAGCAAAAGGGACATCTGGCTCTGCGCCAGGTAAACATAGAGGTAGTGGCAAATCGGGCTCTGCAGCGACGGGGCAAAGAAGAACGGAAAGTTCGGGGAATAACAGAGGCTCAGGAAACAACAGAGGGAAAAAAGAAGTGCCAGCTTGGATGGCAGGCTTGCCTGTGCAAATCGGGCAGCAATATGAGGCTGAGATCATCGGGATCAGCCATGATGGCGAAGGGGTGGGCCGTGTGAACGGCTTTACCCTTTTTGTTGCGGGGGCGTTGCCGGGTGAGCGTGCGCTAGTTCGGGTGAACCATTTGAAAAAGCAGTACGGCTACGCAGGGTTGGTGGAGCTACTGGCGGTGAGTCCGGATCGCGTTGCTCCTGACTGTAGCATTTATGATGAGTGCGGCGGCTGTCAGCTGCAGCATTTGAGCTATGAGGCGCAGCTTCGGGTGAAGCGGCAGCTGGTCGTGGATAATTTAGTACGGATTGGGAAGTTGCAGGTGGCGGGTGAATCAGGTGAGGATGAAGGTCAAGGGATCGTTGTTCATCCTACGTTGGGGATGACCGATCCGTGGCGGTATCGGAACAAGGCTCAGGTTCCTTTTGGGGAAGAGCGGGGCGGCCTCATCGGCGGATTCTATGCGCAGGGCAGCCATCGCATCATCGATATGGAGGCTTGTCTGATCCAGCACGAGGCGAACGATGAAGTCGTTGCACGGGTGAAAGAGATTGGCTCTCGGCTAGGAATCCGCGCGTATAGTGAAGAGACAGGGACCGGCCTTCTGCGCCATGTCGTCGTCAAAGTCGGCTTCCGCACGGGCGAGGTCATGGTCGTTCTTGTTACTAATGGTGTTGTGATTCCTCGTGTCGAGGAATGGGTAGCTGGGATTCGCGAGGCTCTGCCTGCGGTGAAGAGCATTTGCCATAACATTAATGTGAGGCAGACCAATGTTATTTTTGGGGATGAGACGCGCGTCCTGTGGGGCAGCGAGGTCATCTATGACTATATCGGCGAAGTGAAATTTGCCATTTCCGCGCGATCCTTCTTTCAAGTGAACCCCGTGCAGACGGAAGTCTTGTACGGGAAGGCACTTGAGTACGCCGCGTTGACCGGCGGCGAAACTGTCGTCGATGCCTACTGCGGCATCGGTACGATCTCCCTGTTCCTAGCGCAGCGCGCGGGACAGGTGTACGGCGTCGAGATCGTCGAAGAGGCGATCTCGGATGCACGTAAGAATGCCGAGTTAAACGGCATGACGAACGTGCACTTCGAGGCAGGACCCGCCGAGGTCGTCCTGCCGGAGTGGACACGTCAGGGCGTTCGGCCCGACGTGATTGTGGTTGACCCGCCGCGCAAGGGCTGCGACTCGGCGCTGCTGGCGACCATCCTCGAGCTGCGGCCGCAGCGCGTGGTGTACGTGTCGTGCAGCGCATCGACACTGGCGCGCGACCTGCGCGTGCTGGTCGATGGCGGGTACGGCGTCGCGGAGGTGACGCCCGTGGATATGTTCCCGCATACGACACACGTTGAAAATGTCGCACTGCTCATTCGGACCTGATACAAGGTCCAATTTCTTGTTTTATTCGGTAGACATTGTAAAAAGCAATACGCCACAAGCTGATTCCTGTACTCATCAGGAGTCAGCTTATTATTTCCGTTGTGGCTTGGTCCTCATAATAAAATCTTTTTATGTTATAATGAATAAAATGTTTGTTGATTTTTAGGTATAGGACGGTGGATATATGAATCAAATCAAAGATCTCCAAAAACTTATCAAACTCACTGGTGATCGAGCAAAGTTGGATGCTAAGGCGAATGAAACATATATTGTTTATAAAACCGTAGAAGGCCAGATTGTAAAGGAATACAATAATGGTCATGTTATTCCTGTAACCGAGCAGGATACCTCACATGCATGAAATGTCACCGATCATGTACATTTTTGCTGGGAACAATGGAAGCGGGAAAAGTACAATTCGAAATCTCATTGTTGATAGGCTCGGAATAAGTGTGAATATTGATCCTGATGCTTTAGCACGAGCAATTGATTCGACTCATCCTGAAAGCCGTAAAATATCAGCAGGGAAAGAAGCCATTAAATTGGCCAAAGACTGTATTCGAAACAGGCGCGATTTTTCTGTGGAAACTACACTGGCTGGTGGTAATGCCATCCGGCTTATGCGTGATGCCAAGGCCAATGGGTTTGAAGTTACAATGTTTTATGTCGGTCTAGGCGATTATCATCTGAATCTTGAGAGAGTGGCAGTGCGAGTGAAAAACGGTGGACATTATATCCCTTCTGAAGATATCATAAGGCGGCATCAAACATCGATAAAAAATTTACTCGCTCATCTTGATTTAATGGATCATTTAATTGTGATCGACAACAGTCTGTCGGAGGGAAGAATTATTTTGGGTTCGGACGATGGCTCAATAACTTATCGGTCAGACTCCGTTCCATCTTGGATTGAATGCATTGTGCAAAAGCTTGAACCATAACAAGAACAGTCATGTAATTAGTGCTGTTCTTTTCTTCTTTTAAGAGTGAATTCATAGTTGCTCTAAACCCATTCGAAATCCAAAACGGAATGATAAGATCGAACTTATTGGCAGAGTCTTTAGACGCCTTTAATAAACATGCCCATAAATGTTCATCGTAGGTGGGGGATTGAGTAACAACTTTAATTCATTATGAGTAGAATATGTAATGTTCTCATGGGTAAATGTACTAAGGTTCGACTCCCTACGCTTTTCTGAATCCTTCCGTGCAGGCGTAACAAAAAGTGTGGGAATTTACTTTCTCCCACTTTGCATGAAAGCCACAATCTGTTAGTATATAAAGAAAGACGATAGATTTAGTAAGGATTAAAAGGAGGCACCTTTCCATGGAAAAACTGATGCTTGATTCTATAGATGAAATGACGCATCTGGATCAACTCGAGGCTGAAGCGATTTATATTATTCGAGAAGTAGCGGCGGAATGTGAAAATCCCGTAATGCTGTATTCGATCGGTAAGGATAGTTCCGTGATGCTGCATTTGGCGCTGAAAGCTTTTTATCCAGAGAAGCCGCCATTTTCTTTCATGCATATTGATACGACGTGGAAGTTCAAAGAAATGATTGAATTCCGCGATCGTAAAGCCAAAGAATTCGGAATCAACATGATTGTTCACTCCAATCAGGATGGGATTAATCAAGGGATCAACCCGTTCGATCATGGTTCCGCATATACGGATATTATGAAAACCCAAGCCTTGAAAGAAGGATTGGACAAATACGGATTTACGGCTGCATTCGGCGGCGGAAGACGTGACGAGGAGAAGTCGCGTGCGAAGGAGCGGATCTTCTCTTTCCGTAATAAGAATCATGCCTGGGATCCGAAAAACCAACGGCCAGAAATGTGGAAGCTTTTTAATACAAGAATCAATAAAGGTGAAAGCATCCGCGTATTCCCGATATCCAACTGGACGGAAAAAGACATCTGGCAATACATTCGCAGAGAAAACATCGATATTGTGCCTCTCTATTTTGCAAAAGAAAGACCTGTCATCAATCGCGATGGACATATGGTCATGGTGGATGATGATCGCTTGAAACTTGAGCCTCATGAGAAAATTGAAATGAAGAAGATGCGGTTCCGCACATTAGGCTGCTATCCACTTACTGGTGGAGCCGAGTCGGATGCGGACACGATTGATGCCATTATTGAAGAAACGCTTGGTGCGGTTTCATCCGAACGGACAACTCGGGTAATTGATCAAGAAGCGGCGGGAAGTATGGAAAGACGTAAACGGGAGGGTTATTTCTAAAATGAAAAGTCTTCTTAAATTTATTACTTGCGGAAGTGTAGACGACGGAAAATCCACCCTAATTGGACATATGCTGTATGAGGCCAAGCTATTATTTGCCGACCAGGAAAGAGCGTTAGAGCTGGATAGCAGATTGGGCAGCCGCGGCGGCAAAATTGACTACTCCTTGCTTCTAGATGGGTTACTGGCGGAGCGCGAACAAGGGATTACGATTGATGTGGCTTATCGATATTTTACGACGGACGACCGTTCTTTTATCGTAGCGGATACGCCTGGGCACGAAGAATATACCCGTAACATGGCTGTTGGCGCATCATTTGCGGATCTGGCTATCATTCTTGTGGACGCAAAGAAAGGGGTTATCACCCAAACCAAGCGTCACACTCGGATTTGCGCACTTATGGGCATTAAACATCTTGTTTTAGCTGTGAATAAAATGGATTTAGTGGGTTTTGATCCTAAGATATTTGATGCGATTAAAAATGAATTCTTGCAATTGACCGCTGAGTTTCACTTCCAAAGCATTCAGGTGATCCCTGTTTCCGCTACAGAAGGGGATAACATTACGAAAAAATCGCCAAATACCCCTTGGTACGAAGGGCTTGCTTTGCTGCCGTATTTGGGAAATGTGGACGTTCATCAGATCGACAATACGAAGCAATTTATGATGCCGATTCAACGTGTATGCCGTCCGGATCATACTTTCCGCGGTTTCCAAGGCCAAATTGAGGCTGGGCGTATCGGGGTTGGCGATGAGCTGATAACTTTGCCAAGTCATGAGAAGGCGAAAGTCAAACGGATCCTCGTAGGAGACCAAGATCGCGATTATGCCTATGCTGGTCAGCCCGTAACCATTCAATTGGATCGGGAAGTCGACGTTTCGCGAGGCTGTGTGTTCACAAAGGACAGTCAGCTGCAAGAGGCGGACAGTTTTAGTGCTACGATTCTTTGGATGGATGATTCCGTACTGACGCCAGGCAAAAACTATCTGGTCAAAGTAGGAACGAAAGTCCTGCCAGGTACCGTTACGGCCATTAAGCATAAAATTGAAGTGAATACGGGAAAAACGGTTCCAACCGATCATATCGTCAAAAATGAATTGGCAACATGTGAGTTTTCTTTATCTGACAATATCGTTATTGATTCTTTTGAACAAAATAAAAGTATTGGCGGATTCATTCTGATTGATCGTGTCACCAATATGACATCTGCTTGCGGAGTGATTGAGCAAATCCATCAAGGCTCCGATAAATCTGTACAACTAGATACGGAAATCACCAGAGATGTTCGTGCCCAGCAAAAAGGTCAGAATCCGTTGACCCTTTGGTTCACGGGTTCGGTCTCAGATCAATCGGCCCTTGCGAAGGAAGTCGAAAAACGATTGGTATCGACAGGCCATCATACGATGTTACTGGGGAATGGCCAAGGAGAATCGTTGCAGCGAGTAGCTGAGGTTGCCAAATTGATGAACGATGCTGGACTTATTGCATTGGTATCGAATGTTTTCTCGAACATTAACGACCGAGAAACCGCGCGAGACATCATTGGCAAAGAATATATTGAAGTTTATGTAAACGGACCGCTTGCAGGTAGCTCGAGCACAAATGATACACCTGGGAATCCGAAAATCGAAGTCGATTTAAGCAAGTTCTCAATCGAAGAAGCTGCAAATTATGTCGTGAAACGAATTATCAATTATTTAATTAATGATAGTAGTCGTGGACAATTCCTTAATTTCTAGATAGTATCCCTACATCAACGTGATGTAGGGACTTTTTTTGCCCGCGGCAGGGGGCACTGTTAAGACTATATTGGTGTAAAATTGGAGTTAATGGTTATCATGTCGTTCATGTATCAAGGGCAGTCCAACAATTTGATTTCGTTTAATGCCGAAGAGAGGCTTGGCGTTGAATGGAGGAAAGTAGGTTAGCTTGCTAACAGGTTGGTATCGGTTTAGTTGCGTAGAATCGCTTGAGAAATGCTGGGAAAAATGATTTCCGTTTAAACTTGCTGTTTCGAAGTTGTTGCGGATGTTTAATCATGGATTGGTTAAAGATAGTGGTTTGCATTTTAGAATCAAATATTGGCTACAAAATAATATGATATAATCCCAATATACTCAATTGGGAGGGAACTGTAATGGCACTTATTAGAAATATAAGTAAAATATCAAGAAATTCAAGATTGCAAACAGAGGCAGAATCTACTTACAATGTCTTGATTCAAAATGGAAGGAAGTATATCCAGATTAATACTTATGGATCAAAGGATCGGGTACATACAAACGTAGTCAGTCAAAGTATTCAATTAGAAGAGCATTCGGCTAAACAACTTATAGATATTATCAAATCCGAGTTTTCTTTGTAAATCCCATTGGGGAGGGAATATTCTAATGGCTACATATAAGGAGATTCAAGATTATATAAAACAAAAACATGGCTATATTCCTAAATCATGTTGGATCGCGCATATGAAAGAAGTAAATGGTCTTCATCCCAAAATGTCACCTAGAAGATATTCCCCCAACGCTAGAGTGCATCCATGTCCTATAGAAAAACAAGATGATATTAAAGATTCATTCCAATATTTTAAAATGATCTAAAATATAATGTGTACTCTAAGCCTATGCCTAATTGGTAAAGGTTTTTTTGTGCCTATCTATCAGCAAAGATAATTTTGGCTTAAATTAAGAGAGAATCAAACTGGTGTAGTCCCTCTATAATTTAGAAAAGGAGGGGATGCTCTCTTTTTGTCGAATGGATAGGACAAATATCTACATTTGTCCAAATTCTCTAGACACTCTTTCAAGAAACAGGTGATAAATTTGTCTCTACCAATAGAACTCCAAAATATATTCTCCAACAAACAAAAATCCTATAAAATGGTGCTCATCCTTGCACTCTTAACAGAGATGCAAGCAAGCGGATCGAGACTTGTATCCCTACTAAACTTAAAACAGCGCTTCCTATCACTACTCCAAGAAAGAGAGGCAAACGGTCAACTTGTCGACCAGCCTCCTGAGAAGGCCGGAACTACCTGGAACGGTATGAATGTAAACAATGTTCAGTCTGTCATATCTACCCCAATTACAGCACTTTCCGCTATTCTTGACCAAAGTGAGGATTCAATCGGCTTCAAGGAAGAGCTCTACGAATCGTGGTCTAACGAAGTGCAAAGTGAACTTTATGATTACGCCAAGTCGGAATTAGCGAACTACTATAATCAGCAAAGTAACGATAGTTTCTCTCTAAAGGAAGCCCTAACCGATATTTTATCCACCTACCTAACCGCAAAGAGGGAGCCCTTTACAGGACACAGACTAGGCAACTTTGTACGCCAAGTAATCCCCGCAGCTCTAAGGAAACTCCCATTTATTCATTCTGAATTAAAGATTCAAGGATCTGTTGGACAGGGCAACTGGGCAACGATTCCGTGGATCTCGGTCATGGATAAGCGTATTACAGAGACTACCCGAGAAGGCGAGTATCTGGTTTACCTATTCGCGGAAGATATGAAGTCAGTCTACCTTACTTTTATTCAAGGAGTTACAATCCCAGTTGCTGAGAAAGGCAAGGTTGCCGCTTATCAATATTTCAAACAAAAAGTAAATGATATTAGACACATGCTCCCCTTGGAAGGCATGATCAAAGACGATGCCATTTATCTAACGTCAGGCGGTCTAGGCCAAGACTATCAAGTTTCTACGATAGCTTACTATCGCTACGATATAGACCAAATGCCAGATGACGATCAGTTACTCTCCGACCTTAACAATGCTGTCACCAACTACAACGCATATGTTTTTAAGAAGGTCAATCCTGCTGAGGAACCCGAAACCTCACTTAGTTTTAACTATACGATAAGCCATTTGTATGCTGGTCAAGGCATTATAAAATACCTTCCCGATAAGGGACAACTGTCTATTTCATTAGATGAATTAGTAGCCAATCAAGCCACTGTTCTTCTCTCCGGAGATGATGTGAAGCACCCCAAAGAGAGAATCAAGCATCTGGGACGAGCTTTGCGAGATCTAGGTTTAATCACAATAAATGAGAACGAATTCTCATTAACTGAACTAGGTCAGGAATATGCAAACCATTTTAACGAAAATAAATGGACCCTTAGTGAAACACAAGTCAGACTGATTCGAGAGTACTTAACCAATGCTGAAGCTCAATCTCCTCTTGTTAAAAGCATCAACAGAGCTATCCAAATCTGCAAAGAACTAGAGTCCTTCACCTTAGACCAATTCGCTCCGAAATTTAACGAAGCACTAGGAACATTGGAAACCTGGGGAGAAGTTACCCAGAAACAACGATCTATTTTCATGCTTAACTGGTTAGAGATATTAAAGTTTGTTTCTAAATCAAGTCAGCAGTACACGTACACGGAGTGGGAGGAGACGCCTCTGGTGGATTCACTAATGGTAATCGAGCGAGTAGCCACAATCAAGAATTTCATTGCAAACAAAGGCTTCATGTACCCTGACCATTGGATCGAGAACTTCTTCCTATCGCTAAAAGCAAAGCCATTCGTCATCCTTGCAGGGGTATCAGGCACTGGGAAAACGAAGCTAGTGAAGCTGTTCGCTGAGGCTGTTGGCGCGACGGCGAGTAATGGTCAGTTCTCATTAGTTCCTGTCAGACCAGATTGGAGTGATCCTTCGGATCTATTGGGGTACAAGGATTTATCGGGGGCTTTTCGTCCTGGAAAGTTAACGGAGATATTGGTTGAGGCTTCAAAGCCAGGTAATCAACATAAACCATATTTTATCTGCTTGGATGAGATGAATTTGGCTAGGGTTGAGCATTATTTTAGTGATCTGCTGAGCGTGCTTGAGACACAGGAGTGGCATAACCAAAGGATTGTAACAACGCCGCTTATACATATAGACTCCTTACAAAATGAGTCAGATAAGAGGCTGTATGGCAACCTCTATTTGCCAGACAATGTGTACATCGTAGGAACGGTAAATATGGATGAGACCACGCATCCTTTTAGCAAAAAGGTATTAGACCGTGCGAACACAATCGAGTTCAATTACATTGAGCTTGGTCAATATCCATCGTTGGAAGAACTCTCAGAACATGCAAATGTCCCCATGCCTCCTAATTCAGTATTGCGGAGTGAGTATTTGCAGCTTGTAGATGTGTATCGGGACTATAAGGAGTTAACGGAAGATACGACGGAGTTATTGGTGAAAATCAATGGCATTCTAGAGCAGATCCATTCCCATGTAGGGTTTCGTATTCGGGATGCGGTGTGTTTCTATATGATTTATAACGAACGATTTGGATTGCTAAGTAAGGAAGCGGCGTTCGATATGCAGTTGCTACAGAAGATTTTGCCTCGTATCCAGGGTAGTAGCGCATCTGTGAAAAAAGCTTTGCTACAATTAATGCAAGTGGCTCAAGATCGTAGCCTACCTATTTCAGAATACATGGAAGATGCCTCTAAGCTTTATCTTTCTATGGAGACATTGACAGCGTCCAAATATCCACATAGCGCAAGGAAAATCGCCTTCATGCTACGGAGGTTAGAAGAAGATGGATTTACCTCATACTGGATCTCTTAATCAAAGTAGGGAATTGCTGCGGATTGAGACGAATTTGTTTAATCTCTATATTCAGGGCAAGCCGTTCCATCCTACTGTTGAGACTTTGAATCTCCATCGTAACGTGGATCAAGAGTGGGTGGACGCGCATTTTCATGTTGCCTCGCTGAAAGATACGCTAACTATTGAAACGATTGCTGTTTTCTCCCATGAGCATAGGGTTGTAAGGAGCTGGAACTCGGGTGATGCATGTACACCAACTTTTTATGAGACGCAGGCCTATGAGCTGGTGATCGAAAAGAAGGCTGATATTGCGTTATCTTTTTACCATGATAATGTTCATTTGAGGCAGGCCGTTAAGCCGCTAGGGAAGATGATTTTGTCGGGGATTCTTAATTTTCAAAATGAAGTCGGTCAGTCCGAACTTGAACTTCGTTTGAATGGTGAGGCTGTTTTTCGTCTCCAGCTGGAGATTTTTCCGGCCAAAATTGATTATAAGAAAGACTATCAAATGATTCTTAACGACGTGAATGCACAGATTTATAACTTATCCTTTGATTTTTTGCGCAAGACATTTAACATGACCGGTCTGAAAGAGACGAATCATCAGAGTTTGACGGAGTATTTTACGATCCTTCAGCATATATTTACGCAGCTTGTTCAGGCTGTTGAACGGATTAAGCTCTCACCCCATTCCATGCTTCAGAGTGAGAATCGCCTAGTAGACGCTGCACGTGTCAAAAGAGCTGGCAAAGAAAACATTGGCTACCTAGCCAAGCGCCCCCAACTTTTAGTGAAAGACTCGGTGAACGGGGTTATTTCAATAAGTGGAGAGCGATATACTCCAACCCACATGCTAGAAAACAGGCGTCACGTTAATTATGATACGGCTGAGAATCGTTTTGTGAAGTGGGTGCTTTTACGAATTGGGCAAAAGCTTAAGGATATTAAAACACGTTTGGCTCAGAAAAGCCGCGTGGAAGATCCTGAACTTACGAGGAAATTGAATTTAATGCTGAGTCATGTGCAACGGTTGTTGCAGCATGATTTTCTAAATGTAGGTGAGATGAGGCAGTTATCGATATCCTTGGTCTTACAGATGGCATCAGGGTACCGAGAGGTGTATCGTTATTATTTAATGCTATTAAAAGGTTTGTCGATTCAGAATGATCTATTCCGACTCTCGATGAAAGATTTGGCTCAACTCTATGAATACTGGTGTTTCTTGAAGATTCACCATCTTTTAAGCAAAAAATATGAGTTACTGAAACAAGATATTATCAAACTCAACCGAAGTGGACTGTTCGTTACACTAGATAAGTCGCAGCAGGCTAAGATGGTGTATAAGAATCCTATGAATGGCGAGATTTTCACACTGTTTTATAATGCACTGCCTAAGGGTGATAAGAGTCCGACTCTTTCCCAACGGCCAGATAATGTCCTGACTTTGAAGAAGAACGATGCCGCGGCGGAGTATAAATACATCTTTGATGCGAAATACCGGATTAATCCGGGTTATGAGGGGACGCCCTATTTCGATAAATACAAGATGCCCGGACCAGAAGAAGACGATATTAACACGATGCACCGTTATCGGGATGCGATTGTCTATTCGGAGGGGCAAGGTCGAGAGTTCGAGCGGAGCATGTTTGGGGCCTATGTGTTGTTTCCATACCATGATGAAGAGCGGTTCCAACAGCATAAGTTTTATAAAAGTGTGGAGCTGATCAACATTGGGGCTTTTCCCTTTTTGCCGAATTCAACGAGCTTAATGGAGAAGTTCTTGGACGAGATCATTATGGATAGTCCTGAGAAAGCATACGAACGGACGACGAGACCGAGAGGTACGAAAGAGTACTACAAGGATAAGATGTCTGGTAAGAATGTCTTGGTTGGTGCACTAAGTAAAAAGCCTCAGCTGGAGGCTGCTTTAGAGCATGGATTTTACCATACGCCTTTGCGCAATATTACAGACCACAAGGTACTGACTCGCATTGAGTACGTGGCGTTGTACCAGTCCATTCGTTTGTTTAGCAAAGAAGAAGCAGGTATTTCCTGGTATGGAAGAGTGAAGAGTTGGAAGGTTATTCCACGCTCCGCGATTACTGCAATTCCCTCAAGTCGAGGTGCGACGGATGAGCTTTATGTTGTATTTGAAGTGGACAAGTGGCTCCAAAGAGAGACCGCTATTGCTCCCGCGGGACATGGGATTTATCGAATTCTGTATACGACGGATTATATGCTTAACCGGGCAAAGGAAGTGTCTGAGCTGCGCTTGGAAACGGAAGAGGAGCTTCGCGATTGGCGAGAGAAACGGCGTGTGGGTAAGGTTCGCGTGAAGCTGGATCGGGAGCATGTGGATTTGGGGAGTTCGGTTGTGGGGATTGAAGTGGAGTAGGAGATTAGTAAAGCAAATGAGCACCCGATTATCGGGTGTTTATTTTATATTACAAAATGGAAGGATTTATGTAACATATCGAATTTATCCAATGACAGCCTACTATCCCACTTGAATATGGAAAGGAATCTACACCTATGAATAGCGAACTATCTCAATTCGTGAATCAAATGCTTACTCCATTGATATTCATTGCCATGTGTATTGCACTGTTTTCGATAACAGGAGCCATACTGTATTACCGATTTCTAAGTAGTTGGTTGCATGAAAAGCTTGCAACTATAGTTTGGTTTTTGGGTGCCGTCCTTATTAAGGAAGAGTCAGAAAAACTAAAGCAAGACCTACTAGTATTAAAGTACAAAGGCCACGCTCGGTACAAAATAGATCGGATCAAGAAATTTTAAGTAGCTCGCTGGAAAGCTTATCGGGAGCGGAGTTCGAACGGTTGCTTGCGCTTTATTTTCGAGATAAAGGCTATGAGGTTAAGGAAGTTGGTGTAGGTGGTAATGATGGGGGCGTGGATCTTGTCATTATTGACCAACGAGGTGAAAAAACAGCCGTTCAAGCCAAATGCTACGCTAACCATAACACTGTTGGTGTACAAATCGTGCGGGAACTAGTCGGGGCCAAAAGAAACCATGATTGTATCTTATCCTTACTGATCACTACGTCGGATTTAACGGAACCTGCCAAAAAAGAAGCTGAGCAGTTTAAAGTGGACTATTGGCATGGGGCAGTTGTAGAGCAGAAATTAAAATCATGGGGGAAATGGCAGCCAACGAACAAGAAGATAAAGGTACAGCCTGAAAAAAATACAGTTCGAACTGAAATGCAACGATCTCAAGCACAAGTCTCAGCTGCCAAAGAAACGATTTGCACATGCGGTGCTCCAATGGTTTCGAGGAAAGGGAAAGAGGGGAAGCCATTCTTGGGCTGTTCCACATTTCCTAAGTGTAGGCAGACGAGGTCGGTTTAAGAATGAATTGGTCCTGGAGAAGAAGTATCTTCGTATAAAGTTAGCAAAACCATAGATCAAGCCTGTGCGAATATTGCATAGGCTTTTTCTTCTTTTGTTGCATTTTTATTCCTTGACAAGGATAACCTAATGTCCATGTGAATGCTATGATTTACCGTGTTTTTGAAATTTAGCTACGAAATGGGGTTCGAGGAAATGAAATTTCTTAACATTCTTGGTTGGATATTTGTTCCTTTTATTATGCTTCCGCTTAAGTGGAGAAGGCTAACGAAAGGTAAAAGAGTTGCGGCAATTATTTGGGTAATCGTCTTTTTGTTATCTGCGTGTAACAATATGGGAAATCAACAGGGTTCTAAGTTGCCACAACAAACAAGCGTAGCAACTGAAACACCCGCTGTTACGGCAACACCTACTATTACGGAAACAAAGCTTATTACAACTAAAGTATTAAGGGTCATTGATGGCGATACAGTTGAGGTCGATCTTGGCGCTAAGAAAGAAACTGTTAGGTTGCTACTTATAGACACGCCAGAAACTAAAGAACCAAATACTCCAGTACAACCGTTTGGGGAAGATGCTTCAAGATTCGCCAAAGAAATTTTGGAAGGTAGGGTCGTGAAGTTAGAAAAGGATGTAACCGAGAGGGATCAGTATGGAAGACTGTTAATGTATGTTTACATTGCAGATAAAATGTTTAATGAAATATTGTTGGAAAATGGTTTGGCAAGAGTAGCGGTATTTCCTCCAGATGTTAAATACGTAGATAAATTCAGGGAAATTCAAAAACAGGCTCAACAAGCAAAGTTGGGAATATGGAGTATTGAGAACTATGTTACAGATAACGGTTTTGATGAAAAGGCTGCTACACCAACAGAACAGCCACAACAAACACCAGTACCTGCTACACCAACAGTACAGCCACAACCCACACCAGCGCCTGTTGCACCAACAGTACAGCCACAACCCACACCAGCACCTGTTGCACCAACAGTACGACCACAACCCACGCCAGTCCCTGTTACACCAAATCCTAATGTAGTTTATGCTAATTGCACAGAAGTTAAAAATGCAGGGAAAGCACCTTTATATAAGGGAGATCCAGGATACAGTACAAAACTTGATCGAGATAGAGATGGCGTAGCATGTGAAAAGTAAGGAAGTTATTAGCCAGTTAGACGGTATCCAAGGGATGCCGTTTTTTTGACCACATAAGAATTTATATGTTTCCGGTACCCGGAAAAACAAATTCTTATTGGCGATAAAAACAACATTTAAAACGCGGTCGCTCATCCTCGAAGGACTTCGATAGAAGTTTTTCTCATTGACGGTGCAATAACCTATCATTTAAATTCTATAAAGGCCAGCGCCTGTATAAGAGCATCGTAAACGAATCGATTTTTCAGACGGAGATAGCACAAGGCTATGGGAGTACGATGAAAATAAGGTGGCCAAGCTGATCGCCAGTATGCCGATGACCAAGTGGAGCGGAAGCTCCAAAGGGCTGATTACGTTCGAAAATGATGTGTTTACGCTACAGTTTGATGTGCTGCCTGAGGATATGGAGCTGCTGCATGCTTGGACGAGAGAGGTTTGCTTGTACCGGTTGCATGCGCATTTTGAGCGGCGGGGTACTAATTAACCTTTAGAGGTGCATTCATGAAATAAGAACTCTATGAACAGATCATTAACAACATAACAACGAAGTAACTCTCAGCAATATAAAAAAGCATAAACCCATCTGAATTTCAGAAGGGTTTATGCTTTTTTTCGAGGGTTTTCATTCTTAAATAACAATGATCATATTTTTATCATTAAGACAACCTCCTTAACAGTACATTTAGGAATGGTATGATTCGGAGGAGGGGTAATGTGCATGTCAAAAGTGATAAGCATTATTAATCTAAAGGGTGGAGTTGGAAAAACAACCATTACAGTAGCTTTGGCGGAATTCCTGGCAATCGAACATAATAAACGTGTTTTAGTTATTGATTTAGATCCTCAGACGAATTCGACCGTTGCTTTGATTGGTGAAGATGAGTGGACAAAAAGAAATCAAAACGGGCAAACGCTACATGCTTTATTTAAAGATCATATTGATGATACATATACATTTGAAATAGAAAAGAGTATTGTACGAAAAACTTCCAATTTGCAAGGCGGCTTAGATACAGTACATCTGTTACCCTCAAGTCTAGATTTTGTGAAAATACAAGATAGGTTAATCCATATTTGGCAAACGGCCCTTATTCGTCCGTTTGACGTATTAAAAAATGCCGTAAAGCATCATTTAGATAACTATGATATTGTATTGATCGATTGTCCTCCGAATTTAGGAATCGTTACTCAGAACGGATTGAATATAAGTGACTGGTATCTCATTCCTACAATTCCCGACCATTTATCTACATATGGTATCCCTCAAATTATCTCCAGTGTTAAAAACTTTAACCGAAAGAAAGCCGATGGGGAAGTAAAGCTTCTAGGAGTTATTGCCTCCATGTACCGCTCTAATGTTAACCGGCATAACTCAACATTGCGTAGATTAGAATCACAAGTTCAACAAGGTCAACTGCCCCGTTTGTTTGAAACTAGAATCCCATTAGCCTCTAAAGCCGCTGATGCCACATATTATGATGCAGAAGGTATCAATACACTTAAGCAAAAGTACGGTAATGCTGGTGATAATTTATATCAATCATTTCAAAGTTTGGCGGAGGAGCTTCAAACTTATGTCCAAATTTAAAGATCCTGATTTTAGAAAACAACTTTCGACCATTTTTATCAAGCTTGCTGAAAAAATTGAACAAGACGAGGAATTCGCCCAGTGGATCTTTGAAGGGATTAATATTTCAACCGGAAAGAATTCTAAAAGAAAACAGGAGAGTAAGAAAATCGAGGTTCAGTCTGTCGTTTTGGAGGTATGCCCATTACCTGATATATTTACATTGTTCTCAATTAAGGGGCCTGAAGGTTTACGTGAGCAGTTAAATACATATGAAACTGAGATTCTAATAGAAATTGTTTTAGAAAATGGCTTGGATCCAGTAAGAAAGGTTCGAAGATGGAAAACCAAGAAAAAAATTATTACTTATATTATCGATGTCGTTTCAAAGCAAATGTCCAAAGGGAATTCTTTTCTTGATGAGGGATGAATGATAATACAAGGAAGCTTATTCCTAGAGAGGTGAAGCCTAAACAGGCTAATCCTCTTATTTTGTTTATTTAAACATAAAATCCCTACCAATCCCCAACCATACTTTGATACAATAAGGGAACGAGAAGAGGGGATTTCCCTTTCTTTATCTATACACAAATCCCCTACAGAAACGATGATACCCATGAAAATCGAACTCGACAACACAACCATAGACGTCAACGTCCAATACGGCATCCGCAAAAAGCTCTACATCCACATCGATGACACGGGTTTCATCACTGTGAAAGCTCCTAATGACACCAGTCAGGAGCTAATCATTAACGCTGTTAAACAACACAGCAAGTCTATCCTAGATAAGCTAAACGCGATCACCAGAGCTCGGCAACCCATTCCTAAAGTCAGAGAATATGAAGACGAAGGCAAGTTCCTCCATCTCGGCAAATATCATTTCCTCCATGAGTTGATCGAAACGAATGGGCTAACGGAAGATGAGTTGAAAATCAACCTGAAGAAGTTCTATTTTGCTAGCTGTAAGAAGGTTGTAGCAGAGCGCATCAAATCCTATCAGAACCAACTGAAGGTCAAACCCAAGACGATTGAGGTTGATGAGTCGAGGACGAAGTGGGGAAGCTGCAGCTCGGATAAAAAGCTAACCTTTAATTACCGGCTAGCCATGGCACCCGTTGAGGTGATTGATTATGTCATTGTTCATGAGCTCTGTCATCTCTTGCATATGAATCATGATCGCTCCTTTTGGAGAAGAGTAGGCAGCATCATGCCGGATTATAAAGAGAAGGAAGCGTACTTAGCCCGGTATGGGCAAGCGATGACGCTTTAACACAAAGGAGCTAGGTACCTTAACCTAGCTCCTTTGTCATTCTTATATTGGCCATCCCTAAAGATCATTCTCATGCAAATAAGCAATCGTTTCCGACCTTCCAGTGACATTCAGCTTCTTATAAATAGCACTCAGATAATTTTTTACGGTACCTGTTGTCAAAAATAATTCAGAAGCGATAGCTTGATTCGACTTCCCCTGTTTCAAATTCCTCAGAATATTCCTTTCCTGTAGGGATAAACCAGGCCACTTGGCATCCTGCTTTTGCTCTGTCAAAGGCGCTAAGCTTTCTTCCGATGCGCGTTCTACATGTTCCTCCGATGTCCGAAGAGCTTGGACAAGGCGCGGCTGAATACTGATGGGATAAGTAATTCCACCATCTAAGCAGACCTGAATCGTAGCGAGTATTTTATTCGTCTCGACACCTTTAACTAAATAGCCGCTTGCACCATGACGTATCGCTTCCCAGATGTATTCTTCATCCTCAAATGTGGTCAAAATGAGCACCTTAATATCAGGGAACGCTGCTTTTATTCGTTTTGTAGCCTCTAAGCCATCTAGCTTCGGCATATGGATATCCATCAAAACAAGCTGAGGACGATGCAGTTCTACTTGTGCAAGGGTGGCCAACCCATCACCCGTTTTAGCTACGACGGTATATCCGTCCTCCATGCCTAGAATAGCTGCTAATCCGTCGCGGATTAGGGGTTGGTCGTCTGCGATAAGAATCGTTATTTGAGACAATGCGATCATTCCTTCCGATCATTTTCGACTGAAGGGTATGGTTATATCCAGTGTTACTCCACCAGCTGAACCCTTGTTACTTATTGCAAAAGCCCCTCCAACATCCTCCACTCTTTCTTTCATCGCGTTTAGACCGTAGCCAATAACAATGGGGAGCGATGGATGACCATTATCGGATAAACCAAATCGAATGACCTCATCCTGATACGTCAATGCGAAGCGGAAGTAGGTACTCAAACCATGGCGAATGCCATTGGTTAGCCCCTCTTGTAGTGCACGATAAATAGTTAACTCGATAATAGGTGACAGATCAGCTGGGATCATCGTGTCTATTGTGTAGGCGATTTTCACGTTCGTTTGCTTTTTCGTATCATTGATCAGCCTAATAAGCTCGGGTATGAACGAGTGATCTGGGAAGTTTTCGCGCAATACATGCACAGAGCTTCGAACGTCATCTAGACCTCTGAGAATACTTTCTTTCGTTCTATCGATCATCTCTTTGGCCAGTGGATAATGGTTTTTGTCCAAGGCATGTGATGCTGTCTGTAACCCGGTTAACGCGGATGTAAGCGTGTGCCCAACCGAATCATGAATGTCGCGAGAGATTCTTGTCCGTTCTTGTAATTTGGCTTTCTGCTCCAAGGCAATAGAAGCAATTCGCAGGTGTTCATTGTCTCTAGCCAACTGATTTTTTTGTTGAACCGCAATTTTGGCAAGCAGGCACATACCGAAAATAGCAAGAAAGTCGATAACTCTAGGAATAATTAAGTAGATTTGCTCAAAAGGCGGAAACTGACGATATATCAAAACGCCTACTAAATTAGTAACATAGGTTACTGTGGTGAAGATAATGGCATGTTTTCTAGCATGGTGATAGGTGAATTCGCCTATGAGAATGAAGAGGTAGATTTGCGCGAAATAACTTTCTGACCATACACAGATAGCCAAAGCCAATACGAGTTGACCATACAATAACGGGATACCCATTTTTCCATGTAGAGTGATCTTCAAGATGTAATCTCGTAAAAGGATGACAGCGACATACGTGCATGCTAGCAGCAAAAGTCCAACAGAAAACTTACTCGTGTGGAGCATTAAGAAGAATGTTGAGCCCGCCACGAAAATATTCAAGATGAGAGTCATATTTTTATTAAATTGTACATCCATATCATTCGCCCTCAAATAGAATGCTTTATTTTCCACTTATTGTACCATAAACATGACTTAAGTCATACAATTTCGAGCGAAAATGACAAAAAAACCGCTTTTTCAGTGAACTTCTTCATCTAGGATAGGTCTTTGGTAGGACTTATAATGAGGGTAGAGGGATATTGAAATCCTAAGGGAGGCATGTCTAAATGTTGATGATTTTATGGAACGTACTTGGAGGCATTCTTCTCATCTTAAGTTTATATATGCCCATTCGATTTTTACTGGAACGTAACCCTGAGTAGGAGGGACTACGAGGGTATGAGTGAGGTTCTGCTGCAGGAAACGGGTATTTCCATGGATGTTTTTTTAAATAAATACCAAATAACGAAGCGAGAATCAGAAATTTTTTTGATGATCGCTATTTATGGTTTTTCTAATCACGAAATTGCCGAACATTGCAGGATCAGCGAAAAAACGGTCAAGATTCATCTTGCTAACATCATGAACAAAGCTGGCATCAAATCGATGCGGAAATTACTTTCTCTGTTATTTAATCATGTCCTGCATTTTCGTGAGGGTAACCCGTTGGTGGAGGAAAAGTAGATGATGTCATAATCTACATGTTGGGATCTAGAGAGACTTCATCCAATGGATGAAGTCCCTTTTTCATTAACAAGGTTAATTAAATCGTTCCCCCGCACAAATTATATATGGTAAACTGTAGCTAAAATGTACCGGTTTCCCTCATCCCACTGACTATACGAAAAGGCGCTGAAACTCACCATGCTCTATTTATACAGATCAGTCCTACGATATCTAGCGAATAGCAAAAAAATATTCACCGTGTTCCTACTAGCACTATTATTTGAACTCTCCTTTGAGTACTTTACATCCTTAAGTATTAAATATTTAATCGACGATGCCATCACGCCTCGGAATATGACCATTTTCTTCGGCCTACTCTTGGCACTTCTCATTGGCGGGGTTTTGAACTTGTTGATTGGCGTCGGCGGCGATTATGCGATGTCCAAATTGAACGAGACGATTCTAATCGGGCTGCGCAAGGATCTCTACGAACAGACGCAGAAGCTTTCTGCGCATTTCTTTTCACGTTACCGCATTGGCGATATTGTCGCGCGGTTCACCATGGACATTCCAGCGGTGGAGCATGCGATGATGCAGACGTTTTCTACGCTTATTCTAGCTAGCCTGAGCATGGTGGTCGGAACGGCGTTGTTGTTTGTTTTGGAGTGGAAATTGGCGCTTGTTGCGTTTGTTGGCATTGTGTTTATGTTTGTCCCCCAGAAATTATTGAATAAACGCGCTCAGCAATATAACGAGGAGTACGTTGGCATTGTAGAGTCATTTTCTAATAATATGGATGAGGAAATGAAGGCTTTTAAGGTCATTCGAGGCTTTCAATTGCAGGAATCCATGAAAAATAGGTTCACGAAGCAACTCCAAGTTTGGTTTAGATTAGGGGTAAAGAGGAGCTTTATTAATTCCAATCTAGAACGTCTTCCGATCATGGTTTTATCCGTTATTAACGTGATTATCCTTGGTCTAGGAGGCTATTTTACGTTCCAAGGTTCGATGACGATCGGTGATTTAATCGCGTTCTATTCGGTTTTCGATACGGTGGGCGTATCCGTGATTCAATTCATGGAGGTCGTGCCAGACCTAATTGAAGGAGAAGTAGGCATACGACGCATCAATGAAGTGCTCGAGATCAAGCCGGATTTAGAGGATGACGAGCAGGCTTCCCAGAATCCATCTTTTACAAATGAGATCAAGTTCGACAATGTCACCTTCGGCTATACTGAGGCGCATCCTGTTATTCAGGATCTAACCTTATCGATTCCTGCGGGCAGCTATGTGGCTCTGGTGGGTCCTAGCGGTTCAGGCAAAAGCACACTGCTCCAACTCCTCATGCGATTCTATGATCCGCAAAAGGGCTCCATCCAGGTGGATGACCTCGATCTGCGCAAAATCCAGCTATCTTCGCTGCTTACGCAAGCGGGCGTTATTTTCCAAGAACCTTATCTCTTCAATACCACGATACGTGATAACTTGCTGATCGGTCATCCTGATGCCACAGAGGAGGAGCTTCTCGAAGCGACGCTTGCGGTGGGTGTTCATGAGGCGATTATGCAAATGTCGAACGGCTACGATACCTGGATTGAAAATGATGGAGCCAATCTGTCCGTCAGCCAGCGGCACCGGATCTCGATCGCGCGCGCGTTGCTTCGTTCGAACGAGCTTACTTTTATGGACGAAGTCGCGGCATCCCTAGACCCCGAGTCAGAAGTAGCGCTGAATGAGACCATCTCACGCGTCAATCAGGGGCGGACGATTGTTGCGGTTTCGCATCGATTGAAAACCGTTTCACATGCAGATCTGATCTATTTTATCCACGAGGGGAAAGTCATCGAATACGGTACGCATCAGGAACTGTTAGAACGCCAAGGGGCCTACCACAGTCTCTGGCAAAAGCAGCATGGCTTCCAACTATCTCACAATGGCGAAGTTGTCATTGAAGTCGAACGCTTGAGACAGATGCCTTTCTTTGCCTATATGAATGAGGATCTTCTGCACGAGATCAAGGATTTGCTGATGACGGAGAAAATCACGAGCGGTCAACATGTCTTCCGGCAAGGTGAAGCGGGAAATAAATTGTACATCATTGCACGGGGCAAAGTGGAAGTGTCGAAAAAGAATGCGGAAGGCGAGAACGTAAGGGTTGCTGTTCTACAAGACGGAGACCATTTCGGTGAAATCGCGCTGTTGAAAGATGCGCCTCGCAATGCCAACATCACGGCACTAACGGATTGCATGCTATTGTCGCTAACCAGCAAGCAGTTGCTGCCTCTATTAGATCGGTATGAGGATATGAAGGTGAAATTATATCAGTCTTTGTCGGAGCGAAGTTAGTCGGTGTAAGAATAAGAAGTGTAGGGCGGGCCTGGATAGGCTGCGCCTTTATGCGTTTTATACGATTCCCAGAAACCGTAATATGTAGTATACGGGGCTAGAGAATTTTACTATAATGAGATTGGATTATAAAGTAAAAAGTGGGATTTTACTAGAGGGAGAGTCAGGATGAAATATAACATTTTCGCAATTGCCATCGTTAGCTTGATCGTATTCAGTTTATTCACACCATCTCAAACTTACGCTGCTGCGGCAGACGATGCAGTAAAGATCGAAGACCCAGTACTCGAGAAAGCAATTCGGGACGAGTTGAAACTAGAAGCAAGTGCACCTTTAGATGCCAAAGCTTTAGAAAAGCTAACGTCCCTTTACCCCAAGGGGAAGGAGAAAATAAAAAGCTTAAAAGGCCTGAACAAAGCGATTAAACTGAAGGAATTATACCTCCCTAATCAGGAAATTACAGATATTAGCCCGCTGAGTAGTTTATATAACTTAACCTTTCTTTCTCTAAGCGGTAATCGCATTCAAAATGTTTGCCCGACCCTCCCGACAATCTATCAATTAAAAACGCTATTAATTAGCGATAATCAGATTGGAGATGTGAGCTGTCTTTCACATTTGAGTGAGTTAACTGATCTACTAGCAAGTAATAATAGAATTACGAACATTGCGCCACTTGCTAAGCTTCATATCGGTTGGTTGGATGTGTCGAAGAACCCGCTGGGGGATATAACCCCATTAAGTTCAATGAGTACGCTACATAATCTCTATTTGAATACGGATTCTTTGGATGAGAAATCCAAGGATCTCTTACAGCGTTTCGAGCAATCCGGTGTAGCTGTGAATCGAAAGTTGCCTATCACGGATTCCGTGTCTGGCATTTCAGTTCTAGTCAATGAAGAGAGAGTACTGTTCGAGCATTCCCCGATCGTGGACGCTGGAACAACCTTGGTTCAGTTTCGCCCCCTTTTTGAAAAGCTAGGTTTCACGATTGAATGGGATCAAGAATCGCGTACCATTCACGCGGAGAAGCAAGGGATAACGATGACGTTGCAAGTGGATAGCACGAATGGAAGTCTGAATGGATCGCCACATACCCTTACGGTTGCCCCAAGAAATGTGGAAGGCAGTGTATTTGTGCCGATTCGTTTTGTGGGGGAAGCCTCTAATTTCGTTGTTACTTGGGACAGTAAAGCGAAAACGATTTATTTAATGCCTACGCGCTCCGTCGTTACGCCGGATAGTCAGTTGAAATTTACAGTTAGCGGGAAGTGGCTGAATAAAAGATTCTCATCTTCATTGGGATATCAAACGTACATGACGCATGATAATGTTTCGCTGCTCACTTTTACGGAGTCCAAATTAGACGCTGTTGAGCTCAAGACGCTTGGGGACTATACAGCAGCTATCAAAAAGTACCTAGAACCCGTCGCCGCGAACATTTCCGATAATAAAATTGTCAAGATTAACGGGTTGGATGCGATACAATTTTCATATTCGTATAAAGAAAAGAGTGGCTTCACTTTCAAATATCAGCAAACAGTTATTGAAGGCAAATATAACTACTATAGATTTGTCTTGCAGAGTGACACCCTTGATGATCCAGAAGTGAACCAAGACTACCAAGACATCGTTCAAACATTCCAAGAGATCAAAACACCTGCGCAATTAAGCGAGGAAAAGTTTCGAGCCCTTACGCCTACGGATCGTTTTCTAGATGCTGCGCATTACTATCGTAATTTTGGCTTTTTCAATAAGGATAAAGCGTTGAGCAACCAAGAATTTGATAATAAGTACCTAGGGATTTATAACAAATCGACCGACTGGAACCCGTTTGATTCGAGCAAGTTTTACAATGAGTTCGCCGAACTCTATATGTTAGAACTGGATCACGAGCGCGTTTGGTTAGAAGATACGGAAGCGGATGTTGCTAAGGGAAATGATGTCTATGTGGATACGTTAAAATGGTGGAGTTACATATCTCGCGGTGCTTTTGAGCCTTCAAACATTACGGAAACGTGGGGCACCGATGGTGGACCTGTTACCATTACTTTTACGCTATTCGGTCAAAAGAAAGTGCTTCATCCCGAGTATTTCTATGATTATATCGATGTAAGCATCCTCAAGGAGATTAATGAGATGATCAAAGACAGCGGTTATGAGTTTGTAGTCGTGTCCATCGATCAGGATATCTTAGTGACGGTGTTGAAAGCGGATGAGAAGAGGAAACTAGAGCAAGAGCGCTATATTGATTTTTATAAATTTTAAATAGGGTATACCTTTTAAAAGCAGATAAGGCCATCCTTCCAATAGAAGGAATGGCCTTATTTTGGCTGAATGTAAGGGTCAGATAAAATAGTTTTTAAATGGAAAAATAAAACATTGCATTATTTGTCGAAATCATGCTATATTATCACTCCGGCCGCAAGACAGGCAGGCGAGAGTAACTGAAAGTAACTCGAAAAAAAGTAGTTGCACATTAAAAGTAAACATGGTATATTACTTCTCGCTGCTTCGGTAACACCGCAGTGAGCGAAAGAAATTGATCTTTGAAAACTGAACAACGAGTGAGTAAGCACAGTCGAGTAATCGACTATAAAAGAGATTGCAAAATCTCGCTAGCATCAAAATGAGCAAGTCATCTTTCTACTATGGAGAGTTTGATCCTGGCTCAGGACGAACGCTGGCGGCGTGCCTAATACATGCAAGTCGAGCGGGTTTATCCTTCGGGATGAGCTAGCGGCGGACGGGTGAGTAACAC
>NZ_JCAUAQ010000028.1:0-62779 GCF_059692035.1 Paenibacillus sp. J22P143
GGGATAAGCGCTGAAAGCATCTAAGCGCGAAGCCCCCCTCAAGATGAGATTTCCCAGTATGTAAGACCCCTTGTAGACGACGAGGTTGATAGGTTCGAGGTGGAAGTGCGGCAACGTATGCAGCTGACGAATACTAATCGGTCGAGGGCTTAACCATATATAGGGATCTTTGACTTACGTCAAAGTCTCTCAGATATCTAAGTAATCTAACTTTACGTGAGTTTCGTATCTAGTCTTCAGGGAATAAATCCCTACTGTGGCGGTCGTGGCGAAGGGGTTAACGCACTGGTTTGTGGATCCAGCATTCGCGGGTTCAAGTCCCGTCGTCCGCCCTTTTTCATTTTCTAAGATCCCCAGTATATCTAAGCGGTCGTGGTGGAACGGCAGACACACCATCTTGAGGGGGTGGCGCTCACAAGGCGTGGGGGTTCAAATCCCCCCGACCGCATCCCAGCTTTAAAAGCTCGAAACCCTTGTTGTATAAGGGTTTTTTCTGTTTTATAACAGATGGAATGAATGCGGTAGTACAGCTTCATAAATTACCCTTGTTGACGAACTGTTGACGAAATATTTAGACGAGGATTGAACTTTTCTAATTTATCCGCAGCTGCTCTGCTTACCGACTGGGCGACGTGAGCGTACAGGTCTGCAGTGGTTTGATGCTTGGAATGACCTAATCGTTCTTGGATCGCTTTCATGGACACATCAATTTGGATCAAAATTGTTGCCGCGCTGTGCCGAAGATCATGAAGACGAATGAATTTTAGGTTATGGCGCTCTGTGAACTTCTTCCACCAATGGGTAGGCGATGAATGGTACAAGGGCTTGCCGAAACCAACTTGGAACACATATTGATGTCCTTGCCCCTCCCAAAGTTCCCCTGCTTCCATTTTATCTACCTTCCAATTATGATGGAATCTCTTCATCTCTTGCATATACCAATCTGGCATTGTGACTGTTCTTTTTGAAGATTTGCTTTTAGGAGCCTTTACTTGAGCTTGGCCACCTAATGTTAGTGAAATGCTCTTGTTTATGGATATGGTGCATTTCTCGTAATTCACATCGTTCCACTCCAATCCGATCAACTCACCTCATCGAAAACCACCTAGGATCGCTCCAATGCAAAACAATCGCCACATCGTGGGTTCTGTATATAATGCTTCGATTGCAAGTTGTGCTTCATTCTCATCGTAGTACATCATTTCTAGTTGTATTACTCCATTGGATGTTTCTTGAGCATCTGCCAGTCCATAGCGCGGTTAAATAGGCTTTTGACCACACGGTAAATATATTCGATGGTGCCGCTTGAGAGTGTATCACCTTGCCCATCCTTTCGAGCGCCTGGTTTACTTAGGTCATCGAGAAATGAGACAATGTGCAAAGGTTTGATTTGGTCCATCCTCAGATGCCCGAATACAGGAAGAATATGATTTTTTAAATGTAGATCATAGTTCTTAAGCGTGAGGGGGGCAAGTTCTTTGGTTGCATACTTGCTTCTCCATTCATCGACAAAGGCCCCTAACGTCATTTTTTGAGGTGAGATATATTCTCCCGATTCCACTTCTGTTTGGAATTCTGCGAGCATCTTACGGGCTTCACGAACGCCCTCCGCCTTTACCGTTTTCGTACGTTTAATTCGCTCACCTGTGGGCCCATAACCTGCTTCAACTACTAGCAGATATGATCCGGTACCTCTTTTTTGAACGCTAGCCATAGGCGATATCCTCCATTTTTTTGTATTGTATCCAAATCACCTTTAACCCAAATTAATATAGTGGCTATAGATAACATTGAACACATTGATCTTAGTATGTTAAAGATGAGAAGTCATTATCAAGAAAATGGAAAGAGCATCTCGTTAGTAATGATTCTAATCTGGAAAGGGCAAAATTGTAGCTTCAGTGAGAATGGCGAAAGCGAGAGTCAAACCATTAGCTAGTCCCAATTTGAAGGCATATGGAAGGATTCATAGTGCATGACCAGCCATATGCATTCATTATTGGAAAACAAAAGGCGGACGCACCCTTAGTGCGTTCTCACACTAGTAGTAATTCTGGGGCAGCAGTTGCAGATCTTTTCCGCTTTGCAGATTCAGAAATAGCACTGTTAACGAATCACGTATGTTGAATGTGACTTTTATACATTACGGGCTATTTCTGTTGTGTACATAATCAAACGAACGCATTGAGGCCATAGGGAGGGGATAGGAAGCATATGGAAGTATACTCTGCTGCATTGATGATGATCCCAATCCTAAGTCCAATGAAAGCTTGAGCGACTTCAGAATCATCTTAAGTTATCTAGTTCCTGTTGCCTGAACCATGCTTCCAAGGTGTCGCGGCGGAAAATTATTTTAGAACCTATTCGAGCATGGGGAATTCTTCCTGCGCGCACTTCGGCATACAACTTAAGTTGTAATACCGACATAGCCAATTGGTTTAAGCCATCGTCCCGAGTTCGCTTGTTCTTTCCATATCTTAAATGGTGTGGAAGCCCTGTGTAAATGTTGACAGATACGACTATGATCACGAATGAAAAAGCGGCTTTACCGGTTCCCTGGATGGCTACAGTGGTCTGTGTAACCTGATACCGGCTTACCGATCAATGTATCCACGATCGGTTTCAAATTTTCCGCTTAAAGTGCTGATAACGTGCAATAAAAAACACATTTGGCCTCATTTACAGGTCACTCGTGTTTTTTTATTGACGTTGTTTCAAACTTCCCGAGCGAGGTCTGCTACTTCAAGTGAATGTACGTTTTATTTAAGAACATACATTGGATATATATGTAAATTAAGTCCCCCCTGTAATACAAAGAAAGGCAGAGGCTGTTACACCCTCGGCCTTCGTGCATAGTCTTAATTGATGAATTCGACGTCTACTAATCCAAAATCACCAGTTGCCTCACCATAGTCTCTATTATTAAATTTAAAGATAACTTTTACTTTAAGAGCACCGATCAAATCAACATTTATATTTACAGGAGAGTTGATGTTCGATGCAACTTCCCCAATTTTATAAACTGAAGTTCGAGCATCCTTTCCGGTTCCCGCCGAAAATCAGCTTTCCTTATAAGCAGGTATGACTACCCTTACTGTCGTCCCGATCCCGATTCCGCTATAGAGCGAGACGCCGAATGCCTCTCCGAACTGCAGGCGGATTCGTTCATCGACATTCCGAATTCCATAGCCTGCTGCTGTCTTGTATCCGACCTCACGTAAACGCTCTTTACTCATGCCGATCCCATTATCAATAATTTTGAAAACAATATTACTTCCTTCCTGATGAGCGACGATCCGAATGTGGAGCTTGTCTCCGAACATGGCGTGCTCCAGCGCATTTTCAACGAAAGGCTGCAGAATTAGCTTCGGCGTATCATAATTCAGCAGCGGAAACGAAATGTCAAAACTGACCTCCAGCCTTTCCATTTGTTTGATCTTCTGGATGTCGATATAAGCTTGAACTTGTTCTACTTCCTTATGAATTGGAATGATCGACTTCCCCTGATTCAACGTCAACCGGTAGAAGGCGGCCAGTCCGCTTACCATCCTGTGCAGCTTCTCCGTCTCCCCGAGACGTGAAAGCCTGCTGATCGATGAAAGCGTATTGTATAAGAAATGCGGCTTGATCTGCGCTTGAAGCGCTTCGAGTTCTGCTTCCTTTTTTCGCAGGTTGCCTTCATAGACTTCTTGAATAAGTCCTTCAATGTTCTGGGCCATTTCATTGAACGCAATCGAAATTTGCGTAAGCTCATCATGGCTTGAGTATGGAATGCGTTTGGTGAATTTCCCCTCTTGGAAGGAGTGAAGAGAATGCACGATCCGTTTGATATGATTAGAAAAATAGTTCGAGACCGCTGCGCTGACAGCTGCAAGAAGAGCAAAGCTGGCCAAGCAAATAAGAAGCGTAAGTTTGCGGACTTTATGGGCGCCTTGTTCCAATTCTTGAAGTGGTACGAGCACTGCCAGATTCCAATTCAATCCCTCTAATGGCTGCTGCTCAAGCAAATACCGTTCAGGATGTGATTTCCAGTCTTTGGGGATCGGGTTTTGGCTGCTTTCATAGATCCTGTTTCCTTCCGGACTATTGACCATCCAAAATCTTGGCGTATCTTGCTCGTTTCGATTGTAATTCAAATCTCCGAATAAATCGTTCAGGTTCACCGTGATGCGCATGACGCCAATCGTCGATACGGTTTGGAAATGCATCAATTTTTGCAGGAGCGAAACATTGCCGAACCTTACGTCATCATCGACCTGTCGCCATAAGGACTGTTCCTTCGCCATTGCAAACTGCAGATACCAGTTTTTGTACGCGATGCGTTCCAATTGATAAAGCTCGAAGCGCTTTCCGCTAATCGGAGTAACGTCGTCCTTCATATAGTAGATTTCAGGCAGAGTAGAATTAAAAACATATATATCCAGAAGAATGGGGTTCGAGGTCAGATTCAAAGCTGAATCCAGCTTCGGCGTCAGGCTATCTTTAGTGACTTGATAACTCTCGTACGGGCTGTATGTTTTATGCAGCAATTGCTGAAGTGACTGGTCGAGGTAAATCTGATTGTCCACCCGCTCAATCACCTTCATTTTTTCCATAATATTATCATTGGCCTGCTTTAGTGTAGCGGCAACATTTTGTCTGGTTTGCTCCTTTACATACTGTACGGATGACGTGTAAGCGAAATATCCGATGGCGACGATCGGAGCAACCACGAGCAGTAAGTAGGATAGTAATAGTTTATATCGGAATTTCATGTGACCACGCTCAACTTTTTTTTCGATAATCGCCAGGCGTTAACCCATAGCTTTGCTTGAAATGACGGCTAAAAAAGGCGAGATTCTGATAGCCGACTTGCGCAGCGATTTCGTAAATTTTCAATTTCGGATCTTTTAGCAGCTCGCGTGCCTTTTCCATTCGTTTTCTAATCAGAGCATCGTTAAAAGACATATTCATTTCTTCCCGGAACAAATAGCCCAAATAATTGGGGGAAAACCCAAACAATTTGGCTACATCGCGCAGCTGTAAAGATTGATTGAGGCTCTCGGTCATATAAACATCGATTTCTCCAATCAGCTTGCGGTTCGGTTTCTTTCGTTTCATATGCAAATGCTCGGAAATTTCGAAAAGTTTTTTTCGCAGCCAAGACTTAATGTCGTCAATCGTTTCAAACATAAAAAGCACATCCATATACTTGCGCTCGATTTTCAAGAGCTCGTACAAGTTGGTATTCAGCGTCTGCAGATAGGATTCGATTTTGGTAATGACATACATCGAGAAATTGTACACTGACAGCTTGTCGCTGAGTTTACACACCAACTCGAATACATGCTCCAGACAGTCGTGGATATTTACGAGATCATATGTCCCTGTTGCCTGGAACAGCTTGTCGAACAGCTTCTCCATATTGGCGGTTTGCTGGACAATTTCGCCTTCTGTTTGTTCGGTGGTGAGAACGCGATTTTTGCCGACAAACATTTTGGCATCAAGCACCTGTTCCGCATCCCGGTAAGAGGAAGGGATCCCACTGAACCCGGGAACGAGAGGACCGAGCGCCACGGTAATCGATTGACTTCCGTTTTGATTCATGGCATCGACCAGCGACTGCAGTTCTTTTGTAGGCGAAGACGTTAAGCCGTTCATGAACAGAGCGATTTTGTTGTCATCTACTGTGCAGATAAGTCCGAGCCGCATTTCCCGGATTTGTCTTGTAATTTGTGCATGGATATGATGAATAAAGGAGGTTTGCTGTTCGGACGAAATCTGCTTCATCACCCGTGCCAGATCGTCGATCTCGATGAGGGCGATACAACCATGGCCGGACTGCCATTCAATGCCGTATTTATTCAAGATATGTTTAACAAACGGGGGATCAAGCGAACCTTTCATCCATCGAAGTATCATTTCATTCTGCAACAGAGAAAGCGACTCTTCCATTTGCGATTCTTTTTCGGAGCGCTCCTGCTCATATTGAAGTTGTTCTTTGACGGTCTGCAGCGTATGGATCAACTCCCGGTCGTTGACAGGTTTTAATAAATAGGAGATTGCGTTCATCGCAATCGCTTTGCGGGCGTATTGGAACTCCTCATGGCCGCTAATGATGATGATTTTGAGTAGAGGATTCCGGCTTTTCGCCTGCTCGGCAAGCTCGAGACCGGACATAATCGGCATCTGGATATCCGTTATGAGGATATCGAAGGTTCGCTGGCTTAATAATTCAAGGGCGGCAATTCCGTGATAGGCGGTTCCGGCGATCTTCATATTCAGTTCGGCCCATGGAACAAGCCGTATCATCGCTTCCAAATCCAGCGGTTCATCGTCAACAAGCATCACCTCGAACATGGTCGTTTTCCTCCAAATATAGCAGTGGAGAGTATACATTGTATACTCTCCTATAAAAGCTGCACCTGCTATTAATTACCGTTCATGATTTTTATATTTTCCTGCCATTTCTTCGTCCGGTAATCAAGCACTTTTTGATACCCGGCTTTCTTCATGTCATCGTTCGCTTTGTTCAAGAAAGAGAGCACTTCTTCATCACTTTTCGCGTAGATCATCTTGGAGAAGGCTTGGTTGAAAATATCCTTTATAGTCTGTAGAACGATGCCTTCCCCCGAATCAGGCGATGGATCGATATTGGCAAATGCGGTGACATTCGCGCTTGTCTTCCAAGCGATATTCGCTTGTTGATTCGTGACCCAATCCTGTTTGTCTTTCGGTAGCTTTTCGTTAAGAGCGGATTTGATTGAATCGACGAGTTTCACATTGCCGGCCATCCAGCCTTCATTGATTTTCATCTTATCGAGCTCGGCTTTATCGATGTTCGTATATTTATCATTCAGAATCGGTACACTCTTATCGTCCAACTTATCCCAGAACAGGCCTGGAGGCCCGTAAATGAACATCAAATTTGCATCGCCTGTCAGCCAGTCCATATACGAAAAGATGCTTTCTGGATCTTTCGCTTTCTTGGTAATAACCATTTTATCAGGTCCCGTCGAATTGTACGAGTTAATTGTAATCTTGTTCTTATCGAGGCCCTCTTTGTGAATAGGCCAAATAAATTCATATCCGCCGTTCGGATCCTCCGCGCGCAGCTTGGCATTCGGCTTATTGGCCCATGAAGTTAAGTTCGTTTCAAGCGCGACTCCGACCTTGCCACGATTCAGCTTTTCCACAAACTGGTCATTCTTCTGCGTGAAGACGTCCTGAGTCATCAGCTTGTCGCGGAATAAACGGCTTGCGAATAGAATAAAGTCCTTGAATGCGGGATCTTCCGTAATTGACTGCAGCTTGTCGCCGTCTTGAAACATCATATTTTTTACGAAGAACGGAGGATTGTTCTCCTTGAATGCCGAGTACAGCATATAGATCGCTGCGATATTGCCGACCTCAAGCGGAACGTAGTCGGGATATTTCTCTTTTACAAGGCGCAGGTAAGCTTCGAAATCCGCAATAGTTTCCAGTTTTGGTGAACCCAAATCTTGGTACACCTTGCGGTTGATGCCATAGCCGCCGTTGCCATTCGCCCAGTTTTCGCTGATATACCACACGGGGAACGTATAGATTTTGCCATCCTTCGCCCGGTTCATATTAAGCGTTTTAGTACCTGCCCATTTTTTCAGATTCGGAAATTTGTCAATATAGCTATCCAGTGCCATGACTTTGCCGGAATCAATTAAGCGATCCAATTCCGGGCCGGGGCTCATTGTGATGACGTCAGGCAAATCGTCGCTTGCGAACATTGTATTGAATTTCTGCTGGGCGGCGCCATTGCTTGTCACCCATTTGATCGAGACCTTCTTGTTCTCTTGAATCCACTTTGTAGTTACGGTTTCTCCCCATGGTGAAGGGTTGAACGTATCGTCATACTCGAAGTAGGAGAACGTAAGCGGCTTTGCTGCTGACGGCGAATTCTGCGGATCGTTACTGCCGCTGCTTGGAGACGGTGCTACTCCTTCGGAATTGCCTCCACAGCCTGCTGTCAGAACACTCAGGCTTAATGTCAGTGCGAGTGCGCTTCCTGCCCATTTCTTTTTCTTCATACGATCAATTTCCCCTCTCAAAATCATTTTTTATGATAAAGCCATTTTTGACATTTATCAACAGAGTGTCTTCATTCCTTGAGCGATCCGACCAATACGCCCTTGACAAAATATTTCTGCACGAACGGATACACCATCATGATCGGGATCGTAGCCACCATCATCGTTGCCATCACGACGGATTGATGCGTGACAGCCTGCAAGTTCGCATGTACTTGCTGGGCAGTAGCGCTGACTTCTTTCATAGGGTCTTTCTCAAGCGTTGAATTGATAACCTGATTCAGCACAACTTGAATCGGCTGTAGTTTCTCGTTCGTCAAATAGATCGTCGCATCGAACCATGCATTCCAATGGCCAACCGCCGTGAACAATGAGAGCGTAGCCATGACAGGGCCGGATATGGGAAGCACGATGAGGAAAAAAGTAGTCAGATTGTTGCAGCCGTCGATTTTCGCCGACTCTTCCAGACCGTCGGGAAGGCCTTGAAAAAACGTACGGAAAATAATCATATTCCACACGCTGATCATACCTGGGATGATCAGTACCCAGAATGTGTTCATCAGGTGCAGGTCGCGGATAAGCAGATAGGTGGGAATTAGTCCACCGGTGAAATACATGGTAATGACACAGACAATCATGTAGAACTTTTTCCCGATCAACTGGCGTCGCGACAGTCCAAACGCAAACATGGACGTAAACAATATCGATAAAAAAGTGCCGAAAACGGTTCGGGAAATCGTGATCAGGAATGCGTGCAGCATTTTGCCATCCCGAAATACGTAAGCATAATTATCCAAAGTAATGACACGTGGCCATAATGTAATGCCTCCGGATGCCGTATCATTGCCTTCGTTAAAGGAGATGGCAAGTGAATTCAAGAACGGATACAACGTTGCAAACGCCAACAACGTTAAACAGATGTAGATAACTCCGTCCAAAACCCAATCCTCGTATGATCGTTTCATGTTGGTCTCATTTCCTTTCCCCATCGCTACCATAAGCTTGCTCTGCCAAGTTTGCGTGCAATCCAGTTGGCTGCAATAAGTAAGCCTACACTGAGTACAGATTTGAACAGCCCTGCTGCCGTAGCGTACGAATAGCGGTAATTGATAATACCCACCCGATATACATACGTGTCGATAATATCGGACACAGGCCGCAGTATGACGTTGACTCCCTGATTCGTTAGAAGCAGGATTTCTTCGAAGCCGGCATTGAGTATTTGGCTCACAGCCAGAATCATAAATATAATAATAACCGGAGCGATCGAAGGAAGCGTTATGGAAATGATTTGCCTAAAGCGCCCTGCGCCATCGATCGATGCCGCTTCGTAAAGGTGAGGATCGACGCCCGCGATGGCAGCCAGGTAGACAATGGCGCCAAATCCGATTTCCTTCCAAACCCCCGTAGTGACCAGAATCGCCCAAAAATACGCGGGTATCGACAGCCAACTCACCGGCTCTTGGATCAAATGGAACTGTTTCAGCAAGATGTTAACGCTGCCATTATCGACCGCGAGCATGGAAATGACGAATCCTGAAATGATAACCCATGAAATAAAATGCGGTAAATAGCTAATGGTTTGTACAATACGTTTAAAGGCGGCATGCTTTACTTCATTTAGCATAAGTGCTAGAATGATCGGCGCTGGAAACCCGATCAACAACTTCAGCAAACTGATTACAATTGTGTTCCGCATAACCAGCCCAAATTCGGGGGCGTTGAAAAACATCTGGAAATGTTTAAAACCGACCCAGGGACTGTGCAGTAACCCTTTTCCCGGGTTGTAATCCTGAAATGCGGTCAGGACTCCCCACATAGGGACGTAGTTAAAAAGGATAATCAGCAGAATTGCCGGAACGACCATTATTTGAATATCCCATTGCTTGACAAGCCGTGCGAATAGCCTCATGATGAATCCTTTCTGAACGAGAGGTCGCTCTTATGTATTTGTTTTTATATTTTAATTGTATTGTGAGAATGTACGTGTATCTAGTTAACAAATCAACGAAAAATGTTCGGTATCAATGTTGTTATTCGATTCATTTCATCAAAAAAAGTTGGGGTAAACACTTTCCTTCGGAGTTGTCCGGTGGGCAGCAACAGCGCCGCCCCCTGCTATAAACACCTGCTCCGCTGCGTGTCAAGAAATATTGAAGCTGAAAACTTCAACAATTATGTGGGGAGTCGGAGCGGATACGAGTAGTGAAGGCACTCTGCTTTTAGGCCTGATAGACAGAAGTCAAAGTTCGAAAAATCCCATCATTGCTTGATGCAACAAGCTTTAGCTGATGTCTGTGGAACCAGCGATCCTTAAAGACTCCGACTAGTGATCATAAGGCTTTTCTATTTTTGATAAAACGGAAAAAGAAGGCCTCACGGCTACATGATCTGGACCATCTGTCAAGGACACTTAAAAAAAGTCTGGTATGTCTAGGCAGCTAACAATAGATGATTCCTGTATTGCACGTATTGCACACGGGTCATCTTTTTAAATCCCCATTGATACGATTATTGTTGTAGTAGCGAATGTAACAGTCAATCTTCCTTTGTAATTCTCCTAATAATAAACAACTACGGTGGTCAACATGATCCTTCAGGTGGTCGAAAAACGATTCCTGTGGAGCATTGTCCCAGCAATTCCCTCGTCTAGACATGGATTGCCCTAACCCTTTTTGCTTTAAAAGTTCTTGGTATTTGGGGTTCGTATAATGACTCCCTTGATCTGAATGGATAAATGCATCCTTATGCAGTTTCAGCCTTCTATGCTTTACGAGAGTGTCTATCGAGTCTGTAGCAATGTCCAGTGTAAGGCGACTGAATAGGTTATTAGAGAGGATTTCTCCTGTTGACGCATCTAGAATGGTCAACAAATAAGCCGATCTGAGCGGCCATATGGGAGGGAGGTAATGTCAGTGAGCAAGGCAAGCCCAGGAACACCTTTTCTAAAATCCCGCTCTAAGCTGTTGGGAAGAGTTCGATGTTCTTTGGCTTTATTCCTTTAGGATTGGTCATTGCACGAGGATTAAAGCTGGATCCCGTTTTCGGTGTTGCACTTATTTATCTAGGAACCTATGCCGGATGGAATGTACTGGTGTTTGCCCCTCAAACGCTTGGACTGTCCCAGCGTATAGCGGGACTTCAGCTTTTCTCAGGTATCGGTTACCGGATAGTTATATATGTAACGATTCTAGTTGTTTCTCTATATTTACTGGTAACGTTTCCGATCTGTCTTGATACCAAAGATACGGAAGAAATCATTCGAACGATTAAAGCGATCAGCCCGATCTTCGGAGGCATTAACCTTGAAGATATCAGCTCGCCGCGCTGCTTCGAGATCGAATCGCGCCTGGCCGACGAGTTGGATATTCCAATTTTTCATGACGATCAACATGGTACTACTAATGGTGTAACTGCGGGGCTTATTAATGCGTTGAAAGTCGTAGGGAAACGAATGGAGCATACTCGTGTCGTCGTCAACGGCATAGGCGCTGCAGGCGTATCCATCTGCAAAATGCTGCTGGCAGCCGGCGTGAAAACGCTCATTCCGGTCGACCAGAATGGTGTCATTGTGCGGGGCGGCGAGTATGCCCACCCTATGTGGGCATGGCTTGCTGAGCAGCCGCAGGTCGGCACGCAGTCGGGCAGCTTGCAGGAAGCGATCCGCGGAGCCGATGTGTTTATCGGTGTTTCCAGAGGCGGTCTGTTGACGGGGGAAGATGTGAAGCAGCGTCGTTTGCTATTATTGGACTTATGGTCGCTAATGATGATAACTCCTTCTGGAATTGGCATGCCTTGTTCTTTCCGCCATGAGAAGTTACGATCGTACCCCTCGAATTTTTCCTTCCAAGCCTCTAGGTACTCTGTCCCCATATCGATTCTGTCTATCAAGCCTAAAAGCAGAGTGCCTTCACTACTCGTATCCGCTCCGACTCACCACATATTGTTGGAGTTTTCAGCTTCAATATTTCTTGGCACGCAGCAGAGCAGGTGTTTGTAGGGGGCGGCGCTGTTGCTGCCCACCGGACAGCTTCGATGATGAAATGAATCGAATAACAACATTGATACCGAACATTTTTCGTTGATTTGTTAACTAGATACACGTACATTCTCACAATACAATTAATTATATAATAACCAATACACATGAGTCAGGCCGGCGAACATCGAAGCGATGTGGAGCTACGTGTTTGAAGTGGGAACATTAATCTGCCTTTCCCACACCATTTTGGGGATATTTGTAAAAGTCAAGTGTTTCGATAAAGAAAACCCCATATCTTGAACTTCTTTTACCAGTTCAGAATGTGGTTTAAATAAAAAAATCCCCCTACGAAAGTAGGAGGAAAACAGCTCGGATGGTATAAGGAATCCGTTTTCCCATCTACCACGGCGAATGCCGAGAGGCTATACCATACTTAGGAGGATGTGCACTTATGATCGCATCGAAAACCAAAATTGGCATCATTGGCGTCGGATCGATATCCGGTCTGCATTTACAAGCGTATCAGAAGCTGGAGGAAGTGGAACTGTTTGCGGTTTGCGATTTGAATCAAGTGCGGGCTGAAGAGAAAGCGAAATCATACGGAATACCGCATGTATATACGGATTATAAGGACCTTTTGGCTAACCCAGAGGTAGAAGCAATCAGCATCTGTACGTGGAACAATTCTCACGCAGAGATAAGTATAGCCGCATTGCGTGCAGGCAAGCATGTATTGGTAGAAAAGCCTCTGTGCCGTACGGTTAAGGAAGCGCTTCAGATTCAAGAGGCGGTGCGTGAAACGGGCAAAACGCTGCAGGTTGGGTTCGTGCGTCGTTACGATGCGAATGCACAGCTCGTGAAGCGATTTATCAACAACGGCGAGCTGGGGGAAATATACTATGCGAATGCTTCCTCCATCCGCAGGCTCGGTAATCCGGGAGGCTGGTTCGCGGATCAAGAGCGCTCAGGTGGGGGCCCTCTCATCGATATCGGGGTACATGTCATCGATCTGTGCTGGTATTTGATGGGGCGGCCGAAGCCTGTTTCTGTCAGTGGCAATACGTACAAGAAGTTGGGTAATCGCGCTCATGTTCTCAACCTATCGTTTTACAAAGCTGCAGACTACGACCCAAGCACGAACGCTGTCGAGGATATGGCAAACGCGTTGATCCGCTTCGAGAATGGGGCCTCTCTGCTCGTAGACGTGAGCTTTACGCTGCACGCTAAGAAAGATGAGACTACTGTGAAATTATACGGAGATCAAGGTGGCGTAGAGCTGGAGCCAGAACTGCTTCTGGTGACAGAGAAGCATGACACGATTTTGAATGTAACACCTCAGACGGATCATAAATCGCTGAATGTTACCGAAGCGTTCCATAACGAAGTTAGTCATTTCGTCTCCTGCTGCCGTACGGGGAGTACACCGATCAGTCCGGTTGAGGATGGCGTTACGATGATGAGAATGTTATGTGCTATTTATGAATCATCAGCTAAAGGGACAGAGATTCAGCTGTAATCAACCAATCATAAGGAAAATGACGGTGAAAAGGATGAAACTAGGCGTAAGTACATATAGTTTGTTCCGTGCTATGGAATCTGGAGAAATGGACATTCTGGGTGCGATCGATTGGATCGCCGACCATGGAGGCGAGCACGTTGAGATCGGGCCATTTGGATTCCAATTGGCCGGTCAGCCAGAGGTAGCCGATACTATTCTTGAAAAGGTGAAGTCACGGGGGATCGATGTCTCGAATTATGCAATCGGGGCCAATTTCGCTACGGACACGCAGGAAGCCTATGAGCAGGAGATTGCGCGTGTGAAGGAGGAAGTCGATCTTGCGGCGAGGCTAGGTGTTAAGCGGATGCGGCATGACGTTGCCCGCTGCAGCGACAACTCGATCCATAGCTTTCATCGGGAATTAGATCGCTTGACGGAGGCATGTAGGCAAATTGCGGATCATGCGGCACAGTACGGCATTGTGACCAGCGTCGAGAACCATGGATATTTCATACAGGCGAGTGATCGGGTGCAGGCCTTGGTGCAAGCGGTTGATCGACAGAACTTCCGGACAACGCTTGATATCGGCAATTTCATGTGTGTCGATGAGGATCCCGTTTCGGCTGTAAAAAACAACCTACCTTACGCTTCTGTGGTGCATATAAAAGACTTTTATCGCCGTCCCTCTTTTCAGAATCCAGGAGAAGGTTGGTTTAAGACCACAAGCGGCAATTATTTGCGCGGCGCTATCGTCGGTCACGGAGACATCGACTTGAGGGAAGTGCTTCGCGTGGTCAAAGATTCTGGCTATGATGGGTACATTTCGCTTGAATTCGAAGGTATGGAAGAATGCAAAGCAGGTACGAGAATCGGTCTTGACAATATCAGAAGATTGTGGAACGAGGTCTAGCATGAAGATAACGAATCCCATTGACGCTTACTTCACTGTCGAAACTGGCTCCGAATGTAATAAACGGTGAAGAATTTTTTCCTCAAAAATACCACCAATATATGACTGAATTCAGAATGAAGAAAAAATGCAAAGGTAAGAAGAAAGTAGTAAAGAGATAGGAAAATATAAGCCTTTATACGATTATTTATGTAGTATTACAGAACAAGAAATAACGATGACATTGAATAAGTTACAAAATATTTTGGGACGTAGATGTAGACTTCCAGTTTCAGCTTTTAGTAACAAAGCTTGGTGGAGAGGGAATTATCCACATCCTCATACGAAGGCATGGCTTTTAGCTGGTTGGAAAGTTTCTTCTGTAAACCTAGATTCGAAGATGGTTACGTTTAGAATAATAGCTGAATCTTGAGCAAGCATTTGCTTATCATTATTGCAAGAACTGACGCCCCAGTTTGATATGAGAATTCAAGAACTCATGTAAAAATGCTACTTGTTGACGAATTGTTGACGAACTTCGTCAACAAGCAGCAAAGAGCAATCAAATGCAACATAATGGTGAGTAGAAAATCCGCACTACATCAAGGTTTTTACCCACTATAACAGAACCGAGCAAAGCCACCCCATCACCTTGAGGGGGTGGCGCTCACAAGGCGTGGGGGTTCAAATCCCCCCGACCGCATCCCAAGAAAAAAGCCTTGAAAATCAAGGCTTTTTTTCATATCTATCTCTAAAGATGAGCTCCTTGTAGGGGCTCATTTTCTATTTATATACATAATGTGGGTTACAATTGGTTTGCAAGCATTAACGGTTCCTAATTCAAATCACTATTACCGGAAGTAATCATACCTATTTATAGGAGAAGTCAGCAGATACACAAGCCGTAGTCAATAAGAGGGAATATGAATGTATCAAATTCAACAGAAGCGGAGGGGGAACCAATTCTTGACTCGACAGAGATCATTTCAAAAGAAGCAGGACCAGCTCGTCCTAAAATTTCAGTTATCGTAACTGTATACAATACTGGGGAATTCCTCAGTAAGTGTTTGCAATCTATAATTAACCAAACAATATGGAGTGACATGGAGTTAGTTATTATCAATGATGGTTCATCAGACCATTCTTCTGAAATTATTAAAGAGTTCGTGAATCAAAAACCTGAACGTATTAAAAGTATACACTTTGCTGAAAATCAAGGTGTAGGTAACTCTCGGAATGTAGGGATTGCTCAGTCTAGAGGTGACTATATCGGTTTCGTTGATTCGGACGATTGGATTGCTAACAATATGTTTGAGATGTTGTATACGAAAGCTTTAGATGGGCATGACATGGTGATTTGTGATTATTTTAGCAGGTATGAAGAGGAAGATCTGACGATTCCAGAAAAGGGATATTCACAAGACATCTTTACGCAAAAGCAGGCTATTCTTTACGCTCAAGTGGTTCCATGGAATAAGCTCTACAAAAAGGAATTACTACAAAAAATTCAGTATTTGAATATTTGGTATGAGGATGTTGCATCAACACCGATTTTGATCAGTCTTGCGAATTTGCCAGCTTATTTGAATATCCCCTTATATTATTACAAAAGGTCTAGACCAGGTTCTATCGTAAATAGCAGCGGACCCAAAGTGTTAGATATTTTACGAGCCTGGGACCGTTTAATTGAACATGCACACTCGGATTATAGGTTTAAAGAGGAAATTCTCTTTTTTGTAACTAAATGTATAAATTATTATATTGGATTTAAACCAGAGTATGCTGATCATTTCTGGGCATATGCAAGGATGCATCGAGAACTATTAAGCGGCGGAGCGTACAATCGCAAAGCAGTTGAAACGAAAGAAATTCGTGACTTATTTGGGTTATTTAACACTACGCAAAAACGTACAACTCCCAAAAAACGAACCTTGAGAATCCTACAAGTCATTTCACCAGTCTGTACCCCTGTATCAGCTGTTGACACAGCTGGAACGGAGAAAATTGTTTACGAAATTACGCAGGAATTGGTAAAACGTGGACATAGGGTTGTTTTATATGCTCCTCAGGGAAGTAAAGTTTCAGCAAAGGTAGTACCCTACCCCAAATATTTCGCAGATCGACACTTACCCGCATTTATCCGTAAAACAAGACCTTCGAGAGTAGATCTGATTCATGATCACACTTTTACATCTATTGTCAGATTAAGAAAAATGGGAATTCCCGTGTTACCCACTCATCATTTACCTACCAATATAGCATTCCATGATTCCGTTTATGTCAGTCACGCTGCTCGGGAAAATGTCAGTGCCAACGGTCAAGTCGTTCACAACGGAATCAACCCGGATGAATACGAGTACAGTGAAGGAAAAGATGACTATTTATTGTTTATCGGGAGGATACTCCCCGACAAAGGCGTCATTCATGCAATTGAAGTCGCTGAACGCAATCACCAAAAGCTCATTATAGCCGGCCCCATTAAAGATGAAGCATATTTCCGAAACATTTTACAGCCCCGTATTGATAATAATGAAAACATTAACTATATAGGTGCAGTTGCAGGCAAACAAAAGCAGGAGCTCCTTAAGAGAGCTCGATGTGTCCTCTTTCCGTCTATTTGGAAGGAGCCTTTTGGACTTGTTTTGATTGAGGCTATGATTTCAGGCACCCCTGTATTAGCCTTGAACAATGGTGCCGCTTTAGAGGTACTCGAAGGCTTTCCTCAGTTAGTATGCAATAGCATAGATGAACTTGCGTACAAAGCTTTAAATGAGTCATTCCCGCCATCACATGTCCTAAGAGAATATGTGCTTAACAAGTTCACGACTTCTACAATGGTGGACCAATATATCACGTTATATGAACAGAAAATTAATGAATTTATGAAAAGACGAGTAAAGTTAAAACGGCTAAGAAGAAGAAAATTAATACTGCGAAGAGGAAAAAAATTAAAACTGCTAAGAAGAAAAAGGTACATCTTAAAGAAAAAGATAACAGCTAAAAGAAGTGTAACAAAGCGAGTAAGAAGAACTAAAAGAAGTGTAACAAAGCGAGTAAGAAGAACTAAAAGAAGTGTAACAAAACGAATAAGAAGAACTAAAAGAAGTGTAACAAAGCAAAAGAACGCATAAGTATAGTCAAAGAAGTCCTGAGCAATCAGGGCTTTTTTCAACATGTATCGTGATATTGTCACTGTGGGGATTGGGGTGGTAAAATAGTAGGATTATGTAATTGTTAAATACAGTGATTTGTAAGCGTTCGCAAATGATGGTGATTGCATAGCCGGGATATAAATATCCGAGAGGATGAGAGACGTATGGCGATAAGCCAATTGATGGATCAGCAAAAAAGATACTACCACACCGGTGCTACGCGAGGACTCGATTTCCGTCTTACACAGCTCAAAAAGCTGAAGCAAGCGATTGTCGAACGGGAATCAGAGATTATCCAGGCGCTTCGCACCGATTTGAATAAGGGTGAGAAGGAAGCGTACGCGTTTGAAATAGGCATCGTCTATCAAGAAATTGCGCATGTCATCAAGCATCTGAAACGTTGGATGAAACCGAAAAAAGTGAAATCGCCGATGACACATTCAGGGAGCCGAAGCTATATAATCCCTGAACCACTGGGTGCGGCACTTATCATTGCGCCGTGGAATTATCCGTTTATGCTTGCATTTGATCCGTTAGTGGGAGCGATTGCGGCTGGCAATACGGTTGTGTTGAAGCCTTCTGAGCTAGCGCCAGCTGTGTCTGCTGTGATGACCGAAATATTACGTGCCACTTTCGAGCCGCAGTATATAGCTGTTGTGGAAGGCGGCGTGGAGGAAAGTCGTACGTTGCTGGAGCAGCCGTTTGACAAAATCTTTTTTACGGGCAGTGTAGCCGTCGGGAAAATTGTGATGGAGGCGGCAGCGAAGCGGCTCACGAGAGTCACGCTAGAGCTCGGCGGAAAGAGCCCCTGCATCGTACATCATGACGCGCATTTGAAGCTGGCGGCGCAGCGGATCGCTTTCGGGAAGTTCTCTAATGCTGGACAGACCTGCGTTGCGCCAGACTATTTGCTAGTGCATCGGAGCGTGAAAGAAAAGCTGATTTTCTATCTTCAAGAAGCTATTGTTTCGTTTTATAGCGACAAGCCGCTGCAAGACCCCGATTACGGCAAAATCATTTCTCGTCGTCATTACGAGCGTTTGCATCGTTTTTTGAATGACGGAAAGGTCGCTATCGGTGGGTTGGCTAATGATCAGACGCTGCAAATCGAACCGACGGTACTTGAACAGATTACATGGGATATGCCCGTCATGCAGGAGGAGATTTTTGGCCCTATTCTTCCTGTCCTGACCTATGACAGTCTCGATGAAGTGGTAGCTATGATCAATGCTCGACCGAAGCCGTTGGCACTTTATGTATTTTCCGAGGATAAAAAGGTGCAGAATGCCTTGCTCGAGCGAATTTCATTCGGCGGCGGTTGTGTCAATGATACGCTGATGCATTTTGGTTCAACGCATTTGCCTGTAGGTGGAGTTGGCGAGAGCGGAATGGGCAGCTATCATGGTGAGATGAGCTTTCAAATATTTTCACATATGAAAAGTATATTAAAGCAGACGACGATGTTCGATATCCCTTTTCGATATCCGTCAAGCAAAATCGGGTTGAAAATCATTCGTATGTTGACTAAGCCTTAAATACGGCTCTTTAGGAAGAGGTAAGTCTCAAGTTATTCAAAGAATAGAAAAGGGGAAGGTGTCATGAAGATGGAGCCTGATGCGCCTCGATCTCGCTGGTCGGTCGTCACTGCTTACGCCTTATTGGCGGCTGTGACTCAGCTGCTATGGGTAACATTTACGCCGATTACGACGGCGGCTGCTCGCGAGTGGCATGTTTCTGTTGATGCCGTAGGCTGGTTATCACTCGTTTTCCCACTTGTCTACGTATTGCTGTCCATTCCATTTGGCATCGCTGCTGACCGTTGGTTTCGCGGATCTTTGCTCATTGGTGGTGCGTTGACGGCGATTGGAGCGCTTATTCGCATCCTGCCTGGCTACGAATATGCTTTAATCGGACAGATTGTGATCTCCGTAGGTCAGCCGCTTGTACTCAATGCCGTGAACAAATTAGCCGTGCTCTATGTGCGTCCAGAGCAACGAGCCAATGCGATTGCGGCAGGTACGGCCAGTTTGTTCGTCGGTATCCTTGTCTCCACCGTTACCGTTCCTTTTCTATTGGCATGGCAGGGGATGCCGGCTGTCTTGTGGTCGCAAGGGGCGATTAGTGTAATTGCCGCCATTGCGATGCTTGTGGCGCTAAGACGAGCGCCAGTCTTTGAAGTCGATGCGGCTGCTGAAACGAGCAGCGCGTTCGGGTTCGGCGCAATTGCGACCCTATGGTCGCAGCGTTGGGTAAGACTGTTCAGCCTGCTATTGTTCGCAGGCTTCGGCATTTTCATTACGCTGGCGACTTGGCTGGAAGTGCTAGCCAGCGCTATTGGCTTCAATGCCCAGCAAGTCGGCATTGGCATCGGTGTTATGACAGCGGCAGGAATTGTCGGCGCTGCGGCCCTGCCACGCTGGGCGCTGCGCGGGCAGCGCGCGCGAGTGGTCGTTCTCTTTTCACTTGTGGCGAGCGTGTTCCTTCTGCTTGGGCTAGCGGTCGGTATGCCACAGTGGATGTTCATCAGCTTGCTGGCCGTGTGCGGTTTTCTACTACTTGCCGATTTGCCCGTGATGCTCTCGCTGGCAGAGGCCAAATCCGATCCGCAATCAGTCGGCGCCGTCACAGGCCTTCTGCTGCTGTTTGGCAACTTAGGGGGCATTGTGCTTTCCTTGGTTGTTCAACTCTTGTTAAACAACCGGATTGTTGCGATAGGCGTGTTAGCTGCTGTCGCGATTCTCATTTTGCCAGCGGTAAGGTGGCTGCAGTCGGCACATTCGATGAGCCAAAGTGAAAAAGTCGAGCATATGTAACTGAGATTCAAACCTGATATTGGAGCCCATTCTGGTTGTGTGATTCTAACTAATCTAAAAGGATTTGTGAACTTAATAGAGAAGTAGTATGTATACTACTTTTCAGGGGGATAGATGACTATCATACATACAGATGTCGATTTTACGAATGCAATGTTGTTTGGAACTTACACCATGGTGTTATTGGATGGAAAAATGATTGGCGGGGGTCTTGTCGAGGAATTTGACGAAGCTGAGGTCAAGGTGGGTAACGGTCGATATTCACGAAGCAGCTCAACCTTTGTGCTAGCTCCGCCACCGCAATGTTCGATATAAATATGTGAGCGCTTTACTTCATCAGTATTTACTTGCTCGATGAGGTTAGGGAAGGATCTAAACATGATTTGTCGTATGTAACTTCTAAGTTAATTGAAAAGAGGTTACCCTCAGATTTTGAACATGGTCAAAGATGCTAAAGTACACCCATTTTATGGGGAAACGGGTAAGCATGTATGAATTCATGCAAAAGTGCATCCTTAAGGACCGAAAAGGTACCAAATTGAGCAGTGCCGCCGGAGATGGTTGCACTTTTGCAAGCATTTCAGATGGGGAAGCAAATTCGAAAAAAAAGGATGCACTTTCGCATTTTACATGCTTCACAGCTGTATTTACTACAAGAACAAGGTCTAGTGATTTCGCACTTCCATGTTACCACGGAATGGCATTGGTTATGAGAAAACCTCTATCTAATGTGGTGAGCAATGTAAAAAGAGGACTCCCGCCACATACATGGCTTTTGGGACGCCCTCTTTTTACGTTGTCCTACTATTTGCTTGCGGCAACTGTCTCTATTTCTTTAACGCTTTGATAAATGATGTTGAATAACTCTTCCAAGTTGCTTTCTTCGATGCAAGAGAATGCTACACGAAGATCAGTCGAACCTAGCGCGATTGTACCTACGCCATGTTGATTCAATAAATGGACGCGCAAGGCTTCAGCATCGACGGTTTTGAGCTTCAAGCACATGAAATAGCCAGAGTTGAAAGGGTAGTAGCCCCATGCATCATCGAACTTTCCGCTGTCCAAAATAGACTTCGTACGATTCGCGCGGCCTTTCATTATTTCGTATTTCTCTTGCTTCTGTACATTGAATTCTGGTGAGTTCAGTGCATGAAGCACGAAGGTTTGAGATGGATGAGGTCCGCTGGAAATTGTCGCACGGATGATCCCCATTGTTTTTTGTTCAAGTGCACTAAGAAGTGCTTCGCTTTGTCCAGCATACGTAATGAAGCCTACACGGAAGCCCCAGACGTACTCCTCTTTGGTTGCTCCGTCAATTTTGACAGCAAGCACACGAGGGTGTAGATCAGCCAATTGACCGAATAAGGATTCATGCAAGGAATTTTCAAAGAAAAGACCGAAGTATGCATCGTCAGTCAGGACAACAACGTTAATTCCTGCTTCTGCAGCTTCTTGGATCGCGGCTGTAATGGCACTTCCGTCTTCAACATCAGGCGTATAGCCCGTTGGATTGTTCGGGAAATTCAGAACGACGATCGCTTTGCCTTTGGACTTTTGAGCGAGAAGCGCTTCTCGCAATCCTGCGGAATTGAATCTTTCTTGGTCGTTATAAAGCGGATAGTTCACGATTTGAGCGCCGCGGCGAATCTCGAATGTGAGCTCGTAATTTTCCCAGTTTTTATCTGGAATAATAACGGCATCACCTACATCTGCAAAAAGATCGGCAGCGATACTCAGACCATGTGTCAACGCATTCGTTACAATAGGGTTGCCGATGAGTTTGCTGCCAATGCCCGGGTTTTCTTCGAGCATTTTTTTCCGCCAAGCCGTACGAAGCTCAGGCTTACCAGCAGGTGGAGCATATTCATATATATCTTTAGGATTGTAGGTGGAGAGTGTATCTTGAATGACCTTCAGATGCATAGGTTGACCATTTTCGATTGCAATACCGATAGTAGCATTGAATTTCTTGGCTTTGGCCTTCGCTTCAGCCGATTGGCTGAGAATGCCTTCTTTCGGGAAGTAAATCGATTTACCTAATGCGGAAAGCATGTCATGTACGTGAGAATTTTCACGTTGCAGGGTCTCGTTTAACTGACTTGCCAAAGGATTCATAAGAGTGGGTCATTCCTTCCAATGAGCGTTTCATTTTTTCCCAGTTATTATATCACTTTCGCACCTGTACGTCACTGCGCTAAATAAATTTTCTATATAACGGGTAGAAATGAGTCAAGTGTCATGGAAGAACGCACAAATGAAGAGTACTTGTTGTTCAATTGATTAAAAAACCTTCCAGTCGTTGTTTCACCTGCGGCCATTCCTTATCGAGGATACTGAACATGACGGTATCTCGAACATAGCCGTCGTAAAGCACACGATGTTGACGCAGAATGCCCTCCTTTTGGGCTCCTAAACGGGCAATAGCGGCTTGCGAGCGTTCATTGCGAAGGTCGGTTTTGATTTGAACACGGAGCAGGTTCAGGGACTCAAAGCAGTATCGGAGCAACATATACTTACATTCTGTATTTACGCGGGTGCGCCAGACGCTAGGATTGTACCAGGTGTGCCCAATCTCCAAATTCCGATGAGGAACCGAGATATCAAAAAGTCGCGTACTGCCGACAATGGTATCGGTAAGTTTATCATAAATGCTGAAAGGGATGCCTTGTCCTGCTTCCTGCTCTTTTAGCGCTTGGTATACAAATGTATGGACCTCAGATGGGCTTAGCAAGGGTGTCATGATGTTAGACCAAATAGTAGGGTCGTTCGCAGCCTCGGTCAGGCTAGGAAGATGTGATTCGTGCAGGGGAAGCAGGGTGACGCGAGTTCCTTCTAAGGTTGGCGGCAGTAGATTCATTTGTTCGTTTTCTCCTTACATGTGGAATTTTTTAATGCGATTTTAGATAGCATACTGTAAGATTGGATTCATAAAAAGAACCAATTCATATCAATTTTTATGTACCATTTTAAAAAGAAAAGAAGGGGTATTATGGCTTTCTATTTGCCGTTTCAAGTGTACCTCACACAACATCCAAGTAAATATGCTGCTTTGTATCATGCGCTTCGCGATGAAATCGTGGGGAATAAGCTGAAGCTCTACACCAGGCTGCCCTCAAGTCGAGAATTAGCCGATATGCTTGGCATTTCCAGAGGGACCGTTAATCAGGTGTACGATATGCTGATCGCTGAGGGATATTTGCAAGCGGATGTCGGCAGGGGCACTTTCGTTGTTTATGCGGATGGTCTGTTCATGTCTAAGTCGAATGCAGGAAAGAATATTGAATTATCGGCTTGGGGTATTCGGGTGAGTGAGGGGTGGAGTAAGGGAGAAAAGCGGGATAGTCAAGGTGGAATTGCTGGAGCTAGGGCGCAGGAAAGAGAGCGTGAAGGCGAAGGTGGAATTACTGGAGCTAAGGAATGGAAAGAGCGGGAACATGTAGGTGATGCTGCTAGAGGTAAAGAGCGAGGGAAAGAGCGGGAACGTGTAAGTGAAGCTGCTGGCGTGGAGATTGCGTTTGTTGTGGCGCGACCGCAGATGGATCAGTTCCCGCGGGAGCAGTGGAACCGCGGGATGTACGAGCAGGTGCGGCGGATGACGGAGTCGCCGCACGAGGACGCTCACATCGCCGAGGGGCACTACGCACTTCGCGAAGCGATTGCGGTGCATCTGAGGCGGATGCGAGGCATCGATGCGCCTCCGGAGCGCCTCGTGATCGTCAATGGGTCGATGCAGGCGATTGCCTTGCTGACCCAGCTGCTTGTAAACCCAGGCGATCCCGTGGTGCTGGAGCGCCCTGGGTATCAAGGCGCCAGCCGCGCTGTGTTGGCGGCTGGGGGAGTGCCCGTCCACGCGGCGGTGGACGGGCAAGGTTTAATCCCGCAGCCGTGGAACGCGCGGCTGCTGTTCGTGACACCCAGCCGCCAATTCCCTACGGGGGCGGTGCTGAGCCTGGAGCGCCGCCAGCAGCTGCTGCGCTGGGCGGCGGAGCAAGGCGCTGTCATCGTCGAAGACGATTATGACAGCGAGTTCAGGCACCGCGGGCGGCCGATTGAGCCGCTCAAGGTGCTGGACCAAGAGGGCCGAGTGGTCTACATCGGCACCTTTTCCAAAACGATGCTGCAGGACCTGCGCATCGGCTATGTCGTGCTGCCGGAGGCGCTGCACGACGCTTTTGTAGCCGCGAAGCGGCTATACGAGCCGCACCCAACGGGGCTGCTCGAACAGCGCTCGCTCGCCGCCTTCATGGCGAGCGGCGGCTACGAGCGACACCTGCGCCGCATGCGGCGGGTGTACGCGAGCAAGTTCTTGCTCCTGCAAGCGCTGCTGCAGGAGCAGCTGTCCACCCTCTTCGAGTGGGTGGACAGCGACAGCGGGCTGCATCTGTTCGGTTGGTGGCGCGGAGACCTGCGCACCTACACCGATTATGCAGCCGCATGCAGAGCTGCCGGCGTTACTTGGACAGACGCGGGCAACTACGCGCTCTCAGACGACAGAGCAGGCGCCTGCTTCGGATTTGCTCATTTGACGGAGGCAGAGATCAGGCAAGGCGTCAGCCTGCTCCGTTCGATCTATGAAGGTCTTTCCTAAGGTTTTTCACGATCTTTGAAAGTCGTTCCTAACTCTTTTCATTTACCATAAAAAGTATCTATCGGCTCGCAAAAGAAGTCTTTTGGCTGATAACTTTGAATGCTAAAGCTTGTATGTTATTATCTAACATGTGGTCAATTAAACTATTAATCGTAGGAGTGATCCGTAGTATGGCTGGATTAAATGGCGGAGGAACCAGTGTGATCGTGCGACTGGAAATACATAAAGAACTCGTAACCTTTGGAAAAATTGCTACCGCGATTGGTGACGCAGGCGGCGATATTGTGGCGATTGACGTCACACGGGCCAGCAAAACAACGACAACACGCGATATTACGGTCAAAGTTAGTGATCCCGAGCATACAGAAACGATTACGAAGGCGCTTAAAGGTATTCCTGGTGTCCGCATCATTAACGTATCTGATCAAACCTTCCTGCTTCATTTGGGTGGTAAAATTGAAGTCACGCCTAAAGTACCTATTAAAAATCGGGATGATTTGTCCCGCGTATATACGCCTGGTGTAGCTAGGGTTTGTATGGCCATTCATGAAGACCCGAGCAAGGCACATTCATTGACGATAAAAAGGAATACCGTTGCCGTCGTTTCAGATGGTACGGCCGTTCTCGGACTTGGTAATATTGGACCAGAAGCGGCAATGCCCGTTATGGAAGGGAAAGCGATGCTATTTAAACAAATGGCAGGTGTAGATGCGTTCCCTATTTGTTTAGACACGCAGGATACGGAAGAGATTATTCGTACCGTAAAGGCGATTGCGCCCGGATTTGGCGGTATTAATTTGGAGGATATTTCTTCGCCGCGTTGTTTTGAAATCGAAGAACGCTTAATTAATGAGCTGGATATTCCTGTTTTCCATGATGATCAGCATGGAACGGCGGTTGTCATTCTAGCTGGACTGCTGAATGCAGTTAAGTTGGTTGGTAAGCAGCTGGAATCGTGTAAGGTTGTTATCACAGGCATCGGGGCAGCAGGCATTGCGTGTACCAAAATGCTGATCTCAGCGGGCGTTACCAATGTCATTGGTGTGGATCGTCAAGGAGCTATCGTACGAGGAGATGAATTCACGAATCCAGCTTGGGATTGGTATGCTTCGAATACGAATCCTGGTCTAGAACGGGGGACATTATCGGATGTCATCTCTGGTGCGGATATTTTCATCGGACTTTCAGGACCAGGTGTGCTTAAGCAAGATGATGTGAAGCGTATGGCGACAGACCCGATTGTGTTCGCGATGGCGAATCCAACGCCAGAAATCACCCCAGAGGAAGCGGAGCCATATGTACGCGTTATGGCGACAGGTCGCTCGGATTATCCGAATCAAATTAATAACGTACTTTGTTTCCCAGGTATTTTCCGCGGCGTGTTGGACTGCCGGGCTTCCAAGATCACGCAAGAGATGAAGCTTGCAGCAGCCAAGGCGATTGCAGCGGTTGTGAATGAGGATGAGCTTAACGAATACTACATCATTCCAAGCGTATTCAACCATGCGGTTGTGGAAAAAGTTAGAGAAGCCGTCATGGAAGCAGCCTATGAATCAGGCGTCGCTCGTCGGCGCAGACAAAGTGAGGCAAAAGAAGCCCATCACGATTAATTGAAAAAAGCAGTTCGGTACTACGCTGTGATCCAGCGTGCCGAACTGCTTTTTTTGTTGTTGCTACGCCTGTTCTTCCGTCCATTCCTTCAACTTGCGATCCGAAGGAAGCAAGAAAGTTAGTACTCCGAGCAGCGGCAAGAATGCACATAGCTCCATGACGCGGGCCGTTCCGATGGTATCACAAAGGTTACCTAACACAACGCTTCCGATGCCTCCAAGACCAAAACCTAAGCCTGTGACGAGACCGGAAACGGTCCCTACTTTGCCAGGAAAAAGCATTTGTGCATAAACCACCATCACGGAGAAGCTGGATAAAAGAATAACACCGATAATAACGAGCAACACATAGGCCCAAGTGACAGACACATGAGGCAGTAGTAAGGCGAATGGTGCAGCTCCTAGCATGGAAAAGAAGATGACATTCCGCTTACCGAAGCGGTCTGCAATCGGCCCGCCAAAGAAAGTGCCAACAGCTCCAGCGGCTAGGAATAAGAAAATGAAATTCTGCGCGCGGTCAATCGTGATATGATACGTATCTTGAAGAAAGAAGGCGAAATAGCCGCTCATCGCAGCGCCATACCAAGAACGAACAAACACAAGGAAAATCAAAACACTGATAGCGAACATGACTTGCTTACGCCGCTGCGGGCTGACGACACGCTTCACGACGGATTTGGCTTTCACTGGCGCGTCTTGAAGGACAACCTTGTACCAACGTGCTATGTACAATTGTACAGCGATCGCGACAGCCGCGACGCCTGTGAACCAGATCGATCCGAATAATCCTAACGGAATGAAGATCCATTTGGTCATAATCGGAGCCAACGATTGCCCAGCATTGCCGCCAACCTGGAAGATCGATTGGGCGAGACCTTTGCGGCTTCCAGCGGCCATATGCGAAACGCGCGATCCTTCTGGATGAAAGGCAGCCGAGCCTAGACCGACAAAACAGACAGACAAGAGAACAACCCAATAGGAATGAGCGAAAGCTAGCAGCAGCATACCGATCAACGTCGATGTCATCCCTATCGGAAGCATATACGGCGATGGCTTGCGGTCCGTGTAGAGACCAACAACAGGCTGCATAATCGATGCTGTAAAGTTAATGGCAAATTGCACCCAGCCTACTTGCGCGTAGCTAAGCCCCATTTCATCTTTCAAAATGGGGAAAATGGCAGGAATGACGGATTGAATGGAATCGTTGAGCAAATGCACAAGCCCGATCGCGATTAAAATCCGATAAACTGTAGGTTTGATATCTCCCGTTCCTTGCAAGCTCTTCGAGCTATGATTCGGAGATGGTGTTGAAATGGATGCCATGGTATTCTCCTCTCAGGTTCTGATTCCCGACTAGGTGTCCAAGAAACGTCCGAGGTCTTCACCCATTTTAACTTTAGAGCCTAGCTTTAGATCAGGACGTGGTTCGAACATCCCATCTTCAAAAAGCAGAACGACTGTGGAGCCGAACTCGAAATAAGCAAGCTCTTGACCGCGCTCGAGCGTGTTCGGAAGAGGTGTCACATATTGAATGGAGCTCACATTCAGTGCGCCGACTTTGACGACGGCTACTTCTCCGGTTGCATGTTGAATGAAGGTAATCAGCCGCTCGTTACGGCTTAGCACGCGTTTCATGTGACGAAGGCCGAACTCATTCACGGGATACACTTTCCCGAGTACATGCTCTTTCTCCAGGATATCACCTGAAATTGGCGAATGAATACGGTGATAGTCTGTTGGGCTCAGATACAGGACGAAATAAAAGCCATTATTGTAGTTCACCGTGCGCGGTGAGCGGTTAAGCAGTTCGTCAATTGTATAGTCTTGACCTTTGACATTGACGATCTGGCCCTCTTTGATGTCGCCAATACCTGTAATCATAGCATCAACAGGACTTACAACACGTGTCGTGTCTTCGTGGATCGGCCGCAAGCCTGGTTTCAATCTGCGAGTGAAGAAATCATTCAGGGACTTATAATCCTTGATATGCTTCTCAGCATCTTCAATTCGAATGCCATAGGTTTGGGCAAAACGGGGGATAAATAGCCGGCTTATTTTGGAACGGGCAATGGCACCTGTCACTTGAGAGACCCATTTGCGTGAAGATAACTCGGTCAGTAATCGGAAAAAAGGTTTAGACATAGATCATAAACTCCTGTTCATTCGTTGGTTAGGAGGGACTCTGGCATAAGCACATAGTTTCCTATTAGCGGTTCTTCGCTAATCTTGCCACAGAAAGGTAAAAGAATCAATTGCCTATTGCTCATTTCCTTGAAATAGTAGAACGTATAAGTTTCACATATACTTGGGCTATATTTTTGGATAAACGCTCCCGTCCTTAAAGGACGGCGTAGCCGTTTATTTTAGGAACCGCAATGGCTTTATCTGTATTTTCGACAGCAAAATCGTCAATGCTGTTGAAGAGGTGATAACGAAGATGTCGATAATAATCGTTGTATTTGTTATTTTGATTCCGATAGTCATGCTGTGTAGTGCTTGGTTACTTGATTCTTTCAAACCTATATTCGCAGGAGCAGCCGTTCTATGTGCGTATGTATTTGGTGCAATCAGTTCCCTGAGTGTGTACCAAATCCTTCGGGATGATACGGTATTCATGACCAATATTCATGTTGTTTTTACGAATAAGCTGTTTCTGTTCACTGGGGCTTATCTGGGTGCTTATGGCATTTATGTCTTGATGCATTGTTTGCTGAAAGGACTTCGAAGTGATTGAATCGGCCATTCAACGATTTCTATGTAGGGAGCGTCTACTCTATAGTTGATTGTGAAAGTAAAGGCAGGTGACGAATTGAAACGAGTGTTCTCCCATACAATACGTAGAATTGGAAGCGTTGGCGGCCTTATGCTGCTTATGACGGGGTGTATGTCACACAATGAAGCTCAGCCAAGTGGAGCACCTGTACCAAGCTTGCCGTCCGCAAATGTTTCACAGTCAGCAGTACTAACTTCTACACCCATCCCGACGACCGCTCCTCCTCCAGCTCCATCACCAGTGGCATCAAGTGGTCTTCCTACAATGACATTGGATGAGAAACTCGGTCAGATGATTATCGCGGGTATCGATGATTATAGTATGAACGAAGAAGCACGGGAATTGATTGCAACCTATCATGTGGGTGGCATTATTCTGTACAAGCCGAATGTGAAGGATACGAAACAATTGGTTGGCTTAGTCAATGAGTTGAAAAAGACGAATACGGAGAACAAGCTTCCGCTTTGGCTGGGTGTCGATGAAGAAGGCGGCAGGGTAACGCGTCTGCCTGATGAAATTTCGAAAACGCCGACAAATCAGACGATTGGCAAATCAGGGAAAACCCAATTGGCCCGCAATATCGGTCAACTGCTGGGGAAAGAGTTAAATGCCTATGGACTTAATATGGATTTTGCTCCTGATCTGGACATTAATAGCAATCCCAAAAACCCGGTTATAGGCGATCGCTCTTTTGGTGCGACTGCAACTCTCGTTAGCAGCTTCGGTATACCTATGATGAATGGCTTGCAAGAGATGAAGGTCGTTCCGGTTGTGAAGCATTTTCCGGGACATGGCGATACCGCTGTAGATTCACATATTGGCCTGCCTGTTGTTCAAAATGACCTCGCTCGCTTGCGAAAGCTCGAGCTGATTCCCTTTGCTGATGCGATCAAACATCAGGCAGATGCCATTATGGTCGCGCATATTCTGCTGCCTAAAATAGATACGAAGTATCCCGCTTCGATGTCGAAGACCATCATCTCGGATCTTCTACGCAAAGAGCTTGGCTTTAAGGGGCTCATAATGACAGATGATATGACGATGGGTGCCATTGCGGAAAATTATGAAATAGGTGAAGCCTCTGTGAAATCCGTTCTTGCGGGTTCCAATGTCGTGATGGTGGGTCACGATCCGCAGAAAGCGATCGCTGTCATACGTGCATTGCGTGACGCTGTTCAAGCGGGTCGGATTCCGATGGACACGATTGACCAAAGTGTAGCGCAAGTCTATAAGCTGAAGCAAAAGTATAAGATTGAGGATCATCCTGTGACAGCTCCGGATCCGAAGCTGCTGAACGCTGAAGTGCAGCGCGTGCTCGCTCCGCTCGGCGTCAAATAGGTAAAAAACACCGTATCACCGAGAAAAATCTCGGAGGTACGGTGTTTTTGGTTACTTAGCAAGGAGGCGTGCCGCCACCTAGGATGAATTTGGCATAGGCCATGGGGTTGAAGTAGGTAGCCTTCCAACAATCTTGCATGTCTGCTTCACGGAAGCTGTAACGTTGATCCTTGCTATTGCATTCGATAAACAAAGGGAACCCATCATTTGTCATGGCAATATCGAGTCCTAAATCAGCTAAATTCGGCAATTCTGTGCTGAGATGCTGGGCGACCAAGATAGCGAAATTCGTCATCTGGAGACATACGGTCACTGGATCAAGCTGCGGATAGTGATCATTCAAAATATCGGATAACGATTTCAATGTCCCGCCTTGCGCGACATTCGTGAGGAAGTGCTTGCCGGAGGCAACCTTGGCTACAATGCCAGTAACGCCCCAGGCACCATCTGCACCACGCTGAACGGAAATGCGGAGATCAAAGGGACGTCCCTCGACAGTGGCAAGGGGCAAGCATTGTTGAACCATATAGCTGCTCCTTTGAATCCTCCGGCGGAGAAGGATAGGCAATTGTTGACGGAATTTGAAGGTTCGCCAAGTTCGATTGGCTAGCTTCATATTTAAGGGATAGAGTAGCTTCCATCCATGCCCCTGGCGCTCTAATTTCATTACACCGCGTCCGATGCTAGAGTTGGTTGGTTTGATAATGAGTGAGTCATACGAAGCCATCATGGCCTTAACATTTTCAATTGTAGCGGGAAATGTAGTGGGGAGATGGGGGCGTAGGCTCTCATTTTTCATTAATAGATCATGTATACGCATTTTGCTATAGCGGTTCCAATGATTAAACAACGTAACGCCTCGCTGCGTCCATGCTCCCAAAATTCTCGCAGAAGCAGCGTCCAAATAAATGGCCCGATTATGAATGACTTTAGGTAGATCTGACCATTTTCTTTTGAACTGCTGACCATCCTGAACATACGCATGTACTTTCATTGTTTTCAAATGAACATCTTGAATTCGGAAATAACAAGGCGTTAGGCCATAGAGTTTGCCAGCATCCTCGTAAAAACGAATAGCTTCGTAGTGTGTGTTCCCTAGAGGAATACCTGCAAACAAGGAATCGTTAACTAAAATACCCACATAGGGATTACTCATTGACTTCACTCCCTCTCTAATTGGGGCTTGAATGTTCTCCGAAAACCGAATCACTCTTAGTTTATGGAAAAGGTGTCCTGCTTGTTTGTACAAATGCTGATTCTTTCTTGGAAAATCAGGACAGATGCCCATGCTTTAGCCATATATCCGCATATGTATAGAAGGAAGAAGAAAAATGAGGCTAGATTTACGCCTCATTGTTTCCAGGAGGGTCAGAAATTGAAAAAATCAAAGCCCCCATCGAACCGTCTGGTCATTGTCACACCCGGATCCTTTCCTATACCTTCGGGGACTAGCAGCTCAGTTGAGCAGGTAGTTCAGAAGACAGCGGAGCAATTGGCCAAGAGCATGCCTGTGTACGTTCTTGGGCGGAAGACGTCCTATCAACCGTGGCATGAAAATAGGCGTGGTGTAACCTATCGAAGAGTACGGTATCGAGGGCCAACCTCCTATTTGTCACACCTTGATACGCAGATTTCGCACTTGAATCCTGGCATTATTCAAGTGGAAAACCGGCCGCGTTTTCTTCGTTTTCTTCGTAAACGATATCCAAATGTCATGATAAGTCTCGTCCTCCATTCCACTTCATTTATTACGAAGCCGTATATTTCCGCGAAAGCGTTAACTGCTTATTTGCGTGCAGCTGATGTCATTATCGTCAATAGTGACTTTCTAAAGAGATTTCTGCAGCAACTCGTACCGAGTGCTGCTCACAAAATAGTCACGCATTATTTAGGTGTGGATATCAGTCAGTTTACATCCAAATGGACAGTGGAAATTAGTGAATCACGGAATGTCATGCGTAAGCGGATCGATTGTGAGAATCGTAAAATTATTTTATTTGTAGGGCGATTAATTCCACAGAAAGGTGTTCACCATTTGCTTGATGCGATGAAAAGTGTCATTCAAAGTGAACCAACAGCCAAGTTGGTTATCGTGGGGGCGGCCTTTTATGGCTCCAAAAAAGTAACGAAATATGTAAGACAACTCATGAAAGCAGCCAAGACCATGCCGAATCATGTGACATTCATTCCGTATGTGAAGCATCAAGATATGCCAAAATGGATTCGAATCGCCGAGATTCTAGTCGTCCCTTCGATTGGAAATGAAGCTTTCGGACTTGTCAATGTAGAGGCAATGGCAGCGGGTGTTCCCGTAGTCGCAACCAAAGTAGGCGGGATTCAAGAGGTTGTTGAAGACGAACAAACTGGCTGCTTAATTGATCTAGCTGCCATTCGAACGGAACTCCCTATAACGATTGTGCGTTTACTGAAGGATGAGAGCTTACAGTGTAAGTTAGGAGAGAACGGGATTAGCAGGGTGAAAGAAAAGTTCACGTGGCAAAGAGCTGCTGAGGTGAGGTCAGCTTTGTACAATCAAATGTTGAAGGAAACGGCTCTTGTCTAGGTTAGCGCACATTTTTGGGGGCTAATGTACTTATTAAGGTGAGAATGAATATGTTACCAATGAGAATTCTTGGGGAATGGAGAGGAGTCATATGAATAAGCGTAAGAGCAGCAGCACCCAGAAGGCGAACGTGCATAAAGTGAACTCCAACATGAATGAATTAAAATGGCTCGATGAAGCACCAATAAAGCAAGAGAAAGTGATAGATCAGCCCAAACTAATCGCGAAAACGAATCCATCACCTGTTGAGAAAACAGAGCCAATCAAAGTCTTGCAAGTATCCAAGGTTACCGAGCAGATCACACCTGATTTATTACTAAGTGAACGTAAAACTGGTAAATTCGTTGACCCTGTTGTCTATACGGACGACATTGTAGATGAAGCGGTAACCTGGGACAAAATTGCAAGCCGGTCGATAGATGATACGAAAATTAAACCGTTTAGCATTGGTGCCAAATCGCTCAAGGATGGTGCCATTGAACATGCCAAACTAGCCCAGGCAAGTGTAACGCGTCCGAAAATTGCCAACCAAGCCATCCATGATGAACATGTTGCTCCAAACAGTTTAGCGGGAGATAAAATTCAAGATAATACATTGTCTGGCGGAAAGCTGTTCGATAGCAGCATTACAACCACCAAAATTGCAGATAAATCGGTGGATGCCACGAAATTGGCAGATGGTGCCATTTTGCCACAACATTTATCGGAACTGATCATTACAAGTGAATTGATTGATCAACAAGCGATCACGTCAGATAAAATTCTTAGTGGTGCTGTACAGACGAAGCATTTGGCCAATTATATCATTGACACGGCTAAACTCATGGATGCTTCGATCACCTCTGATAAAATTAGAGATGGTGCCATCACGGAAGATAAGTTGGGGATTGGCAGCATTAGCTCGATCCATATCAAGGGCCAGAGCATTTCGAGTGAGCATTTCGATCATGCGTCGATTACAAGTGACATTCTGGTTGATCAGGCAGTAACGGGTCCTAAGCTAGCTCAGCGTGCCGTAGATTCGATGCATATCGCGCAATCCGCGGTGAGAGGCATTCATATTGAGGCTGCTGAAATAACCAGCTATCACATAGCTGATCAAGCAATTCGGACTAAACATATTGGAGAAGGCGCCATAGATTCCAAGCTGATTCAAGATGGTGCAATCACCGTTGCTAAATTAGGTGAGCAGCTTGTAGCAAGCAGACATATTACTCCACATGCCATTGAGTCTGTTCATTTGAATGATCAAGTCGTTTCTAGCAGCAAATTGCAAGACGGTGCGGTAACAACGGATAAACTTGCACAAGGTGCCATTATTGCCAAACATATCGGTTCACACATGGTAAAAACAGAACATTTGGAAGAAAATGTCGTGTCTAATTCTAAGCTTGGGGCTGGTTCGGTCTCGACGGATAAATTAGCAGATGGCAGTGTAGTTAATTCAAAACTAAAGGATGAAAGTGTAACTTCCAGTAAAATTGCCTCCCGCAACATACTCGCAGCTCATCTTCAGGAGGAAATCATTACTGGCGGACACATCGCTAAAGGTGCCATAGGTGAGCAGCAAATCGATTTGTACGCGATTCATCGCAACCATATTGCAGACGAAGCCATTACAACTAGGCATATCCAAGAAGAAACCATTACAACGAGTAAAATTGCAGAAGAAGCCGTAACCACGGCCAAAATTGCGCCGATGTCGATTGAATCACGCCATCTGCAAGATGGCATCATAGAAGGAACCCATATTAAACCGGGGACGATTACTTCGGAGCATTTGGGCAAAGGCTCCATAACGCTGGATGTATTTGCAGACCGAAGTCTGGTAGGAAGCAAGTTGCAGGAAAACTCCATTTCGACGGATACCTTAACAGACGGTGCAGTCACCGAGGATAAGCTTGCGAATGGGGCTGTAGGTACACAGCATCTCCAAGCAGAATCGGTAACCACGAGAATCATTGAAGATCAAGCCGTGACGAACTCGAAGCTAGAGAATCAAGCTGTGACAACAGATAAGCTGGCTGATGGAAGTGTGACCAGTCTTAAGCTTTCGAACAAAGCGGTGAACGCAGAGCACATTACAGATGGTTCTATCACGGCTTCGAAATTAGCAAATGAAAGTGTACATGGCAGCAAGCTGGCAGCTGGTGCAGTTGTCGCACGACATTTGGCAGACGGGGTCGTTATTAGCTCGAAAGTTGCTTTACGTGCGATCAATAGTGAGCATCTTTCAGAAGGTGCAGTCGTTGGGACGAAGCTGGCGAAAGACAGCGTAGACAGTTCGAAAATTATGCCTGGCGCTATCACGGATGAACATTTATCACTGGGAGTGGTGAATGGCACGAAGCTTGCGCTTGGTTCTGTGAGTAATCAGCACCTCGTGGCAGGCGCTATTGATAATGAAAAGCTGGCAGTGAACTCGGTAGATAGCAGTAAATTGGTGTCTGGCTCGGTGAATAACTACCATTTGGCTGATCAAGCTGTATATGGGATGAAATTGGCTCCAGGATGCGTGGATGGAAGCAAGCTGGGAGCAGGGGCTGTGAACAGTGAGCATCTGGTTGATCATTCTGTTGATACCTCTAAGCTGGCATCAGGAAGTGTAGATAGCAGTAAAATTGTCTATGGTGCGATTCAACGAGAACATTTATCGGACTTTATCATTGATGGCTTGAAACTCGCCTTGGGCTCTGTGACAAGCAGCCATCTTGCTCCTGGTTCTATTGATGGGTGGAAGCTGCTGGGTGGCAGCGTGGACAGCTCGAAAGTATCCTCTGAAGCGATTGGAAGCGAGCACCTTCAAGATGAAGCCGTCACCGGTGATAAGCTAGCACCAAGCAGTGTGGACAGCAGTAAACTCGTAGTAGGCACGGTGAATAGTGATCACCTTGCAGATGAAGCTGTGACAGGCTCGAAGCTATCCGCTAACAGTGTCGATACCAGCAAAATTATCGATGGTGCAATCGATACAGCTAAACTTGCAGATGGCAGTGTAAATAGTTATAAGCTGTCACAATGGGCAGTAACTGATTTCCATCTTGCACCTAGCAGTGTGGATGGAACTAAGCTGCAATCTGGAACGATCACGAATGAACATATCGCAGACGCCTCGCTAACCGTGGCGAAAATGTCAGATAGTGTTGTGCGAACCCCTTCGAAGCAAAGAAATGTGTTACAGCAGTTTGGACTTGAGCCATTTGTCATGAAGATCCAGGATGAGACCATTGAGCTGGTACTCAATTTCGAAGAGGCATACACGGATACCAATTATGTGTTAACAGCGATTACGAATCATCCGGCTTGCTATGTTATTGTCAGTCAGAAGTCTACGGGCAGCGCGGTACTGTCCATTATTCGAGCTAAATTTTCACCTGATCAGCAAGGGATCGTAAATTGGATGGCGATTGGTAAAAGTAATTAACCTTGCGTCTTTAGAGCAGTACACAAAAACGGTGTTTCGCATCCTATGCGAGACTACCGTTTTTTGTTTTTCTGCTATTCGATAGATAGATGACCAATTTTCAATTTAGGGTTGTTCGTCCAATTTCCGTCTATTACGAAAGCATATGATAGTAGAAATGGCTGTGACTACGCACCATACGAAACTTACGAATGCTCGTGAAGGGGGATGACTTGTGAAAGGTGTGGTACTTGTAGGAGGAACGGGAAGTCGTTTACGCCCTTTGACGCATATAATCAATAAACATTTGCTTCCTGTTGGTGATCTGCCCATGATTCAATACGCCATTAATAAACTAAGCCATGCAGGTGTTCAGGATATACTCATCATCACCGGGAAACAATCTGCCGGCTTATTTCTAGATTATTTGGGCAGTGGTGAAATGTTCGGTGTCAATCTGACTTATAAGATTCAAGAGAAAGCCGGTGGGATTGCGCAAGCCTTGTCTTTGGCAGAGGACTTCGTGCTGGAGGGTGAGAAATTCGTTGTTATTCTAGGGGATAACTTATTCCAAGATCCACTTGTGCCTATGATTGAAGCCTATAAGCATCAGACCGAAGGGGCCATGGTCATTTTAAAAGAGGTAGAGGATCCTAGACGGTATGGCGTAGCTCAGATGAAGAAGGAGCAAATTGTACGGATTGACGAAAAGCCGGAGGATCCGAGCTCATCCTATGCGGTTACAGGTATTTATTTATATGATTCCTCTGTGTTTAGCATTATTAAATCGCAGTCACCTTCTGCACGAGGCGAGATGGAAATCACAGATGTAAATAATGTATATGCGGCGTCAAGCGCGCTCTCCCATAAGTTTCTCACAGGATGGTGGATTGATGCGGGGACACATGAATCGCTCTTTCAGGCCACTCTTTTAGTCAGGAAGGAGAACAACTAATGCAATTGTTGCTTGTCACGGGTGGCATGGGGTTTATTGGAAGTAACTTTATTCATTATTGGAAGCAACATCATCCAGGGGATCATGTGATCAATCTTGACTTACTTACGTATGCAGGAAATAAGGACAACGTCAGGCTAATTACTGGGCAAGCTGGTTATGAATTTGTACATGGGGATATTGGCAACGAGGCACTCATGATGAGGTTGATGCAAGGAGTCGATGTGGTTGTTCACTTTGCAGCAGAGTCCCATGTGGATCGAAGTATTCATAACCCAGGAAGCTTTGTGATGACCAATGTAGTTGGCACTCAAATTCTGATTGAAGCTGCACGTCAGCGGCAGGTGAAGAAGTTTATTCATATTTCCACAGATGAGGTTTACGGCTCACTTGGGGCTGAGGGGGCTTTCAGTGAAGAGACGCCAATAGCTCCGAATTCTCCTTACTCCGCAAGTAAAGCGGGCTCTGATCTGCTCGTTAGATCTTATTATGAAACATATGGATTTCCAGCAGTGATTACTCGTTGCTCCAACAATTATGGTCCCCGCCAATTTCCCGAAAAGCTGATCCCTCTCTTAATTACTCGTGCCCTTCGTGATGAATCAATACCCCTATACGGTGATGGATTGCATGTACGAGACTGGTTGTATGTAGACGATCATTGCTCTGCCATTGAACGAGTGATTGTAGCTGGTGTACCTGGGGACGTGTACAACATAGGCGGTCAGAATGAGCGAACGAATTTGGAGGTTGTCGGGCGTATTCTAAGGCTGTTGGGCAAACCGGATTCGCTCATTCAATATGTTGCGGATCGGTTGGGACATGATCGGCGATATGCGATGGATAGCTCGAAGATACGTCGCGACTTAGGCTGGACGCCGGCCTATTCGTTTGAGAGAGGCCTTCAAAAGACGTTGGACTGGTATGTACATGAAAACGAGTGGTACGCCCGTATTGCAGACGGTTCGTACCGATTAGATAAAGAAGCTGATCGCACTTGAAAATAGTGATTACGGGGGCTGGCGGGCAATTAGGCTATGATCTTAAGCGGGTGCTGAACCCCATGCATGAGGTCGTTACTTGGGATAAAGCCCAATTAGATGTTAGTCAAGAACAAGTTGTCAAGGAGATGCTATTGAACGAACGACCGGACGTTGTTGTGCATGCTGCTGCCTATACGAATGTAGATAAGGCAGAACGGGAGAAAGAAATTGCCTATCAAGTGAACGCAATGGGTGCTCTTTATATCGCGAAGGCTTGTGAAATTCTTGGGGCTAAGCTTGTCTATGTCAGTACGGATTATGTGTTCGATGGAACAAAGGATATTCCTTATGACGAGAAAGATGCGCCCAATCCGCTCAATGTCTACGGACACTCCAAGCATCTTGGGGAGAAATTTGTTGCGATGACCTGCGCCAACCATTTTATCGTACGAACCTCTTGGTTATATGGCATGAAGGGAACCAATTTTGTAACCAAGGTATTGGAAAAGGCGCGAGTACATCCGACACTTTCCATCGTGGATGATCAATTTGGCTCTCCGACCTATTGCTTGGATCTGGCTATATTTATTCGTGAACTCATCGAAACGGACCGATATGGTCTCTATCATGCCTCTAATCAAGGTGTATGTTCCAGGTATGAATTTGCCCTGCGCATTCTTCGAGCGGCAGGGATGGAACATGTTTCCGTCAAGGCTGTTCCTACTCATTTATTTCCGCTAGCACCAGCACCAAGACCGATGTACACGGCATTCGCACACAAGGCAATGCGGGACAATGGTTTTACGCCAATGCGAGATTGGCAATCGGCACTTGATTTTTTTCTGCAGGTTGATTATTACGATACAGCTGTTATGGCGAAGAGGGTGAAAGGAACATGGTGATTCGCAACGGCATAGCGGAGGGACGCAACCTCGGATTTCAGGCGGGTTGGGAAAATGGCTTTCGTATGGGAAGATGCCAGTTTGCACTCGACACTTGCCACCCAGCTCCCATTCCGCTTCGAGAAGCAAGTGTGTTATATATCGTTCAAGGCTTTCCTGCGATTGACCAAGGCATCATTCAGGGCTTACAGCAAACCGTCCGAGTCGTTTATGCAGCGCAACCAGCGGATATGCTCCGGCTTGCAAGAGAGCATAAACCGAATCTCGTGCTCGTGATGAATGGTCTTCATGTTTTCCCGGCTGATCATGTTCATCATATTGATCTAGTTAGGCAGATGGGGATTCGAACCGCTATCTGGTTTGCGGACGATCCCTATTTTACTGACCACACAGCCGCATTATCTCCTCATTATGATTATGTATTTACGCACGAAATGTCCTGTGTACCTTTCTATCAAGGGAACGGCTGCCGGCAAGTTCACTACTTGCCTTTAGCAGCTAATCCAGCTGTGTTTAAACCCCAGCCTGTTAGTCCAGCGTATCGAAGCGATATTTGCTTTATTGGCATGGGATTTCCCAACCGAATCGCCCTATTCAACGAGATAACCCCCTTTTTAATAGGGAAAAAGGTGGTCATTGCCGGTGGATTGTGGGATCGATTAGCTCACTATAGGCTGCTCCAACATGGGATTAAGCCGCATTGGGTACCGATCGAGGAGTCCGTAAAGTATTATAACGGGGCCAAAATAGTCTTGAATATCCATCGACTCACCTACGATGAAACCTACAATAAAAACAGTAGAAATATTCCAGGATATTCGATTAATCCTAGAACGTATGAGATTGCAGGATGCGGCACGCTGCAGATAACGGATTACCGTCAAGATTTGGAACAGTACTACCAACCAGGTCATGAAATTGAAACCTTTCATCATACAGGTGAACTCCTCCATAAAATGAGTCATTATTTAACTCATGAAGAGGATCGATTACGTATTGCAGTGGGCGGGTTGAGAAGAACGCGAATGGAGCATTCGTTTGCTGATCGATTAGGTAAGCTGCTCAATCTTGTATTTGCTTAGAAGGGAGTTGAAATGAATGAAATTTATCAATGATGCGCATGCGCGAGAACGAGGACTTGCTGACGGCTATCAATTAGGTCATGCGAATGGTCTCAGATTGGGACAATGTGAAGCGATTATCCAAAAGGCGGTTCGTGACAGAGCACCAAGTCCTGTTTGGGATGTGCGTGTGTTGTTCGTTACTTCGGGTAAAGGCTACCCTTACGAGCCATTGGATATCGCGGTTATGAACAGCCTTCGTCCGTTAGTTCGCGAATTAATCGTCGGGAACTGTGAGAAAGATGCGACGCATATCGGTCATCCCAAAGACAATGTCGAAACCATGGCAGCCAAGTACCGGCCTGATGTGATGATTGTTTTGGAAGGGATGAACCTATCTCTGAATGTTGTTGATCGTGTCCGCCATATGGGCATTCGGACAGCCATTTGGTTAACGGACGATCCCTATTACACGGATATTACAGCTGCGTTTGCGAAGCACTATGATTTCTTATTCACATTGGAAGTTAATTGTGTACAGTTCTATCAGGAGATGGGGGGCAGGCAGGTTCATTACTTGCCGTTAGCCTTTCAACCAGAGATGTTTCGACCAAGGCCTGTGCCGAGTGGTCTATACCGCGATATATGTTTTATTGGTTCGGCCTATTGGAATCGGGTGGCCATGTTCAATCGGATTGCTCCGTATTTAGCGACCAAACGTGTCATTATCTCTGGGATATGGTGGGAACGTCTGAAGCAATATCGTCTGCTTGCACCGCAAATACAATTGAATACGTGGATGTCGCCAGACCAAACGGCCACGTTTTATAACGGGGCGAGTATTGTCATTAATATGCATCGCGCCTTCGATGACCAAGCGTGGAACCATAACTCTCGCCGAATAAGCGGTGCCTCGCCTAATCCCCGGACATTCGAAATTTCTGGTTGCGGCGCCTTTCAATTGACGGATATTCGGGATGATTTAGTCAATTTCTATACACCCGATTATGATATCGTGACGTATGCGTCACCGGAAGAAATGCTGAACAAAATGAATCACTATTTAATTAACGAAGAGGAACGTAAATTGATTGCCATGCGGGGATTGTATCGGACGATGCGCGATCATACCTACACAAATCGTTTAATTACAATGCTTTCTGTCATTTTTGGGCCTAGATAGGGGATAGCGAGAAGACGTATTTTAGAAAGTGGAGGTGTTGGAACTTGATCACGAAAAAAAAGGTAAGCAAGGTGATTGTTAGCAGGAAGATTCGGTCTAAGCGAGTGGGATCGCCAAGAAAGCTGGGTCTAAAAAAACGGATTATTATTAGAAAAAAGGGACGATCCATTCGTCGTGTTAGGCCCGTATCGGGACGAAAGGGGAAACGTAGATTAGATCGTCGTCTGATCCGATTTCCTAGACGCAAGGGTAGTCGAATTGTAGCTCGCCGCCCTAAAGTCAAACGCCGCATCATTCAAAGTCCTAGAGCAAGGAGAGCCCAACAGGCTTATGATCGGGCATTCAATGAAGCTTATAATGTCGCCTACGGCGAAGGCTTCGCACAGGGATATACGTGGGAGCTCACGAATCCGACGATCGCATAAAGTCAAGACATGAGGTGAGCCTAGTTGGTGAAACTAAACCGCAAGAAACGAATTCTGGTTTCTATTAGGAAGAGAAGAAAACGACATCTCGTTAAGAAGCCGCTACGTCGATTAGTCGTTAAGCCTAAGCGATCGCTAAATAGGGTAAGTAGGACAAGTGTCTATCCTGTCGGTGCGATTATTATAGCTTCCAATGCAGAACGAACCATCCTTCACGTGCTGGAGCAGTTGAAGCGTTTACCGCTGAAGGAAATCATCGTTTTTGATCATGGCTCGAAAGACCGCACAATCGACAAGGTCAGAGGGCATTCCCGCGCAATTATTGTTCATCATCCCGAACCAATCGAACAAGATGTCGCGAGAGCTCTGGCCGCGAAGATATCGCAGTCGGACTTCTTGCTTTTCATAGAGGGGGATAGGGTCGTCCGTACAGAGGAGCTTATTCCTTCTCTTCAGGATGTCCAAAAAGGAATTGAAAATGGCACATTAACGAGGAGGCATGAACTTGCAGCTTACGAGCATAATTATTCCTACGTTTAATGGTCTAGCTTTGTTGAAAGCCTGTGTGGCATCCATCCGTAAGCACACTACCGTGCCTTATGAAATTATTGTTGTTGATAATGGCTCACAAGACGGAACATTAACTTACTGTCGTGGTGAAAATGTAAAGCTTGTGGCGCTGCCTGCTAATCTCGGTTTTCCTGCAGCTTGTAATTACGGGTTGCGTTTTGCTGAAGGTGATACCATAATGCTCTTGAATAACGATACAATCGTCACGCCAAATTGGCTTCCTAATCTGCTTAACTGCTTAAATAGTCGTGAAGATATTGGCATGGTAGGGCCTGTCTCTAATCATGTAACTGGCAAGCAAAAAATCCGTGTCCCCTTCACGGGAATTTCGAATATGGCCCATCAATATAACCATGTAGATCCTGGGAAATGGCGAGAAACAAAGCGGTTGGTCGGCTTCTGCCTGTTATTTAAGAGAGGGATGTTCGAGCAGGTAGGTTTTTTGGATGAAAGATTTGCTCCCGGGTATTATGAGGACGATGACTTCAGCTATCGCGCACGAATAGCGGGCTATCAATTGCTCATAGCTGGCGATTGCTTCGTTTATCATCGAGGAAGTGTCAGTTTTCGGAAAAACAGTCGTCGATCTAAGCTTCTTCTGCTGCGACGTAATCGCAAGAAGTTTATTCACAAATGGGGTGTGGATCCATCCCAGTTCATTTAGGCACCGTTTTACAGAAAGCTGCATAACGTAGTGTGAAACAGGTTGTAGGAGGGGATTGCGTGGAGGAGCGGGTAACGAAGATTGTTTCTCATATTGCGGCTTCGCATAGCCAGATGGCACTCATCTTAGAAACACATCGGCATGTGTCTACGCAAATGGCGGCAATTGCTGGAGATCTGCCTGATTCGCATCCCGAATTTGCAGGATTAGCGATGCTGCAGAAGCGGGCGTTACAACTGACCCAGAATGTAACGGCCTATTTAAATAGCCTTGCTGCATTGGAAGAAGCTATGGCGAAGCAAACGGAAATGGTTATGAAGGAAATTCATGTACCTGATGAGGAATAGAGGGAATGGCCTTGGATAGAACGGATCTCTATATGCAGATGCTAGATGCGACAGCCAAGCTGCAATACGAAATAAGTCTAATGTTGGAAGCGAGAGTCGTCGAAGCGACGAAGTCGCAAAACTGGATTTGTCAGCATATTAACGGGGCGAATTTGGAGGGGCATGACCATAAAATGAAAGTAACTGGTGAAATCCATGAGAGCGTCATTGACCTTATAGATGGCTTAACGAAGCTGGAGAATGCACTAAATCGTCAGATGAAGGCTTTGCTTGGGAAAAACCATTCAGATTCAGCTTTAGCTTTAGGGTCCGACGATGCCATGGGATTGGGCGGTTTACTTCCATTCGGTGAGGATGAGAAGCTGTGAAGGATTGGAATCAGGAGCGGGAGCGCTTGGAGCTGCACATGTTGACCTCGCTGGCGAGGAGCCAGCGAGCTTTGAGCAGAATCATTGAAGCTGTTGCGGATCATATGGAGGGCTCTGAACAGCTTGCCGGCCATGTCGCAGAGAATCTAAAGACGATAAGCGAGTACCAACGTGCCATGATGCTGAAATTAACGAAACCAAGCAAGCCGTCGGGCGTTGTTGGCAAGCCTGGTAAGCCTTGGATTAATAAGCGTGTGAAGCCTTAACCCCAGCGTATAATTAATCCTGCGTGTGTGAATCCACCGCCAAATCCATACAGTAACAGGGTGTCGCCGGCTTGTACTTTTCCTTCTTTAATTCCCAAATCCAGTGCAAGCGGGATGGAAGCCGCGGAAGTGTTGCCGAAGTATTCAAGGCTGTACAGCGCTTTTTCGATCGGTATACCGCTCTTCTCGCAGATGGAATCAATCATGCGCAGGTTCGCGCTATGAGGGATGAACCAATCGATGGCTGCGAGTGGCAAACCGCTTTTTTGAAGCAGCATCTCGATGCCCTGAGGTACCGTTGAAACAGCGAATCGGTACACTTCACGGCCGTTTTGGACAAGCTTTCCCTCACCCTCTAATGGAGCTCCGTTCAGCTCAGTGGCAAGACCGGTTCGATATACATGCTTGGCCCCTGTGCCGTCGGCTCCCATATGATGAGCAAGAAAGGCAGGCTGAGCTTCTTCTCGTTCAACGACAACTGCGCCAGCGCCATCGCCAAATAAGATGCAGGTGGATCGATCGGTGTAATCTGTGATTTTGGATAAGGCGTCACCGCCGATCACGAGAATCTTGTGATGCACACCTGCAGCTACAAGTGCACCTGCGGTATGAAGCGCATAGGCGAAGCCCGCGCATGTCGCATTCAGATCATAGGCTCCCGCGGAGGCGATGCCGAAGTGCGCCTGAACCTGACACGCAACTGGCGTGGAAGGTAAGTCCGGCGTATGGGTGGACACGATAATGAGCTCTACATCGTCAAGGGAGCTTGGGTAACGATCAAGCAGGTTCTGTACGGCTGCTATACATAAATGGCTTGTGAACTCATGCGCTTCGGCAATTCGGCGCTCTCGAATTCCTGTGCGCTGAACGATCCACTCATCGTTCGTATCCACCATCTTGGAAAGGTCCTCGTTGGTTAAAATGTGCTCAGGGACATAAGTGCCGATGGCGGAAATTCGCGCCTGCAAGGGACTGAAGGAAGGCATGAAGTGTCACTCCTTTGGAATATGGTTTCAAAGATGATTTAGTATCAAGTGTTAGTACCAAGTACTAAATTTAGTTTAAGGCATGGGTGTATTCTTTGTCAATGGGTGCTTGTTGATTCTCAGTTGAGCTGAGCAAGCTTTTCGGTGACATAGGAGTCTCCTAATCGTTTATTTTAATGAAAACAAGGCCTGAATCGATTTGAATGGGATATGTTTTCAGGTCCTCGCAAATAGGGGCTTTTTTACCCTGTCCAGTCGTATAATCAAATCGGCCGTTATGTTTTGGGCACTCAATGATATGCCCCATAACGAATCCGCCTGATAAGTGGACCTTCTCGTGGGTACAAAATCCATCGGTTGCATAATATTTGTCCTTGTCTGAACGATAGATGGCAAACGATCGATCGCCAAGATCGAATCGAATCACGTCTTCCTCATCAATATCATCTAAGCCACACACTTCAATCCAACCTTCAAGTTGAGTCATATAGGTTTCCTCCTAAATAAATTATGAATGAATTGCAGCTGGGACATTTGCGATATCCAAGCCATAATTGTAAGGGGTAGCTGTACTAGGCAAATGGCGTTCAATCGTATACATCGGATCTTTCTGCTGTCTGTGAATCGCGCGGAACACTTCTTTGTTCGCCGCCAACAAACTTGGACATGCCGGAGGGCAATCGGCCTTCATCTCTTCGTGCAAGGCAGGAAGCATATGGTAAGGAACCATGGGGAACATATGATGTTCAATATGATAGTTCATATTCCAGTAGAGGAATCTAAAAAACGGGTTCATATACACAGTTCGCGTATTCAAACGGTGATCAAGCACATCCTCGTTCAGGCCGATATGCTGCGTGATTCCAAAAGAAAGCGCAAGGAGCGCGCCATAGAAAGTCGGCAATACGACGAACAGGGCTGGCATGAAGCTTCCCGTGAAAATGCACGCAGCAATAACAGCAGCGAAAATAAGCAAATAGACGCGAGCTTCCCAGAATGTTTTCCGATATTCGGATTGCGGGATATATTCCTTTTCTTCTTTTTCTATAAGGCCGAAGGCGTGCATGAACATCTTCTTGATATCAGCTGGTCCCGAAACCAACCGTGCATATTCCATCAAGAGAACACGCCATACGGGTGGTCTCTCCGTTGCAATTTCAGGATCACGTCCAACAATATACGTATCGGTATGATGACGCGTGTGACTCCAGCGCCAAGGCGTTGCTGGTCTTAAACTCATGAACGATGCGAACTGATAGATGACTTCGTTCATCCAAGGCGTTTTGAAAGCTGTCCCATGGCCGCATTCGTGCCAGCGGGAATCGGCAGGCGTCGCATAGAAAATCCCGTACAGTAGAAATGCCGGTACGGCCCACCAAGTTCCCCACGACCAGTAAGCAAGAATGCCTGATCCTATAAGCAGGGCAAACCAGAATAAGGTATCACGAATGGCGGGGCCGTCAGTTCGTTTCATTAACTCTTTCATTCTCTTGCGTGGAATTGGAGTCGAATACCACTCGGCTGAAGCTAACCCTTTATCTTGCGCAGCCTTATTTTCAGGTCCTGTTAGTCGATAATCCCTCTTCTTAAAATCGGTAGTCATTGGATTCCCTCCTTCGATAATCATCCCTTGCATTGGGGGATATGACCAAATTATAGACCGAAATCGATAAGAAGTATTTAGCCTAGAACAGTAATGATGTAACCAAAATCACAGTCCTTCTGAGTCTAATTCGGTTCCGCCAATTTTTACATTTGCATAGTGTGAATTTGGTTACAAGATTGTAGATTATGGTTGAATACTTATGCTCTGATAAGAATTAAAATGAAAATAAGAATGTTTTCAAATGAGATATGAGAAGGGGTGGAGTGGCACATTGAGTCAATGGAATCGCGTATCAAACGGGACAGTAGAACGGCCTAAATTGGATATTCAGCAATCCTGGTGGGCCATGTGGGAACTCGGAGACAACGGGAAAGAATGGACGATGGAACAGAAGTTCGAGAAAATTGCTGAAGCTGGATTTACGGGGATCAGCGGATTTCTTCCGGCGCCGGCGGAAATGGATGTGTGGCACTGCTTACTGGATCGCTATAAGCTGACCTTCAGTGGACTGGCTTACCCAGCTGGCGTGGAGGATATGATTGAATCCATCAAGCTTGCAAAACAGTTCGGTCGTGTACGATTTCTCAATTCGCAGGTGAAGGATTCATTCGTAATCGATGCAGCAGCCATTCGACTATTAGACGAACTGCTCAAAGTGTCCGAAGAAGCGAATATGCCCAATTTTATCGAAACACATAGAGGTATGGTAACTCAGGATTTGATACGTACGGCTGGGTATGCAGACGCGCTTCCTGATCTTCGTTTTACAATTGATCTATCGCATTACGTGGTAGCTGGAGAAATGAATGATACCAGTGAACAAACGGAAGCGTATTTTGACCGAATTCTTAAGCGTACTGCCGGTATGCATGCCCGTATTTCCAATGGTGAACAAGTTCAGATCGATATCGGCCCAAATGGCGATCATCCGGCGGTAAAGAACTTTACCCGTTGGTGGTGTAAAGGGATGGCGTATTGGCTGGGGCAAGCGCAACCTGGAGATGTATTGCCACTGTGCTGCGAGCTGGGTCCACCGCACTACTATTCGATTACACGGCGCACAGAGCATGGGCAAGAGATTGAAATCTCGGACCGTTGGCAGCAAACGCTCTTGTTTAAACGCATCCTTGAAGAGCAATGGGAGAAAGCGAAAGAGATTGTTCACAGTTAAGTAAGCGCTTAGCTGCGTCAATATGATCTAAAAACGAGAGGAAGATGGACATGTCAGGCAACAGAGCAGTCGTTTATTCGAAACCAGGAAGTGTTGAAATTCGTGATACGGATTATCCAGAGCTAATCTTAAGAGATGGTCCTGGAGTTAACCCTTTAAATGTGGGACGTAAATGCGAACACGGTGTTATTCTGAAAGTCGTAACGACGAATATTTGCGGCAGTGATCAGCATATGGTCAGGGGCCGGACAACGGCGCCGTCAGGACTCATTTTAGGCCATGAAATTACAGGTGAAGTGATAGAGGTAGGACGCGATGTCGAGTTTATTAAAAAGGGAGATTTAGTTTCCGTACCGTTCAATATTGCCTGTGGACGCTGCCGCAGCTGTAAAGAACGCAACACGAATGTTTGTCTCAATGTGAATCCGGATCGTCCCGGTTCTGCCTATGGGTATGTAGATATGGGAGGATGGGTTGGGGGACAATCGGAATACGTGATGGTTCCTTACGCTGATTTTCAGTTGTTGAAGTTCCCGGATAAAGAGCAGGCTATGGATAAAATTCTTGATTTGACCATGCTTTCGGATATTTTCCCAACAGGCTATCATGGGGCAGTAAGCGCAGGCGTACGTCCAGGCTCAACCGTATACGTGGCAGGCGCTGGTCCGGTCGGACTTGCTGCAGCGCATTCTGCTCAGTTGCTCGGTGCAGCTGTTGTCATCGTTGGCGATCTGAACGCGGAGCGTCTTGCACAAGCCAAAAGCTTTGGCTGTGAGACCGTCAATCTTCGTGAGCACAGCAATTTAGCGGAACAAATCGAGCAAATCTTGGGGACACCGGAAGTGGATTGCGCGATCGACTGTGTAGGTTTCGAAGCGCATGGTCATGGTAAATCTCATGGTGAAGCCCCGGCTACCGTCTTAAACTCGATTATGGAAGTAACGCGCGCTGGCGGGAGCCTAGGGATTCCAGGGCTTTATGTCACGGGAGATCCGGGAGCTGTTGACGAGGATTCCAAAATCGGGACGTTGAAAATCCGTTTCGGGTTGGGTTGGGCGAAATCCCATACCTTTGTTACTGGACAGACGCCGGTAATGAAATATCACCGCGATCTCATGATGGCGATATTGAGCGGCAGAGCGCAAATTGCGAAAGCGGTTAATGCAACGCTTATTACGTTAAACGATGCTCCGAATGCGTATCAAGAGTTTGACCGTGGCGTTTCCCGCAAATTTGTTATTGATCCGCACGGTTTAGTGAAAAAATAACTAAGTATGGTTAACGAGAAAGAGCTTAGCGTTGCAAGCAATCCTACTGGGCGGGCTGCGATGGCTAAGCTCTTTTTGTGCTTCTATGGCGTATTTCTCATTGCGGCTCGATATTCGGAAGGGCTAATGCCGGTGGTGCTTTTAAATAGACGGCTAAAATAATGAGAATCGGTATATCCGACCCGTTCCGCAATTTGTTTGAAATCAAGCTCCGGACGGACTGTCATCAGTCGTTTCGCTTCGCTCATGCGCAGCGTAATGATATATTGAGTCGGCGTAACTTCCTTGTACTTTTTGAACAATCGGATGAAGTAGGAAGGATTAAAGTTGAATTTCTGAGCAATAGATTCCAAGGTAATCGGCGTTGAATAATGTTCATTCATATAGACTTCTATGGTTTCGATTAAATCTACTGGCGTCTCTGCTGCAGGATCACCCTCCATAGGAGGGGAGAGCGCCACTTTGTTCATCTCATGCATGGCTGACTCCAACGCATTCCTGATTCTATGCAATGTTTCTTGCAATTCCTTGGATTTAAGAGGCTTTAGCAAATAATCAGCCACGCCGTATCGCATCGCTTGTTGGGCATATGTGAACTCGCTGTACCCGCTTAAAATTACGATATACACATTCGGATATTGATCTCTAACCGACTTTATGAGTTCCAACCCGTCCATCATCGGCATGCGGATATCAGTTATTAGTACATGGGGCAGCTGTCGGCTCATGGATGCCAGCGCTTCTAAGCCGTTCTGCACGCGATCGATGACGATAAATGCAGGGTCCGCCACTTCTACCTTGTGGCTAATGTGATCCAGAATGACAGGTTCATCTTCTGCAACGAGTACATGAAAAGGAATATTAGAGTTGGTCATAGCAGCAGGTCTCCTTTCGCGGAAGTTACCCCAATTGTCACGCATGCGCCGCCTTCAGGATGATTGTACACCTCAAAAATAGCATGGTCATTATGAAACAATCGCATTCTGTAAGCAATATTGGCAAGGCCGATTTCTTGCGCCTTGTCAGCGTGCTCGCAATCATAGGAAACATTATTTACTATTTTGGTCCGCAGCGTTTGAAGCGCCTCCTCCGTGAAGCCTTTGCCATTATCACGCACAGTAATCGTCCATTTATCAGAGCTAAAGGCTCCGACTATAGAGAAGGCCCATGGCGGTGGAACGTGGATCCCGTATTTGAAGCAGTTTTCTATTAAAGGTTGAATCGTTAACTTTGGGATTAACAATCGCAGCATTTCTTCAGGAATATCCACAGTGCAATGAAACTGATTTAAATACCTTTTTTTCATGAGATCCAAATAACTTGCTGTATGCGTAAGTTCGTCAACAATGGTAACAGGTGTTGAAGAATCACTGACAATGTATCGAAGCATGTCTGAAAGATCTTCGCACATTTTGACGATTTCGGACTGGTTATTTTTCTCAGCAGTAATACTGATAATGGTTAGCGTGTTATACAGGAAATGCGGATTCATTTGAGATTGCAGCGCATGCATACGGGCTTGTATTTCATGGGAACGTGATGAAACGACGGTTTCTAGAGAACTCTTTAATCTTTCGCACATATCCATGAAAGACTGATTGAGCACTTCAAGTTCATTTAGGTTGCTGCGAAATTGCAAAGGCGATTTCTGTGATAAGGAATCTAGATTAAGTCTATTGATCGAATGATAAATTTTCTTAATCGGGACGGTTAGGCCTTTAGAAACGTAATAGGAAAATAAGAGCGTGAGCAGAAGGATCAACAGCCCGCCGAGGAGTGTATAATTACGAAATGTAATTACTGGTTTGAGAAGTTGATTTTCTGATTCGGCTACAAATACCTTCCAACCCGAAAACTCAGAGTTGGCATACGCAACAATTTCTTTGTTATGGTTATAGGCATTATTTACAGAGAAGCTGTTTGTACTCGATTGAAGCGATTTCATTTTGGTTGCGTAAAGCGCAATGATTCCTTTCATGCTATCATAATCTATCTCTGAATTTTCCGTATAGGGATAAATGATGTTGCCCTGTTGATCTATAATATAGGTGGTCTTAGAAGGCATAGACTTTGCAACAATGGCTGCGATTCGGTCATAATTTTGCTGTATTTCAATAATGCTATTGACTTCCTGACCGTAGGATTCGGAAAATGCCCTGTTTAAGGAGATGACTACTTTTTTGGACAATCCCCAATCATCCAAATGCGGTAAGGTAATGAATTTGCTTCCGTCATAATCAAGTGTATTTCTAATCCAGGAAATCAAATTCAAATTAGTGGGCGGGATAAAATTGGAAATGAAATAACTCCCAAACCCAAAGGAACGTCCGTTCATTTTGAATATATTGATCTGGTGAACGGGTACAACTGGACCTGTAATGGACAGGAGGATCTCGTTAAGGCGTTTTTGATTATAAAAAAGAGACGTGTCTTCGATCGCGTTTTCAAAAAATAATTCACGCAAGGGAATAGAAGCCATAATTTTTAGCGATATTGTATTCATGCTCAACAGTTCGGCGTCCAATTGCGTGGAAATGTACTCGGCGTTCTTTTGAATAGCAATGGAAGAACCTTTCTTAAATTCATTTGCTGTATAAAAGTAAAATGCGGTAATGAGTGTGATCACGATGATCGCAATTAATACCGAATAGCTTGAAAATAACCTTGCTTGGATGGATTTGGTCTTCAACACGCTGCGTACCTCCAAAAAGTAGATTTAATCCACGCCTACAAGTAGATATCCTGCATTTATCAAAAGGATTTAGAAGATTATAATAAATTCAAAGTTGACTGGCCAGTCACACTTATTAAACCAATCAATCAGGGGGAAAGCAAGATGAAAAATAAGCGTTCAATAAAACGTTTTTCCATAATACTAACTTCACTGCTCACCATGATTATTTTCCTAGCCGCTTGCGGAACGGACAATGCCAAAACAGTTGATAGTTCGGCTAAATCAAGTAAAGGGGTTACGCTCAACATCGCGTCTATTGGCGACTGGGTTAAAGATGTAGATCGAAAACTTGCTGAATCATTTACGAAGGAAACAGGAATCAAAATTGACTTTCAAGTCATGGCTGAAGACCAATATGCAAACGTTCTCAAAACTAGGCTGGCAGCGGGAGAAGGTCCTGACATCTTCTTTACTTGGGGAGCAGCTAACGCTTTTCAATTCCTCCCGGATAAGAACTTTGCGGATTTGTCGGGTGAGCCTTGGGTAAAAAATTTAGATGAGATGGCTAAACTTGGCGTCAACTATGAAGGCAAAATTTTGGCTTGGCCCACAGGCGTTGGTCAAAAGGGTTGGGGCTTGATGTATAACACAGAAGTTTTCGATAAATTAGGCTTACAAGTACCGAAAACCTATGAGGAATTTATTGCTGTATGTGAGAAAATTAAAGCGAGCGGAATGAATCCAATCTATGAACCGCTCAAAGATAACTGGCATCCAGGGTTATGGTTCTCCGTCATCGGACCGTTGGCTAACAACAATACACCAGGCCTATATGATAAATTGAATAGTAATCAAGCTAAATTTGCCGAAGTCAAAGAATTCGAAACGTACCTTACACAATTAAAACAAGTGTATGACAAAGGCTATTTCGGTAAAGATTCCTTATCGGATACTTGGGATAAAGCACCTGATGCTCTGAAATCCGGGAAATACGCGATGTTTTTCTCCTTTGCTATCTGGGACGGTTACATCAAAGAGAAAGATCCACAAGGTGATTATTCAAAATGGGGCATGTTCCCTGTACCGTTTGCAGGAAATAGCATGTATGCGCCTACAGTCGAGCTCATGCGAGTCGCGAATAAGAATAGCAAAAATCTCGATGCAGCCAAACAGTATCTTCAGTTTATTAGCAAAGAAGATAACTTGAAGACGTACTATGATGCACGAAAAGATGTGCTTCCAGGATTCAAGCCGTTCCCATCAGCGGAATCGGAAAAATCGAAGCAATTAACAGCCAATTCGAATGGGAAATTTAATATGTCCATGGAGAATGGCATTAAATTCTGGGATAACACAACGGAAGGAAAATACGTAATTGATATGTTATTAGGCGGAAAAACGCCAAAACAGGTACTGGAAGCCTTTGATGCAGATCGACAAAAACTTTTTAATGCCAATGTCAAATAAAGATAAAAGACAGCAAACATGAGCATGGCAGAGACCTGTTAGATGATGCTTTGGACAATCCATTTTTGTTCCATCTAACAGGTTCTGTTTATAAAGAGGGGACATTCGTATGAGAAATATCAAAGTGTATTCCGGAGGTTTTTTAGTGCCGGGGCTGCTAATCTATGTGACCTTATTTTTGCTGCCTTGCATCATTGGTTTCTATTACTCTTTTACGAATTGGAATTCCATGAGTGATACAATGAAATTTATTGGCTTAGATAATTACAAACAGATTTGGTCTGGCGGCGCGGGCACGCTAAAAGTATTTTATAACACAATGCTGTATGCATTTGGAACGACTGTGTTCAAAATTGTGCTTGGTTTGATTCTAGCGCTACTTTTAAATGAGGGAATCCGATCGAAAAATGTGTTGCGTATGATTTTCTTCATGCCCATTACGCTTTCTCCGCTCATTATAGGAATCATTTTCGCACAAATTTTTTATCCAACCGGGATTCTAAACGACTTTCTAAGGTTTGTTGGGCTTGGTTCATTGGCCCATAACTGGATTGCTGATCCCAAAGTAGCGTTGTGGTCGAGTATGTCTGTCGAGATTTGGAAGGCGAGCGGGTTTTCAATGGCTATTTTTCTAGCAGGTTTGCAGATGATTCCGAAATCTTTGTATGAAGCTGCAGATATTGACGGGGCGAATCGTTGGGGCAAATTCAAGCATATCACGCTGCCGTTGCTCATGCCTTCGATTTCTATTAATTCCGTTTTAGGCGTCATTTCTGGACTGAAGGTATTCGATATGATTTATCCATTGACCAATGGTGGACCAGGCAGAGCAACTGAAGTCATCAACATTACGGTCTTTAATGAGTTTTCAAAAGGAGATTATGGGTATGCAACTGCACTGGGCGTTATCATGTTTGTATTCATTACGATCATTTCATTCGCGGTGTTAGGTGCCTTCTCTAAAGCAAATGAGGTGGAAATATCATGAGAACGTCAACCGCAGTCCATCTCTCGAAAGAAATCATGATGTGGATATTAACGCTGCTCGTCTTGGTTCCCGTATTTCTGGTGCTGCTGAATTCCTTCAAACCAACCGCTGAAGCTAATTATATGAATTTCCATTGGCCGAGCTCTTTTCACTTGGAGAACTATGTAAAAGTGATTCAAGGAAGTCATTTATTCCGTAGTTTTCTAAACAGTATGCTCATTTCAACCTCGACGGTGATATTAACATCATTGACATCTTCTATGTCTGCATTCGTACTTTCCAGGAACAGAACTCGTTTGAATAAAGCGATCTATTATATGGTTTTATTAGGCTTAGTAGCTCCGATGAACATGGTGGCAACATTTAAAATCATGCAAATGCTGCATCTTCTGAACACGATGCCCGGTATCATTTTATTGTACTCAGCTATGTTCATACCGTTTAGTGTGTTTTTATACTTTGGATTTATTCATGGGGTTCCCCGAGCACTGGATGAAGCTGCAATTATAGACGGTTGTAGTGGACTTCAGCTCTTTGGCAAGGTGATCCTGCCACTATTAAAGCCAGTGACCTCAACAGTGCTCATCATTAATTTTCTAACTAGCTGGAACGATTTCGTTATTCCCCTTTACTATTTGAACTCCTCGAAAAAGTGGGGAATGATTATGGCCATGTACAATTATTACGGTTCCTTCTACTCACAATGGAACAATATGTGCGTTGTTATTGTACTGACGATTGTGCCTATTCTAATCGTATATTTGCTAGGTCAGAAATATATCATCTCGGGGATGACTTCAGGAGCGGTGAAAGGCTGAATGGAGTTAACTCTATGGATCAAACTGCAAGAATCATTTGTTCATGGGGAAAATAGCCCGATACGAGTTATAGGACTCGTATCGGGCTATTTGTGCGTTTAGCAGATTTTTTTTTTATTTTGTAAATGTTCACTTTTTGGGATGATTATATAATTTTTAAGATATTCAATTGATAACTATAAAATTAATATTAAATCATTAGCATTGCAGGGCTAACACTGTGATTTATTCTCAACTTTTTCAAAAGTATTACATGATTCGCTAAAAGAATACGGCATTTGTAATTTTATGGTAGCGTTTACAAATCGTTTACAAAACTCTTAACGAGATAAATTGAGAGTCTTGAATTATTGAGGGGGGTGATAACAAGTTAATGATTAATTTTAGCCGTATTAAGTTCACTGGTTTCGGAGGAATTATTTAAATAATTAGGGAGGTACAACGAATGTCTTTCGTAAAAAGGTTCAAAAAATTATTGCTATCCCCACTCCTGATCGTTGCATTGGTAGGGAGTACTGGCCTTGTCACTGTGCTTTTTCAGGGACAAAGCTCTGCAGCAGGTGGGCAAAATCCTGCGTCAGGTCCCATCTTCAGCTTTATGTCCATATCCGACATTCATAGCAATACAGCGAATCTCGCAAAGGCATTGAAGGACTCTGTCGATAACAATGTCAGTGCCATCACTGTAGCCGGGGATATCACCAATTTTGGAAGAGATGATGAATATGACGCTGTCTTGAATACGATGAATGCAACACAACATGCTCCTGTATATTATACAATTGGGAACCACGAGTATGACTATATTGATAATTACGACGATAACAAGAATAGATATGTAAATAGAACAGGTATGCCGGGATTGTATTATGATAAGTGGATCGAAGGTTATCATTTCATTTTTTTAGGATCTGAGTCTAAATGGGTGCAATATATTTCCGACGAACAGATCAGTTGGTTGGAGCGCACGATAGCTCAAGATGCCGACTCGAACAAGCCGGTATTTCTGATCATACATCAGCCATTAGATAATACTGTATCTAAAACATATCTTGCTGATAATTATGCTCAGAGATATTTAGGAATTGAATATAGGCAGCAGCAGAAAATGAAGAATATTTTGGAGAAATATCCGCAAAGTGTTTTTGTTTCAGGACATCTTCATGACGATATTAAATATCAAGGCAATTTATACAGTGACAAATTCTCAGCGGTAAGAGATGGAGCTATTGTAACAAATGGGGGTCAGGGACTCATATTTGATGTGTATCAGGACAAGGTGAGCATTAGGGGCAGAGAATTCACTACGAGTCAAACAGTATGGAATGGAACTATACAACGGGGGCCGAATACAACCGGCTTGTACGAAGCCGAAGATGGTGTATTCTCATATGCAACCATGAACGATGATGTCAATGTGTCTGGCGGCAAATATGTAAATATGAACAACGCAAGCGCATATTTGGACATGAACAGGGTTGACGGAGGCGCTTCTGGCGGCAAAAAAATATTGAAATTCAGATATGCTGCCGGTGCGGCGGGTACCAAGGGATTATATGTAAATGGAGGCAAGGTTCAGACACTCAGCTTGCCGGCTACAGGAGGAATAAGTTCCTATAACGATTATGCGGTAGAGATCGAGCTGAGGCCGGGTTCGAATAACATCATCTCCCTTAGAAGCGATGGCAACGCAACAGGCGTGAATGTGGACAAATTCCAGCTGATGGAGAGCGTCAATGCCAGCACGATGTGGGGATTCAACAGCAATGGCAACGACAGCATTCCGAACGGGTTTGGTGCAACCCTGAATGGAAACGCGGCTTATGATACGGCTGATAAAATGGAAGGTTCCGCTTCGCTCAGCCTGAACGGCGCTGACGGTAACTATGCAAGCGCAGGTCTTGTATCGACAAAAACAGACGATATAACATTAACAGCCAAGGTGAAGTGGAATGGCGCAACTTCGGGCTCGCAACAGATCTTGTCGAACGGGGACGGCCTTACCAATGGTTATTCGATCATACTGGACCATAACCAGGGCGATAAGGTAGCCATTGCGCTTGGCGGACAGACGATTCTTGGATCGCAGACCGCCTTGACTGCGGGACAATGGACCAATGTCACTGCGGCAAGAAGAAGCGGTACGTGGGAGCTAATTATTAACGGCAACAGCGTACCGGTAACCAATAATACGACAACTCCAGCTATACCAACAACGGGAACATATATCGGTGCAGACAGCAGCGGTAAACAAAGCTTCAATGGACGTATTGATGCCGTAAGAATTTACAATCAAGCTTTGTCTACAGATCAGATAAAGGCAATTGCCAATGAGACTTCTGAAGTTAAGTTGAGCAGCATCTCCATAACCAATCTGCCAACAAAGCGGAGTTATACTTTAGGTGAGAGAATTGATATTAGCGGCATGACAATAGTTGGTACTTACAGCGACGGTTCTACACGGAATATGAGCGTAAGTGCAGACAATGTAACCGGATTTAACAGTGCAACCCCGGAAATAGGCCAGATCTTAACGGTTACGGTGGGGGGAAGGTCTGCCACATATACTGGTGATATATTAAATCGGCCCGAACTTGTCATACCTGGCAAAGTGGAAGCGGAATATTATGATGCTGCGCTTGGGATTTCAACAGAGAACTCTCCCTATTGGATTGCAGGGTCAACCAACACGGAGGGAACACCGGATGTATCCTTTACAGATAAGGGAGACTGGATGGAATACAAGGTAAATGTAACAAGCACAGGATTGTATAAATTAAATTACAGGGTAGCTGTCGACTCTGGAAATATAGGCAAGATTAATTTCATCGTGGACGGTGTTTCCCAAAAGGTAACAACATTGCCTTCAACTGGAGGCGCTCAAAATTGGTCGACCGTATCCGACATGGTTCACTTAAGTGCTGGCATTCATACCATAAGACTGGGCATAGAGGCAGGAGAATGGGGCAACCCCAAAAAAAGCACGTACCTGAACTGGTTTGAATTAGTAAATTGGGTTGATAGCCCATTAATCAGCATCACAGCTCCAACTATCACCGGGGTGGCAACCGGATCGGCGAAGACAGCGGACGCCCTTGGATTGCCAACGACTGTAGCCATGGTTACCGTTACAGGCAGCGTGGAGGCCAATGTGACGTGGGATGTAGATGCTTCAAGCTATGATCCGGCTGTAAAGACTGCACAAACCTTCACTGTAAATGGAACTGTAACCTTGCCACTTGGGGTGGTAAATCCCAATAACGTACCATTGAAAACAAGCGTCAATGTAACTGTTAATAAGATCTCTCAGTCACAAATGACGGCAACGGCGACAAGTCAGCAAACTGGAAATTATTCGGCATCCTTGGCGATTGACGGAAACCCAGGAACGTTCTGGCATACAAATTGGTCTAAACCCGACGTTCTCCCCCAATCGATTACCTTAAACCTTGGAGGAACCTACAATATCAATAAACTTACTTATTTGCCTAGGCCATCAGGCGACAGCAGTAATGGAATAATTACAAATTATAATGTATATGTAAGTAGGGATGGGCAGACCTTTACTAAGGTTGCAAGTGGAAGTTGGGCAAACAACTTTGCGGAGAAAAACGTAATTTTCACGTCGGCAAAAGCATCATATGTCAAACTTGAAGCAACGGCGGGCGTTGGCGGCTATGCACATGCTGCGGAGATTAATGTCTTTGGAGATTCTGACTTGACGCCTACGAATCTCGTGAGCATCACAGAGCCAGCAGCCATTACAGGATTGAGTAATGGTACTGACAAAACAGCAGCCGCCTTTGGATTGCCAACAACCGTACAACTGGTTACTGATGCAGGAAAAGAAGATGCCAATGTGGTATGGGACGTAGGGGCATCCTCGTATGCTGCGTCGCAGACGACGCAGCAGATCTTTACTGTAAGTGGGACTGTAACACTGCCCGGAGGTATGTTAAATCCGAATCATGTTGCGTTGACAACGAAGATTAGCGTGACAGTCTTGCCTGAAAAGCCTGCCGAACTAATAGCCCACTGGAAGTTCGACGAATCTGCTGGGACGACCGTAGCCGATTCCTCAGCCAACGGTATCACGGGGACTGCGTATAACAACCCGACTTGGACCGCTGGTAAGTTCGGTGGAGCAATTTCTATGAATATGGGTTCTACACTTAATCAACGTGTTGAGTTTCCATCTACGAAATTGAATCCAACGGATGGACAGACCGTGGCGCTGTGGTTCAAAACTACTGAACCAAATGGGGCTTTCACCAACGAAAATATCTACCGCCATGATGGGCATTTCAATGCCTTGCAGTTGTCTGCTACTTCTGGAACCCCGCGTGTCGCATATTGGCCCTCAAGTGCAGGCAGTTATGTATCTGTTCCTTGGAGTGGTTGGGCGACATACAAAGATAACAATTGGCATCATTATGCAGTAACTTACGATAAAAATACAGGATTAAAGATCTATGTGGATGGTGTTCAAGTAGCCAGTAACAGCACCAACGTCGGAGCATTAAAGACATCGGCTACTGCTGTCGTGTTAGGAGCTGTACAAGGGGGGGCCGGCGAAAATTTCAAAGGATCTCTGGACGACGTTCGCGTATATAGCAGCGCGTTAACCCAAAGGCAAGTACAGGAAATAATGAATCCAGTTTCGTCGATTTCTGTAAGTGGCGCAGGCGGTGCGAATGCAATCTCAACCAAGAATGGCACACTGCAAATGCAGGCTGACGTTCTGCCCGTGGCTGCAAACAACAGAGTAACATGGAACGTCTACAACGCCGATGGAATCTCGGCAACGGATAAAGCGACGATCGATGCGAATGGTTTACTTACGGCGATAAAAGATGGACCAGTGAACGTAGTTGCGACAGCTGCAGACGGCAGCGGTGTAAAAGGACTTGCTACGGTAACGATCAGCGGTCAAACTGCGCCAATGATGCCTCAGGCTACCCTGACTGGTTTACAGCAGGTGAACTCCGGCCAAACCTTCAATTTGACGATGGGACTGACCGACGTTACGCAAAGCGTATACCAGCAAGTGTATGGGCAAGATTTGACGCTTCACTATGATCCGATGAGTTTGCAATTCAATTCGGTTACATCATTAAAAGACGGATTTAGTGTCATCGATCAAAACGAGACGGTGCCGGGACAAGTCCGGATTGTGGCTGCCAGCGTGGGCTCGAATGTGCTTGCCCAAGGCGATCTGCTCACATTCAACTTTACGGCTAAGTCTGTAACACAAGCAACTTATCGTTCGGTAGTTTCAGTCGACCATTTTGTGATTGCCAACAGACAGGGGAATGAGTTGCAGGTAGGCGGAGCTTCCCGCGAAATACAAATTAGTAAACCTGTAGAACCTGTAGACAAAACACTTTTAATTGCTTTGATCGCAAACGCTCAGGCTAAGTATAATGCAGCTGTGGAAGGAAACGGGGACGGCCTGTATACGATTGGAGCCAAAGCGCAATTGCAGTTGACGATCGACACGGCTAAGGCGATAGCAAACGATTCGAGTGCAGTAGGGCAGCAGGTGGATAGTGCGAAATCCGCATTGGAAGCAGCAATACAAGTGTTTGAAGCGAAGAGAATAAACGCAGATATCAATGGAGGCGGTGTCTCTATTGGAGACTTGGCTATTGTTGCAGTAAATTACGGAAAACAACAAGGTCAGTCAGGTTGGAATGTATTAGCGGATGTAAATAAAGACGGCAAGGTTGGCCTTGAAGACCTTGTAATCGTAGCTTTAGCGATTTTGAAGTAAAATATCAAGGAATATATCGGCAATGAAATGGGGGGGAGAGCTTATCTCCCCCCTTTCTTCCCCGAAATGTAAAAGAGTGACGTAGTTGTTCACTTTTAGGGATAAATATATATTTTTTTGGATACTCAATGTACAAATGAAAATTTAATATTAAATCATTAGCATTGCTTATGCTGCGACTATTGCGTCGCCGATATGCCAATTACACTAACAATTTTTGGAAGGGCGGAGTACTTTGATTTTAAAAAAACTTCTCGCATTCAGTCTGACGTTTCTTTTGACTGTATTCATGCTTCCCCAGCCTCTTATTCATGCAAACCCTAGTCCGAGCTTTTTACTTTCCATCACGGAGCCAAGCATATCGGTGGGTAATAACTTTGAAGTGAAGGTAGAAGGAAAACAATTAAGTAATATGTACGCATTTGAAGTTAATTTATCGTTTGATACAAGCCGTTTAAAGTTTGTTGAAACTGTCATCGAAAAGAGTGGCGGTTATACAGTGAAACCTATTGTGGATGGGAATAAAATTCAAATCGCACACACGCAAGTGTCTAACACACAAGGCCAGAGCGGCGATGTGACGCTGGCTACGCTGAAATTTCATGCGGTTAAAGAAGGATCGGCCGAAATTGTACTGCACAACGTAAAACAGGTAAACCTGGTGGATTCGAACTTAGTGATTGACGTTGTTCAAAGCAATAGCAAGGTATTGGCTACTATACAAGCACCGAACATTATCATAATTCCTGCTATACCTGCAGGTTTGACAGCTACAGCAGCAAGCGATTCACAGATCAACGTAACTTGGAACAATTCAACAGATGCAGCGGGTTATGACCTGATGGTAGACGGAGTCGTTCAAATGGACAGCTCAAGTCCGTTCGCACACACTGATCTTGCAGCAGACTCACCCCATACCTACAAGGTGAGGGCAAAGAATTCGGCAGGGTTCAGTGAATGGAGTACAGAGGTAAGTGCATCAACGCTCAACAAAATTCCTGCTGTACCTGCAGGTTTGACAGCTACAGCAGCAAGCGATTCACAGATCAACGTAACTTGGAACAATTCAACAGACGCAGCGGGTTATGACCTGATGGTAGACGGAGTCATTAAATTGGACAGCTCAAGTCCGTTCGCACACACTGATCTTGCAGCAGACTCACCCCATACCTACAAGGTGAGGGCACAGAATTCGGCAGGGTTCAGTGAATGGAGTACAGAGGTAAGTGCATTAACGCTCAACAAAATTCCTGCTGTACCTGCAGGTTTGTCAGCTACAGCAGCAAGCGATTCACAGATCAACGTAACTTGGAACAATTCAACAGATGCAGCGGGTTATGACCTGATGGTAGACGGAGTCGTTCAAATGGACAGCTCAAGTCCGTTCGCACACACAGGTCTTGCAGCAGACTCACCCCATACCTACAAGGTGAGGGCACAGAATTCGGCAGGATTCAGTGAATGGAGTACAGAGGTAAGTGCATCAACGCTCAACAAAATTCCTGCTGTACCTGCAGGTTTGACAGCTACAGCAGCAAGCACTTCACAGATCAACGTAACTTGGAACAATTCAACAGATGCAGCGGGTTATGACCTGATGGTAGACGGAGTCGTTCAAATGGACAGCTCAAGTCCGTTCGCACACACAGGTCT
>NZ_JCAUAQ010000029.1:0-59248 GCF_059692035.1 Paenibacillus sp. J22P143
CTTAATTGCTCATTTGCGTTGCTAGCGAGATTTTGCAATCTCTTTTTTTGAACGATTTCTCGTTCGTGCTTACTCACTCGTTGTTCAGTTTTCAAAGATCAATTTCTTTCGTTTTGTTCGTCGTCCGTTTAGCGGCGACTTTTTAAATATACCACAGTGCCCACGAAGATTGCAAGTCTTTTTTGAAATATTTTATTTCGAAATGCTGTTTCAATTAGACTCACTCGCTTTATTGCGAAGTGACGAGTTATAAAATAACACAGATAGAGAGGGTAAGTCAAGCACTTACCCCCTATTTTTTTTGAGCTTGGTAATTACGGTTTCTCGCATATTTCGATATTTCCTTCGGCGTTGCTAGGCGAGCATACATCCGGAAGATAACCTTATACCTGGATTCTATTGCTCCCTTTATCTCTTGATCAATTCTCTTATCATTGAGATCGAATAACATTTCGTCTAATTCTTTGCGCAGTACATAGTCCAATTCTCTGCATTCTCTCTCATTGAACAAAAATCCGAGCATACATCCATCCAAACCCCTCTCGACTGTAGAGATTCATGGCACTAACAGTTCGTTAGGCAGACATGTAGGGCCAAACACACCCTTTTCATTTCCGCCTTATTGTTATGCTCAGATTTTCCCAGTTTTATGACAGAGGATTGAAAATATTTTACAAATGCACCAACCAGTAAGTAAGTGTACTTTCTATTATAGCTGCCACAAAAAGCAGAATGACAATAACTACGCTTAGTGGCTTCGATAGTTGAAGCATTCTTTCGAATTCAATTCCAGCAGTTCTCTTCTCTGCCGGCACTAATAGTTGAATTCCCATTTTCCAAACTAGCATCCCTAACTTCAGTCCATATGCACATGCCAGTAAAATAACTGGGATCTCAATGATACCATGTGGCAATATACCCTTTAGGACTATCGTTATGGTACTTTCATTCTCCTGTATGGAGAGTACATAGCCTAGAATCATCCCATTTGCGATTAACATAAAGAGAGGAATAACACCAAGGAGTATTCCGCTGAATACAACAAGAACGGTCTTAATCGCATTATTCAAAAAGATAAAAATGAACAGCCAGACTTGTGGATTCTCTTTACTGCTTATTGATTTAATCAAAGGCCGGAGCCCCTCTAATTGCTTTTCCAAAAAATGTGTAAATTGTTCTGAATTCGCCCATCCCATATAAAGACTAAAACCAAAAACAAGAACGACCACGATAAAGTAATGCTTCATTTCTTTAAAATGTCTAAGTAAGGCCTGTAAATTCATTCTCTATTTCCTCCAATTTCGGAAGCATAAGTGCTATGTGTACGAGCATACATTATTTACTAAAGGGTATACAAGCTTTCAACTGCCTGACATAGAGGAGGTACAAGCTAATCATGAACTACTTTTTTGTAATCAACGCACGTAAATTGAAACAATACTTATTTATTGCTCTTGCCATTATCTTCTCCGCGGCCATTGTATATTCTGAACAGAGTAATGTATCTGTCTTTATGAACTCTGAACCTTCGGCTATTTACAGCGTGCAAACCGAAAAGAAGGTTATAGCCCTAACCTTTGATATCTCCTGGGGGGATACTCGTGCTGAACCCATCTTGAAAATTCTGAAGGACAACGGAGTTAAAGATGCGACATTCTTCTTATCTTCTCCTTGGAGCAAGAGCCATCCTAATATTGTTGCACATATCAAAAGTAATGGCTTCGAAATTGGCAGTCACGGGAATAAATTCGACAATTACAGTACGCTTAGCGATGAGGAAATCCGCAACCAAATTTCTACAGCCCACGGGATTTTAACAGAATTAATTGGAAAGGAACCTAATCTCATTCGTTTACCGAATGGTGATTTCGACAAGCGCGTGTTACGTATTGCTGATGATCTCGGCTACTCCGTTATTCAGTGGGATACAGACTCTCAGGATTGGCTCAATAAAGGGGTCGACACTATAGTTAACCGCGTTGTTAGCAAAGCGCACCCCGGAGATATCGTCTTGCTACATGCAAGTGATTCTTCTCAACAAACACATGAGGCACTACCCGAGATTATTGAGCAATTACGAGCAAAAGGGTATCAATTTGTGAGCGTGAGTGAGCTTATTAAACAAACGCAAGTTGATACTACTCCTGTTGAGGATCAAGCCATGAAACAAGTTCACTAATTTAAACGAATAGATTTTAAAAAAGAGCTAATTGAATTAGCTCTTTTTGTTGTCCAATATTTTATGTAAGGTCAGAATTTGCCATGCATTACTTACGAGTAAAGGCGCCAACATAAATATAGTTGAAGCTGCTATATCCAATTTCAAAGCAGGTACAGACTCTAGGACAGTTACGGCAAACATAAAAAATAAGGTCGGAACAAATGCATTTCGATTCGTTAACTTCGATTTCCAATAGCTCACCGCTATCGAAATTATGATAAGTACAATTGGTAAAACGAAGTAACCGATCATACTTTCTGAATTCTCAGAATTAGTGATTCTCAGAAATACAAGTTCAAATAACACAAAAATAATGATGGCAATTTGAATTAGTTCAAATATTGTCTTAGATCGAACAAAACCAACCGCAATAAATCTAACGATTAAGTATGCGAAAAATCCCATTTGACTAAATACACTTATTAATGCGCCACATAGGAGCATATTGAACACATTAAACCCAACGCCAGATATACCCATCACAGAAAACTCTTTGTCAGAAAATTGAAGAATAAGCCCCATTACTACTGAAGCTACTGAACCAAATACCAATGTTGTCCAAAATAAGTGAAACCATTTACGCAATGTCACGTTCAATTACCTCCACACATCAACTCTAATTGTTAATTGTACCAACCTTTGCGATAAAAAGCCAATATTGACCCCTTATATTCTGACCCTAACCACACATACTATGACTATTAAAGTTAAGGGAAGGGAGCATGTCGTTATGTTTAAAACAAGACTTAGAAAGCTTCAGGTCCTACCGATCATTTCAATGACTTTACTTCTCGCTTCATGCGGAACTGATAACTCATCACAAGGCCAGTCACAAGCCAATACGTATAAAGAACAGAAAACGATGATTCTCGATATCCTTAAATCAGATGATGGCAAAAAAGCCATCAGTGCTGCAAATCGAAGTATTATGAATGGCGAAGTTGGCACGAATAGCGTTGCAGGGCAATCCCAAATCAAGCTATTGTCGGCCAATGAATCCCTCCAACTCCAGATGGCTGTAAAGGATGTTCTGACTGCCAAGGAAAATAATATGTTTTTGACCGATATGATGAAGGATCCTAAGTTTGCAGGTGACTTCGCTACTGCGATTCAAAAGGATACCAAACAGATGTTCAAAGAATTGCTGAAGGATCCTACTTACCAAAAATCTCTTATTGATGTAATGAAAAATCCGGATTACGAGAAGATGGTTCTTGATGTCATGAAAACAGCGCCATACCGTCAGCAAATGATGACAGTGATGGAAGAATCCATCCAAAGCCCTCTATTTCGGGCACAATTGGTCGAATTACTTAAGTCTGCTATTGCTCAGCAAAGCAAGCCTGATCAAATGCCTTCCGCAAAAAGCGCAGAAAAAAGTGAAGATAAAGCTAAGGAAGGGGAGAAAAAAGAAGAAGGCGGGGATGGAAAACAGAAGGAAGAATCCTCAGGTGATGACTCCCAAAAACAAGATGAAGAGAAAAAAGACAGCGGTTCTGACTCTGGTTCATAAAAGAAAAGGAAGAGATTGCAGAATTCTCTGCACCCTCTTCCTTTCTCATTTTTCAAGCTTCGCAATCATTCTATCTGCTATTTCTAAATAGATTTTGCCTGCTTTCGAATCTGCTTTATACACCGATGGTGAGTAATCCTTTTCAGAAATATGATTATCCGGAGCACCTAAAGGGATTTGTGCTAATAGCTCGCTATGTAAATCTTCTGCAAGCTTAGCTCCGCCACCTTTACCAAAAATGTAATCAACGCTTCCGTCCTTACTCTCATAATAAGACATGTTCTCAACGATACCCAAAATTTCATGATTCGTTTGAATCGCCATCGCACCTGCTCTAGCAGCTACAAAGGCAGCTGTTGCATGCGGTGTCGTGACAATGACCTCTTTACTTTGCGGGATGAGCTGATGCACATCTAGCGCGACGTCCCCCGTTCCTGGTGGAAGGTCTAGCAGGATGTATTCAACATCTCCCCAATTTACTTCGTTGAAGAAGTTACGCAGCATTTTACCCAACATCGGTCCACGCCATACAACAGGCGCATTGTCTTGGACAAAGAAGCCCATCGAAATCACTTTTACTCCGAATTTCTCAACAGGAATAATCACATTTTCAACGAGCTGAGGCTGTTCTTCAATCCCCATCATATCTGGAATACTAAAACCATAAATATCCGCATCGATGATCCCAACCTTTTTCCCCTTACGAGCTAGAGCAACTGCTAAATTAACAGTGACGGTTGATTTACCAACACCACCCTTACCACTCGCAACCGCGATAAACTCAACGGTAGAGGATTGTCCAAGAATCGGCTGCTGGATTGGGGGTTGAACAGGCTTTGACGGATTTATTGGATCCGACTGCTGTGCAGGCCCTTCTAAACGACTACGTTCATGGTCCGTTATCAATCTAAAACGAATATGAACTTGAGGTACTCCTATATTTGCTAAAGATTGTTGAATGAATGCTTTGGCCTGCTCCTTGAATCCTTCATCTTCTGTAATAACAATTAAGCTTAAGGAAACGGCATCTTCCTTCACCATTACATCACGAATCAAATTTAATTCTACTACGCTTTTATTGAACTGAGGTTCTATTAGCGTGTTTAAAGCTTCTAGGATTTGATCTTTATGTACCATAGCCACATCACACCTTTATTGAGACATTGTATTCGCGGCTTTAATTATAACACATTATGAAGCGGAACCCACTTTTTCCCCTGCAAAATATCTCAAAATCCCTTGATATACGGAAGCAGCAAGCATCTTCTGATAATTTTCATCCGCGAGTAATTTCGCTTCTTGCGGGTTTGAAAGAAAGCCTACCTCAACGAGGGCGCTCGGTATTTTCAATGTTTTTAACAAGTATACCGTCTTATCCGCTAATTTTGCTTCACGATCCGTATTCTCTAAATTCCGCTTTAATTCAGCCTGAATGAGAGCCGCGAGATTAGGATTAGCCGGATTGTTCAAGTAATAGAACGTTTGTGCGCCTCGCCATTTTTCAGAAGGTATACTGTTCAAATGGATACTCAAAAACATATCGGCTTTATTTTCTTGTATCAAGTCCGCGCGGTTGTGGAGATCCTGCGTTTTCCTTTTGCTATAGCCTTTAGTACCCGCCTCGGCCAAATCCGTATCCGTTTCTCTCGTCAGAACTACGATTGCACCAGCTTGTTGCAAATAATCGCGCAGCCGCAAGGTGATCGCCAAATTGATATCCTTCTCAATGATCCCATCCTTGCTCTCTGCCCCGCCATCAGGCCCTCCGTGACCCGCATCTAGCGCTATTGTCTTACCCGATAGAGGGAGCGTCCAATCAGACCAGGTCTTCGTTGTAGGGAGCTCGTACGCATAAATAAAAACAACCAATGCAACCAATAAGGCGGAGAGCATTAGTTTCAGACCACTGTGAAAGGTCAGCCATACCACCAATCTCTTCTTCCTTTTACGCATAAAAAATCCACCTCTGTTCCCCTATAGACTCTGTAACATCTATATGGGACAGGGTGGACAAATATACCAGACTACACTTGATATTCAGGGCCCTTTAAATCTTCGATAAGGACTTCCAGAAGAAGCAGTGTTCAAAGAATAAGGGAGTTATGCCCATTTCTTTCAGAAGTTATTACTGTAAATCTCATGTATTTCATACGCGCCGTAGTAGTCCCCAACGCCAGCGTGATCGCGTCCAACGATGAAATCCGTGCAACCCTAGTATCTACCGTACAATCGCATGTAGAATCGCCTCACGAGGGCCTGTATAACACATGGCAGCTTGATTTACACCTAGGATAGTATTTTTTTTAGTACAAGCGGATTAAACTTATTTATGCAGACCACATTCCGTTTTCTCTATACTCGCCCAGCGACCTGCACGAGGGTCCTCACCGTCAGCTACTTGGCGTGTGCAATGCGTGCAACCAATACTAGGGTAATTACGATCATGAAGTGGATTGTAGATAACATCGTTGTCGCGAATATATTGCCATACATCTTCAGATGTCCAACCTGCAAGTGGATTGAATTTGATTAGACCAAACTTCACATCATACTCCACTTTTTTAGCATTAGCACGAGTAGGCGCTTGATCGCGGCGAATGCCCGTAATCCAAGCATCATAATTTTTAAGAATGTCAGTCAATGGATCAACTTTACGAATGTTACAGCATTGGTTCGCGTCACTCTTCCAAAGCTCATCGCCAAATTTCTCCGCTTGCTCTTCAAGCGTTAGCTTAGGCAATACTTGAACGAATTTCGTACCGTAGTGTTTCTCTAGACGATCTTTTGTTTCATAAGTTTCGTCAAAATGCACATTCGTATCTAGGTAAAAAATATCTACATTCGGGTTAATCTTCTGAAGCATGTCGACAAGCACAACATCTTCAGCACCAAAACTACAAGCAAGGGTTAATCTTCCGAACGTATCAACAGCTAATTTCAATATGGCTTCAGGCGATTGATTTTCAAATTCTTCCGCAGCTTTCGTAACGAACGCTTCTTTTTCAAATAGATTCATCGTACGATTCCTCCAATAGTCGATAATCCCGACTGATATTGTATGATTTATATTTTCATTATATCCGACTTCTAGAAGGTGTCAATGACTTTTTATCATTTTGGTATTAACTTATTTTCTAAAGTCAATTTTGGACTATTCTATAATAAAAAAAAGAAAAACCTTCCCAGCCATAAGCCGAAAAGGTTTTCCTTGAGTGCCAGAGGCACACGATCTTAACGTTTGGAGAATTGAGGAGCACGACGTGCTGCTTTCAATCCGTATTTTTTACGCTCTTTCATACGGGAATCACGTGTTAGGAATCCAGCTTTTTTCAAGGATCCACGATATTCCGGATCAGCTTTCAACAATGCACGGGAGATACCGTGACGAATTGCTCCAGCTTGTCCGCTGATGCCGCCGCCATTAGCAAGAACTAGAACATCGTATTGACCGATAGTTTCAGTTAGAGCAAGTGGTTGTTTAACGATTAGCTTCAACGTCTCTAGACCGAAATACTCATCTAGATCACGTTTATTGATAATGATGCGTCCTTCACCCGGTATTAAGCGAACACGCGCTACCGAATGTTTACGACGACCCGTTCCATAATATTGAACTTGTGCCACGAAACGTTCCTCCTTATATTAACCGCGAAGATTCCAGACTTCTGGTAGTTGTGCTTGGTGCGGATGCTCTGCTCCACCGTAGACTTTAAGCTTAGTTTTCAAGCTGTCGCCTAGACGGTTCTTAGGAAGCATACCATGAACTGCGAATTCGATCATACGATCAGGCTTAGTGTTAAGTAAGTCCTGAGCGGATGTCACTCTCAAACCACCTTGGTACATAGAGTGACGGTAGTACATTTTGTTTTGCATTTTCTTACCAGTAAGCTTAATTTGGGAAGCATTGATAACAACAACGAAATCACCAGTATCTACGTGTGGAGTGAACTCCGGTTTGTGCTTACCGCGGATAATGCTAGCAACTTCACTTGCAAGACGGCCAAGTGTTTGGCCTGCAGCGTCAACAATGTACCATTTACGCTCTACTTCATTTGGCTTAGCCATATATGTGGTGCGCATGCTTAATCCTCCTAAAAATATATCTGAAATACATAAGTTATAGTTGTTAATTCAACATAAGCGATGGATGGTTATCGGTCATTTGTGATCAGGGGCTGTGGGGTAGCCGATCACGAAACGCCAAGTTATATTTTACACGATAATGTCTTAAGAATCAAGTGGTGATGATAACTTTTTAATAGTCGACTTTCCACAAGGTTAATCCCATGGCTTCAGCTGTAGGACCCGCTTGAGAACGGTCTCTGGCCTCGAGAACACGCAGCATGTCACTAGGTGGCCTCTTACCCTCGCCGATCTGTATCAACGTCCCTATGATGATCCTCACCATGTTATAAAGAAAACCATTGCCCGTTATGATCAACCGGATACGTTCTACTTTACCTGTCGCCAACAACTCATCGGTTTCCGTCTCCATACGTACCTCATACAAGGTTCTCACTTTGATTTCCTTATCCGTTCTCACTGTGCAAAACGAAGTAAAATCATGCTCACCTAGCAAACAAGGGAGCGCCTCTCTCATGGCTTCCACATTTAAATGTGTGGGGTGATGATACTCGAAGTTGCGGTGAAAGACATCAGGGAAGCGCGCCGAACGAATCGTATAACAGTATGTCTTACGTTTCGCGGCTTTGCGAGAGTGAAAAGTAGGAAGGACTTCTTCCGCCGTATGCGCGACGATATCCCTGGGTAGTCTAGCATTTAGAGCTAAACACCAACGTTCCACTGGAATCTTAGAACTCGTTGCAAAATTAATAACCTGCGCTTTTGCATGAACACCGGCATCTGTACGCCCTGATGAAATGACTTTCACCGTCTCACCTGTCAACAGAAAAACAGCCTGCTCTAACCGATATTGTACTGTGTCAGATCTAGGTTGTATCTGAAAACCAGAATAAGATGTGCCATCATAGCTTATGGTAAAACGTAGATTTCTCAAGGCTTGTTCCTCCATGAGTCATCCTTTCTACCTAGTCTGAGTTGCTTACGCATCTCTCATCACTAGAATGCGATCCAAGACTGCAAAAAAAGGGCTTCACCAGAATCTAGTGATTCCGTCCACCCTTTCCCATCCGTCTTCTATGCGCGATCTACTAGCTCTAGGTAAACCATTGGTGCTGCGTCACCGCGGCGTGGTCCCAGTTTAAGGATACGAGTGTATCCGCCTGGACGCTCGGAATAACGTGGTGCCAATTCAGAGAATAGTTTTTGAATCGCATCTTGATTTTCGTTAGCAGCTTCTCTACGAACAAAAGCAGCAACCTGACGGCGTGCATGAAGATCTCCGCGTTTCGCAAGAGTAATTAACTTCTCAGCGATTGAACGAATTTCTTTAGCTTTTGCTTCTGTTGTTTGAATGCGCTCATGTATGAACAGATCCGTTACCAGATCACGAAATAATGCTTTACGATTACTGGAATCGCGGTTCAATTTTCTGTAGTTCATTGAGTTAACCTCCTTCTGACAAGATTATTCCTCAGTACGTAGACCCAATCCCAGCTCTTCGAGCTTCTCTTGAACTTCTTCAAGTGATTTACGGCCTAAGTTCCGAACTTTCATCATGTCTTCTTCTGTTTTGGTAATCAGCTCTTGTACGGTATTAATCCCTGCACGTTTGAGGCAGTTGTAAGAACGAACGGAAAGGTCAAGTTCTTCAATGGTCATCTCAAGAACTTTCTCTTTCTTATCTTCTTCTTTCTCAACCATGATCTCAGCATCTTTTGCTTCATCCGTTAAACCGACGAACAAGTTCAAATGCTCAGTCAAGATTTTCGCGCCCAAGCTTACTGCTTCTTCTGGTCGAATACTTCCATCGGTCCACACTTCGAGGGTCAACTTATCATAGTTAGTCACTTGGCCGACGCGAGTATTCTCAATTGCGTAGTTTACCCGAGTAATAGGCGTGTAGATCGAATCAATTGGAATTACTCCAATCGGTTGCTCTTCATGCTTATTTTTGTCTGATTGGACGTAACCGCGCCCTCTGCCCGCATGAATCCTCATGTGAAGACGTGCATCTGGAGACAAGGTAGCGATATGCAAATCCGGGTTAAGGATTTCAACATCACTGTCACCACGGATATCAGCCGCAGTAATATTACCTTCTCCTTCTGCATCAATTTCTAGCACTTTCTCCTCATCGGAGTGAATCTTCAACGATAGACCTTTCAGATTGAGGATAATTTCCGTTACATCCTCAAGCACGCCAGGAATCGTTGAAAATTCGTGCAAAACGCCATCGATTTGGACAGAGGTTACAGCTGCCCCCGGTAAGGAGGACAGTAAGATACGACGTAGTGAGTTTCCTAAGGTTGTACCGTAGCCACGCTCCAATGGCTCAATGATAAATCTACCATAAGCGCCATCTTCACTTAATGCTACAGTTTCTATTTTTGGCTTTTCGATTTCGATCATGAAATGTACCCTCCATTCAATACGTCGGTTCCCTCTGGATACTTCGTTGAAAATTTCATAGTATGCCTATCCTTCAAACCATTATTCACGATTTTAGAATAATTATACTACAAAGTGATCCTGAATTATACGCGACGACGTTTTGGAGGACGGCAGCCATTATGAGGAACCGGCGTCACGTCTTTAATCAGGTTTACTTCAAGACCTGCTGCTTGCAAAGAGCGGATAGCTGCTTCGCGGCCAGCGCCTGGACCTTTAACCATAACTTCAACTGTTTTCAAGCCATGCTCCATTGCTGCTTTAGCTGCTTTTTCAGCTGCCATTTGTGCTGCGAAAGGAGTACTTTTACGGGAACCTTTGAATCCAAGGTTTCCTGAACTTGCCCAAGAAATTGCGTTACCATGCGGATCCGTGATCGTTACGATCGTGTTGTTAAATGTTGAACGGATGTGTGCTACACCGCTCTCAATATTTTTCCGGTCACGACGTTTCGTACGGACGACTTTTTTAGGTTTTGCCATTAGCTCTAACCCCCTTTATTATTTCTTCTTATTAGCTACTGTACGACGAGGACCTTTACGTGTACGAGCATTCGTTTTAGTACGTTGACCACGAACAGGAAGACCACGGCGGTGACGAAGACCACGGTAGGATCCGATTTCGATTAGACGTTTGATGTTAAGGGAAATTTCACGGCGAAGATCGCCTTCTACTTTAAGGGTTTTGTCAATTACATCACGGATTTTGCTCACTTCATCTTCAGTCAAGTCACGAACGCGAGTACTCGCATCGATACCTGTGGAAGCAATGATTTTCTGAGCAGTTGTAGTGCCGATACCGAAAATGTAAGTCAACGCGATTACAACTCGTTTGTCACGAGGTAAGTCAACTCCAGCTAAACGTGCCATCTACAGAATGCACCTCCTTTTAACCTTGTTTTTGTTTGTGCTTAGGTGTTTCACAAATTACCATTACTTTACCTTTACGGCGAATAACTTTACATTTCTCACAAATCGGTTTTACTGACGGTCTTACTTTCATTTTAAGCCCTCCTTTTCATCGTAAGCGACCATGTTGCGTTTTCGTTAGAAAACTTGCTTCGTAAGCATACGTCTTGAGAGAGTATTACTTCTAAGCCGAACATTTATTTGAAACGGTAGGTTATACGGCCTCTCGTCAAATCATAAGGCGATAATTCTACGGTAACCTTATCTCCAGGCAAAATGCGGATAAAATGCATTCTGATTTTTCCTGAAACATGGGCTAGGATTTTATGACCATTTTCCAATTCAACTTTAAACATTGCATTCGGAAGAGGTTCAATCACTGTACCTTCTACTTCAATTACATCTTCTTTGGCCACAGTCATTCTCCTTTCTCTTGTGCTTCAACTTGCATAAGTTCAACGAATTTGGCGATTGCAAAGCGCAATTTCCCATTAGTCACACGACCTGTTTCCCTAATGCTTGACGCTACTTCACTGCTAATCGTTTCTTGTAAATGAAGATGATTCAGGTTCTTCTTTTTCGGCTGATCGAATTTGCGATGATCGCCGTCGGCAAGCCAGACAAAACGATGATCCACAAACCCAATCACGACCGCATATTCTCCGGGATCTCTACCGCGAAGCACCTTTACGATTTGACCCACTTGCGGAATCTTACTATCCACTCAGTTCACCTACGATCTAGGCAAAGTTAATATTTCATAACCACCTGCCGTTATAGCAACCGTATGTTCGAAATGAGCACATAAAGTACGATCCGTAGTGACGACAGTCCAATCGTCTTCGAGTGTTTGGACAAATCTTTCGCCAACAACCACCATGGGTTCAATGGCTAGGACCATGCCTGGTTTGAGTCGAGGACCTTTGTCAGGTATACCATAGTTCGGAATTTGGGGTTCTTCGTGAAGATCCGTTCCAATACCATGACCGACATACTCTATAACCACGGAGAAGCCTGCGTCTTCAATACAAGTTTGGATTGCATGCGACAACGTGTAGAGTCTAGCATCCGGTTTAGCTTCTGCAATGCCTCGATAGAGTGATTCTTCAGTTACTGTCAACAAACGCTGAGCAGTTTCAGAAATTTCACCGACAGGATATGTCCAAGCAGAATCTCCATGATAACCTTTATATTGAGCGCCAATATCAATACTGATAATGTCACCCTCAACTAGCTTTCTTGGACCAGGAATACCATGAACTAATTCTTCGTTGACTGAAGCACAAATGCTCCCAGGAAAACCATTGTAACCTTTGAAAGATGGAATTGCTCCCTGACTGCGAATGAATTCCTCTGCGATCTGATCAAGTTCTTTCGTTGTAATGTTCGGACGAATCGCCCTTGCCAATAAGCGGTGCGTTTCGGCTACGATACGACCAGCTTCTCGCATTAGGTCTAGTTCAACCTCGGACTTACAAATGATCATTACGCTAGACCTCGTAGCAGTGAGCTAATTTGTTCGGTTACCGCATGAATGTCTTGTTCCCCGTTAACCTCACGCAATAATTCCCTCTTTTGGTAGTAATCCAGAAGCGGAGCCGTTTTGTTGATGTATTCATCCAAACGTGTTCCGACTTTCTCTTCCGTATCATCAGATCGTTGGTACAACTCACCGGAACATTTATCGCATACGCCTTCTTGCTGAGGTGGGTTGAAGATGACATGATACGTAGAAGCACAGGATTTACAAATTCTTCGGCCAGTTAGTCGTGCCAACAGATAACTGCGATCAACAGCAAGATTGATTACGACTTCAATCTTCTTACCAAGTGAATCTACAATTTCAGATAATGCGTCTGCTTGAGCTACCGTTCTAGGAAACCCATCAAGCAAAAATCCTTTATCGCAATCCGGCTGGGCAAGACGCTCTCTCACAATTCCGTTCGTTATTTCATCAGGAACAAGAAGTCCCTTATCCACATACCCTTTAGCTTCGATACCCATTGGAGTACCTTGGCTCATTGCTGCGCGAAATGCGTCGCCTGTAGAGATATGAGGAATTTGAAATTCAGAAACGATTTTCTCTGCTTGCGTACCTTTGCCTGCACCAGGAGGCCCCATAAATATTACGTTCACAATTAAAACCTCCCCATCGCACTCGGCATTACGAACAGCACAATAGGTGCCGATGTCGCAGAACTTGCCCCATCAGAACCTATTAGCTATTTATTGATGAACCCTTTGTAATGACGCTTAATCAATTGGCTCTCGATTTGCTTCATTGTCTCAAGACCAACGCCTACTACGATAAGTAAAGATGTACCACCTATTTGAACCGAACTAGGCAAACCAGCAAGTCCTCCAAATAACATTGGAAGAATAGAAATTGCTGAGAGAAACAGAGCTCCAGAAAGAGTAATTCTAGTCATTACGCGTGTCAGATAAGTCGACGTAGTTTTACCTGGTCTGATACCAGGTATGTATCCGCCATTTTTCTTCATCTGATCAGCCATTTGAACTGGATTAATTTGTACGAAGGTGTAGAAGTAGGTGAAACCAATAATCAGCAGTACATAAAGTACAATCGCTAATGGTGCAGTTTGGTTTATACTCAAATTGTTAATAATCCATTCTGCAACAACATTCCCTCTCCAGTAACTTGCAATGGTTGGAGGAAACATCAAAAGTGATAATGCGAAGATTACAGGGATAACACCAGCAGCATTCACTTTAAGTGGAATGTGTGTTGTTTGCCCACCATACATTTTACGGCCAACTACTCGCTTAGCATATTGTACAGGTATCTTACGAACACCTTGTTGTACGAATATAACGCCAGCAATAATCAAGATAACAACTAATGCAATAATGATTAGCTTTACAATATTCAGGAATAATGCTCCATCGGTTGCAAAGAGTGATTTGTAGATTTGCTGAATACTTGTTGGAATCGCAGAAACGATCCCAGCAAAGATGATAATGGAAATACCGTTACCAATCCCATACTCCGTGATTTGCTCACCTAGCCACATCAAGAAAGCTGTACCAGCGGTCAACACGATAGCGATTAATGCGAAAGTTGTAAATCCGGAATCAATGACTAGACCACTGTAAAGGCGGTTAAATCCAATTGATAAACCGAATGCTTGAATCAACCCTAGAACAATCGTACCGTAACGAGTCACCTGCGTCATTTTCTTTCTTCCGACATCTCCTTCTTTTGCCCATTGCGCGAAGCGCGGGATTACATCCATGGACAAAAGCTGAACAATGATCGAAGCCGTGATATAAGGCATAATTCCCATCGCGAAGATGGAGAATTGGAAGAGCGCACCGCCGGAGAACGTGTTAAGCAAACCAAAGACATCGCTCTGATTCGCTTGATCTTGAAGTTTCAGAACATCTGTATTAATGTTTGGGACCGGAATGAATGCGCCCAAACGGTAGACGATTAGCAAGATAAGCGTGAAGAGAATCCTTCTGCGTAAATCTTCTACTTTGAAGATGTTGGCTATGGTAGTGAACATTAAATCACCTCGGTTTGACCGCCGGCAGCTTGGATTTTCTCAATCGCTGATTGAGAGAACTTATTCGCTTTAACGGTTAATTTTACTGTGATTTCACCGTTTCCTAAAATCTTAATTCCGTCTTTAGGAGCCTTTACAATACCAGTCTCCATCAATACTTCTGGAGTAACTTCGGTACCAGCTGCGAAATTGTTCAAATCTTCAAGATTAACGATCGCGTACTCCGTACGGAAACGGTTCGTGAATCCACGTTTAGGTAAACGACGGTACAATGGGTTTTGTCCACCCTCGAATCCAGGACGAACGCCTCCACCGGAACGTGCGTTTTGACCTTTATGCCCGCGAGTTGATGTTTTACCCATGCCGCTACTTGTACCACGGCCAACACGTTTACGAGTGTGACGAGAACCTGTAGCAGAACTTAGCTCATGTAACTTCATCGTTGCACACCTCCTCTAGATCTTAAATTCGTATTCTATGCTTCGATTTCTTTAACTTCTACCAAATGGCTTACTTGATTAACCATACCTCTGATTGCAGCATTATCTTGGTGAAGAACAGTTTGGTTAATTTTACGAAGACCAAGTGTTTTCACAGTAATGCGTTGCGTTTCAGGACGGCCGATCAAGCTGCGTTTTAGGGTAACCTGTAATTGTTTAGCCATGTTTACCCCTCCTAACCTAATAGCTCTTGAACAGATTTACCGCGAAGCTTTGCAACTTCTTCCGCTTTTTTCAAGCGGCTTAAGCCTTCAAGCGTTGCGTTAACCATGTTCATGGAGTTCGATGAACCCAGGGATTTTGTCAAGATATCGCCTACACCAGCAAGTTCAAGTACTGCACGAACTGGTCCGCCTGCGATAACTCCTGTACCTTGGGATGCTGGTTTCAATAGAACGCGTCCTGCGCCAAATTTACCAGTAACAAGGTGAGGAATCGAAGTGCCTACGATAGGAACATGAATCAAGTTCTTTTTCGCATCTTCAATTCCTTTACGGATTGCATCTGGAACTTCGGAAGCTTTACCGATTCCTGCACCAACCCAGCCATTGCCATCGCCAACGACAACAAGTGCGCTGAAGCTGAAACGACGTCCGCCTTTTACTACTTTAGCTACGCGATTAATATTTACGACTTTTTCTGTTAGCTCTAAAGTATTAGGATCTACACGCAAGTCTTTTACCTCCTTATTAATGTATTCTAGAATTCAAGACCAGCTTCACGAGCTGCGTCAGCTAATGCTTGAACACGTCCATGATAAAGGTATCCACCGCGGTCAAAAACCACTTTGTCTAAACCTTTTTCTTTCGCACGTGCCGCGATTAATGCGCCAACTTTACGAGCAGCTTCAACGTTACCACCGTTACCAATTTCACTTTTCAGCTCTTTATCTTGAGTCGAAGCTGCAACGATTGTTACACCAGTTGTATCATCGATTAGTTGAGCATACATATGTTTGGATGAACGGAAAATGTTCAAACGTGGGCGAAGAGTTGTACCTTCAATTTTCTTACGAACACGAAGGTGTCTTTTCAGACGAGCTTTATTTTTATCGCTTTTAGTAATCATCTATACTTACACTCCTTTCATCATCTTATGATGCGAGGCTTATGCTTACGTAGCAAGTTTTCATTCGAAAACTCTTAGCTATTACCCGCGATCTTTCGATCTTATTTCTTCTTACCAGCTTTACCTTCTTTACGAAGAATACGTTCGCCTTCATACTTGATACCTTTACCTTTATACGGTTCTGGTTCACGTACGGAACGAACTTTCGCTGCCATTGCGCCAACTAGCTCTTTATCAATACCTTTAACGATGATCTTCGTGTTCGTTGGAACATCGAACTCAATACCGTTCTCAGGGTTGATTTCAACTGGATGGGAGTACCCAACGTTGAGAACCAATTTGTCACCGCTTTTGTTTGCACGGTAACCAACGCCTACTAGATCCAACGATTTCGTGAACCCTTCCGTAACACCACTTACCATGTTGGCAACAACACTACGTGTTGTACCATGCAGGGAACGGTGGAGCTTGTTATCGGAAGGACGCTCAACAGAAATCTCGTTTTCTAGAACACTTACTTTCATATCTTTATGAAGTTCACGGGACAGGGATCCTTTAGGACCGTTTACCGTGATTTGAGTATTGTCTAGTGTTACATTTACACCACTTGGAATGGTGATTGGCTTACGACCAATACGAGACATGTTTGCACCTCCATTCAATTACAATTGTATTACCAAACGTAGCAGATAACCTCTCCGCCAGCTTTGGATTGACGAGCATCTTTATCCGTCATAACTCCTTGAGACGTGGAGATGATGGCAATCCCTAATCCGCCCAGAACACGAGGGACTTCTTGTGATTTTGTATAAACGCGTAGACCTGGTTTCGAAATTCTTTTCAAACCAGAGATAACACGCTCATTGTTTGAACCGTATTTCAGGAACAAACGAATGATACCTTGTTTGCTATCTTGAACGTACTCAGCATCACGGATAAATCCTTCTTTTTTAAGGATTTCAGCGATTTCCCTTTTCACTTTTGATGCAGGGATTTCAACTGTTTCATGACGTACGATGTTCGCATTACGAATGCGTGTTAGCATATCTGCAATTGGATCTGACATGACCATTTTGTGTAAACCTCCTTCCCGAAAATAGGGTGATTACCAGCTTGCTTTTTTCACGCCTGGAATCTGACCCAAGTGTGCTAATTCGCGGAAACAAATCCGACAAATTTTGAACTTGCGAAGCACTGAATGCGGACGCCCGCAGCGCTCACAACGTGTGTATGCTTGCACTTTAAACTTCGGGGTACGTTGCTGCTTGACTTTCATCGAAGTTTTTGCCACTTAATATAACACCTCCTGATAGGTACGACTGGTAACCTATTTTACGAAAGGCGCTCCGAGTTGTGTTAAAAGCTCGCGAGCTTCCTCGTCGGACTTAGCCGTCGTTACGATAACAATATCCATACCACGAACTTTATCGATTTTATCATACTCAATTTCAGGGAAAATGAGTTGTTCTTTCAAACCAAGCGTGTAGTTACCACGACCATCAAATGCTTTGTTGGAGATACCGCGGAAGTCACGTACACGTGGAAGTGATACGTTAAATAATTTATCCAAGAAGTGGTACATGCGCTCACCACGAAGAGTTACTTTCGCGCCGATCGGCATGTTTTCACGAAGTTTGAAACCCGCGATTGCTTTTTTGGATTTTGTTACAACCGGTTTTTGACCAGAGATCTTTTGAAGATCTTCTACTGCAGTGTCAAGTACTTTGGAGTTCGATACAGCCTCACCAACACCCATGTTGATAACGATTTTCTCGATTTTCGGCACTTGCATAACTGTTGAGTAGTTGAACTTTTGAATTAATGCAGGCGTAATTTCGTTCAAATAACGATCTTTCAATCTTACTGCCATGACTCAATTGCCTCCTTTCCATACATGTGTGTATTAGTCGATAACTTCGCCGGATTTTTTCGCAATGCGAACTTTCGTTCCGTTATCCAATACTTTGTATCCTACGCGAGTAGGTTTGCCGCTCTTAGGATCAATTAGCATCACGTTAGATACGTGGATTGCAGCTTCTTGATTCAAGATACCGCCTTGTGGGTTAAGTTGGGATGGTTTTGCATGTTTCTTAACCATGTTTACACCTTCAACAAGAACACGATTTTGACGAGGGTAAGCAGCGATAACGCGGCCCTTCTTACCTTTGTCCTTGCCCGTGATTACAAAAACAGTATCGTCTTTTTTCACGTGCAATTTATTGTTATGAGATTCTAGTCTCTTTTTAAGTCTTGGCATTAGCTTCTACACCTCCTGGGGTTCTCCGCTTTGGAAAACAACATCGTAACACGTCTTAGATAACTTCTGGAGCCAAGGATACGATCTTCATGAAGTCTCTATCGCGAAGTTCGCGAGCAACTGGTCCGAAGATACGAGTACCACGTGGGCTTTTATCTTCTTTCACGATAACAGCTGCATTCTCATCAAATGAGATATATGAACCGTCTTTACGGCGAGCTCCGCTCTTTGTACGAACGATAACTGCTTTAACAACGTCACCTTTTTTGACAACGCCACCTGGTGTTGCTTCTTTTACTGAACATACGATCAAATCACCAATGTGACCAACGCGACGACCAGTACCACCCAAAACGCGGATACACATTAATTGTTTCGCACCTGAGTTGTCAGCGACAGCCAAACGAGTAAATGGTTGAATCATCGTATTCCCTCCTTTCGGGGTTCATATCTAGAATATTAGATAACAACTGCCACTTCAAGAATTTCAACCAGTCTCCAACTTTTATCTTTGGACAACGGTCTAGTTTCACTGATTTTCACAGTGTCACCAATCTTAGCTTGGTTGTTTTCATCATGTGCTTTGAATTTCTTTGTAGATTTGATTCTTTTGTGGTAGAGTTCATGTTTTTTGTAAGTTTCGACAGCAACAACAATGGTTTTATCCATTTTATCGCTGACAACCTTACCGATCAGAACTTTACGATCGTTACGTTCAGTCATCTAAGGAACACTCCCTTCTAGATTTGGTTACCCAATACCCAGTTCTCTTTCACGCAAAATAGTCTTGGCACGAGCGATCTCTTTACGCAAATCACGAATCTGAGTCGGGTTGTCCAATTGACCAGTAGCTAGTTGAAAACGGAGGTTAAAGAGTTCTTCTTTAAAACCATTAACTTTTTGCTCGATTTCAGCAGTGGTTAAGTTCCGGAATTCACTACCCTTCATTTGCTTCACCGCCTACTTCTTCTCTTTTCACGAACTTCGTTTTGATTGGAAGCTTGTGAGCTGCAAGACGCATTGCTTCGCGAGCAACCTCTTCGCTTACACCTGCTAGTTCAAACAAAATTTTGCCCGGTTTTACTACGGCAACCCATTTTTCCACGCTACCTTTACCACTACCCATACGAACTTCAAGCGGCTTTTGTGTAACTGGTTTAGCTGGGAAAATTTTAATCCATACTTTACCGCCACGTTTGATGTAACGTGTCATGGCAATACGTGCTGCTTCGATTTGACGGTTGGAAACCCAAGCCGGTTCTACCGCTTGCAGACCATATTCGCCAAAAGCAACTTCCGTTCCGCCTTTAGCGCGACCTTTCATGTTACCGCGGTGTTCTTTACGGTGTTTTACACGTTTAGGTACTAACATGATTTAATTTCCTCCTTCCGGCTGAGCCTTTTTCTTAGCTGTCGGAAGCACTTCTCCACGATAAATCCATACTTTTACACCAATACGTCCATAAGTAGTGGCTGCTTCAGCCGTACCATAGTCGATATCCGCACGAAGTGTATGAAGTGGAACAGTTCCTTCGCTATATCCTTCCGTACGAGCGATCTCAGCACCGCCAAGACGTCCGCTAGTTGCAACTTTGATACCTTTTGCTCCGGATCTCATTGTTCTTTGCATAGCTTGCTTCATAGCACGACGGAATGAAACACGACGCTCCAATTGAAGTGCAACAGCTTCAGCTACTAGGATAGCATCAAGATCTGGGTGTTTGATTTCAGAAATGTTGATATGAACTTTTTTGTTCGACATAGCTGCGATGTAGTTACGAATAACTTCAACTTCAGCTCCGCCTTTACCAATAACCATTCCTGGCTTAGCAGTATGAATCGTTACGTTAACACGGTTAGCCGCGCGCTCGATATCGATATGGGAAACTGCAGAATCTTTAAGTTTATTCTTTAAGTATTCGCGGATTTTGACGTCTTCAAGCAGCAGAGTTCCGAAATCTTTTTCTGCGAACCATTTGGACTCCCAATCACGAATGACACCAATTCTAAAACCTATCGGGTGTACTTTCTGACCCACACGTTACCCCTCCTTATTTTTCAGATACCACGATTGTGATGTGGCTGGTACGTTTTTTGATCGCGCTAGCGCGGCCCATTGCACGTTGTTGGAATCTTTTCATTGTTGGTCCTTGATTTACGAAAGTCTCGGAAACAACAAGTTTGTTTGGATCTAATGAATAGTTATGCTCTGCATTGGCAATTGCGGAATTCAATAGTTTCTCCAGAATTGGAGAAGCTGCCTTCGGTGTATGACGCAAAATTGCGATCGCTTCACCTACCGCTTTTCCCCGAATCAAGTCAACAACTAGCTTTGCTTTACGAGGAGCAATCCGAGCGTGGTTCAATATTGCTTTAGCTTGCATGGTAGTACCTCCTCTCGGTTAAAAATGAATTAACGTTTTCCGGTTTTCTTATCGTCATCGTGACCTTTATACGTACGTGTTGGAGCAAATTCACCAAGCTTATGCCCAACCATATCTTCCGTTACATATACTGGCACGTGTTTTCTTCCGTCATATACTCCGAAAGTGTGACCAACGAATTGCGGGTAAATTGTAGAACGACGGGACCACGTTTTGACAACTAGTTTCTTGCCAGAAGTGTTCAAGTCTTCTACTTTTTTCAGTAAGTGTCCATCGATAAAAGGACCCTTCTTTAAGCTGCGACCCATGGGTGTTCCTCCCTTCCTTGAACCTCAAGAAAATTCATATATCCTAGATTACTTCGTACGACGACGTACAATGTATTTATCGGATGCTTTACCTTTTTTACGAGTTTTGAAACCAAGCGTCGGTTTCCCCCATGGTGACATAGGTGATTTACGTCCGATTGGTGCGCGTCCTTCACCACCACCGTGTGGGTGATCATTCGGGTTCATAACAACCCCACGAACTTGAGGGCGATTGCCTTTCCAACGATTACGTCCTGCTTTACCGATTTTCACTAGTTCGTGATCTTCGTTACCAACAGAACCGATTGTTGCGCGGCAAACTTTTAGAACTTTACGAACTTCACCGGATGAAAGGCGAATTGTTACGTATGATTCTTCTTTACCAAGCAATTGAGCTTCCGTACCAGCTGCGCGCACTAATTGTGCACCTTTACCAGGCTTCAACTCAATGTTGTGGATAACTGTACCAACTGGAATGTTTTCCAATGGAAGAGCGTTACCTACTTTGATATCTGCTTGTGGTCCAGAAACGATACGATCGTCCACTTTAAGACCTTTAGGAGCGATGATGTATTTTTTCTCGCCATCAGCATAATGAATCAATGCGATGTTCGCGGAACGGTTAGGATCGTACTCAACTGTAGCAACGCGTCCTGGTATTCCATCTTTAGTACGCTTGAAATCGATAATACGGTATTTACGCTTGTGTCCACCACCATGGTGACGAACCGTAATTTTACCTTGGTTGTTACGACCAGCATGCTTGAACAATGGAGCAAGCAATGATTTCTCGGGTGTTGATGTTGTGATTTCTTCAAAAGTAGAAACCGACATCGCACGACGAGCTGGTGAGGTTGGTTTGTATTTTTTAATTGGCACTCTGTTTCCTCCTTACTTCAAGAAATGGGTTATACCGTTTCGAAGAATTCCAATTCTTTGCTTTCTGCGCTTAGGGACACGATAGCTTTCTTCCAGATGGAAGTGTAACCAGAGTGTTTGCCATAACGTTTAGGCTTAGCTGGCATTCTGAGTGTGTTTACATTTGTAACTTTCACTTTGAAGATTGCTTCGATAGCTTGTTTAATTTCTGTTTTGTTAGCGCGAAGATCCACTTCGAAAACATACTTTTTGTTAGCCATTAGGTCGCTTGTACGCTCAGTGATGATCGGGCGCTTGATAATGTCGCGTGGATTTTTCATTGTGCAAGCACCTCCTCAACTTTCTGTACAGCCTCTTGTGTTAAGATCAATTTGTCATAAAGCATGACATCAAGAACATTAACTCCATCAGCAGCAACAAATTTCACACCTGGGATATTACGAGCAGACAAAGCAACATTGGAGTCGTTAGGAACGCCTACAACTAGTACTTTTGTGTCTACTTTCAGGTTGTTCAGAATCGCTACGAAATCTTTCGTTTTCGGCGCATTCATTTGTAGTTGATCCAGAACGATCAAGTTGTTATCGATAAGTTTCGAGGACAAAGCGGATTTGATCGCTAAGCGACGAACTTTTCTTGGTAATTTGAAACCATAGCTACGAGGAGTTGGTCCGAATACGGTACCGCCGCCTTTCCACTGTGGAGCACGAATACTACCTTGACGAGCACGACCTGTACCTTTTTGTTTCCAAGGTTTGCGACCACCGCCGCGAACTTCTGAACGACCTTTAGTTTTGTGAGTCCCTTGACGCACAGCTGCTTGTTGCAAAAGAACAGCTTCGTGAATCGCATGAACGTGAGGTTCAATTCCGAAAACAACGTCAGACAGTTCAACTTCTCCTACCTGAGCACCTGTTACATTATATAAAGCTACTTTTGGCATCTGTCTTCCTCCTTTCTTACTTTTTCACAGCAGACTTCACGCTAACGTAGCTGTTTTTAGGGCCCGGAATGGAACCTTTAACTAGCAATACATTACGCTCAGCATCTACTTTAATGATTTGAAGATTTTGTAGTGTTACTGTTTCGTTACCCATATGTCCTGGCAATTTCTTACCTTTAGGAACGCGGTTTGCTTGAATGGAACCCATCGAACCTGGTCCGCGGTGATAACGTGATCCGTGTGCCATTGGCCCAGTGGATTGGTTATGTCTTTTAATGTTACCTTGGAAACCTTTACCTTTGGAAGTACCCGTTACATCAACGAATTCGCCCTCTGCAAACAGATCTGCTTTCAGCTCTTGACCAACTTCATAGTCACCCAACTGAATGCCACGAATTTCTTTAACGTAGCGCTTAGGAGTTGCCCCTGCTTTTTTCGCATGGCCAAGCTCTGGTTTAATGATACGACTAGCTTTTACATCATCAAAACCGATTTGGATCGACTCATAACCATCGTTATCCACATCTTTCTTTTGCAGTACCACACATGGTCCTGCTTGAATGACAGTTACCGGAACAACATTACCCTCCGGAGTAAACAACTGTGTCATCCCAAGTTTTTTCCCTAAGATACCTTTCATCGTTGACACCTCATTTCCTTCCATTGTTAACTCTATAGTTGTTTTACAGTTTGATCTCGATGTCAACGCCAGACGGTAAGTCCAGACGCATCAAAGCATCAACTGTTTGTGGTGTTGGATTCACAATATCGATTAGACGCTTATGCGTACGCATCTCGAATTGCTCACGCGAATCCTTGTACTTGTGCACCGCACGAAGAATCGTGATGATTTGCTTCTCTGTCGGAAGCGGAATCGGACCGGATACACCTGCACCGGAACGCTTGGCAGTTTCCACGATTTTCTCAGCTGATTGATCAATAATTCTGTGATCATACGCCTTCAAACGGATACGAATTTTTTGCTTTGCCATTTAAAAGTCCCTCCTTCTATCGCCCAATTTATTATCGGACATACTCCGCGAAAATTCTCCAACAGCCATCCCCATGGCAAAGGGGCCTGGTGTGTCGGCAACCTTTCGCATCATCGCAACGTCACAGACCAACGCTTTATATTATATAAAATTCTAAAACGAAAAGCAAGTGAAATATTAGGCAAGTGCACATAATTATTTGAACGTGATTTCCACCTCTATATAACTAATGCCCGTCTGTCGTTTCCTCAATCCGTTTCTACATTATAATAGAAGATTATTATTAAAACTACTGCATTCTGTTTCCAGTCCACCATTTGATTAATAATACGGAATTGCCGCGCATAATTATTAAATCAAAAAAACATCCATCGTTTAACCGATGGATGTTTCTATCTCTCAAAGAGAGATTATTTTTGAATTGTAGCAACCGCGCCCGCACCAACTGTACGTCCGCCTTCACGAATCGCGAAGCGTGTTCCTTCTTCGATTGCGATTGGGTTGATAAGTTCAACTGTAACTGTGATGTTATCACCTGGCATAACCATCTCTGTACCTTCTGGAAGGGAGATGATACCCGTTACGTCAGTTGTACGGAAGTAGAACTGTGGACGGTAACCAGTGAAGAAAGGCTTATGACGGCCACCCTCTTCTTTAGTTAGAACGTAGATTTGTGCAGTGAAGTTTGTGTGAGGTTTAACTGAACCCGGTTTCGCAAGAACTTGTCCACGCTCGATATCTTTACGATCAACACCACGAAGCAATGCTCCGATGTTGTCGCCAGCTTGAGCGGAATCAAGCAATTTACGGAACATCTCTACACCAGTTACGATGCATTTACGAGTTTCTTCAGCGATACCAACGATTTCAACTTCTTCTTGTACTTTAACAGTACCACGCTCAACACGACCAGTTGCAACTGTTCCACGACCAGTGATTGAGAATACATCCTCAACTGGCATAAGGAAAGGTTTGTCTGTTTGACGCTCAGGAGTTGGGATGTAAGTATCAACTTGCTCGAACAACTCGATGATTTTGTCAGCCCAAGGACCTTCTGGGTTAGCAAGAGCTTCACGAGCTGCACCGCGGATGATTGGAGTATCATCGCCTGGGAACTCATATTCGTTAAGAAGGTCGCGAACTTCCATCTCAACCAATTCAAGCAACTCTTCGTCTTCAACCATGTCACATTTGTTAAGGAATACCACGATGTATGGTACGCCTACTTGACGGGAAAGAAGAATGTGCTCACGCGTTTGTGGCATAGGGCCATCAGCTGCGGATACTACTAGGATAGCGCCGTCCATTTGAGCAGCACCTGTGATCATGTTTTTAACATAGTCAGCATGTCCTGGGCAATCTACGTGTGCGTAGTGACGGTTAGGAGTTTCGTACTCAACGTGAGCTGTGGAGATTGTGATACCGCGCTCGCGCTCTTCTGGTGCTTTATCGATTTGGTCGAATGCTACTGCAGCTCCACCGTATCTTTTGGACAGTACAGTTGTGATTGCAGCTGTCAAAGTTGTTTTACCATGATCGACGTGACCAATAGTCCCGATGTTAACATGCGGTTTGTTACGTTCAAATTTAGCCTTTGCCATTTTAAACGATTCCTCCTTAGAGTGACTAATATTTTTATATTAAGCGCCTTTGCCTTTTGCAATAATTTCTTCTGCAATGGACTTAGGTACTTCTTCATAATGTGAAAGTTCCATAGAGTAAACGCCACGGCCTTGTGTTCTTGAACGAAGTGTTGTGGAATATCCAAACATTTCGGACAAAGGCACCTTAGCACGAATGACTTGTGCTCCATGACGGCTATCCATACCTTCAATACGTCCACGACGGGAGTTAAGGTCACCCATAACATCGCCCATGTACTCTTCAGGTACAGTAACTTCAACCTTCATGATTGGCTCAAGAAGAACCGGTTTACATTTTTCTTTCGCTGCTTTAAGTGCCATGGAACCCGCGATTTTGAACGCCATTTCATTGGAGTCAACATCATGATAAGATCCATCAACAACTGTAGCTTTGATATCCACAAGCGGGAATCCTGCGATTACACCATTCTTCATGGACTCTTCGATACCTGCTTGAATAGGTGCGATGTACTCTCTAGGAATAGATCCGCCCACAACTTTGTTTTCGAAGACAAAGCCTACGCCAGCTTCTTGCGGTTCGAACTCAACCCAACAATGTCCGTATTGACCACGACCACCGGATTGACGCACGAATTTACCTTCAACTTTAGCTGCTGCACGGAATGTTTCACGGTAAGCAACTTGTGGTTTACCAACATTGGTTTCTACTTTGAACTCACGAAGCATACGGTCAACGAGGATCTCAAGGTGAAGCTCACCCATACCTGCGATGATTGTTTGTCCTGTTTCTTCGTCTGTAGAAGCACGGAAAGTAGGATCTTCTTCAGCAAGCTTTTGCAATGCGATACCCATTTTATCTTGATCGGCTTTCGTCTTCGGTTCAACAGCAAGTTGGATAACCGGTTCAGGGAAGACCATTTTCTCAAGAATAACTGGATTTTTCTCGTCACAAAGTGTATCACCAGTTGTTGTATCTTTCAATCCAACAGCCGCGGCAATATCACCAGCGTATACAATGCTGATCTCTTGACGTGCGTTCGCATGCATTTGAAGAATACGACCAACACGCTCACGTTTTCCTTTTGTCGCGTTAGAGACATAGGAACCGGAGTTCAAGGTACCAGAGTAAACACGGAAGAAAGTAAGACGACCAACGAAAGGATCTGTCATGATTTTGAATGCAAGCGCTGAGAAAGGTTGATCATCAGCAGACTTACGAACCACTTCAGTACCATCGTCAAGTACACCTTTAATATCAGGTACATCAAGTGGTGATGGCAAGTAATTAATTACTGCATCCAACATCAATTGAACACCTTTGTTTCTGTAAGAAGACCCTACGATAACTGGGAAGATTTTAACTTCGCAGACACCTTTACGTAGAGCTGCTTTAATCTCGTCAACAGTGATTTCTTCGCCTTCGAGATATTTCATTGTAAGCTCTTCATCAAGCTCAGCAACTTTCTCGATTAGTTCCAAACGAAGTTCTGCAACTTGATCAGTGAACTCAGCAGGAATCTCGATTTTCTCGATATCCTTACCAAGATCATCTTTGTACATATAAGCAACTTGATCAACCAAATCGATGATACCTTTGAATTCATTCTCAGCACCGATTGGAAGTTGAATAGCTACTGCATTTGCACCAAGTTTTTGACGCATGGATTCAACTACTTGCAGGAAGTCTGCACCGATGATATCCATTTTGTTTACGTAAGCAATACGTGGAACATTGTATTTATCAGCTTGTCTCCAAACTGTTTCGGATTGAGGCTCAACGCCCTCTTTCGCACTAAATACACCAACTGCTCCATCTAACACACGAAGGGAACGCTCTACCTCAACGGTAAAGTCAACGTGCCCTGGGGTATCAATAATATTGATGCGGTGACCTTCCCATTGCGCAGTTGTAGCGGCGGAAGTAATCGTGATTCCGCGCTCTTGCTCCTGCTCCATCCAGTCCATCGTAGCTGCACCTTCGTGCACTTCTCCGATTTTGTGAACTTTACCAGTGTAGTACAAGATACGCTCTGTTGTTGTCGTTTTACCAGCATCGATATGAGCCATGATCCCGATATTACGTGTGTTTTTTAAGGAGAACTCTCTAGCCATAGGTCGTTATGTCTCCTTTCTGTTAATTGTTTTAGAATTCTACCAACGGTAGTGAGCGAAAGCTTTGTTAGCTTCAGCCATTTTGTGAGTATCTTCACGTTTCTTAACGGAAGAACCAGTGCTATTGCTAGCATCGATAATTTCATAAGCCAATCTTTCTTCCATCGTCTTCTCACCGCGAAGACGGGAATAGTTAACCAACCAACGCAAACCTAATGTCGAACGACGGTCAGGTCTAACTTCGATAGGCACTTGATAGTTCGCTCCACCAACACGGCGAGCTTTAACTTCTAGTACTGGCATAATGTTCTTGATAGCAGCTTCAAACACTTCCATCGGCTCTTTACCTGTACGATCTTTCACGAGGTTAAAAGCGTTGTATAGAATCGTTTGTGCTACCCCTCTTTTTCCATCAACCATAATACGATTGATAAGACGAGTAACTAGTTTGCTATTATAAATTGGATCTGGCAATACGTCTCTGCGAGTAACTGGACCTTTACGAGGCATAGTTATCCCCCTTTCTTATAAGAATCATTCCTGATTATTATCTCTTATTTTTTAACTTTTGGACGTTTCGTACCGTATTTGGAACGGGATTGCTTACGGTTGTTAACACCGGAAGTATCTAATGCTCCACGCACGATGTGATAACGTACCCCTGGAAGATCTTTAATTCTACCACCACGGATCAATACAACGCTATGTTCTTGCAGGTTGTGACCGATACCTGGGATGTAAGCTGTCACCTCTACGCGGTTCGTCAAACGAACACGTGCATATTTACGAAGTGCGGAGTTAGGCTTCTTAGGAGTCATAGTACCTACACGCGTGCAGACACCACGTTTTTGAGGAGCGCTCAAATCCGTTGCTTCTCTTTTCAAAGCGTTAAAACCTTTTTGTAAAGCTGGTGATTTGGACTTATCCACCTTCGCTTGACGACCTTTACGTACTAGTTGGTTAATTGTTGGCATATCGCCACCTCCTCCCTACATTCATAACATGATGTACTTCTTGCAAGCCCACAGATCCAGGCGAGTCATAAATGAGCAAAGAGAAAGTCTTTGTTATGGATAGTTGTCAAAGTCACTAGTACTTAAGCTAACTTACTCCACCAACAAAAACGTCTTTAGCACTTATTCATTTACAACAGCTGCTACCGCAGCTCCAACTTCAATTCCACATGCTTTACCTAGCATCTTCATAGAATCTACGTAGGTTACAGGCACACCCTTCTGCGTACAGAGAGCTACCAGATTTATCGTCAATCGCGGATCTGCATCTTTAGAAACAAAAACTTCTATCGCCTTACCTTGCTCGACTGTTTTTGTAACCTTCTTCGTGCCAATACATCTATTCTTCGCCTGTTTGACTATTTCATAAGACATAAGGCACCCCCTTCAAAGAAAGGAAAGAATATCGACTTAGGCACACTTCGATATATTATCATTTTGCCAAGCGAGTGTCAAGAGGTAGTTTAATTGTTTCTAGTAGTACAAAGAACCTTTTTAAATAAAAAAGAGATAACCACCCCAAATCAAGTGGCTACCTCTTCTCTTTATATATTTACTCAACGGCAACTGTTTCTTTTTCCAAATCTTCATCATGAACGACAACTTCGTTAGGGTTTGTAATTCGAATGTTACGATATCTTGGCATACCAGTTCCCGCAGGGATTAGTTTACCGATGATAACATTCTCTTTCAGACCTAATAATTGGTCGACTTTCCCTTTAATCGCTGCATCTGTCAAGACACGAGTTGTCTCTTGGAAAGATGCCGCGGACAAGAAGGAATCCGTTTCAAGTGAAGCTTTTGTGATACCCAACAAGATTGGGCGAGCAACTGCAGGCTCGTTACCAGCGAACAAAGCAACTTTATTTGCTGCTTCGTACTCATGAATATCAACAAATGAACCAGGAAGAAGCGTTGTATCGCCCGCGTCTACGATGCGGATTTTACGTAGCATTTGACGAACCATAACTTCAATATGTTTATCGTTAATTTCTACCCCTTGGTTACGATAAACGCGTTGCACTTCTTGAAGAATATAGTTCTGAACGCCGCGAATACCTTTGATGCGAAGCATTTCTTTCGGATCGATTGATCCGTCCGTCAACTCGTCACCAGCTTCAACTTGTTGATTCAACGATACACGTACACGAGATCCGTAAGGAACTGCGTATACTTTGGATTCCGCTTCACCTTGAACTTCGATTTCACGACGATCCTTAGCTTCACGAATTTCCTTAACGACACCGTCGATTTCGGAAATAATCGCTTGACCTTTCGGATTACGTGCTTCAAAGAGCTCTTGAATACGCGGCAAACCTTGTGTAATATCGTCTCCGGCAACACCACCGGTATGGAACGTACGCATCGTCAACTGTGTTCCTGGCTCACCAATGGATTGCGCGGCAATAATACCAACCGCCTCACCAACCTCAACGAATTGACCAGTAGCCAAGTTACGACCGTAACATTTCTTACAAACACCATGATTGGTGCGGCAGCTAAGAACAGAACGAATTTGAAGCTTCTCGATACCTGCTTCAATAATTTTATCTGCAATACCTGATTCGATAAGCTCGTTACGCTGAACAATAACTTCGCCTGTTTGTGGATTACGAAGAGTCTCATAAGCATAGCGTCCTTCAATACGATCGTAGAGATCCTCAATAACCTCTTTACCGTCTTGAATTTTGCTAACCATAAAGCCTTTATCTGTTCCACAATCGTCTTCACGAACGATAACATCCTGTGCTACGTCTACGAGACGACGAGTCAAGTAACCGGAATCCGCTGTACGAAGTGCTGTATCGGCAAGACCTTTACGCGCTCCGTGCGTGGAAATAAAGTATTCCAAGATTGTCAGACCTTCACGGAAGTTCGATTTAATCGGCAACTCCATAATTTTACCGGATGGATTCGCCATCAAACCACGCATACCGCCAAGCTGTGTAATCTGAGATTTGTTACCCCGTGCTTTGGACTCAACCATCATGGAGATGGAGTTGTATTTATCTAGGGATTTCATCAAAATTTCTGTGATTTCATCCTTAGCCTTACTCCAAATCGCAATTACGCGGTCATAACGCTCTTCATCTGTAATCAAACCACGACGGTATTGATTCGTAACTACGCGTACTTTCTCTTCACATTCCTTAAGGATTGCTACTTTTTCCGTTGGAACAACAACGTCAGAGACAGCTACGGTAATGCCGGCTTTGGTGGAATACGTGAACCCAAGCTCTTTAATTTTATCTAGAATCATGGACGTTTGCGTCGTGTGATACTTACGGAAACACTCAGCAATAATCGATCCTAAGTACTCTTTACCTACCGCTTTGTTTTCGTCACGTTCCAACATGATCGCTCTCAGATCCGCACCTTTTTCAAAAACAAAGTGTGCATCCGGAATGCCGTTCAAGAGGTTCGTTTTGGTCGGTTCATTAATGAATGGGAAATCAGCTGGATAGATTTCATTCATGATGATTTTACCGATCGTTGTAATTAACATCGCGTTTTGTTGTTTCTCTGTGAAGCTTGTTTTGTTCAATGCTCTGGCAGGGATCGCTACACGCGCATGCAGTGCCATTTTGCCCGATTGATAGGAAGAAACTGCTTCATGTACGGTTCTAATGATGGAACCTGCACCTTTAGCGAATTTATTATCCGTTGTTAAGTAGAAACTCCCCAGAACCATATCCTGTGAAGGTGTAACAACCGGCTTACCGTCTTTCGGATTCAAAATGTTACCTGATGCCAGCATGAGCAAACGAGCTTCTGCTTGTGCTTCTGAGGATAATGGTACGTGAACGGCCATTTGGTCACCGTCGAAGTCAGCATTGTAAGCTGTACATACAAGCGGATGAAGTTTAATAGCACGGCCTTCAACCAGAATCGGTTCAAAAGCTTGAATACCCAATCTATGCAACGTCGGTGCACGGTTCAGAAGAACCGGGTGCTCCTTGATTACTTCTTCTAGTACATCCCAAACATCTGGACTTACGCGCTCAACTTTACGTTTCGCACTCTTGATGTTATGAGCCAAACCTTTATTTACAAGCTCTTTCATAACGAAAGGCTTGAACAATTCAAGCGCCATTTCCTTCGGAAGACCACATTGGTACATCTTCAGGTTAGGTCCTACTACGATAACGGAACGACCAGAGTAGTCAACACGTTTACCGAGCAAGTTCTGACGGAAACGTCCTTGTTTACCTTTCAGCATATGGCTGAGGGATTTCAATGGACGGTTACCTGGACCTGTTACTGGACGGCCGCGACGACCATTATCAATCAATGCATCAACCGCTTCTTGAAGCATCCGTTTCTCATTTTGAACAATGATATCCGGTGCGCCTAGGTCGAGCAATCTCTTAAGACGGTTGTTACGGTTAATAACACGGCGATAGAGGTCATTCAAATCGGATGTCGCAAAACGACCACCATCAAGCTGTACCATCGGACGAAGCTCAGGAGGAATAACCGGAAGTACATCCAGTACCATCCAACCAGGCAAGTTCTTCGAGTTACGGAATGCTTCCATAACTTCTAGACGCTTAATCGCACGGTTACGACGTTGACCTTGTGCTGTTTTGAGTTCCTCTTTAAGTGTTTCTACCTCGCGTTCGATATCAATATCGATTAGAAGCTTTTTGACAGCTTCCGCACCCATGCCTGCTTGGAAAGCATAGCCGTATTTCTCGCGATAGCTACGGTATTCTTTCTCAGACAATAGTTGCTTCTTCTCAAGTGGTGTATCACCTGGATCCGTTACTACGTAGGATGCGAAGTAGATAATTTCTTCCAAAGATCTTGGAGACATATCTAACGCAAGACCCATACGGCTTGGAATCCCTTTGAAGTACCAAATGTGTGATACAGGAGCAGCAAGTTCAATGTGCCCCATGCGTTCACGACGTACTTTTTGACGGGTTACTTCAACGCCACAACGGTCACAAACAACGCCTTTATAGCGAACACGTTTGTATTTACCGCAATGACATTCCCAATCTTTCGTAGGTCCGAAGATCTTTTCACAGAAAAGACCTTCTTTCTCAGGTTTTAAGGTTCTGTAGTTAATCGTTTCCGGCTTCTTTACTTCCCCACGGGACCAAGAGCGAATTTTATCGGGTGATGCCAAGCCGATTTTCATAAACTCGAAGTTGTTAACGTCCATCAAGGAGCAACCCTCCTTTAAGAAATTTAAACCCACTTATACAGTGAATCGTTCTCGTTCTATTGTGGTGTTACTATTCGTTGACTCCAAGCTCGGAGCCCTCAATGTTTAGGTTTAATTTATCGCTCGTCACTTCGTCGTCATCATCAGCTTCGCGCATTTCGATCTCTTCTTCATCGCCAGACAGGATTTTAACATCCATACCTAAACTTTGAAGCTCTTTGATCAAAACTTTGAAGGATTCCGGAACACCTGGTTCTGGAACATTCTCGCCTTTGACAATGGATTCGTACGTTTTCACACGGCCCACAACGTCATCTGACTTAACGGTAAGAATTTCTTGCAATGTATAAGCAGCTCCATATGCCTCAAGCGCCCATACCTCCATCTCCCCGAAACGTTGTCCACCGAACTGCGCTTTACCACCCAGCGGCTGCTGAGTAACAAGCGAGTAAGGTCCTGTGGAACGGGCATGGATTTTATCGTCAACCATGTGTGCAAGTTTGATCATGTACATCACGCCAACGGTTACTTCACGTTCGAAGGACTCACCTGTACGACCATCATACAGAATCGTTTTACCGCTGCGTTGCATACCTGCTTCTTCCATGGCATCAAATACGTCATACTCACGCGCTCCATCGAATACCGGTGTAGCAGCATGAATACCAAGATACTTGGAAGCCATACCCAAGTGAACTTCTAGTACTTGACCGATGTTCATCCGGGAAGGAACCCCTAGTGGATTCAGAACGACTTCAACCGGCGTACCATCTGGAAGGAAAGGCATATCTTCTTCAGGCAGAATACGTGCTACTACCCCTTTGTTACCATGACGTCCCGCCATTTTGTCGCCTTCGGAAATTTTCCGTTTTTGAGCAATATAGACACGAACGAGTTGGTTCACACCAGGAGGCAACTCATCGCCGTTCTCACGCGTAAATACTTTCACATCGACAACGATACCGTCTGTACCATGCGGTACGCGTAGGGACGTATCACGAACCTCACGAGCCTTCTCACCAAAGATCGCGTGTAGCAATCTTTCTTCCGCAGTCAGTTCAGTCACACCCTTAGGTGTTACTTTACCAACGAGGATATCGCCAGCACCGATTTCAGCACCGACACGGATGATTCCGCGCTCATCAAGGTTCTTAAGCGCGTCTTCCCCTACGTTCGGGATGTCGCGAGTAATTTCTTCAGGTCCTAGCTTCGTATCACGAGCTTCAGACTCGTATTCCTCGATATGAATGGATGTGTACACATCTTCTTTAACAAGTTTTTGGCTAAGCAAGATCGCATCCTCATAGTTGTAACCTTCCCAAGTCATGAAAGCTACGACTACGTTACGCCCAAGTGCCAATTCGCCTTGTTCTGTTGATGGTCCATCTGCAAGAATATCGCCAGCTTTAATCAATTGACCTTTTTTCACAATTGGACGTTGATTAATGCACGTACCTTGGTTAGAACGCATAAATTTGTGAAGCTTATATTTGACGATGTTACCGCTGACTAGCTTGCCATCAACCATTTCCTGACGACGCAGCCAAATTTCATTCGCAGCAGCTTTCTCAATAATTCCATCAAATTTGGAGACAATACATACTCCTGAGTCCTTAGCAACTTTGTGCTCCATACCTGTTCCTACAAGCGGTGCTTTAGGAATAAGAAGTGGAACTGCTTGACGTTGCATGTTGGAACCCATTAACGCACGGTTGGAGTCATCGTTTTCAAGAAACGGAATTAACGCCGTCGCAACGGATACAACTTGTTTCGGAGAAACGTCCATGTAATCGACACGTTCAACCGGAAGTGTTAAGTTATCATCTTTGTAACGAACGATAATGGCGTCTTCAACGAATTTGTTGTCTTCCGTCAATTTCGCATTCGCTTGCGCGATAACGTAGTTATCTTCTTCATCCGCAGTCAGGTATGCGATTTGTGACGTTACCAAACCTGTCTTCGGATCTACCCAACGGTACGGAGCTTCAATGAAGCCATACTCGTTAATACGGGCAAACGTAGACAAGGAGTTGATCAGACCAATATTCGGTCCCTCAGGCGTCTCAATTGGACACATACGGCCATAGTGAGAGTGATGCACGTCACGAACTTCCATCCCTGCGCGCTCTCTCGTCAAACCGCCGGGTCCGAGTGCAGACAGACGTCTCTTGTGCGTCAATTCAGCAAGTGGATTCGTTTGGTCCATAAACTGAGAAAGTTGGGAGCTACCGAAGAACTCTTTGATCGACGCGATAACAGGACGAATGTTGATTAACGCTTGTGGCGTGATCACATTAGCATCTTGAATCGACATACGCTCACGAACAACACGCTCCATACGGGACAAACCGATACGGAATTGGTTTTGAAGCAATTCACCTACAGAACGAAGTCTACGGTTACCAAGATGGTCAATATCATCCGTATTTCCAATACCATGCAGTAAGTTAATAAAGTAGTTAATGGATGAAATGATATCGGCAGGCGTGATGTTTTTGACAGCTTTATCAATAACACCGTTAGAAATAACCTTAACTACCTTGCCTTCTTCTGTTGGTGAATACACGTTAATGCACTGAACAGGGATTGTATCCGCGCCAGTTACACCTTTAGGAATCGTAAACTCTTTATATCCCGCACCTTTTTCGATAAAAGGAAGGATTTCATCTAGCACACGACGATCCAATAATTGTCCCGCTTCAGCAATGATTTCTCCCGTTTCGGAATCCACCAAAGTTTCAGCCAACCGCTGATTGAACAATCTGTTTTTGATGTGTAATTTCTTGTTGATTTTGTAGCGACCTACGTTCGCCAAATCGTAACGCTTCGGATCAAAGAAACGAGCAACGATCAAGCTTCTTGCATTATCAAGTGTAGGTGGCTCACCTGGACGAAGACGCTCATAGATTTCGATTAACGCTTTTTCCGTAGAATCCGTGTTATCTTTATCGAGCGTGTTACGAATATATTCGTTATCGCCAAGCAAATCTAGAATCTCAGCATCCGTGCCAAATCCTAATGAACGAAGCAATACGGTAACTGGAATTTTACGTGTGCGATCGATACGAACATAGATGATATCCTTCGCATCAGTCTCAAGCTCCAGCCATGCTCCACGGTTCGGAATAACAGTCGCTGTGTAAGTTTTTTTGCCGTTTTTATCCACTTTCGTGCTATAATAAACACTGGGAGAACGAACGAGCTGGGAGACGATTACACGCTCCGCACCGTTAATAATGAACGTTCCCGTATCAGTCATAATAGGGAAATCCCCCATGAACACTTCTTGTTCCTTGACCTCACCGGTTTCCTTATTAATCAAACGGACTTTGACTCTTAACGGCGCCGCATAGGTTACGTCGCGTTCTTTGGACTCATCAACTGAATACTTAGGATCGCCTAAGCTATAGTCAATGAACTCCAGTACTAGGTTCCCTGTAAAATCCTGAATCGGGGAGATATCCTGAAACATCTCACGAAGTCCCTCTTCCAAAAACCACTCATACGATTTTTGCTGGATTTCAATCAGGTTTGGAATGCCCAGAACCTCATTAATTCGTGCATAAGTCCTGCGTTTACGTCGTCCAAATTGAACAAGATGTCCCGCCAACTTTCATTCACCCCTCAACTCTACTCAATAAATAAAAAGAAAGAAGAAAAACTTCGACCTACGTACACTCAGGACGCCTCCGTTAGTGGAGCCCGTCCGAATTAAGCGACTGTATGGATGAAGGTTTTTTTCTGTATTCAACAAGGCTTTTTCAAGATTCTCTTCTCATCCTGCTAGAATTTCCCAAAATTCAAACATTATACCTCGGTGTTCAAATTCCATGCATATTGGCTGAAAAAAAGACTTGACATTTTTACTAACTAAAGACATGTGTCCCATCTTAATACCGACATTTTTTAATAATATCATATTTAAAATGTCAAGTCAAACAAATTCCCACGTATATTCGTAAGAACCTTACTTTATTGCCTTGAGTATGCGGTAGCCTTTATCCTTCGAAACCTCAACCACTTCACTATACATGGTTTCTAATTTTTTCACCGCTGATGGTGCTCCTTGTTTCTTCTGAATCACAACCCATATTGAGCCTCCATCATTCAAACAATCATATGCCTCTACGAAAATCCGATGAACCGTTTCTTTCCCAGCGCGAATTGGCGGATTGGTTAAAACAGCGTCAAATTTCTTACCCTTCACTTGTTCCAACAAATCGCTTTGTAGAATCGTGACATTGGCAATACCATTTCGCCGCGCATTTTCTACTGAAAGCTCAACTGCCCTCTCATTGATGTCGACCATTGTCACATGACCTTTCGGGCACATCACCGCAGCACTAAGTCCCATCGGTCCATAGCCACAGCCCACATCGAGAACACTCGCATCCTCCGGCAATTCCATCGTTTCTATTAAATGTTTACTTCCGTAATCGACACCTTTTTTCGAAAACACACCCGCATCCGTTAAAAAAGTAAATGTCTTACCGCGTAGTATCTCTTGCGTAGTATGGACATCGCTCTTTACCGTTGGCCGTTGTGTGTAATAATGCTCTGACACGTTTGAATTCCCTCCTTTTCTACCTATAGGAAAATCAAATAACCACGTGCGTTCCTAAGGCTTTCCTAAGGGTAAAAACCTAGGCTAAATGTTGAAAAAAACCTCTTGAAGTCAAGCTTCAAGAGGTTTCCTAAGAAAAAGAATTACTTAACTTCTACGGAAGCGCCAGCTTCAGTAAGCTTAGCTTTAACAGCGTCTGCTTCTTCTTGGCTAACTTTTTCTTTAACTGCTTTTGGAGCTCCGTCAACAAGGTCTTTCGCTTCTTTCAGGCCAAGACCTGTGATTTCGCGAACTACTTTGATTACGTTGATTTTGGAAGCGCCAGCGCTTGTCAAGATAACGTCAAACTCAGTTTGAGCTTCTTCAACTGCTACTGCTGCTACGCCTGCTGCTACTGGAGCTGCTGCTGTAACGCCAAACTCTTCTTCGATTGCTTTAACCAGGTCGTTCAATTCCAAGATTGTCATGCCTTTGATTGCTTCTAGGATCGTTGCATTTGTGCTCATGGTTAAACCTCCATTATCATTAATAAATTAGTTTTTTTGTTTGTAAAACACGTAATGCGGTAAAATTAAGCTTGACCTTCAGCTTCTTTTTTCTCTGCAACTGCTTTAACAGCAAGTGCAAAGTTACGAACTGGAGCTTGAAGAACGCTAAGCAACATGGAGAGAAGACCATCTCTGGATGGAAGTTCTGCAAGTGCTTTGATTTGATCGTATCCAACTACGCGGCCTTCGACCACGCCACCTTTTACGCTCAATTTATCATTCTTTTTCGCAAAATCAGTCAATATTTTCGCTGGAGCAACTAGATCGTCTTTGCTGAAAGCAATAGCAGTTGGACCTGTTAGGTACTCATCCAATGCGTTTAGTTCAGCATTCGCCGATGCGCGTCTAGCCAACGAGTTCTTGAGAACTACGAATTCAATACCAGCTTCGCGCAAGGTTTTGCGCAGCTGTGTTACTTGAGCTACGTTCAAACCGCGGTAGTCCGCTATGATTGTAGAAGCACTAGCTTTAAACTTCTCAGTCACTTCAGCTACTGCTAGTTCTTTCTCTGCAAGAATTTTCGCGTTTGCCATAGTACACCTCACTTCTTATGCATTTATCTTTCAAGATCGCAAACAGTAGGAGCATTAGCATTTCTTATCTATGAATAAGAAATGCCTTCGTAGACGCTACGAAGGCATGATGTGTTCACTTTTTCCTTGATGTACAAAGAAATCGTTATATATATCATAACACCTCGGTAGGAAATTAAGCCGTTCGGCACCTACTGTCTACGGTTTGCATATTCATTTTTAGGACCTTTGATAGGGTATCACGCCCAGCAACCGAAGTCAACTGGAAGCTTTTACTTATCTGAAGGATGACAGGTTCACACGTACGCTTGGACCCATTGTGGACGATACAGCAATGTTCTTCAGGTATACACCTTTAGCCGCTGCTGGTTTCGCTCTAACAAGTGCATCAACCAATGCTTTGAAGTTTTCGTTCAACTTGTCTGCATCGAAAGATACTTTACCAAGTGGAGCATGAATTTGGCCTGCTTTGTCAAGACGGTATTCGATTTTACCAGCTTTGATCTCTTGAACAGCTTTAGTAACGTCGAAAGTAACTGTTCCTGCTTTAGGGTTTGGCATAAGACCTTTACCCCCGAGGATACGACCCAGTTTACCAACTTCGCTCATCATGTCAGGAGTAGCTACGCAAACATCGAATTCGAACCAACCTTGTTGAATTTTGTTGATCATGTCTGCATCACCAACAAAATCTGCACCAGCTGCTTCAGCCTCTTTTGCTTTCTCGCCTTTTGCAAATACGAGAACGCGTTTTGTTTTACCAGTACCGTGTGGAAGTACAACTACACCACGAACAGCCTGATCTTGTTTTCTTGGGTCTACACCCAGACGAACTGCAACATCTACAGTTTCATCGAATTTAGCAGGAGCTGTTTTCTTAACAAGCTCGATTGCTTCTGACGGATCGTACAAAGTTTCAGCATTTACAAGCTGAGCTACTTCGCGGTATTTTTTACCGTGTTTAGGCATAATATTTATCCTCCTTAGTGGTATTAGCGGATAATCCTCCCACCGAGCGACTTCCATGTTTTCGTAGAAAACATTTCTGTAAGCTTCGAGCTTACACAGTCGCATTCCTTGCGGAATTAATCTGCGATGACGATTCCCATGCTACGAGCAGTACCTTCAACCATACGCATTGCAGCCTCAACGGATGCAGCATTTAGGTCAGGCATTTTTTGTTCAGCGATTTCGCGAACTTGAGCGCGTTTCACAGTTGCAACTTTCTTTTTGTTGGGTTCACCGGATCCTTTTGCGATACCAGCAACGACGCGGAGAAGAACTGCAGCCGGAGGCGTTTTAGTGATGAATGTAAAGGAACGGTCTTCGAAAACTGTGATTTCAACTGGGATAATTAGACCAACTTGATCAGCAGTACGAGCGTTAAACTCTTTACAGAAAGCCATGATGTTCACACCTGCTTGACCCAATGCTGGACCGATCGGTGGTGCTGGATTTGCTTTCGCAGCTTGAACTTGAAGCTTCACGATTTTAATAACCTTTTTTGCCATGATAGACACCTCCTTGCAGTAATATAGGAGCTTCGACGAATCAAAGTCTCACTATTCAGGAATCTAAGCGATCCCACTAACGTAGGTCTATCCCAAGGAATAGACCTGGTCGAACCTTTTGGTTGTCATGCTTAGAGTTTTTCCACTTGGTCGAAATCGAGTTCAAGCGGTGTTTCTCTACCAAACATGTTGACATGCACCTTCAGTTTACCCTTATCGGCAATAATCTCTTCGACAGAGCCAACAAAGTTTGCAAATGGACCCACCTTGACGCGTACGGTTTCTTTCAGTTCGAAGTCAATTACTTCCTTCGGTTCTTCCATTCCCATATGCTTCAGAATCGATTCAACTTCCTCAGGTAATAATGCCGTTGGTTTAGAGCCTGATCCAGTAGAACCTACGAATCCAGTTACTCCTGGCGTATTACGTACTACGTACCATGAGTCGTCGGTTTGAATCATTTCCACGAGGACATAACCTGGATAAACTTTACGCATGACGACTTTTTTCTTGCCGTCTTTGTTTACCAGTTCTTCTTCCATAGGCACAAGCACACGGAAGATCTTGTCCGTCATTTCCATAGACTCAACGCGCTTCTCTAAGTTGGCTTTCACTTTGTTCTCATACCCTGAATAGGTATGTACGACGTACCATCTTTTTTCCATGAATAAATTCACCTATAGTCCTGTTTATTTAAAAACAAGGCGCAGCAACTCAGAAATTCCTAGATCCAGCACAAAAAAATAAATAGCAACAAAAGTTACTGTACCTATAACGACGAGCGTATAAGTAGTCATCTCTTTGCGACTTGGCCACTTGACCTTTTTGAGTTCTGACCAACTATCAGTGAAGAAGGAAAAAGTGGATCCGAAGCTTTGTCTCATTCTAGCCAAGAACGCCACAAACTACACCTCCAAAGAACTACCTAGTCTCGCGATGAGCAGTATGTTCATTGCAAAATTTGCAATATTTCTTCAACTCAATACGGTCGGGATTGTTGCGCTTATTTTTAGTGGATGCATAGTTTCTTTGTTTGCAATTTGTGCACGCTAATGTGATGATGACCCGCATGATGTACACCTCCTACAGACACTTTCTAATTAAAGCCCTTCTAAGCGCATCAAAAAGAAAGCGACTTTTAGGGCTACCTGAAACACTTTATCACAACTGCCCCCCGAGTGTCAAGGTAGAAGTCTCACAAATGCAAGAGTATCACCAGTATAGACTCTCCCGAGAGTTACTAAACATACGAACAAAGAAAAAGACCCGTACAGCTCAAGCGGCACGGGCATTTCTACAAATCTCTAACTTCTAAATACCGTTCAAGCTTGCGCTTGACACGTTGGAGAGCATTGTCAATTGACTTCACATGACGATCGAGATCCACAGCAATTTCTTGATAGGATCTGCCATCGAGATAGAGCATAAGTACTCTACGCTCTAAGTCGCTCAAAATTTCTCCCATTTTATCTTCAAGTCCCGTAAACTCTTCTTGATTAATTACTAGCTCTTCAGGGTCAGTGACCCTGGAACCGCTAATGACATCAAGCAGCGTACGATCAGAATCTTCATCATAGATGGGCTTATCCAGTGACACGTAGGAATTAAGAGGTATATGCTTTTGACGAGTTGCTGTCTTAATCGCCGTGATGATCTGCCGCGTGATACACAGTTCAGCAAAGGCTTTGAATGAAGCAAGCTTGTCTCCTCGGAAGTCGCGGATAGATTTGTATAAACCAATCATGCCTTCCTGCACAATATCTTCTCGGTCTGCACCTATCAAAAAATAAGAACGTGCTTTGGCACGTACAAAATTCTTATACTTGTTGATAAGATATTCCAAAGCTTCGCTACTGCCTTCACGGACGGCTTCGACAATGTCTTCATCTGGCTTGAGGTCATAATCGTACATTCTCAGTTCTTTGAGGTCGACACTCACCAACAATCCCTCCGGCCTGCAAGACTACCCAGATTTCACTATAAAAGTTAGGTTAAGTATACATGATGAAAACTCACACCGTCAACGGGGAACCCCACCATTTCTAGCATTTGGAGGATTTACTCTCCTCTTCGCCATCGCTCAAACTTCGCTTTCATCTCATCACTCAGCTTGCCTTCGAATGGATTCCGTTTCGTTGTCGTCTCTGGCACGATGCGTTCTCGAACCTCTTTACGATTTTGCTTAATTTTCACTAGCAATTCTTTGGCGGGCATGCGAAGCGCTCCTTTGCCAAATATGACATGTTGCTCGATCATATCCGACGTCGCCACGAATATTTCCTTACGCCGGCCCATCAGATTCGTAACCAGCCGTTCGATTCGCTCATCTGCGGTCTCCTTCTCTTTGGTATAGAGCACAGCCAGCTTGTTCTGCACATATTTCTTACCGAGCCCTGGTACCATGTAGGCATCAAAAACAAGATAAACTTTCATACCCGAAAATGATTGAAATTCCGCAAGCATGTGGATCAGCCCGTCACGGGCACCTTCGAGGTCGGTATCCTTTAATTTACTTAATTCAGGCCAGGCGCCGATAATGTTGTAGCCATCTACAATTAGGATCTGTTCCATCCTCTTTAACTTTTATTGCGCTGTCTTACCACCTCATACATCAATACACCCGCGGCAACGGAGGCATTCAACGAATTAACATGTCCGGCCATTGGCAGCTTAACTAAGAAGTCGCATCTTTCTTTAATGAGTCGACCAACACCTTTACCTTCGTTCCCAATAACTAGGGCAATCGGAATCGTAAAGTTGGCTTTATACACATCCTGAGCAGCTGAAACATCCGTGCCTGCTACCCACACGCCTTGCTCTTTCAATTGCTCAATCGTTTGGGCAATATTGGTTACGCGTGCAACGGGTACATACTCTACCGCACCAGCAGAGGTCTTGGAAACAGTTGCGGTTAATCCAACGGAACGGCGTTTCGGTATAATCACACCATGAACCCCCGTACAATCTGCTGTACGCAGAATGGATCCTAGGTTATGCGGATCTTCGATTTCATCGAGAATCAGAATGAAAGGTTCTTGTCCGAGCTCTTTCGCTTTGGCTAGAATGTCCTCTACTTCCACATATTCATAGGCAGCCACTTGCGCAACGACGCCTTGGTGCTGAAGCCCTTCTGCCATTTGATCCAGCTTACGCTTGTCCGTAAACTGGACAATAATGCCTAGATTTTTGGCTTCTGCCACGATCGGGCCTGCGAATTGCTTCTGAGCACTCTCCGCAATCCATATTTTATTAATTGTCCGTCCTGCGCGGAGCGCCTCCAATACGGAGTGCTTCCCGCCGATAATATCTTCATCCATCTTAATTCCTCCTAAAAGTTTTTCGCTAGAAAAACTGGCATCGTAAGCATACGCTTTATGGTTCTTGCGAACTCCTGTCTTACTTCTGATTCTGACCATACGTGATGGCGAAGTCTAATATCTCTTTCAATCGCTCAAAGGATTGTTTGTAATATAAATAACCGATTAAGCACTCAAACGCGGTGCTGTGCCGATATTCCAGCACATCCGCGTTTTTGGCTGTTGTTCCTGACTTGGCATTACGTCCCCGTTTCACAATGTCTACTTCTTCTTCCGTTAGCGTTGGCATTAACGCCGTCAACAATTTGGACTGCGCTTTGGCGGAGACATACCCCGTCGATGCTTTATGCAAATGGTTCGGGCGATGATTAGCCCCTGAGATGACATATTGTCGGATATAAACCTCATAGACAGCATCTCCAATATACGCCAGCACTAGCGGATTTAATAAATTGGGACTTTTGGATGGTGGGAACGCAAATAGGTTGGCGGCATTATTGTTCAAGTCAATCATTTGCGGCGCCAGCGTATGCCTTGTGGTGTATCTTCAAGGAATATCCCTTTCTCCGTCAACAAATCACGGATTTCATCCGCGCGTGCCCAATTCTTCGATTTCCGCGACTCCGTACGTTCGATAATCAACTGCTCGATCTCTTCATCCAGTAATTCATCTGCTTGCTGTGAAAGAATGCCGAGCGTTACATCGAACGCTTCTAGCTGCTCCATGTAGAGCTTCACTGCGTCCGCATTCACCCGCTCCTGTTGTAAGTACAAGTTCGCTTCCGCAACAAGATCGAACACCGCGGTAATCGCATCCGGCGTATTAAAATCATCATTCATTTTATCTGTAAATTGTTTCGAAATCGCCTGCAGTTTATCTGCAATTCCCGCTTCAACTTCACCTGTTGCCGATGCTGTAGCTAGACGGTGCTTCATATTATCGTAGGCATTCTGAATTCGTTCCAACGCATTCGCTGCTTGCTTCAAGCTCTCATCACTGAAATTTAGCGGATTCCGATAATGCGCAGATAGCATGAAGAAACGGAAAACTTGTGGTTTAATTTGTTTAATGAGATCGCGGATCAGAATACCATTTCCGAGCGATTTCGACATTTTCTCGTTGTCGATATTAAGAAACGCATTGTGCAGCCAATAATTGGCCATTGGATGACCCGTTACCGCCTCGGTTTGAGCAATCTCACATTCGTGGTGAGGGAATGTTAAATCTTGCCCGCCTCCGTGAATATCAATTGTTTCGCCTAAATATTTGCGGACCATGGCAGAGCACTCAATATGCCAGCCTGGTCGGCCTTGGCCCCAAGGGCTATCCCAATAAATCTCACCTGGCTTCGCAGCTTTCCATAGGACAAAGTCCTGCGGATTTTCTTTCCGGTCGTCGACTTCAACACGAATACCGTACTGGAGTTCATCCAAGTTTTGACTAGAAAGCTTGCCGTATGCTGTGAATTTAGATGTCCGATAGTACACATCGCCGCGAGCTTCGTAAGCGAAATCCTTCTCCACTAACACAGCAATGAAATCAATAATTTCTTGCATATTCTCAGTTACCCGCGGGTTCAAAGTGGCTTCATGAACACCTAAGGAGTGGATATCTTCTAAGAAAGCCGCGATAAATGTTTCGGCTAGCTCTGGGACGGAAACCGCCATCTCCTCGGCTTTGCGAATCATTTTATCATCCACATCGGTGAAGTTTGTGATATAGGTCACTTCATACTGCTGCGTTTCCAAATAACGACGAACGACGTCGAAAAATATAACAGGTCGGCCATTGCCGATATGAATGTAGTTATATACGGTTGGGCCACATACGTACATCTTCACTTTACCGGGCTCAATCGGAACAAACTCTTCCTTCTTGCGAGTCATTGTATTATATACCTTGAGTGTCATGTTCTCCTCAGTTCTCCATTCTGCTTCCGTTCTTCTTCCAGTTGGAATTTCAACTCATTAATTTGATTCTGTAATTCTTGGAAAATATCGACAATTGGATCGGGCAAATTGCCATGATCCAATCTATTCACACGAACGCCATCTCGTTTCACAAGTCTTGCAGGAATCGTGACGACGGTGCTATTGGAAGGAACCTCCTGAATGACAACGGCATTGGAGCCAATGCGTGAGTTTTCGCCAACAAGGAAGGATCCGAGAATTTTGGCACCCGAACCAATAACTACATTATTGCCAATTGTTGGGTGTCTCTTACCTTTCTCTTTCCCTGTTCCACCTAAAGTTACCCCTTGATACAGGATGACATCATCTCCGATCTCACAGGTTTCTCCGATGACAACGCCCATCCCGTGATCAATAAACAATCTTTGACCGATCGTTGCACCCGGATGGATTTCGATTCCTGTCATGAAACGACTTATTTGAGAAACGATACGCGCCAAGGTATACAACTTTCTTGTATAAAACCAATGTCCAATTCGATGCGACCAAATCGCATGAAGTCCCGAATACGTAAAAACAACCTCAAACCAACTGCGCGCTGCAGGGTCGTTATCGAATACGGCGGATATATCAGATTTGATCGTTGACCACATATGCTCACCTTCTTGCCTAGTATGATGTTGGTAAAAAATAAAAAAAGCCCCTGCAGCCCTAAGGCTGCAGAGGCGTGGTTATCGCGGTTCCACTCTGCTTGGTGACTCGGAAGTCTCCCAACTCAAACCCGTAACGTGGGTGTTCCGGCTGCGCCTACCTGACTCAGGTGAGTATTCGGCGCGGCTGCTCCCAGGTGCATTTCTGATTACAAGGATTGGATAACTCACAGCCAAGACCTCGCGGCCTTGATTATCCTCTCTGACAAATCCTCACTTAACCATACTCTCCTGATCATGGCATTTCGTATTTCATTGAGTTAAGTATAACGAAAAGAAACCCGCTTTACAATAAGCTCTGTAGACGTGAAACGACTTTTTCTTTCCCTAATAGGTAAAGGGACACATTCAGATCCGGTCCATGGACTTGACCTGTCAATGCGGAGCGAACGGACATGAACAGCTGCTTCCCTTTGAAGCCTGTTTCCTTCTGCACAGCTTTAAGCAGTGCCGGCATGGCTTCAACGGTAAAAGCTTCCGCTTGCTCGACCTGAGCTAAGAAGCTTGTCAACACGACAGGCACATGTTCTTCTTTCAACACGGCTGCCGCTTCGTCGTCGATGATCAGCTCTTCTTTGAAGAAGATCGCCGATAAGTCCACGATCTCTGCCGCGTAGCGCATTCTTTCTTGGTTGAGGCCTACGAGCGCCTCCACCCATGCTTGTGCAGCTGCATCCAAGTCGCCTTGGATGTAGCCAGCCTTCCGCAAATGCGGCAAGCAGAGGTCTACGATGCGGGACAGCGGAGCCTTTTTCAAATAAGCATTGTTCATCCAATTCAATTTATCCATATCAAACACAGCTGGACTCTTCGATACACGATCCAAATCAAACTGCGCGATTAATTCTTCCTTGGTGAACATCTCTTCTTCTCCGCCAGGTGACCAACCTAGTAACGCGATGAAGTTCACAACCGCTTCAGGCAAATAGCCGAGCTCGCGGTACTGTTCGATAAACTGGATGATGGACTCATCCCGCTTGCTCATCTTTTTGCGGTCAGGATTCAAGATCAGAGCCAAATGGGCAAACTCCGGAATCGGCATATCCAGTGCTTCGTACATGAGGATTTGTCTTGGCGTGTTAGACAGATGTTCTTCACCACGAATAACCAAGTTGATTTCCATCAAATGATCATCCACAATAACAGCAAAGTTATAAGTAGGAATGCCGTCAGGACGCGCAATAATAAAATCGCCAATCCCATTGGAATCGAATTCCACATGTTCGCGAACTTTATCTTCGATGGCAATGATGCGATCGGCAGGTACACGGAAACGTGTAGCTGGGACGCGGCCTTCTGCTTGATACGCTGCTACTTGCTCAGGCGTTAGGTTACGGCATTTGCCGGAGTAGCCGCCCATTTCCCCGCTAGCTTCTTGTTCAGCGCGCTCTTGCTCTAGATCGGCTTCCGAACAATAGCATCCGTAGGCATGACCGCTCTGTAACAATTTATCTAGATAAGTGCGGTAAATGTCGAGTCTCTCCATCTGACGGTAAGGACCGTATGGACCTCCGATATCCACGCTCTCATCCCATTCTAAGCCCAGCCATCTCAAACCGTTCAATTGGTCCTCGATTCCCGACTCCTTATGACGAGTTTGATCCGTATCTTCAAAGCGCACAACAAATGCGCCGCCGTTCTTGCGAGCTAATAAATAATCAAACAGCGCCGTACGGGCACCGCCAATATGTAAATGTCCTGTCGGACTAGGTGCATAACGCACGCGTAAAGGCTGATTCATTGATGTATCCCCTCTTCTTCCATGCATGAATACCTGCTATTTTAGCACATCTCGAATTAAACAAACAACCGATTGTGCGGCAATTCCCTCGCCTCGCCCCGTAAATCCAAGCTGTTCCGTCGTTGTCGCTTTCACGTTGACTTGATCTGGCTCTGCTTCTAACGCGGCGGCGATGATTTCAACCATTTGTGAGATGTAAGGCAGCATCTTCGGCTTCTGAGCGATAATCGTGGAATCTGCATTCCCCAATTTGTAACCTCTTTCTTTCGCTAACTGCCATACCCGCTTCAATAAGACTAAGCTATCGGCGTCTTTGTACTCAGCAGCCGTATCCGGGAAATGCTTCCCGATATCGCCAAGACCCAGTGCGCCTAAGATAGCGTCACTAATTGCGTGCAGCAGCACGTCCGCATCGGAGTGACCGAGCAATCCTTTTTCATAAGGGATCGTTACGCCTCCAATAATGCACTTGCGGCCTTCTACCAATTGATGAACATCAAATCCATTTCCTACACGAATCATGTGCGTTCCACCCCCCTTACGTTATGTAATATCCAATCTGCCCAAGGTAAATCTTCCGGGGTCGTTATTTTGATATTATAATAGTCCCCTTCTACGACATGAACCGCAGCGCCTAAACGCTCCACTAAACTCGCATCATCGGTCCCCATGAACTTATCCTCTAGGGCCTTCTCATGCGCTTCTTGCAGGAGAGAAAGACGAAAAGCCTGCGGCGTTTGGATGGCCCACAAGCTTCGTCTATCCGGTGTTGATTGAATGCGCTTATCCAATGCATCCACAACCTTAATTGTATCCTTGACGGGAACGGCTAAGACAGCTGCTCCTACTTCTTGTGCCTTTGCCAGACACTCGAACATATGTTCTTTTTTCGCGAAAGGGCGAACACCGTCATGCACAAGCACCCATTCCGTGCCCTCTTGCAGGGCATTCAGACCTCGTCTAACGGAATCTTGACGCTCCGCGCCTCCTGCTAGCACACAAGTTACCTTCATAAGTGCATAGCTCGTGACATAGCCGTTACAGCGATTCACATCATCTGCACCAACAACGAGAATGATTTCATCCACTTCATGTATGTTTTGAAATAATTGCAAGGTATGTACCAGAATTGGCTTCTGTCCCAGTTGCAGGTATTGTTTGCTTTCTGCTGTACCCATGCGCGAACCCTTGCCCGCTGCCACGATGATAACCCCTAGCTTCCCCATAAGTCCTCCAACTTGGCGCTTTCCAAACGAAAGCTTTCTTCGTAAGCATAGACCCAAGTCAACTTGAAAGAGCTATGTTACATCTCCTTATCATACTGGTTTTACTGTGCTTTTTCCAATAGTTTTGGTTTCGCGAAAATCATGCGGCCAGCAGATGTCTGTAGTACACTCGTTACCATCACTTCGAGCGTCATGCCGATGAAATCTCGTCCACCTTCGACTACGATCATCGTACCATCATCCAGATAAGCTACACCTTGTCCATGTTCTTTACCGTCTTTAATGACTTGAACAATAATTTCTTCTCCCGGTAGGACAACTGGCTTCACTGCATTCGCAAGATCGTTGATATTGAGCACCGATACACCTTGCAGTTCACACACTTTATTGAGGTTAAAATCATTCGTAATTACTTTCCCTTGAAGCACTTTGGCTAAGCGAACCAACTTACTGTCCACTTCGGCAATTTCTTCGAAATCCCCTTCATAAATGAGGACTTTGACTTCAAGCTCTTTTTGGATTTTGTTCAAAATGTCCAGCCCGCGACGCCCACGGTTTCGCTTCAGTAAATCTGAGGAATCTGCAATGTGCTGCAGCTCTTCCAATACGAACTCCGGAATAACTAAGGTTCCTTCGATAAAGCCTGTCTTGCAAATGTCTGCAATTCGGCCATCGATGATGACACTCGTATCCAAAATCTTATGTTCTTCGTACGGACGATGCGTCTGCTTCTCAGGCCCTCCAGATCGGCTCTTGGCAATGACCTGCACGAGCTCTTCCCGCTTGCTGTAGCCGATACGGAAGCCCATAACCCCCAATACAGCTGAAACGATGAAGGGTAGGAATGGACCTGCCCATTTGGCTTGCTCAAGCACTGGGAATAACATGACTGAAACCAATAGCCCAATCACGAGACCTAACGTACCGGAAAGTAAGTCAGACACGGGAATATCCGTGACATTGCGTTCCCCTCTCATCAGCAGATTCATGCCAATGCTAGCTACCCACGCTGAAATTAAAAACATACCTACTGCACATAAACTATTAATCCAAAATACTTGTCCTGCTTGACTGATGACATCCGTCGTTCGAAGGAACGAATCGCTCCACCTATAACCTAAACTGCCACCCATGATAGCTAAAATGATTTGTACCCATTTCTTCATCACAGATTCACCTCCTGCATCAACTTTTTTTGAGCCTTATTACAATTATGTTCCAATTTATGCAACGTTAATCACTTCTTTAGTCGGAAAATTGAAATATTAGAGGGCATCCATTATAATGAAATGGAAGTTACCAACCTACCCGAGGTGGATGGAATGAGCTCCTTGACTTTAAAGCAGTTTCAAGATCAAGTGTCTGAATTGTTACTCCGTCACCGTAGTTTGCTTGACGTGTTATCCAAATTTCAGCAGTCAGGCGCAGCAACCAATCGTTCCGTCGTGAAATCCATTACTGAATGTGGATGTATTCAAGTTCATGCAGCCAAGCAAGAGTATCATCCAGAGATGACCTTGGATGAGGCTAAGGATGTTCTTCGCACCCATGTATCTGGTCACTTATGTGAACAATGCATTGAGGTCGTTAGTAGCGAACTAGGTAGGAATCTTTTCTACATGTCTGCGCTAAGCAACATTCTTGATATTAATTTGGAACAAGTCGTTGAGAATGAATCAAAAAAATGCACCACACTAGGCCTATTCAACATGTCATGATGATGAAAACAAAAAAAGCATTTATTTTCTTCCTGAGGGTTCAGGAGAAAATAAATGCTTTTTATTTTCGAACAACGTGCTAGACGTCAGATTTCACTGAATTGCTGTCGTCTACGCCACGTCTTTTGTTCTTTCTGCGAAGATTACGGAGACGGATGAAGTATCCATCAACGTTTTTTTTTAGGCCGTAGAGTGCGTACCCCAGAAGCGGTACGAAAATCATTTTGGAAATGGATTCAGGCCATTTGATTGCAATCAAAATTGCTGCTGCAACAATAATTGGTGTGATCCAAATCGCAGCCTTAGGGATACCTGCTTTTTTGAAATTCGGATATTTCACTGTGCTGACCATTAAGTATGACAATAGAATTGTACTTACAAGAAGTACATACACATTGATATCATTTACGAATAGAGCTAACGTACAAAGAACACCGCCTGCTGCTGGAATCGGTAAACCGATGAAATAGCCAGGCGTACCGGCAACAACATTGAATCTGGCTAACCGCAGCGCTCCGCAAATCGGGAAGATCGCCGTAACAATCCAAGCAAATGCTGGACTAATGACTGTAGGATCGTTGAATGCAACTACATACATGATGAAAGCAGGAGCGACACCGAATGAAATAACATCGGATAAGGAGTCTAATTCTTTACCGAACTCACTTTGAGCGTTCAACGCTCTTGCTACACGCCCATCGAGTCCATCCAATAGCATAGCGACAATGACAAGAACGGCAGCAATACCATGTTCACCACTGAAGGCTAGGATAATCGATAGAACGCCTAGGAATAAGTTCCCTACTGTAAAGAGACTGGGAATTGATTTTGTTAACATATGTTTTTGTCCACCTCTGGATTTACTATACCCTAAACTTGACTACATGAAACCTCAACAATGATACTTTATGATTGTATCCACTTTAAATATGTCTGTCAATGAACACTTGTTCCTGAATTCTTTTGAGACCTTCCTTAATGGCGCGGGCTCTCACTTCTCCGATTCCGTCAACTTCATCCAATTCCTCGATCGTCGCCATCATCATGTGTGGCAAGTAGCCAAACTTCTCCACAAGATTACCAATAATAATCGATGGTAACCGCGGGATTTTGCCTAAAATGCGGAAGCCACGGGGGGATACCGGCTCTTCAGCAATCGAATTGGTATGAGAATACCCAAGCAGACGAATAATCTGCTGAGGCTCTAACAGTTCATCAGATGACAGACGCTTCAAACCTGCCTGCATCTCCTTGACTCTTTCTTCGGATAATTCCCTTACATAATCTTTTACGAGCAAACGCGCCTCAAGTTCCGCATTCCCAACAAGTTCTTCTAACTGCATGCTAATTAAGCGTCCTTCATTGCCAAGTTCGTTAATATAACGATTAATCTCGGCTTTGATGCGTAGGACCATCTCGAACCTCGCGATAACATTGGTAATATCATGCAAGGTAACTAACTCCTCAAACTCTGATGCGCTCAGGTTCGTTAAGGACTGATCCAAAACTACCTTGTATCGCTCCAACGTCTGGATCGCTTGGTTGGCTTTGGTAAGGATGACGCCAATATCTTTCAGCGCATACCTTAAATTACCTTGATAGAGCGTAATTACATTCCGCCGCTGTGAAATGGAAACAACTAATTTATTCGTCTGTTTCGCCACACGCTCAGCTGTTCGATGTCTAATCCCTGTTTCAGAAGAGGAAATCGAAGAATCCGGAATTAGTTGTGTGTTCGCATAAAGAATACGCTTAATGTCCTGGCTGAGGATTATAGCACCATCCATTTTGGCAAGCTCATACAAATAATTGGGCGAAAAGTCGCAATTTATTGAGAACCCACCATCCACGATCTCAGTTACCTCGGAACTGAAACCTACAACGATCAGGCCACCTGTTTTGGCGCGTAAAACATTCTCCAATCCATCACGAAATGGCGTACCAGGCGCTACCAACTGAAGCAATTGGCTCATCACATCTCGTTTCGTCTCTTCTTTACTCATCATTTTCCTCCTGAAGGCTTGTAGCTTGCAGAACCCACGTTAACCAAGCGCTGCTTTCAATGCCTCTGCCACCGTGTTTACGCCAATAATCTCCATCCCTTTCGGATGTGTCCACCCCTTTAAACTTTTCTCAGGCATAATAACTCTGCTAAAACCAAGCTTCTCTGCTTCCTTCACACGTTGATCAATCCGAGATACGCCGCGGACTTCCCCCGTTAAGCCGATCTCACCGAACACGACATCAAATGGTTGCGTCGGTTGATCCCGAAAACTGGATGCGATACTAATCGCTATCGCCAAATCCACGGCTGGTTCATCCAGCTTGATTCCACCTGCCACGTTGAGGTAGGCATCTTGATTCTGCAAAAACATGCCCATTCGTTTCTCTAATACCGCGATAATTAAAGAGAGGCGATTGTGATCGACGCCCGTTGCCATCCTTCTCGGGGATGGAAAGTTCGTCGAAGTAACTAATGCTTGAATCTCCACCAAGACGGGACGTGTCCCCTCCATGCTAGCTACAACAGCTGAACCAGCCACGCCAATCGGTCTTTCTGATAGGAACAGCTCAGACGGATTGTTAACTTCGACGAGACCAACCTCTTGCATTTCAAATATACCGATTTCATTCGTTGAGCCAAAACGGTTCTTCACCGCTCTTAACACACGATAAGAATGATGCCGTTCGCCTTCAAAGTAGAGTACACAATCGACCATATGCTCCAGCATTCTTGGACCCGCTATTGCCCCTTCCTTCGTCACATGCCCGACAAGGACCGTTGCAATTCCCTTACCCTTAGCTATTCTCATAAAATGCCCTGTGCATTCTCGAACCTGCGATACGGTTCCAGGTGCCGAAGTAATCGCCGGATGGAATACCGTTTGGATCGAGTCAATGACGAGAAAATCAGGATTCGTTTCTTGTATAGCCTCCTCAATAAGCTCGAGGTTCGTCTCACATAATACGTATAACAACGGAGATGAAGCATTCAAACGGTCAGCACGAAGTTTCGTCTGCTTGATGGATTCTTCTCCTGATATATAAAGGACTTTTTGCTGGGCTTGTGTGAGTTCGAAGGACGTTTGCAGAAGCAAGGTTGATTTCCCAATGCCAGGATCTCCACCGACGAGGATGAGTGACCCAGGGACAATACCTCCGCCTAGGACCCGATTTAATTCTTTGTTGCTTGTGACAACTCTTGGTTCAGAGCTGCTTTCTATATGTATGATGGGGATCGCTTTTTCTTTCGTTTTGGGGATTGAAGAAGTCATTCCCTGCGTACGAACAACCGTTTCTATTTCTTCCACCATCGTATTCCAAGACTGACAACCTGGGCATTTGCCCATCCATTTCGGTGAATCATACCCGCATTCTTGGCAGCTAAATTTCGTTTTTTGTTTACTCATTGAAGAAGCTACTCCTTAATTTGGGATATCCTTTTTGGCTATCCTTACCAATAATTTTACCATTATTATGTTTCTCATGAAAGTGCCAGTTGAAATAAAAAGCATTTCACTCCATCCTCATCGGATGAAGCAAAATGCTTCTTTGCTTTCTTTTACTTCGACAATGAGACGCCTTCGCCTTTCAGGACGACTAGTTCGCCTTCATTCTCGTCGATCGTCAGTGAGTCACCTTTGGAAATATTGCCTCTCAGCAATTCTTCCGATAAGCGATCTTCAATATGCTTCTGAATCGCTCTGCGTAATGGACGTGCACCATAGGTTGGATCAAAGCCTTCCTTGGCAAGGAACATTTTCGCCTTGTCGGTGAGCAAGAAATCAACCTCTTGCTCTTTCAGACGCTTACGAAGATCATCAGCCATTAAGCTAACAATTTGTGCAATGTGCGATTCATCCAAAGAGTGGAACACGATAATTTCATCGATCCGGTTAAGGAACTCTGGACGGAAGCTTTTCTTCAACTCGCCCATAACCTTGTCTTTCATGTTCGTATAGTCTCTTCCAGCATCAAGTGCAGCTGTGAAGCCAAGCGAGGAGTTTTTCTTAATCAAGTCCGCGCCCACGTTGGAAGTCATAATGATGAGTGTGTTCCGGAAATCAACGGTACGGCCTTTGGAATCCGTTAATCGACCATCCTCTAACACTTGTAAAAGGATGTTGAATACTTCTGGATGCGCCTTCTCGATTTCATCGAGGAGGACGACGGAGTATGGTTTACGGCGAACTTTCTCTGTTAGCTGACCGCCCTCTTCATAACCTACATACCCTGGAGGCGCCCCTACTAAACGGGATGTTGAATGCTTCTCCATATATTCGGACATATCGATACGAACAACGGCGTTATCATCTCCGAAGAGGGATTCCGCTAGTGCACGTGCAAGCTCGGTTTTACCAACCCCTGTAGGTCCAAGGAAAATAAATGAGCCCATCGGACGCTTAGGATCTTTCAAACCTGCTCTTGCGCGGCGGATCGCACGACTTACAGCTTTAACCGCTTCTTCTTGTCCAATGACTCGCTCATGAAGGATATCTTCCATTTTGAGCAAACGATCTGTTTCTTCCTCAGCAAGCTTGCTCACAGGAATTCCCGTCCAGCTCGCAACGATTTGGGCGATATCATCCGGCGTAACTTCCGTATCCAGGCGACCTTGTTTCTCTTTCCACTCGTTCTTCGTCGAGTCAAGCTCTTCGCGAAGCTTTTGCTCCGTATCACGAAGTCCTGCCGCTTTCTCGAACTCTTGGCTTTGAACCGCAGCGTCTTTCTCTTTACGGATGTTCTCTAATTTAAGTTCAAGCTGCTTCAAGGATGGCGGCGTTGTGTATGAGCGCAATCTAACCTTGGAACTCGCTTCATCGATCAAGTCGATCGCTTTATCAGGTAAGAAACGATCCGTGATATAACGATCTGACAGCTTTACAGCTTCTTGAATCGCAGCATCTGTAATTTTCACACGGTGATGCGCTTCATAACGGTCACGCAACCCATACAAGATTTGAACCGCTTCTTCTGGAGATGGTTGGTCTACCGTAATCGGTTGGAAACGACGCTCGAGTGCGGCATCTTTCTCAATGTATTTGCGGTACTCATCCAATGTGGTAGCACCAATACATTGCAGCTCGCCTCTAGCAAGTGCCGGCTTCAGGATATTAGAAGCGTCAATAGCACCTTCCGCTCCCCCAGCACCAATCAAGGTGTGAAGCTCATCAATGAACAACACGATATTTCCCGCTTGGCGAATTTCATCCATGATCTTTTTGAGACGATCCTCGAATTCACCGCGATACTTCGTACCTGCAACAACAGAGCCCATATCAAGGGTCATTACGCGTTTATCTTTCAATGTTTCTGGAATTTCATTGTTAATGATTTTCTGCGCAAGTCCTTCCGCGATCGCTGTTTTACCGACTCCTGGCTCACCAATCAGCACAGGATTGTTCTTCGTTCTACGGCTCAACACTTGGATAACACGCTCTATCTCTTTGCTACGGCCGATAACAGGGTCCAAATGCCCTTCTTTGGCATAGGCGGTCAAATCTCTTGCCAAACCATCCAATGTAGGCGTGTTCACATTCGGATTCGTACCATGGCTAGGTGAAACCGTTTCGCTGCTGCCCAGAAGCTGCAGAACTTGCTGACGCGCCTTGTTCAAGGATACGCCAAGATTGTTAAGAACTCTTGCTGCTACGCCCTCACCCTCACGAATAAGTCCGAGCAAAATATGTTCAGTCCCCACATACGTGTGACCTAATTTTCTTGCTTCATCCATCGAAAGCTCAATGACTTTCTTAGCTCTAGGTGTATACGCGATGTTGGTAGGCTGCTCCTGTCCTCTGCCAATTAGAGATTCGACTTCATCTTGAATCTTCTCAAGACCTAGGCCGAGCGCAACGAGTGCTTTAGCAGCAATGCCTTCACCTTCACGAATAAGTCCTAGTAAAATGTGCTCTGTTCCAATATTGTTATGTCCTAATCGAACAGCCTCCTCTTGAGCAAGAGAAAGCACCTTCTGCGCACGTTCCGTAAATCTGCCAAACATCATAGCGAACACCTCCAAAAGTAGTATATCTATGAAATTCCTAAAGGATGAATCTTATCTTGCTTCTTTCTTATACCCGACCAAATTTCTCTCGGATCAGTTCTGCACGTCGCATGTCTCGCTCTTCGGCATTCAGCTTCTCACCCGCATATTGCTGAAGAAAACCTGGTTGTGTCATGACCAACAGTTCATTGAGAACATGTGAGGATACATTGTTGATGATACCTACATCGATCCCCAGTCGTACATCTGACAATCGCTGTGCCGCTTCCTTAGAGTCGATAATCCCTGCATAGGATAGAATACCAAGCGAGCGATTCACACGATCAATAATCCGCATTCTAGACTCTTGTAATAGCTTATGTCTCGCGGCACGTTCATGCTCTATAATTTGCCTGGCCACACTGTATAAATTATCAATAATCTCTTCTTCCGATTGACCTAACGTGATTTGATTAGAGATTTGGAATAGATTACCTAAAGCTTCGCTACCTTCCCCATATAATCCTCTAACCGTCAACCCAACTTGTGTAACTGCGGATAAAATACGATTAATTTGCTGACTAAGCACTAACGCGGGTAGGTGCATCATGACTGAAGCGCGTATCCCCGTTCCGACATTTGTCGGGCAACTCGTTAGGTAGCCTCTTTTTTCATCGTACCCATAATCCATTTGCGTTTCAAAAATATCATCAATTTGATTGGCCAAGTCCCAAACCTCTTTAATCTGGAAACCTGGACATAAACACTGTATGCGAAGATGATCCTCTTCATTGATCATAATACTAATCGATTCATTATCGCTTAAAATAACGGCACCATTCCTGGATTCGTTAGCTAAATTAGGACTAATTAAATGTTTCTCCACTAGCACCATTCGTTCGAGTTCATTAAGCTCTGCCAATGGAATGAGCGAGAAGTTGCTTATCGTCTCCAACTCTTCATTCTCAAGAACACCCGATAGCTGTTCCAGCACTTCCTGAGATTGTTGATTCGTCGCGAGCATGGGATATGGATAATCTCTCAGATTACGAGCAATACGGATTCGACTGCTTATGACAATATCCGACTCTGGCCCTTCACCCTTCATCCATTCACTCAAAGCATCTCCTGTAAACCGCTGTAATGTCACTGGATTCACACTCCCTTACAAACTTACATACCCGCAATTTTCTTCTCAATCTCACGAATTTGGTCACGTATCTGGGCAGCCTGCTCGAATTCTTCGCTCTCAATACAGGTCATCATATCTTTCTTCAAAAGATCGATTTCACGCTTGCTTTGAATGATACCGCCACTGCGTTTGGGAACTTTTCCTACATGAACAACATTCCCATGCACTCGCTTGAAAAGAGGGTCTAGTTTGACCGAAAAGCTTTGATAACAAGAGCCACAACCAAACCGACCTAATTTACTGAATTGCGAATACGTAAGACCGCAGTTATCACAGCGGATGGCCTGAGACTTTGCCGCGGACAATGGTTCAAAATCAAGTAAGCCTGATAATAAATTGTGAATCGAAAAGCCGTTCGATGTTCCTGGGATCATCTCACCCTTCTCGCGAGCACAATTCTCACAAATGTGGAACTCGTTCTTGTCTCCATTCACAATCTTCGTGAAGTGAAGAGTCGCCGGTCGTTTCCCGCATTCCTGACAAACCATTCCATCTGCCTCCTTATCTGCTAAGCAAGGATATCAGCATTGCTTTAAGAATCTTGGCCCGAATTTCATCACGCAGCGGCAGTTTAAAGGTCAATACATCTCTGGATATTGCTGCCCGAATCAGGTTAGCTTCTCTGGTGGAAATATAGTGCCCCTCTTGCAATTGATAAATAAGCCCCTCTGAGGTGACTTGATCAATGTGGGTATGAATCGTACGGAAAATATGATCCAAAATAGACCCATGACTCTTGAGCTCGATCTTCTGGATCCGAATATAGCCGCCGCCGCCGCGTTTACTTTCCACCAAATAGCCTTTTTCCAAGGTGAACCTTGTACTAATGACATAATTGATCTGAGACGGTACGCATTGGAACTGGTCAGCCAAATCATTCCGTTGAATCTCGATAGCCCCTTCCGTGCTTTGTTGCAGGACATGTTTCAAATACTGTTCAATAATTTCTGATACATTGCGCATCAATTCGTCCTCCCAGATTTCTAGAAGTAAATTGACTTTGACTTTCTTTGACCTTAACTAAATTATAATCATTTCCTTTCTTTTTGACAAGTACTGCTCCTAAAATGTCTCCCCCCACGGATCCGATCTCCTTATGTGAACCTTACTATTGTTGACCTTACCTACAGATTTATTCGAAATTAATTTAATAAAAGCTATTAGCGCTACTCCAAATACATAAAAAGGAGGCCCATTTAAAATACAAAAAACCTTTCTGAGATTTCTCTCAAAAAGGTTTCATCTTCTGCTTGGCAACGTTCTACTCTCCCAGAACCCTGCGGTTCAAGTACCATCGACGCTGGAGGGCTTAACGGTCGTGTTCGAGATGGGAACGCGTGGGTCCCCTCCGCCATCA
>NZ_JCAUAQ010000030.1:0-49903 GCF_059692035.1 Paenibacillus sp. J22P143
GTATGTAAGACCCCTTGTAGACGACGAGGTTGATAGGTTCGAGGTGGAAGTGCGGCAACGTATGCAGCTGACGAATACTAATCGGTCGAGGGCTTAACCAAAATTCCTAAGTAATCTAACTTTACGTGAGTTTCGTATCTAGTTTTCAGGGAATACTATTCCTGAATCGTATATATATCTTGGAGAGATACCCAAGTGGCTATAAGGGGACCCTCTGCTAAGGGGTTAGACTGCGTAAGTGGTGCGAGGGTTCGAATCCCTCTCTCTCCGCCAGTTCCAAATATATATACACTTTTATGTGGCGGCGTAGCTCAGCTGGCTAGAGCGTACGGTTCATACCCGTAAGGTCGGGGGTTCGAGCCCCTCTGCCGCTACCATAAAACCAAACACCAGATGGAGGCTTAGCTCAGCTGGGAGAGCATCTGCCTTACAAGCAGAGGGTCGGCGGTTCGATCCCGTCAGCCTCCACCATCTTTATGCCGTTGTAGCTCAACTGGTAGAGCAACTGACTTGTAATCAGTAGGTTGGGGGTTCAAGTCCTCTCGACGGCACCATTATTATGGTTAACCTTTTTGTAGCATGGAGCTGTGGTGTAGTGGCCTAACATGCCTGCCTGTCACGCAGGAGACCGCGGGTTCGAATCCCGTCAGCTCCGCCATTTCTTATTACATTTAATGTAGGACATGCTATAAATAATATTTTGGCTTTGTAGCTCAGTCGGTAGAGCAGAGGACTGAAAATCCTCGTGTCGGCGGTTCGATTCCGTCCAAAGCCATTGAGATGGTTGTATTGCTAAGGCAATACGGGTATCTCGTATCTGGAGGCTTAGTGAAGTGGCTAAACACGGCAGACTGTAAATCTGCTCTCTTCGAGTTCGGTGGTTCGAATCCATCAGCCTCCATTTTCCCTACGAGTCATTAGCTCAGTTGGTAGAGCACCTGACTTTTAATCAGGGTGTCGTAGGTTCGAATCCTACATGACTCACTTTTATAAGCAAATGTACAAGACCGTAGGGTCTTTTTTTTTTTTTTTCTACGACTGACCAATCAACTAACAAGGATTTCCAGCCACCTCTGTTGAAGTATTTAAGACATACTTTAATGGAGGTTTTTCTCATGCCATTACCGAAGAACCGGATCACTCCTGAAAGAAAAATATACTTTCAGCCCGAATTTTCTTGCTGCGTTCACTGCGGAGCAAAACTGAAGCGAAGTCATACGGCTTGGAAGAAAAATATCTCTACACTAAACGGTGTCATTCAAGCTTGGAGCATGGCCTATGTTTGTTCTAATGCAAACTGTGCCTACCCAAAAACATACTACAAATCCGCGGAAGCAGCGTTGCTTGCTATGAAGCATACTTCATATGGCTTTGACGTGCTTGCCTTAGTTGGTCAACTTCGCTTTAAACAACATATGACCATTGCTGAAATTACCGAAGAACTTACGGAGCGCGGTGTGTCCACATCGGAGCGTAATTCGCAAAGATTGTATGAACGCTATCTAACACTGTTACGTTCGAGTGTGACTGAATTTGTGAAAGATGAACTTCAACACGTTGTCAATCAACACGGCGGAATTATGATCTCCATGGACGGTGTCCAGCCTGAGAAAGGGAATGAGACCCTTTATGTCATTCGAGAAGTTTTCAGTGGGACAATTCTCGTCGCAAAAAGCGTAAAGAGTAGTTCGGCTGAAGAACTGAAGAGCCTCATTCAACCTGTTATCGATTTAGGTTTTCCCATCATCGGTATCGTTTCAGACGGACAGCAGTCTATTCGTCTTGCTATGGAATCACTTCTTCCTGAAGTCCCGTATCAGTACTGTCAATATCACTATTTAAAAGATGTTGCTAAGCCTATTGTGGATCTAGATCGAAAATTAAAAACGGGCATAAAGAAAAGTCTCCGCGGCATTCGTGCAATTGAAAGAAAGCTAGACCAAAATGACTCCGAAGAAGCCGAAGTTGCAAGAGACTATTTGGCTGCGGTACGTTCCGTTCTTTTGGAAGATGGTAATCCGCCTTTGGATCTGCCAGGTCTTCGAATCTATGAGACATCAGAAGCAATTCAGGCATCGCTTGAAAGCTGCCTGAGTAAAAAAAGAGCCCTCTCTACTTCAAAACATAATCAGAATATTCAGTAAACTTAGTGAATTCAGCTCACTATACGAAGATGTAAAACGCTGGTCACTCCCACTCCAGTACGTAGCAGAAATATTGAATCCAACTGACGATCAAAGCAGTGATTCGGTACGATTTCACATGCAGTGTTTGCTAGAATGGGTAGATTTGACCTATACCAAAGAAACTGATCAGATTATGATTTCTAATCTGAAAAGTTATACGAAAGGATTTTGGAAAGGGCTTTTTACTTGTTATGACCATTCACATGTACCCCGGACGAATAATGATCACGAGAGATTCTTCCGAAAAACGAAAACACGCCATCGGCGAATGACAGGACTCCGGAGTTGGAACGAGTATATTGTTCGCTCGGGAGAATTTGTTGTATTTGTTGATGACGCACTCCAACAGAAGAACTTAGTAGGCAGACTCCAAAGCATAACCTATGAAACTTTTCAAACCGAAAGACAACGGTGGTCCTTACGGTTACAGGAAACAACCAAGCGTCGTCGCTTCAGAAAAAATCCAGCAAAATACCTTAAAGAGGCAGAAAACAAGTTCTGTATGTTAATTGGTCAGTCGTAGTTTTTTTTCATTATATAAAGAAAAAGCATCCTATTGCAGGATGCTTTTTTGCTGTTCGGATTGTGCTGTTCAGAGCTTGTCTGCGACAGACTGCATTTTTTGTTCCATGGAGGCGGGCTTGTCGCGGCGATCATCGATTTTGATGGAAGTGGATACACGCGCAGCGCCATTCAAGAAAGGTACCTCGTGGACGGCACGTATGACCTCGAATAGACGGTCTAGGGACCCTTCCAGGATGGTGCCCATGGGTGTCATTTGAAAGTGGATATCGGCGTGACGTTCTAACTCTTTATGAAGATCAGCTACATAGCCGCTAAGGCTAGTTGTGGCTGTTCCGATAGGGATGATGGTAAATTCAGCTATGGCCATTGATCACAGACTCCTTCCTTTTAACTACTCATGATGTAAGGATAACAATCAGGAGCTTGCAAGGTCAATGATATAATCGGCTGTACGCGCTGCTAGGGCCATTACGGTAAGCGTGGGGTTGCCTCCGCTAGAGGTGACAAATAAGCTAGCATCGCATATGAACAAGTTAGGAATGTCATGACTTTGTCCAAACGAATTAACTACTGATGTCGTAGGATCATTACCCATACGGCATCCACCCATTAGATGCTGCGTCTCTGGAACGACATAAGAGATCTCTCCACCGGCAGCTCGAAGAATCAGCTTCATATTTTCAACAGCATGATTAAGTAGTTTGAGATCGTTATCACAGTAATTGAAGGTCAAGGAAGCGACAGGCATACCAAATTCATCTTTTTCATCAGAAAGCGCTACGTGATTGTTCCAGGCAGGCAGCACTTCTCCTACCATTTTGAGACGGCCATAGAAGTTGTAATCCTGCATAGCTTGTCTGAATGATGATCCCCATAGAGGGGCTTCAGTGGCTTTCCGAAAGCCATCTGCCATCTCGATAGGCCTTGAGCCGTGAGCATGTAAGGTATAGCCGCGGACAAAGCCTCTGCGTGGATCCGTTTCATAGAAATCTTGCGTGGAGGCCAGTACGGGCGTTCCTTTGTACAATCGGACTTCCTCTTCGAACTTGGCGTAAACGTCGTTGCTGCTATGTGTCATAATCGCTCGGCCTACCCAACCGCTGGAATTTGCTAATCCATCAGGGAACTGAGTTGTGGCGGAGTGAAGAAGCAAGCGAGGTGTTTCTACCGCATGTGCACAAAGGATAACGGTTTTGGCCCGTTGACGATAGGTAGAGCCTTCGTGGACAAAGAGAACCCCGCAAGCGTGTCCATACGCATTCACTTCAATTTGAGTGACTCTGCAGTCCGCTAGAATTTCTGCGCCAGCCTGAACCGCTTTAGGAATTTGTACGATCAAGGTGCTAAATTTCGCGTTAGGCATACAACCCTGAAGGCAGAAGCCGCGATTCGTGCAGGCAGAGCGCCCCTCTAAAGGCGTAGACAGAATAGCCAAAGGAGTAGGGGCTGATTGAATACCTAGTGATTTACAACCTTTGTGGAATAGAAGGGCATTCGGGCTTAGTGAATCTAGCTCTGGTAAGGGATAGGGTCCTTGAAAGTTTCCCCAAGGGAAATGCTTCGGTCCGGATACGGAGATTTCTTTTTCTATTCTCGAGTAGTAGGGCTCCAAGTCTTTGTAATGAATGGGCCAATCTTCCCCAACGCCATCAATAGACTTTGTTTTGAAATCAGATTCATGAAATCGCAGAAAAATGCCCGTAAAGTTCTGAGTACCACCGCCAATCCCCATGCCTGATTGATGCCTTCCTGTGACGAATGGCTGGGCACCATCAGCAAGACGTGTATCCTCCCATGCTAAACGCTTCATACTGAGCTCATCACTTGCGAAATCCTTCTCAGGTTCACGCCAAGGCCCCGCATCAATCACAACGACTACGAGTCCAGCTTCACTGAGCTCTTTGGCTAGAACGCCTCCAGCAGCACCTGCTCCTACGATGACAATATCCACCGTTTCATCTTCATAGCGCCACTTCATGATCGTTTCGCAGCCTCCCAAGACTCTAATTGGCTAGGACTATTTAGTGTGTATCCACGAGGATAAGCAGGTCCTCCAAACCCAATTTCCGACCAAACCAAAGGATGAGCGTAGTAGGCTTCGACACTGAGTTGAAGAAGCTTCTGAAATAAGACTTTTTGAGGGATGCCGTCCCAATTTTTCGTCGGTGGATAACTGTAATTACTGATTTGTAGCATAATGTTCCGTTGGTTCGTTTCATCTAATTGAAAGAAAGGCTGACTGTTTGCGAACCATCCCGTTTCATCGATCGCTTTGAGTCCTTGACGTAAAAGTATTCGAATCGGAGGTGTGCCCACTTTACGTTGTCCTTCTCCTCTATTTTCCGATAACACCTGATCGATATGGTTGATGACGTATTGAATGATTTCTCCGCGATGATCGTCCATAAGCAGCGAACACCATGCCCGAAGCGTTTCCGCCTCAACGAATGTTATATATCCGTAAGCATGTTCACGAACGAGCCGAGCATTCACAATGGATCTGGTGTGTGCATCCCATTCCTTGCTTTCTTCCATGACATCATAGGTTGGATAATGGTTATGATCTTTCATGCTTGTCACCTCCATAGCTATCGAAAATAAATCCCAAAAGTGCTACTACAATTATTTCCAAATCCATGAAAAATATGAATATATACGGATATGAAGTTGTATTATTCCTATTGATTTCATAGAAAAGGGTCCAATGTGATGAAGGTATTGGCATCATTGCCAATGTCATGGATGATAGGAAACATTTTAGAAATGAAAGACTTTACATAACCATGGTAATCTAGTTCTAGTGACTTAGAAGGTTTCCGTTTTACCCAATACACCCAAGAGCCCCCTTACAGGAGGAGATACCATGATAAAGAGTCTTGCACACCGCACATTAGGAATTACCGCTGCGATCACGATCGCATTATCAGCGACAACTGCTGTTTCCGCCTATGCCGCGGCAAATGATGATATGGATGCTGTTTCTTTGGCTAATAAAATGGTTGGCGTCGATTACTCCAAAAGTGATGAAACACCCTCTGCAGGATTTGATTCATCAGGACTGATCTATTATGTCTATGAAACGTTAAATTACACAGTACCTAGAACCTTAGCGGGTCAATTCAACATGAAATCAACGAAAATTACGAAAATAGATAAAGCAGAGCCAGGTGACATCTTGTTCTTTGGTAGTGGCTCCAAGCCAACATTTGCTGGGATCTATGTGGGCCAAGGGAAAATGGTCATGGCATCCAAGAAAAATGACGAAGTTATCACCCGTAATGTAAGTGATTTTAAGGGGAGCTTTATTGGTGGAAGAAGCATTCTTTCTGCTAAGGATCGTTTGAAAGCTGAGGTGGTCCTAACCGCACAGAAATATCTTGGAACCCCTTATGATTTTGGTGCAAAATATGGCCAAACCAAAACGATGGACTGTTCTTCCTTTACAAAAACCGTGTTTGCTGAATACGGAATTACACTGCCTCGTGTTTCTCGTGATCAAGCTAAAGAAGGTACATTCGTTAGCAAAAGCAATTTGCAAACCGGAGATTTGGTTTTCTTCACAACGGTGGATTCCGGCAAAAACATCGGACATGTTGGTATTTATGTAGGTAACGGCATGATGATTCATACGTATGGTGAAGGCGGCGTGAAATTCACATCCATTAATAAAGAGTGGTGGGCTGATCACTACGTAACAGCTCGCCGCGTAATTAAATAGAACTTCTTTAATGAGGACCCTCTTGCCAATTTCGCAGGAGGGTTTCTCGCGATTCACAGGAGTGGGCATACATATGATACAATAGAGAGAAAAATATAGAAGATGCTATTGGCAATAAGGAGTGAAGGCAGATGATTTGGGAGCATGTTAAAGAGCGATTGGAAGCGGTTTTACAGTCGCCAATACAGATAAGCCTGATACCTGAGTCCGATTGGCACCAGCTTGTTGAGGATCAGGGAGAGCGCCAGGAAGGTTTCAATCGAAGTGTTAACCGGGGTCTGGAAGTACTTTTCTTCGTTTCCCAGGAGCATAAAGAGGTTCGTGTCCTGCAAATGGATGGGAGTAAGCTGTCTGTATCTGAACGCAAACTTGTCGAATTAACGATTGAATCCAAACAAACGGTGGAAAAGAAGCAATTCGGCTCTTATCTGTCAGAAGATGAAAGAAAGTCGAATCAATTAAGAGAGTGGCTGCTACAGCAAATGGAACGTGGGACTAGCCATGCTGAGTTGCCCGATGCCCTTGCTTCGCAATCGTCATTATATTCAACTAAAATTCCGCTGCTGTTATATGGGGACTATCCTCAGAATCAACGGGTTTCCTACACAGAGCTTAAGAAGTTATTGGAATCGTTCTTCGAAGCGGAGATTATTCTAATTCCATTGCTAGAGAAGGAGTGGTTGATCTTAGCGCCAGAAGTCCTTATTACCAGCGGCAGTGAGGAACGAGATGGAGACGAGGAAGAGAGTGTTGAGCAAACGCTCGATGCACTAGGTTCAGGCTTGTATGAGATGTTGGCAAATGAATGGGTAGGCGAATGCCACTTAGCCATTGATTTCCCTGTGAAGCCGGCGAAGTCCATGTTCGCCACCGTGCTAAAGCTGCGTGAGACCATCATGCTGGGCCGCTCCTTCCACGTAGGCAGCTTTATTCATTTGCGTTGGGAGCTTCGTCTTGAGAAGCTGCTGCACCTCATTGAGGAAGAGGAGAAAACCGAATTCCTGGAGCAGGTGCTCCACGGCACAGATCATGTGCTGGATAGCGAAACGGTAACGACGCTGGAGCACTTCTTTACACTAGACTGTAATGTTAGTGAAACAGCTAAGAAACTATATATTCATCGAAATACATTGCTATATCGGTTGGACAAGTTCAAAAACGAGACTGGACTGGACGTTAGGACGTTTAATCATGCGGTTTTGGTACGTCTGGCCTTGCTATTGTACAAAGTAACGAAAAGAAAGTGATTTTTTTGTAGGGATTGTGCATAGTCAGTCCTCCGTTCGTAGGGTAAGATGTGTATATAGAAATGTTGATGAACAAAGTATTTGAAAGATAAATTGTAGGGGGAATGAAATCATGGCAGGCGTACGTTTAAATCATATCGTTAAAAGATATTCTGGTGCAGAAGAATCAACAGTTAAAGATTTCCATCTTGAAGTTGCTGACAAAGAGTTCGTAGTACTTGTTGGTGCATCCGGTTGCGGAAAATCCACAACTCTTCGTATGATCGCAGGCTTAGAGGAAATCACTGAAGGTGAACTTTACATCGGAGACCGCCTTGTAAATGACGTAGCTCCAAAGGATCGCGATATCGCGATGGTATTCCAATCCTACGCTCTTTATCCGCATATGACTGTTTATCAAAACATGGCATTCGGATTGAAACTTCGTAAATTCAAAAAAGCTGATATCGATGCTCGCGTTCGCGAAGCAGCGAAAATTCTAGATATCGTTCACTTGCTTGATCGTAAGCCAAAAGCGCTTTCCGGTGGTCAACGTCAACGTGTTGCCTTGGGTCGTGCGATTGTTCGTGAGCCACAAGTATTCTTAATGGATGAGCCGCTTTCCAACTTGGATGCGAAACTTCGTGTACAAATGCGTGCGGAAATCACAAAACTTACAAAACGTCTTGGTGTTACGACAATCTACGTAACGCATGACCAAATCGAAGCAATGACAATGGGCGATCGTATCGTTGTTATGGATAAAGGTATTATTCAACAAGCAGCTACACCAGAAGAAATCTACAACTTCCCAGTTAATATGTTCGTTGCAGGATTCATTGGATCCCCATCCATGAACTTCATGTCCGGAACATTGACATCAGAAGGTGGCGGCGTATTCTTCAAAGCAGGTACTGTTAATGTTGAAGTTCCAGCTGGTAAAGCACAAGTTCTTAAAGACAAAGGATTTGTTGGCAAAGAAGTGATTCTGGGAGTTCGTCCAGAAGATATTCACGAAGAGCCAGTATTCTTGGAAGCTTCCCCGAACACAGTATTCAACGTAAATGTTGAATTGACTGAGAACTTGGGTCACGAAATGTACTTGTACTTGAACGGTATCGGCGCTAACACAGTAATCGCTCGTGTTGACGGTCGTTCCGGAATCAAAGAAGGTACAAATGTTAAATTGGCACTTGATATGAACAAAGTTCATTTCTTCGATAAAGAAACAACACTTTCCATCTTGGTTAACCCTAACCTATAGGATTGTACTGAAAGGCCAGCCGTTATCGGCTGGTCTTTCTATTTTATTATGGAAGTTGTGTATGCTACAGTTGATTTAAACTAGGTATTCTATTACGATGAAACTATTGGAAACCTGCGTGCAACATGACAAGCACATGGTACATAAGCAAATTCGAAGGAGTTAGGACAATGGCCAAAAAAGTAAAGGTTTCCGAAATGATGGAACAGCTACATATGGAAGTGTTAGCAGGTGAGGGCGGGCTGAAGCGTCCTATTACAACAGGTGACTTGTATCGCCCTGGTCTTGAGATGGCCGGATATTTCAATTACCATCCCAAAGAGCGTATTCAGATGCTTGGGAAGACAGAAATTACGTTTATTGAAATGTTGACGACTGGCGTTCGGAGAAATCGGGTTGAGCAGTTGTGTGCTCCTGAGGAAACGCCATGTATTATTGTAACGCGAGGACTAGAAGTTCCCGTGGAGCTGCTTGAAGAGGCGACTAAACGTGACTTGCCGGTGCTTAGAACACAGTTGTCGACGACGATTTTTGCAAGCCGATTAACTGGCTTTCTCGAAAATAAGCTTGCTCCTAGCACAACCATCCATGGTGTCCTTGTTGATGTGTACGGTGTAGGTATGTTGATTACTGGAAGCAGCGGGATTGGGAAAAGTGAAACCGCGCTTGAGCTTGTGAAAAGAGGGCACCGACTCATCGCGGATGACGCGGTAGAAATCAGACAAAATGGAGATAAAGTACTGACTGGTAATGCGCCAGAGTTGATTCGTCATTTGCTTGAAATCCGCGGCGTCGGTATCATTAATGTCATGACGTTATTCGGCGCGGGCGCGATCCGTAATGTGAAGAAAATCTCGGTTGTCGTTAAATTGGAAAATTGGCAGCAAGAGAAGCAATATGATCGTTTAGGCTTGGATGAGGAGCTAACACGGATTATAGATACCGATTTGCCGCTCGTTACGATACCTGTAAGACCAGGCCGAAACTTGGCAGTCATTGTTGAAGTTGCGGCGATGAATTATCGCTTAAAGCGAATGGGGTACAACGCGGCGCTGCAGTTTACGAATAAGTTAACGGAATCGTTAAACGAAGATTTTGAGGATTTTGATTGACCACATAGGAAAGTATAAGTTTTCGGTTCCCTAAAACCGCTTTCCTATTGGCGATAAAACCAACTTTAAACGCGGTCGCTCATCCGTGAATGGCCTCGATAAAGGTTTTCTCATAGCTGTGAAAAGCTCACATTAATGAAGGAGTGAAACCATGTTAGAAAGTGTTGCGTTTTCCCTGGGACCGATTCATGTCCGATGGTATGGCATTATTTTAGGAACAGCAGCCTTAATTGGTTTAATGTTGGCAATCAGAGAAGGAAAGCGATTCAAGATCGTGCCCGACTTCTTCATGGATTTATTATTAATTGGGGTTCCTTCTGCCATTATTGGGGCTAGAATTTACTACGTTGCCTTCCAGTGGGATGACTATAAAGATAATTTATGGGAAGTATTCATGATATGGCACGGTGGGATTGCGATATATGGCGCACTGATCGGTGCGATTATCGGTACTTCGTTCTATATTCGGGCAAAGGGGTATAACTTCTTCCGAATTGCGGATATTCTTGCGCCTGGTTTGATTGTTGGACAAGCGATCGGTCGTTGGGGCAATTTCATGAATCAGGAAGCTCATGGAGGTCCGGTAGAGGAGTCATTTTTGAGAGATAGTCTGCATTTGCCGAATTTTATCGTGAATCAAATGAACATTGAAGGTACGTTCTATCATCCTGCGTTTCTCTATGAATCGGTATGGAGTTTTGCAGGGCTGTTGCTATTATTCTGGCTTCGCCGTAGGCCGTTCTTAAGGGCAGGCGAGCTATTTTTAAGTTATTTCATCTGGTATTCCATCGGTCGTTTCTTCATTGAAGGGATCCGTACAGACAGCCTGGACATCACGGGGCCAGGTTGGTTAGCTTCATTGATGAATGCGTTATGGTCACCTATGAAAGTCGTGTTTAAACCAGGCGTGCTGACGTATGGAGGGAATATTCGATTCTCCCAGCTGCTTGCACTGCTGATTATTATCGCGGCTGTGACCATGATTATCATTAGAAGAAAAAAAGGTTACGCCAATATGCGGTATGCGGACCCGATTGTATCCACGCTGGCGATTGAGAAAAACAAAGTAGTCAAAGAGGAAGAGACAGATAAAGGAGTCAACTATGATTCGAACGGTACTATTTGATTTAGATGGCACAATTGTAGATACGAATGAATTGATCGTTCAATCATTCTTGCATAGCTTGGAAGGCGAAACACCGGAGCCCGTTAGTCGAGAGCTCATTATCCCTAATATGGGGCGACCGCTAGTGGAGCAAATGGTATTTTTTACGGGCAAGAATGAAGTTGAAGCGATCATAAATAAGTATCGTACGTTTAACTTATCTAAACATGATGAGCTTGTAAAGGAATTTCCAAACGTGCGTACAGTAATGGCGAAGCTTCACGAAAAGGGTATCAAGATCGGCATTGTTACGAGTAAAATCAGACTTACTACGTTGATGGGGCTCAAGCTTTGCGGCTTAGATTCTTATGTTAGCGCTATTGTGACAGTGGATGATGTGAAGGAGCCAAAGCCGAGTCCTGAAGGTATTTTCGCAGCGCTGAAAGAGCTAGGCAGTTCAGCTGAAGAAGCGATGATGGTAGGCGATAGCCATTATGATATTGAAGCTGCTCAAAATGCTGGAGTTACATCCGTCGGTGTATCCTGGTCATGGAAAGGGCGCTCCTATTTAGAACAGTACAAACCTGATCATATTGTTGATGATATGTTTGACCTGTTGCCGCTAATTGGGATATCGTCGGATGTGAAGGCTGATTGAGGAATACAGAAAAGTATCCAGTTGACGGCCCAAACGCGCTATGGCAAATCTACCAAACCGTGAGTAAATGGAAGGCCATGCGAAATTTCGTGTTTATCCAAATGACGAGATATTCGCCTTCCTTAGGGTTGAAAAATTGGATTTATCGTCGTGTTCTAGGAATGACGGTTGGTGAGCACTCAGCTTTTGCTTTGATGGTGATGGTGGATGTGTTTTTTCCAGAGAGGATTCATATTGGAAGCAATACGATTATTGGCTATAACACGACGATACTCGCGCATGAGTATTTGACGAAAGAATACCGACTAGGGGACGTACGGATTGGATCCCATGTGATGGTTGGGGCCAACTCGACAATCCTCCCGGGTGTGACAATTGGAGATTATGCAATTATTGGCGCGGGCACAGTCGTTCATAAAGATGTGGCACCGCATAGCTTTGTGGCAGGTAATCCGCTGCAGGTTATTAGGTCGGGAAGTGCATAGTATAAGTAAGGTAAATAAGATGGGCTCAACGTCATTGTGATGTTGGGTCCATTTTTTGTTGTGTAAAAGAAAAAGAATCTGAAGAAAGTGACTAATAAAAAAGGCATATAGGGAATAGTAAAGTCGCAGTAAAATCAAAAGTAAAGGGAAGGTGTCGATTAAGTGCAGCAATGGAATCGTAGTAAAATCGCAGATGTGAAAAAAGGTAACTTTGGAAGGTCTATAGGAAAGCGTGTAGGAGTAGTAGTACTAGCTCTCATGCTGCTTTTATCCTTGCCAACAACGAGCTTGGCTGTCGGTAAAGAGGCGCACGGACCAGATGTTTTTGTTATCCAAGGGATGCTGAAAACACTAGGCAGCTATTCTGGTGATATTAACGGTTACTACGATGATGCAACTGCTCAGGGTGTAAAGTATTTTCAGAAAAAGCATGGGCTGTCGGTAACCGGCACAGTAGATAGCCGTACGCTCGAGTCGATTACCTATGGCTATATGAAGCTTAAAGGTGTCGGTCAGGGTCAAGGCGGCGGTAAAGATAGAGGTAAATGGCAAAGTGGAGGCCAAGGAGGCGGTGGCGGCACTGGCGAAGGCCAAGGCAAGGGTGGCGGTAAAGGCGGCGGGGGCAAGGGACAAGAAGGTGGTCAAGGGCAGGGTCAAGGTCAAGGACCAAGTGGCGGTCAAACGCCAGCACCAAACGGTGGAGGAAGGCCAGTACCTAATGGCGGTCAGACGCCAGCGCCTAATGGTGGAGCAACGCCAGCACCAAATGGAAATGGTAACGGACAAACACCAGCGCCTAATGGCAACGGTCAAAACGGACAAAAACCTGGGCCGAATGGGAATGGACAAATTCAGGCGCCAAATGGCAATGGTCAATTACAGGCACCTAATGGAAATGGAAACGGTAATGGAAATGGTAACGGGCTAAATGGAAGTCAAGCGCCGAATGGTGGTAAAACACCGAACGGACAAATAGAGGAAGACTAGTTATGAATATTCATCCGAAGAGGGCATGCTGCCGCGACAGCATGCTTTTTTACTTTTCCGATCAGAGTTGACGTCATATGGGTTTATATGCCATTCTTAATACGAATTTCATAATCAGTTGTGTCAAATATGATCCTATAAATGAGGCGCCGAACAGGGCGGAGATGGATTGACGGTCATTAGGATACGTGTTAAAATAGCCGTACATTCTTTATTTTGGTAGCATGGTAGCACGTTAATGCAATAAAGCAATTAGAAGACGATATATGAATGATAACAGATTATACTCCTACTTATTGAGGTGAGACGGTGTCGAAGCCAAAAGTATTTGAAAAGCCGTTAGGTGCAAAAGATTATTTGCCAGAAGCGGTAACGAAACTCAGAAATATAGAATTCCGTGTATTGGCCTGTATGGAGCGCTGGGGCTATAACCAGATCATTACACCTACACTTGAATATTACGATACAGTTGGCGTTGCAAGCTCCACAGAGGACAAGAAGCTGTTCAAACTGCTAGATCGCAAAGGGAAAACACTCGTACTTCGATCTGAGCTTACAGCACCAATCGCGCGTGTAGCATCATCGCTATTAAAGGAACAAGTGTTTCCACTCCGTCTTTCCTACCATTCGAATGTTTTCCGATCGATTGAAGAAGAAGCGGGCAGAGATTCAGAGTTCTTTCAAACAGGCGTGGAACTGATTGGTGATGCTTCATCGGAAGCAGATGCAGAGGTCGTAGCGCTTGCGATTGCGTCGTTGCAAGCCGCGGGCGTCGAGAAGTTTAAGATTGCCCTCGGCCACGTTGGTTTTCTGAACGGATTGTTTCAAGAAACACTGGACGGGCGCACCGATGCACAGCTTTCCCTGAAAGAGCATCTACTTAGTCGTGATTATGTCGGATATCGGGAAGCGATTAAATCACTATCTCTTACTCCAGACGTAGAGCGAGAATTGAATGGCGTACTAAGGCTTCGTGGCGGCGACGAGATTTGTGAGCAGGCTCGCATGGTCTCCCAGCATCCAATCGCTCAGGACTCGATTCGACATCTATGCGAAGTGTGGGATGTGCTGAAAGCATATGGCGTGAGCGAGCATGTAGTGATTGACTTAACGATGATTGGAGATTTCTCCTACTATACAGGTATGACATTCGAAGGGTATGCGGCTGATTTGGGCTTCCCAGTTTGCAGTGGAGGCCGGTACGATAACTTATTGAGCCAGTTTGGACGTCCAGCGCCAGCTACAGGCTTTGCGCTCAAAACGAATCGGATTCTTGAAGTAACAGGCAAGGAGCAGGTGAAACACCCGAGTCGCGTGCTGATTGCTTACGATGCAGAGCATCGTGAAGAGGCGTTGCAGCTGGCGAAAGCTAAGAGAAGTGAGGATGAAGCGCGTGCGGTCATCACACAGCTAATAACGAAAGCTCAGATCAATGATCTCGATAGAGCGGGATATGACGAAGTAATCAAGTTGATAACGGAATAGCCTCTCAGCTAGATGAGGGAAGTTTGGAGGAGGTTGGAACGGTGGATGACATTCTTAAAGTAGCGATGCCGAAAGGCCGTATCTATAAACAAGCAGCAAAGCTGTTCACGAAAGCGGGCTTGCCTATACCTGAGGATTTGGAAGAAGGCCGCCGTTTAATCATCCCTGTGCCAGGGGCGAAAATGGAATTTATTCTGGCCAAGCCAGTCGATGTTCCGACCTATGTAGAGTACGGCGTAGCTGATATCGGAGTGGTGGGTAAGGATGTTCTGATGGAAGAAAATCGGAATGTTTACGAATTGCTTGACCTCGGGATCGCACGCTGCCGGATGTCGGTGATTGGATTACCAGATTGGAAGCAAGTCATCAACCCGCGGGTTGCGACTAAATATCCAAACGTAGCGTCTCAATATTTCCGCGAACAAGGACAGCAGGTTGAAGTGATCAAGCTGAACGGCTCAATTGAGTTAGCCCCATTAATCGGACTAGCTGACCGCATCGTAGACATGGTTGAGACAGGGCAAACCTTGAAGGAAAACGGACTTGTGGAGCAAGAGGAAATCTTTCAAATCACGAGCCGCTTAATCGCGAATCGTGTGAGTTACCGGATGAAGAACGACTCCATCCAACGGTTGTGTGATATGCTGCAGGCGGTACTGCCGACAGTTAAACTATAACGCGTTAGTTAGTAAAGATGAGGGGAAGATGAAAATGCGGATCATGCCAGCTTCCGAATTTCAGTTAAAACGTGAAGTCGAATACGGCTCACCTGAGCAAAATGAGTCCGTCCGCCGCATCATCGATGAGGTGCGGCAGGACGGAGATGTCGCGCTGCGTCGCCTAGCGAAGCAGTTCGACGGCGTAGACGTCGCTGAGCTGCGCGTCAGCGACGAAGAGATCCAAGCGGCGTACGAGCAGGTCGACGCCGCGTTCCTAGCGGCGCTGCGTCAAGCCGCCGCTAACATTCGTGCGTTTCATGAGAAGCAGAAACGCAACTCATGGATGGACCTGCAGCCGGACGGCAGCCTGCTGGGCCAAATCATCCGACCGCTGAAGCGGGTCGGATTGTACGTGCCCGGAGGGAAGGCGGCATACCCGTCCTCCGTGCTCATGAATGCCATCCCCGCGATCGTCGCGGGGGTGCCAGAGATCGCGATGGTGACGCCTCCGTCCACCGCGGGGGAAGAAGGCATCAACCCGCATATCCTAGTGGCAGCAGCCGAAGCGGGTGTGAAAGAGATCTACCGCGTAGGCGGGGCGCAGGCGATTGCCGCGCTGGCCTACGGGACAGAATCGATCGCGCCGGTCGATAAAATCGTCGGCCCAGGCAACATCTACGTCGCGCTGGCGAAGCGCTTCGTGTTCGGCGTCGTCGATATCGACATGATCGCCGGACCAACGGACATTGTCGTGCTCGCTGACGAGCATGCCGATCCTGAATACGTCGCGGCCGATTTGCTGGCGCAGGCCGAGCATGATGAGATGTCACCGTCGATTCTGGTGACACCTTCCCGCGAGCTAGCCGAAGAGGTTCGGCTAGAATTGTGGCGGCAGCTGGATCTGCTGCCGAAGAAAGCCATAGCTGCCGTATCCACGGCGACGAAAGGCGCGATCCTGCTCGTCGACTCGCTCGACGAAGGCGTGGACGTCATCAATCGCTTGGCGCCGGAGCACTGTGAACTGCTCGTACAGGATCCTTTCACGTGGCTGCCGCGCATTGAAAATGCCGGTGCCATTTTCCTAGGCGCCTATAGCACAGAGCCTGTCGGCGATTATTTCGCCGGACCGAACCATGTGCTGCCGACGAATGGCACAGCCAGATTCTCATCGCCACTGAATGTGGACGATTTCCTCAAAAAATCAAGCGTTATTCACTATAGCAAGGAAGCATTACTCGCGAACGGCGACATGATCATGACATTGGCTCGGAATGAAGGGCTGGAAGGCCATGCGCGTGCCGTTGAGGTAAGACTTAAAAAAGAAGGGAAGTTGACCTAGATGGCGGAACAGGATCAAGTTAGAGCACGTTCAGCAAGCGTAGCCCGCAAAACAAATGAAACCGATATTTCCCTTAAGTTTGAAGTGGATGGAACAGGGATTTCGGAGATCCAAACGGATGTTCCCTTCCTGAATCATATGCTAGATTTGTTCACCAAGCATGGTCACTTCAATTTGAAAGTGGATGCCAAAGGCGATATTGAAATCGATGATCATCACACAGTTGAAGACATTGGGATTTGCTTAGGTCAAACACTGCGTGAAGCACTCGGTGACAAAAGAGGCATCAAACGCTATGCGAGTGTATTCGTCCCGATGGACGAAGCATTGGCCCAAGTGGTGATTGATATCAGCAACCGTCCGCATTTGGAGTACCGTGCAGAGTATCCTACAGCGAATGTAGGCAGCTTTGAAACACAGCTTGTGCATGAATTCCTTTGGAAGTTTGCTCTTGAAGCGCGCATCACTTTGCACGTCATTGTTCATTATGGCAAGAACACGCATCACATGATTGAAGGTGTGTTCAAAGCGTTAGCTCGTGCACTGGATGAAGCAACATCGATTGATCCTCGTGTGCAGGGGGTTCCTTCGACGAAGGGAGTGCTGTAGGCATGATCGCGATTATTGATTATGGAATGGGTAATTTACATAGCGTGAGCAAAGCGGTTGAGCGGCTGGGCTATGAAGCGATTGTAACAGGAGATCCAGCGCAAATTCTAGCTGCAGAAGGCGCGATCCTTCCCGGTGTCGGCGCGTTCGGAGATGCGATGGAGCATTTGCGCGAATCAGGTCTGGATGAGGTTGTGAAGCAGTATGCAGCGTCTGGCAAGCCCTTGATAGGTATTTGCTTAGGCATGCAGCTGTTGTTCACTAGCAGTGAGGAGCACGGACTACATGAAGGGCTAGGGCTGCTGCCTGGGTCGGTCGTGCGTTTCCGCGGAGACTACAAGGTGCCGCACATGGGCTGGAATCGTCTTAGCTACAAGCAGAGTGAGAGCCCTATTTTCAAAGGCATCGAAGAAGGTCATGTATATTTCGTTCACTCCTATCATGTGAAGCCGGAACGGGAGAGCGATCTGTTGGCAGTGACCGACTACTATCAACCTGTTACAGCGATAGTAGGTCGGGATAACGTCTACGGCATGCAGTTCCACCCTGAAAAAAGCGGCGATATCGGTATGCAGCTGCTGGGCAACTTTTTAACCCTTTGTAAATAAGTAATGAAGAGTCTCAAGGAGGTGCTGAGCATGTTAGCCAAAAGAATTATCCCTTGTCTCGACGTCAAGGATGGCCGAGTGGTGAAGGGCGTAAATTTCGTGAATTTACGTGATGCCGGTGATCCCGTAGAGCTTGCGGCGATTTATGATAAAGAAGGTGCGGATGAGCTCGTGTTTCTCGACATTTCGGCTTCGGTTGAAGGGCGCGCGACGATGGTCGAGGTTGTCCGCCAAACGGCGGGCGAGATTACGATTCCGTTCACGGTTGGCGGCGGGATTTCGAGTGTCGATGACATGAAACGTCTCCTTCGCGCAGGTGCGGACAAAATCGGGATCAACACGGCAGCAGTGCTGGGCCCTCAGCTCGTTTCCGATGGCGCGCGGAAGTTCGGTTCCCAGTGTATTGTGGTAGCCATTGACGCGAAGTTTAATCCCGAGTGGGGAGAATGGGAAGTGTACACCCATGGTGGTCGCAAACCGACGGGCATTAAGACGCTGGAATGGGCGAAACGCGTAGAAGAGCTGGGCGCAGGCGAAATCCTACTGACGAGCATGGATGCAGACGGAACGAAAGACGGCTTCGATTTGAAGCTGACACGCGCGGTATCCGAGCTGCTGACGATCCCTGTGATTGCTTCTGGCGGAGCGGGAAAAGCAGAGCATTTCTACGATGTATTTACCGAAGGCAAGGCCGATGCAGGGCTGGCGGCAACCATTTTTCACTATAAAGAGTTAACGATAGACGGGGTCAAGGCGGACCTGAAAGGTAAAGGGGTTGAAATTCGATGACATTTTCAGTGGATCAAATTCAATATGATGCGCAAGGACTAGTTCCTGCGATCGTGCAGGATGCAGTAAGTAAAGAGGTTCTAATGCTTGCTTACATGAACAGCGAGTCTCTGCAACGCACGATTCAAACGGGGGACACTTGGTTTTGGAGCCGTTCCCGCGGGGAGCTTTGGAATAAAGGGGCAACTTCTGGTCATACGCAAAAGGTAAAAGCACTTCGCTACGACTGCGATGCGGATACGCTTCTTGTTCTTGTGGAACAAGTGGGGCCTGCTTGTCACAATGGCACATACACCTGTTTCGGGGCGAACATCGCGGTGGAAGGTTCTGTCGAAGAAGCTGCACCTGTTGCGACTAATGAGCGTTTTGCCATTTTAGCTGAGCTTGAAGCTGTCATAGCTTCCCGTGACGCGGAGCGTCCTGAGGGTGCATACACGACCTACCTTTTCGAAAAAGGGGTCGACAAAATCCTTAAAAAGGTGGGCGAAGAAACAGCAGAAGTCATTATTGCAGCTAAAAATAAAGACAATGAAGAGCTTCGTTATGAAGCGAGCGATCTTATTTTTCACTTAATGGTGCTTTTGCGTAATAATAAATTGCCATTGGATGATATTATGAAAGAGCTGGCTAATCGTCACGCGAAATAAACGGCTACGCCGTCCTTCAAGGACGGGAGCGTTTATCCAGAAATATAAGACAATTTAGTACGTGAAACTTATAAAGTCTTATATTTTCAAAAAATAAAGTAAATGGCCTGGAGTGAATTCACGATGTTGATTGATTATCATACACATCATGTGCGCTGCGGTCACGCCTCTGGGGAACTGGAGGAATACGTCAAACGCGGCATTGAGATCGGGCTTACCCAGTTGGGGCTTTCTGATCATATGCCGCTTTTGCATGTCGACCCGCAAACGTATTGGCCAGAAATGGCAATGCCGATGGAGGAGCTTCCTCGTTATGTGGAAGAATGTCTTCAGCTCAAGGAGAAATATAAGGACCAGATTGATATTCGTGTCGGTCTGGAAGGCGATTATGTCGAAGGGTATGAGGCGGAAATTGCGACAATCATTAATGCCTACCCATGGGACTACGTGATCGGTTCCGTTCATTTCCTAGGCGAGTGGGATATTTCTGATTTTAGGCAGCTGGCAGGTTGGGAAGGTAAGGATATTTTTGCGGTTTATACCCAATACTACGAGGCAGTGAAGCAAGCAGTCCGAACCGGACTGTATGATTATATCGGTCATATCGATATGATCAAACGATTTGGTTATGTGCCAGACCGCGATACGTGGGAGTTGGAGAAAGCCGCATTGGATACCGTGAAAGAATATGGGCTGGCAATTGAGTTGAATGCTTCGGGCCTGCGTCATCCGTGTAAAGAGATGTTTCCGAGCCGCCGTATGCTAGAATATTGTCATAAGGTGGGAATTCCTGTGACGCTTGGATCAGATGCGCATCAGCCGGAACGGTTGTCTCAGTATTTGGATGAGGCCAGAGAGCTATTAAAAGTGATTGGATTTAACGAAATAGCCACATTTTCTGCTCGAAAACGACATCTTGTGACTTTTTAAATTCGACACATATCATGTATAATGAGTAGGACTATATAATCTATTTAATGAACCTTCGGAGGTAACCATTAACCATGCATAGCGACAATGTTAAAATTTTTTCCGGATCTTCGAATCCGAAGCTTGCGGAAAGTATTTGTAAAGAGCTCGGCCAGCCGCTAGGACAGATCAAATTATCGCGTTTCAAAAGCGGAGAAATTTATTGCCTTTACGAAGAAACCATTCGTAACTGTGACGTGTTTCTGGTACAAACCTTCTCCCATCCGATTAATGAGCATATGATGGAACTTCTGGTCATGATGGATGCGGCGAAAAGAGCATCTGCAAAAACGATCAACCTTGTCATCCCTTATTATGGTTACTCTCGTCAAGAGCGCAAAGCAGCTCCACGTGAGCCAATTTCAGCCAAATTAGTCGCGGACTTGTTCGGTGCAGCAGGTGCAACTCGTGTTGTTACGATTGACCTTCATGCGCCAGCTATCCAAGGTTTCTTCAATATTCCAGTGGATCACCTGACAGCGCTTGATCTGATTAGTGATTGCATCAAGAAAAAGAATCTACCCAACCCAATCATCGTATCTCCAGATGCGGGCCGTGCTACAACTGCTGAGAAAATGGCTAACATTCTCGATGCGCCTTTCGCGATGATGATTAAGAAACGCCCAGAGCACAACGAATCCGTGATTACTCACGTGATTGGTGATGTTGTTGGACGTACGCCAATTATTATCGAGGATCTGATCGATACAGGTACTACGATCGTTAATGTCGTGGAAAGCCTCAAAGAACGCGGTGCGCTTGATGTTTACATCTGTGCTACGCATCCCGTATTCTCTGGCCCAGCGCTGCAACGATTGGATCACCCAAGCATTAAAGAAGTTATTATTACGGATTCCATTGCGATCCCAGAGGGGCACTCTGACAAGTTTAATGTGCTTTCCGTAGCGCCTTTGTTGTCCGATGCGATTCGCATTATTATTGACGGCGGGTCTCTATCCTCCCTATTCAAATACGGCGGCGTTTAATTCGGATGCTTAAAAATAACCTTTGAAAACGAGGATGGATCAGGAAGCGGATTCGGCATCGAATCTTGAACAAAATCCGGGAACTGCTGTACTCACGTAGGCTCACCTACAGTGAATGCTTCCGATGCTAGTTTTCCTACGGAAAACTTTTAGCTCCGTTCCTCGTTCCTCGGATTTGGTCCAACCTTCTCGGTTTTGAAAGGCCATTTTTTAAGCCTGATTTAAGTAGGACTTTAAAGACCATATCTTACCTTCGGATAATGTTTTTGGCTTCTAGGATATCTATGGTATAATTTGATGGTAATCAAATTGCCGGAGGTGTCTTGCTATGGAAAAGAAAAAGCGCATATCCGAAGCGCCAAAACCAAAAGTTATTTCAATTAACATGGATGCCGCATTCTTTTTCGAGAGAGCGGTTCAATCTTTGGATCGGTTTCATTATGATAAGGCATTGAAATATTTCCGGCGGGCTGCAGAGTATGAGCAGGATAATCCTGTGAATCACTGTAATCTCGCAGGAGTTCTCTCCGAAGTGGGCAATTATGACGAGTCGAACCAAATTTTGCAGCATATCCTTGAAACCATTGATCCCGAGATGACAGAATGTCACTTTTATATGGCAAACAACTATGCCAACATGGAAAACTTCGAGCAGGCGGAACAGGCATTGGTTCGGTATTTGGAGAATGACCCAACAGGGCAATTCATGGACGAATCCGAAGAAATGATGGAAATGCTGAGCTACGAGCTTGATCGTCCCGCCCCTCTCACTAGCATCAAGAGTCGAGAAGGGCTGTTCGAGCATGATAAGGCCCGTGCGTTGCTGGAGGAAGGTAAGTTTGCTGAAGCCGTAAGGCAGCTGGAGAAATTGGTGAAGAAACAGCCTGATTTCACAGCCGCTCGCAACAATCTGGCACTGGCTTATTATTATATGGGACAGTTCGAGAAAGCGATGGAAACGATCCGAGAAGTACTGGTTATCGATCCTGGTAATCTGCATGCGCTATGTAATATGGCGATTTTCCATCAGCATTTCGGTAACAAGAAGGAGCTTGCAGAACTTACCTCGCTTCTCGGTAAGACGTTTCCGTTTCAGCAGGAGCATGTGTTCAAGCTGGCAACGACCATGGGTATTCTTGCTCAGCATGAGAAAGCCTACCATTTGTTTAAACGTCTGCTGAAGGCCGGTGACGGAGGCACAGATCCTTGCTTGTATCATTATGCGGCAGTTGCTGCTTGCCATATCGGTCGATTCGCTGAAGCGCATCGCTTATGGAAGCAGGTTCAGAAGCTGGATCCAGGTGCTGAAATTTCCAAGTTCTACTTAGAACAGCTGCGGATCAGAGAGAAGTCGGCGCTTCCGCTCACTTGGAGCTATCACTACCATCTGCCGTTCGAAGAGCAGTTCCGTGCGCTTGAGAAATCAATGCAAGGGATTCCTGATCAATTGAAGAAAGACCCGCTTGTGCGGTCATCCTTCTTCTGGGCTCTGCGACATGGCGATGTAGAGACGAAACTTCAAGTCATTCAAGCCTTTGGCTTGATTGCGGACAACGAAGTGAGAGACGCCCTTCAGGATTTCATTTTGGATCATAAAGAGGATGACTACTTGAAGAAGGTTGCCATCTTCGTGCTGCGAAGTATGGGCATTCGCGAGTCCCTACCTGCCTATCTCGAAAATAAAGACATCATGGTAGAGGCTTCACCCTACTCACCTCATCTTCCTGTATGGGATTCAGCATGGCAGCGAGTCATGGAAACGGCCCTATCGCATATGCACAAACGTTACGATATGGTACAACAATATGACTTAGAAATTCTGTGGGTCGAATTTCTGACGAAGGTGTACCCGAACGTGCCTAAGATTCAGAAACCTGAAGGTTGGGCAGCAGCGTTAGAGTATTTGATTGCCAAAATGCATCGCCGTACGATTTCTTATCAGGAAGTCGCTACACGCTATGGCGTCACGGTTTCCACGGTCAGTCGACATGTGAAGCTCATCGACGACACCTGTGGTTTGCGTGAGAAAATGGATGCGATTTTCAATAAGTTTACGAGTCTTTGATAGCCGAGCTTGATGCATCATGAAAGCTTCGGCTTTCATACATATATGTTATTAAAGAGAGCTTTCCACAGGGAAGCGCCTAGGAGGGAAATCATATGTACAAATCAGTCGTAGTAGGAACAGGACCATCCGGTCTAACGGCAGCTATTTACTTGGCGCGTGCGAACCTAAGCCCGCTTGTTATTGAAGGACCAGAACCAGGTGGGCAGTTAACCACGACTACCGAAGTAGAGAACTTCCCAGGATTTCCCGAAGGGATTATGGGGCCGGAATTAATGGAAAACATGCGCAAGCAGGCAGAACGCTTTGGCGCTGAATTCAAAACAGGCTGGGTCAATTCCGTAGAATTAACAAACCGTCCATTTAAATTACAAGTAGAAGGTCTGGGCGAAATCGAGACTGAAACACTGATTATTTCAACAGGTGCTTCTGCTAGATTGCTTGGGATCACGAACGAGAAAGAAAATATCGGACGCGGTGTAAGTACATGTGCAACGTGTGACGGTTTCTTCTTCCGTGGCAAAAAGATTATCGTCGTTGGTGGCGGTGACTCTGCTATGGAAGAGGCGAACTTCCTTACTCGCTTCGCTACAGAAGTGCGTTTGGTGCATCGCCGCGATGAGCTTCGTGCCTCCAAAATTATGCAAGACCGCGCTCGTGGAAACGAGAAGGTGAAATGGTCCCTTAACAACACGCCGTTAGAAGTAGTCGCGGGTGACAAAGGCGTTACGGGCCTTAAAGTGAAAAACAACCAAACAGGTGAAGATGAAATCCTTGAAACGGACGGTATCTTCGTAGCTATCGGTCATACGCCGAATACGAAGTTCCTCGGTGGACAAATCGACACGGATGAGCATGGCTACATTATTGTGAAGCCGGGTACAACAGAAACGAACATCCCAGGCGTATTCGCTTGTGGTGACGTGCAAGATACGAAGTATCGTCAAGCCATTACAGCTGCAGGAAGCGGATGCGCAGCAGCGTTGGAAGCAGAGAAGTTCCTTGAAGGCAACAGCGTACACGACTGGAGTATTTCGTTGTAAGTCGTATGGCAATTCAGTTAACGTGGAGGGCTAAGCTTTCCACGTTTTCTCGTTTACACAGGGTGCTGATGAATCTTGACCTCCTGGCAGGGTTGTCTTATAGTGGGAACAGGAGCATAAGTAAACCCCACAAAGTGACGAGTGCCTTCGAAGCATATTCCAATTACTTTGCGGGGACCCCAGAAATTTTCCGAAAATTTTATGATTATTCATGAGGTGACCTTGAAATGTCCAATCAAATTTATATCGGTGTAGATCTAGGCGGTACGAATATTAAAGTAGGTATTTGTGACGAGCAAGGTAAGCTGCTTAAAACGTTAGAAGGTCCTACTTCACCAGAACTAGGTGCAGAGTCGGTACTTGAACGTATTGCGCAATATGTCCGTCAAATTGTCGAAGAATCTGATTATTCGTGGGAACAAGTAGCAGGTATTGGCGCTGGTTTGGCTGGATTCATGGATATTCCAGAAGGCATTGTGAAATTCTCTCCGAACCTGCAATGGCATAACGTTCCTGCCAAGAAGACACTTGAAGCACTTCTGGGTAAACAAGTTAAAATTGATAACGATGCGAACGTAGCTGCGCTAGGCGAAGCTTGGTCGGGAGCTGGAGCGGGCATTCCAAACGTCGTGTGCTATACACTTGGAACAGGTGTAGGCGGCGGTATCATCATTAACGGTAAAATTTATCAGGGCTCTGCAGGTATGGCTGGAGAACTTGGACATATGTCCATCGTTCCTGACATTGAAGCGATTCAGTGCGGATGCGGCCAAATGGGCTGTCTTGAAACGGTATCCTCCGCGACAGGTATTGTTCGTATGGCTAAGGAAGCGGTAGAGCGCGGTGAGCGTACATCACTAGCCCTTCATGAGAAAATTGAAGCTAAGCATGTGTTTGATGATGCGAAGAGCGGAGATGAAGTAGCTTTGCGCATCGTGAATCGTGCGGCTTATTATATCGGACGTTCGATGGCAGCACTAGCTGTTGTGATTAACCCTAAGCGCTTTATGATCGGCGGTGGCGTATCGAAGGCAGGAGAAATCCTATTCCAACCTATTCGTGAAACATTTATCAAGTTCACACCAGAAGTAGCTGCTGAGGGTGTTGAGATTGTTGCTGCCACACTTGGCAACGATGCTGGCGTTGTTGGAGCTGCAGGATTGAATTTACGATAGAAGGCTATAGACCGGGTTCGCAGATGAACAGAAGAGAAGCTGATCTGCGAAAGCACCCCAAAGGAAGGTGTCATTCATGGAAGAAAACCACCCTTTACCGAAACTGGTTATCATTACAGGAATGTCGGGTGCAGGCAAGACAATTGCTGTTCAAAGCATGGAGGATTTGGGATTCTTCTGCGTTGATAACTTACCTCCCGTCCTGATTCCGAAGTTTGCCGAATTAATCGTGCAATCGATGGGTAAAATCGGTAAAGTCGCCTTGGTAATTGATCTGCGCGGACGTGAGTTTTTCACTGCGCTTCAAGAATCCTTGCGATACATCCAAGAGAATTACACGCTTAGCTATGAAATTCTATTCCTAGATGCTACGGATGCAACACTCGTACAGCGTTACAAGGAGAGTCGTCGCCGCCATCCATTAGCACCGGACGGGGCGCCGCTTGAGGGAATAGGTCTTGAACGCAAGCTGCTTGAAGAACTCAAAGGTTTGGCCACGCAGGTAATTGATACCGGCAGCTTGAAGCCAGTGCAATTGAAAGAAAGAATTATTTCCCGGTTCACCAATCTAGAAACGAATCGCATAGCTATAAATGTCATCTCTTTCGGATTCAAGTATGGTGTCCCTATTGATGCTGATTTAATCTTTGATGTGCGTTTCTTGCCAAATCCCCATTATGTTGATCAGCTTCGTCCGCAAACGGGTCAAGATCCAGATGTATATGATTATGTGATGAAATGGTCGGAGACACAAGAATTCCTGACGAAGCTTCTGGATATGCTGAATTTCTTAATGCCTCAGTATAAGAAGGAAGGCAAGAGTCAGGTTGTTGTTGGCATTGGTTGTACAGGAGGTAAACATAGATCGGTTGCGATTACGGAATATCTAGGTAAGGTCATGGGAAACAGCGAGACCGAGACCGTGCGTCTAAGTCATCGGGATGCCGAACGAGACCGCTTATAGTCGCTCATCTTGGAATGGCTTCAATAGGGGTTTTCTCAATTAAGAGGGTGAAAGAAGTATGGAGCTTGGACAATTACAGCGTAAGCCCAGAATAGTCGTTATTGGCGGTGGAACAGGGCTCTCGGTCATGCTGAGAGGACTTAAAGAAAAGCCAGTTGATATCACAGCTATCGTGACCGTCGCAGACGACGGAGGAAGTTCCGGCATCTTGCGAAATGAGCTGCAGATGCCCCCTCCGGGAGATATTCGAAATGTGTTAACATCGTTAGCTGATGTCGAGCCCTTATTGTCTTTGATGCTTCAATATCGATTTCAAAACGGTACGGGTTTAGCTGGACACAGTCTGGGAAATCTAATACTAGCGGCACTGACAGATATTACAGGTGATTTTGTTACCGCCGTACAAGAAATGAATCGCGTATTCGCTGTTCGGGGGAGAGTACTTCCGGCTTCGAATCAAGCCATTGTGTTGAAAGCCATTATGGAGGACGGGACTTTAGTTGTTGGGGAATCCAAAATACCGAAGGCCGATGGACGGATCAAGAAAGTATTCATTGAACCAGCCGGTGTGACACCGCTCACAGAAGCGGTTCAAGCCATACGCGAGGCAGATGCGATTCTTTGCGGCCCGGGCAGTTTATATACAAGCTTGCTTCCGAATTTGCTTGTTCCAGGAATTGCTAAGGAAATTGTTGCGTCTCATGCTGTAAAATTGTTCATCTGTAATGTTATGACACAGCCAGGTGAAACCGATGATTATTCTGTCAGTGACCATCTGGATGCGATTTATGATCATTTAGGTCAGCATTTGTTTGATTATGTGATCGTGAATAATGGTGAAATACCACCGCAGGTGCAAGCCAAATACGCGGAAAAAGGTTCGAAAGCGGTCCATTTAGATTTGGATGAAGTGACGAAAAGGGGATATCGGGTCATTGCAGATCGTCTTGTCTTATTCCGAACCTATCTTCGTCATGATGCAGAGAAATTGAGTGACCATATCTATCAGCTCGTCGAAAGCTGGCTGTTAAGGAAGAAGTGAGTCCCTTGTCCTTTGCGGCAACAACCAAAAAAGAATTAACCTTAATCAATGATTCGGAACCGTGTTGTGAAAAAGCGGAGCTATCAGCCCTTATTCGAATGAATGGTGCTGTTCAGTTAACGAGTCAGCGTGTCGTGTTGGATGTATCCACGGAGAACGCAGCTATTGCGCGGCGGATTTACTCGCTGATCAAGAAGACGTATAATACACACACGGAGTTACTCGTGCGTAAGAAAATGCGTCTAAAGAAGAATAATGTGTACATTGTTAGGGTGCCCGGTCAAGTACAGGAGTTACTCAGTGATTTGAAAATCGTCTCTGAGGGTTTTATTTTCACGACGGGTATTAATAAGGACATTATTCGCGGCAATTGCTGCAAGCGAGCTTATCTTCGGGGGGCCTTCATGGCTGGCGGCTCCGTCAATAATCCGGAGGGATCTTCCTATCATTTGGAAATCGCTTCGATTTATGAAGAACACTGTAAAGCATTAACACAGCTTGCGAACAAGTTCGACTTGAACGCCCGATTCATTGAACGTAAGAAAGGGTTCGTGCTGTACATCAAGGAAGGTGAGAAAATTATCGAGTTTCTCAATATCATTGGGGCTCATCAAGCGCTGCTGCGCTTCGAGGATGTCCGGATTATGAAGGATATGCGGAATTCGGTGAATCGCATCGTGAACTGTGAAACAGCGAACTTGAACAAAACGATCGGGGCAGCCGTTAGACAAATCGAAAATATTCGATTGCTGCAACGGGAGATCGGTCTTGACAGCTTACCTGAGAAGCTAAGAGAGGTTGCAGAAATTAGACTTCAGCATCCCGATTTGAATTTAAAGGAAGTTGGGGACATGCTTTCGGGCAGTGTCAGCAAGTCAGGCGTAAATCATCGCTTGCGGAAAATAGACGAATTGGCAGAAAAACACCGAAATTCGTAGATATGCCCGGGCTGCACAACGTATGTATAAGTTTTTCGCATTTTTTCTAGTGTACTTGAAGGAAAAATGCTATAATATTAAAACATAAGGTAACGCTGTTATTAATAGTAATCCATATAAGCTCCACACTAGGGGGAATTAGTTCCATGTCCAGACGTCCAGTCGTTGTGAAGTTGAGAACAGGACTTCATGCCAGACCTGCGGCATTGTTTGTTCAAGAGGCGAATAAGTTTTCATCGGAGATCTTTGTTGAGAAAGATGAGAAGAAAGTGAATGCGAAAAGCATCATGGGAATTATGAGTCTCGCGATCAGCACAGGGACCGAAGTCTTCATAAGTGCAGAAGGTTCGGATGCAGAGCAGGCTGTAAACGCTTTAGTCACATTAGTTAGTAAGGAAGAATTGGAAAACCAATAATCCTATAAAAGCCTACCTTTCGAGGGGGCTTTTTTGCATTATTGGAGTGCATTTCTATCGCTCGAAAAGTGTCAAATTTGTTAACAATTAATGGAAAAAGCAACCTTTTTCGCTTGGCTACGTCTAATAAACGTGGTCATGATGGATAAGGCTATTTATATTTTATTGTGGCGTGCCTATCCCAAGCTTGAAGAAGGAGCCGAAGTGAAATGAATGTAGTAAAGAAAGAAATGATTGCCCTATTGGCTGTACTCGTATTTCTAGTCAGTACGATTACAACACCAGCCGCACATGCGGTATCAACAAGCTCGTCCTTTATTTTACTTTATATTGATAAGTCAGAAGCATTCGTGAATCAGGAGCAAATTCATCTCGAATCCCCATCTACCATTATTGATGGAAGCACCTTCGTTCCAGCCAAATTCTTAGGTGATACATTAGGCTTTCAAGTGGAGTGGAATGATTTATCTCGGACGATTCAAATGGCACCTCCAGGCTTCAACATTGTGCTTGATTCCGATCACAAGACGGTGACAACGAATGGAGTAGATGTACCCTTTAATTCAGTAGCCGCTATCGTGAATGGCAAGTTGCTCGTGAAGCTGACATGGTTAGCTGATTACATGGGTGCAAAATACACGTATAACAGTGAACTGAGACGCGTAGAGATTGTACATTTTAAAGCGCCTGAGGGTATCTATATTGATCAAGATAGTAATTCTCGTCCTGTAGCTAAGTTTGCTACTGCGAAGCCTACCTACAGACTTGGTGAGCCTGTTAAATATTTAGATCTGAGCTATGATCCAGATGCAGAAGGTATCGCGTCCTACGATTGGACAGGTAAACAAGAGGCTTTCTTCAAACCAGGTCAATACCCAGTAACCTTAACGGTCAAGGATCGACATGACCATGTGAGTAAATTGTTCAAAAGCTACGTGACTGTCGTTAACGAATCGTACTTATCAGAAGTAGAGTACCCGATTTATTTGAAGCCGGTTGGTGGGTTCATTAAAACGAATTGGTCGACGATTTGGTCGCATTTTAATGAATTACCGCTGCTTCCGAAGGAAGTAAAAGAAGTGCAAGGGCGCACGTTGCTTGTGAGCGACAGTCCGGAAGAGTTTACAACTAGCGGTATTTTGTATCAGGACAATATTAACGGCAAAGCGCGCTTATACGCTGATCATATCAATGGCACGCAAAAGAAGATGACAATGGCGATCTTTGCAACGAACAATACGGATAAACCGGTTACGATCAAAACGACGAATAAAGGTGAAGTATATCCTTCCGTATATGCGAACTTGATCGGCAGCGAAGCGTCGGTTGATTTCCTTCTTAATAATGTGTACACGGATGAAATGACGGTTCTGCCTCACGCAAGTTATGTGTATGCGAAGCTGCCTGAATTCTACCCTGGACAAGGCGTGAACTTGTTCTATGATGTCGAAACAAACGGTGAGTTGCAGATGTCTTTTATCGCAACGGATCAAATGCTGACAACAACGACGGTGAAGGAGTTACCTTTACTCTCCTTTAACGGCCATGTTCGCGGCACCTTCCCAGTTTCGGAGATTCAGTGGAAGGTTGATGCCTCGAGCTTCACGAAAGCCTCCGTATTAACGATCGGTGATAATAAGACGGATCCGTTCGTCAAAGGCTATGACGTCATGCGGAAGATGGATGTTGTGAATGGCGGGAATTATGGCGTGGTCTACAAAATCCATGCGGATAAGCCGCGCAAAATGGCAGTGATGATCATGGCTAGAGGCGGCGTGTTCAAAGGGCCGTTTAAGATCAATGGTGAAATCATTCCTGTGCCGTATTCCGGTGTCATTACGGCATTCGATGGCTTGGAAGTACTGGCACGTACGACGGGTACAGAAGATGCGTTAGATATTGAGTTCACGCCTCCAGCAGGCTCAGCGTTTCCGATTGATTTGATTTTCTATCCATTGGAAGATAAAAAGTAGAAAAAAACAGCCTAACTTCAACGCTCGGGTGAGCAATGATGTTAGGCTGTTTATCTGTATAAAATTAGACGCGCTCGATGACTTTATCGATGAGTCCGTATTCGGCTGCTTCCTTAGCACTCATGAAATTATCGCGGTCGGTATCCTTCTCGATACGCTCGAAGGTTTGTCCTGTGCGCTCAGCTAGGATGGTGTTCAGGTTATCTCTCATTTTCAAAATGCGCTTTGCACGAATTTCGATGTCTGAGGCTTGACCTTCTGCGCCGCCAAGCGGTTGGTGAATCATGACTTCGCTGTTCGGAAGCGCATAACGCTTGCCTTTGGCACCAGCTGTAAGCAAGAATGCGCCCATCGAAGCGGCCATACCTACACAGATCGTGGATACGTCTGGTTTGATGAACTGCATCGTGTCGAAGATGGCCATACCGGCCGTGATCGAGCCGCCTGGACTGTTAATGTAAAGCGAGATATCTTTATCAGGATCTTGAGCGGCCAAGAAGAGCAACTGAGCAATGATGGAATTCGCCACAACATCGTTGACACCCGTGCCTAAGAATATAATGCGGTCCTTCAGCAAGCGAGAGTAGATGTCATATCCTCTTTCACCGCGCGCGTCCTGTTCGACGACCATAGGAATAAAACTCATGAGAATGACCTCCTTGGGGTTGGGTTACATACTATTTACAGTATCTACAAGTATGATAACGAAAAAACGTCTGAAGGTCAAGAAAGGTCAAACTAAACGCAAAAAAAATCAGCTTCGGAGCTGATTCGGGGTTACTGCTTATGCATAGTTATTGTTTTTAGTGGACGCGCCCGAAAGGAATCGAACCTTTATCTCAGGCTTCGGAGGCCTACGTCATATCCATTGGACCACGGGCGCATAGTTTAGAAAAAGAGAAGCAAGGGTAATTATAAGGCAGGTATCCAGAAAAAGCAAGGAGGTAAGCCCTTACAGGCCTAACTTACGAAAAATGTTTGAACAAATGTTGAATATTGCTCTGAGATTGGTTATAATAAGAAATGTAAATGAGAAACGAAATATGAATCGTGCAAGGAACTTTTTTTTCGTCCGGGTGGGACAGAAAATGTATACCCGGGACATAAAATGTCCTGGAATGGATCGGAGCGTTAGGAGTCGTCCTATGAGAGAGATTCTAGACATTCAGAAACAGCTCATGCCGGATCTTATGGACATCATGAAGAAACGCTACTCGATTCTGCAACACATCTTGGTTTCTGGCGTTGTCGGACGAAGGACGTTAGCGTCCTCACTCGATATGACGGAGCGCGTACTTCGCGGTGAAGTGGATTTCCTGAAGGAGCTAGGGCTTCTGGAATCTGACGCAAGCGGTATGAAGATCAGCGAGTCTGGTCGTCAGCTGCTGGAGGATATGCAGCCGATCATTAAGATGGCGTTTGGCCTGACGGATTTGGAAGACAGCATTGCCAAAGCCTTTCACATTTCCAACGTGATCATTGTCCCAGGAGATTCTGACACTTCGGTATTTACGAAGAAGGAGCTTGGACGCGCTGGTGCGGCCGCCCTGCGTAAATATGTGGCCAAAGATGATATCATCGCAGTAACCGGTGGATCGACGATGGCGCAGATCGCTAATAACCTAGCGATATCTTCTTCAATGAAGGGCAGTTGGTTCGTTCCTGCACGCGGTGGACTTGGCGAAAGTGTGGATATGCAAGCGAACACGATTGCTTCCATTATGGCCAAGAAAACAGGTGGGAAATACAGACTGCTGCATGTCCCAGATCATCTTGGAGAAGAAGCGTATCAATCTCTCATTCAAGATCCGCAGATCCAGGAAGTTGTGAACGCAGTGCGGAGTTGTCGCATTGTTGTACATGGTATCGGAGATGCTATGGTCATGGCACGCAGACGTAAAGTAGATGCTGAGACTACGGGCAGTCTGAGAGCGGATGGGGCGCTTGCTGAGGCGCTCGGATATTATTTTGACCGCCAAGGAAATGTGGTTCATAAGATGCCGACAGTCGGACTGCGGCTGGAAGATCTGCAGCGTGTTGAGGTTGTGATTGGTGTTGCCGGCGGGAAGAGCAAGGGTGAAGCGATCGCTTCTGTACTGCGGCATGGGCAAGAAGATGTGCTTGTCACAGACGAAGCAGCAGCCCTAGAAATTATGAAGCATGTTTAGCAGAGAAGTTGACATCATAACGTATGCCCTTGGCTGCGTTTTGAAATATAATATTTATGTAATATTAGGAGGAAATCACTATGACAACAAAAGTAGGTATTAACGGTTTCGGACGTATTGGTCGTAACGTATTCCGCGCAGCATTGAACAGCAATGATGTACAAATCGTGGCAGTAAACGATTTGACAGACGTTAAAACTTTGGCTCACTTGCTTAAATATGACACTACTCACGGTAAACTAGACGCTACGGTTGAAGCTGGAGAAGGCGAATTGATCGTTAACGGTCGTTCCATCAAAGTTTTTGCTGAGCGTGACCCTGGGAACCTGCCTTGGGCATCTGTAGGCGCTGAAATCGTAATCGAGTCCACTGGTATTTTCACAGCAAAAGAAAAAGCAGCTCTTCACTTGAAAGGTGGAGCTAAGAAAGTTATCATTTCCGCTCCTGCTTCCGACGAAGATATCACAATCGTACTTGGTGTTAACGAAGACAAATACGATCCAGCTGCACACACAATCATCTCCAACGCTTCATGTACAACGAACTGTCTAGCTCCTTTCGCGAAAGTTATCAACGATAGCTTCGGAATCGTAAAAGGTATGATGACAACTGTTCACTCGTACACAAATGACCAATCCGTTCTTGACGTTCCACATAAAGACCTTCGTCGTGCTCGTGCAGCAGCTGAGAACATCATTCCTTCCAGCACTGGTGCAGCAAAAGCAATCGGTCTAGTTCTTCCTGAGCTTAAAGGCAAATTGAACGGTATGGCTATGCGTGTTCCTACACCAAACGTATCCGTAACTGATTTGGTTGTTGAGCTTAAAGTTAACGTAACTGTTGACGAAGTAAACGCAGCTTTGAAAGCAGCTTCCGAAGGCCCTCTTAAAGGCATTCTGAACTACACAGAAGATGCACTTGTATCCAGCGACTTCAATGGTGACCCAGCTTCTTCCACAATCGACGCTTTGTCCACGATGGTAGTTGGCGACAACATGTTGAAAGTTGTTTCTTGGTACGATAACGAGTGGGGCTACTCCAACCGCGTTGTTGACTTGGTAGCTTTCATCGCGAAAAAAGGTCTGTAATTTCATAAATCATCCAAGATAAACGAATCCTTCGTCCACTATGGACGAGAGCGTTTATCCAGGTTGAATGAAGGATAAGTAATATCCTTCATTCAACTGAAAAACCACATGAAGGGGAGAAGCGATTCTCCTCTTTATGTGCGATTTACACATAGAAAAAGTTAGACCCGGAAGAAAACCATACACGCCAGAGCTTATGCTTACGAAGATAGATTTTGCTAAAGCAAAACTTTAAGGAGGCTTTTACGATGAATAAGAAAAGTGTTCGCGATGTTGAAGTAGCTGGTAAAAGAGTATTTGTTCGCGTTGATTTCAACGTACCTGTAGAAAACGGTCAAATCACCGACGATACGCGCATCAGAGAAACGCTTCCTACGATTAAATTCTTAGTAGAGCAAGGCGCTAAAGTTATTCTTGCTGCCCATTTTGGTCGTCCAAACGGACAAGTGGTTGAAGAGCTTCGTTTAACGCCAGTTGCTGCAAAATTGGCTGAGCTTCTTGGTCAATCCGTGATTAAAGCGGATGTATCTGTTGGTGAAATCGTGAAAGCACAAGTCGATGCGCTTGAAAATGGCGACGTACTTTTGCTTGAAAACGTTCGTTTCAACGAAGGTGAAGAGAAGAATGATCCTGAGCTCGCCAAAGCTTTCGCTGATCTAGCTGATTTGTTCGTGAATGATGCTTTCGGTGCTGCTCACCGTGCACATGCGTCGACGGCAGGCATTGCAGCTTATATTCCAGCTGTTTCCGGTCTATTGATGGAGAAAGAGCTTGATGTTCTAGGCAAAGCGCTGAACAACCCAGAGCGTCCTTTCACAGCCATCGTTGGTGGATCCAAAGTAAAAGACAAAATCGCTGTCATTGAAAACCTCCTGAACATTGCAGATAACGTCCTGATTGGTGGCGGTCTGTCCTATACATTCTTGAAAGCACAAGGCTATGAAATCGGTAAATCGCTTCTGGACAATTCGAAGCTGGATTTAGCGCTTAGCTTTATCGAGAAAGCCAAGGAAAAGGGTGTAAACTTCCTACTTCCTGTAGATATCGTTGTTACGGATAAATTCAGCGCAGATGCGAACACGCAAATCGTTGACATTGACGGCATTCCTGCTGATTGGGAAGGCATTGACATCGGACCGAAAACGCGTGAGCTTTACGCAGATGTTATCGCGAAGTCCAAACTTGTTGTTTGGAACGGACCGATGGGCGTATTTGAAATCGAGCCTTTCTCCCACGGTACACGTGCAGTAGCGCAAGCTTGTGCAACAACTGAGGGTTACACCGTTATCGGCGGTGGCGATTCCGCTGCAGCAACAGAGAAATTCCACTTAGCTGAGCAAATGAACCATATGTCCACAGGCGGCGGCGCTTCCTTGGAGTTTATGGAAGGTAAAGCATTGCCAGGCGTAGTAGCACTTAACGACAAATAAGAAATTATTTTTCTATAAAAGGAGACTTACGATGAGTAGAACACCGATTATCGCGGGTAACTGGAAAATGTTCAAAACCGTTTCCGAAGCCATCAGCTTCGTGAACGAAGTGAAAGGCAGCACAGTAGAAGGCGTGGAGAGCGTAATTTGTTCCCCTTTTACAAACTTGCCAGCACTTGTTGAAGCTACAAAAGGTACTGACGTTCACGTTGGCGCACAAAACCTTCACTTTGAAGATAACGGTGCATTCACAGGTGAAATCAGCGGCGTAATGCTGAAAGACCTTGGCGTTGAGTATGTGATCATCGGTCACTCCGAGCGTAGAGCTTACTTCGCTGAGTCCGACGAAATCGTGAACAAGAAAGTGGTTGCAGCTTTCAAACACGGCTTGAAACCAATTCTTTGCGTAGGCGAGAAGTTGGAAGAGCGTGAAGCGGGTCAAACGAAAGAAGTTTGTAAAGTACAAACAGAAGCAGCTTTTGCTGGTCTTAGCGCAGAGCAAGCTGCACAAGTGGTTATCGCGTACGAGCCAATCTGGGCGATCGGTACGGGTAAATCTTCAACAGCTGAAGATGCACAAGACGTGATCGGTTACATCCGTACATTGGTGAGCGGTCTTTACGGCTCAGTAGTTGCAGATGTTGTTCGTATCCAATACGGCGGCAGCGTAAAACCGAACAACATTGCTGAGTACATGGCACAGCCTGACATCGACGGCGCACTTGTAGGTGGAGCGAGCTTAGAGTCCGCTTCCTACATCCAACTCGTCCAGGGGGCGAAGTAACATGTCCAGACCGAAACCGGTAGCACTCATCATTCTCGATGGCTTCGGACTCCGCTCGGAAGAGCAGGGGAATGCGGTTGCTCATGCCAAAAAGCCGAACTACGACCGTTACTGGTCGACGTTCCCTCATACAACCCTCACCGCTTGCGGTGAGGCTGTAGGTTTGCCAGAAGGTCAGATGGGGAATTCTGAAGTAGGACACCTGAACATCGGCGCAGGCCGTACTGTGTATCAGGATCTGACACGGATTTCGAAATCGATTCGTGATGGTGAATTTTACGACAATGAAACAATTCTAGGCGCTGTTCGTCATGCCAAAGAAAACGGCAAGAAGCTTCACCTGTACGGATTGCTTTCTGACGGCGGTGTACATAGTCACATTCAGCATTTATTTGCTCTATTGGACTTGGCGAAAAAAGAAGAGTTCAGCGAAGTTTACATCCACGCATTCCTGGACGGCCGCGACGTGGCTCCAGATTCTGCGAAGGGGTATATGGAAGAGCTTTTGAACAAAATCGAGGAAGTCGGCGTAGGCAAAATTGCGACTGTACAAGGTCGTTACTATGCGATGGACCGCGATAAACGCTGGGAGCGTACGGAGAAATCCTACCGCGCCATGGTGTATGGCGATGGCCCTACTTACACAGATCCGATGAAAGCGATCGTAGAATCCTATGAGAAATCGGTGTATGACGAGTTCGTTATGCCAACGGTTATCGTTGGTAAAGATGAGAAGCCGGTTGGACTAGTGGAATCAGGCGATGCGGTTATCTTCTTTAACTTCCGTCCTGACCGGGCGATTCAGCTTTCTCAAGTCTTCACGAATGAAGACTTCCGTGGCTTTGATCGTGGTCCTAAAGTGGCTAAGAACCTCTACTACGTGTGTCTGACACTGTTCAGCGAGTCCGTAGACGGTTTCGTAGCGTACAAACCGAAGAATCTCGATAACACGCTGGGCGAGGTATTGGCTCAGAACGGTCTGAAACAGCTTCGCGCAGCGGAAACTGAGAAGTATCCGCACGTAACATTCTTCTTCAGCGGCGGTCGTGATGCTGAATTACCAGGCGAAACTCGCTTATTGATTCCTTCACCGAAGGTTGCGACGTACGATTTGCAGCCGGAAATGAGCGCTTATGAATTAGCGGATGCAGTGGTTAAAGAAGTAGAAGCTGAGCGTCATGATGTAATCATCTTGAACTTCGCGAACCCTGACATGGTAGGTCACTCTGGATTGCTGGAGCCAACGGTTAAAGCGATCGAAGCGACAGACGAGTGTCTAGGTAAAGTTGTTGAAGCAGTCCTAGCTAAAGGCGGCGTAGTCTGCATCACAGCGGATCACGGAAATGCCGATGTCGTTACGAATGCAGACGGCTCACGTAACACAGCACACACAACGAATCCGGTGCCTTTTATTGTGACGGACAAATCTGTTACACTAAGAGATGGCGGAATTCTGGCAGATATTGCACCAACGATGCTAGACTTCTTAGAAGTTAAGCAGCCGGAGCAAATGACCGGAGCAACAATTCTAAACAAGTAAAACTATTTTATATTATTGAAGGAGTGTTTTATCACAATGACAATTATTTCTGATGTTTACGCACGCGAAGTATTGGATTCCCGCGGTAACCCAACGGTTGAAGTAGAAGTATACTTAGAGTCCGGCGCATTCGGCCGTGCTATCGTCCCTTCAGGCGCTTCCACAGGCGCATACGAGGCTGTTGAGCTTCGTGATGGTGACAAAGGTCGTTACCTTGGTAAAGGCGTTCTGAAAGCTGTTGAGAACGTAAATGAAATCATCGCTCCTGAAATCATCGGTCTAGACGCTCTTGATCAAGTTGGCATCGACAACAAAATGATCGAGCTTGACGGTACACCTAACAAAGCTAAATTAGGCGCTAACGCAATTCTAGCGGTTTCCATGGCTGTTGCTCGCGCAGCTGCTGACGCTTTGGACGTGCCATTGTACGTCTACCTTGGTGGATTCAACGCGAAAACACTTCCAGTTCCAATGATGAACATCATCAACGGTGGGGCACATGCCGACAACAATGTTGACGTTCAAGAGTTCATGGTTCTGCCTGTTGGCGCGCCAACTTTCAAAGAAGCTCTTCGCATCGGCGCTGAGATTTTCCATAGCTTGAAATCCGTATTGAAAGAAAAAGGCCTTAACACAGCTGTTGGCGACGAAGGCGGCTTCGCTCCTAACTTCGCATCCAACGAAGAAGCAATCACAACGATCCTTGTAGCAATCGAAAACGCTGGTTACAAACCAGGTGTTGACGTATTCTTGGGTATGGACGTTGCTTCCACGGAGTTCTTCAAAGATGGTAAATACCACCTTGAAGGCGAAGGCAAATCCTTCACATCCGCTGAGTGGGTTGACTTCTTGGCTGCATGGGTTGATAAATACCCAATCATCACCGTTGAAGACGGTTGTTCCGAAGACGACTGGGAAGGTTGGAAATTGCTTACTGAGAAATTGGGTAACAAAGTTCAACTGGTTGGTGACGATCTGTTCGTTACGAACACTGAGCGTCTATCCAGAGGGATCGAAGAAAACATCGGTAACTCCATCTTGGTTAAAGTTAACCAAATCGGTACGCTTACTGAGACTTTTGATGCAATCGAAATGGCAAAACGCGCTGGTTACACAGCAGTTATCTCCCACCGTTCTGGTGAGAGTGAAGACAGCACAATCGCTGATATCGCGGTTGCTACTAACGCTGGTCAAATCAAAACAGGTGCTCCGTCCCGTACGGACCGTGTAGCGAAATACAACCAACTTCTTCGTATCGAAGACGAGTTGTTCACTGTCGCACAATACGCTGGTAAAAAAGCATTTTACAACTTGAGAAACTTCAAGTAATTCTACTTCGTAGATAACTGAATAGAACTATAACGAGCAGGTGATCTAGTCACCTGCTCGTTTATGTAATCAGGGGGGCGTCGTCTGTATGAGCAACTGGGTAAAAACTATTTTATTTTTGATAGGTTCCGCGGTGCTCACGCACTGGCTCCCTTCTTCCTTTTTTCGGAACCTGGACACGATGGTACATGAGTTCGGGCACGCAGCGGTAACTTTGGCGCTTTCGGGGAAGGTTATGTATATCGAACTATACAGTAATCAAAGCGGTGTTACTTTATCAACGATCACGAAGTCTTGGGCGATCATTCCTGTGTCACTGGCAGGTTATATGACGGCCTCGGTGTTCGCGTGGTTTCTGTTCTCCGCCTACGCAAGAGGGAAGCAGCGACTTGGGTTGCAAGTGACGGCAGCATTATCGATCCTGTCTCTCGTCTTATTCGTGCGTAATGGGTATGGTGTCATGTTCTTGGTCGGTTTTATCATCCTGACTATTGTTGTGCTGGCGCTTACGCCAAAGTGGCTGCGTGACTTCTATTACCTGCTGCTCGCGTTCTTGTGCTTGGAGGAGTCAGTGTTCGGACCAGCTTCTCTAATCGTATATGCGTTGCAAAACAGCCGGAGCGCAGGTGATGCGACTAATTTAGCCAATCATACGGGGATGCCTGCCATCGTGTGGGCGATCGGGTTTACGTTATTCGCGTTGTGGTGTGCGAAGCAAGCGGTGAGTGCTTTTCTTGGACGAAATAAGGGAGCTAGACGGCTGAGTCGTCCTGCGACGATGTCCTCGTATCGGGATTATTAGAGAGAAAGCTGCGATTGGGCTTTTAGTTGTGTTCTTGGACGAACTATGTTAAAATACTTATGCTAGTTGTATAAGGCAAAGAATAGGCAATTGGGGTGCTAATATGTTAATCTTTATGAAAATTTTGTTAATCATAGCTTCGGTTGGATTAATCGCGATTGTCCTTTTACAAAAAGGGAAAAGCGCAGGCTTGTCCGGTGCCATTTCTGGTGGCGCAGAGCACTTATTTGGCAAACAAAAAGCACGTGGTTTGGAACTATTTTTGTCACGCGCAACGATGGGGCTTGCTGCTGCATTCTTCATTCTTTCCATTGTCGTAGCATACGTAGTGAAGAGCTAAAACACATAAAACGATAACAGCAGGGGAACTATACTCCTGCTGTTTTTTCATTTTAAGCGAGTGCTTCGTATTGGAGTTGGCAGTCGAGAGAAGACGGATATACGTTTCAAGCGATTAGACTGCCGGGACACGGCACGACACCAGAGGATATGAAGCGTACCGGATGGACGGATTGGTATGGGCATGTGCTGGAGAGTTTTGACGGGCTTGCAGGGAAATGCAAAAACGTGATTGTTATGGGGCATTCTATGGGTGGATTGCTTGCGTTGAAACTAGCGGTAGAACGTCGCACAGCAGGAATTATTTCGCTGGCAACGCCAATATACTTAACTTCAAGGAAATCAGCGCTTGCCGTTCTTTTGCAATATTTTAAACCTTACATAGCCAAAAAACCTAAACCGAACTCCACACTGTTAGATGAGTCATGTGCTTATACCAAAACGCCGATTCGCTGCGTAGTCAGTTTACGTAAGCTGTTGAAGCAAGTGAGGAGTCCTCTCACGGCTTACTGCTAGATCAAAGAGAGAGAGCGTCTATGCTGATATATCTGGGTTTATCGTTTCCTTGGAAGTGACATACTATGGAGTGAAGGAAACGGATACGGCGATAGAGAAAGCTTGTTCAACAACAACAAGAAGGTGATATGAGAATGATAACAGACAAAGAGATTATTAGTTTGATGCAAGAAGAGGCGTATAAGCCTATGTCTTATAAAGAGCTTGAGAAGCATTTTGGGATTGTAAGCGCGAATGAGTTTAAAGATTTTATTAAAAAGCTCAATCAATTAGAAGAAAGCGGTCATATCGTAAGGAGCCCCAATGATCGTTATGGCGTCCCGGAACGGATGAATTTGGTGCGAGGTAAGCTGCAGGCTCATGCGAAAGGCTTTGCATTCCTCATTCCTGAAGATCGCGAGCACCCGGACGTATACATCAATGCGCACGACCTGAATACGGCGATGAACGGCGATGTTGTTTTCGTGAAAGTAACAGCGCGGAGCCAAGGCGGGGGTCGTCTGGAAGGTGAAGTCGTACGGGTTATTACGCGGGCGAATTCGCAAATTGTGGGTGTTTTTCAAAGCCAAGAAACGTATGCCTTCGTCATTGCGGATGACAAGCGGGTGTCACGGGATATTTTCATCCCGCAGCATGCTTTTATGGGGGCCGTCTCGGGCCAGAAGGTCGTTGTGAAGATTGTGAACTATCCAGAGGGACGGTCCGCGGCAGAAGGTGAAGTTATCGAAATCCTTGGTCATAAGGATGATCCAGGTGTTGATATTTTGGCCATAATACGTAAACACCAACTGCCTGAGGCATTCCAAGCGGAAGTTTTGGCGGAAGCAGATGCAGCACCAGATTCGATTACGGAAGAAGAAATCATCGGTCAAGGCCGTCGTGATCTTCGTGCGAAAACCATTGTAACTATCGATGGCGAAGATGCGAAGGATTTGGATGATGCGGTTAATGTGGAGCTTTTGGAAAATGGGAATGTTCGCCTAGGCGTGCATATTGCGGATGTCAGTTACTACGTGCGGGAAGGTACTGCGCTTGATATTGAGGCCTACAATCGCGGATGCTCCGTGTATTTGACCGATCGTGTTATTCCAATGTTGCCGCACCGTTTATCGAACGGGATTTGTTCCTTGAATCCTCGTGTAGACCGGTTGACGATGTCTTGTGAGATGGAATTTGACCAGGATTTGAAGGTCGTTAACCATGAGATTTTTACCAGTGTGATCAAAACAAGTGAACGGATGACCTATACGAATGTACGCAAGCTGCTGACCGGTGAAGCAGAGCCAGAAATCGTGGAGAAATACGCGTATTTAATGGAAGACTTCAAACGGATGGAAGAACTCGCGGCTAGACTGCGTTCCAGGCGGATGAAGCGTGGAGCGATTGATTTTGACTTCGAAGAGTCCAAGATCCTTGTCGATGCTGACGGTAAGCCTACTGATATTGTCAAAAGAGAGCGCTCCGTCGCTGAAATGATGATCGAAGAGTTCATGCTAGCCGCGAATGAGACCGTTGCGGAGCATTTCTCATGGTTGAAAGTGCCGTTCTTGTATCGGATCCATGAAGATCCGGATCCTGAGAAGCTGATGAACTTTATGGAGTTTGTCACGACGTTTGGCTATGCGATGCGAGGAGGTAAGGGTGGAGCGATCCATGCGCGTTCCTTGCAGGCGTTATTAGAAGATATCAAGGGATCTCCGGAAGAGACCGTGATTAGTAAAGTGATGCTGCGCTCGATGAAGCAGGCTAAGTATGATGCGCAGAGTTTGGGGCATTTTGGCCTAGCAGCGGAGTTCTATTCTCATTTTACGTCACCGATTCGTCGTTATCCGGATTTGGTTATTCATCGTGTTATTCGTGAAGTGCTGGAGAACGGTGGCACGTTAACGGATCAGCGCCATGATTATTTAGCTTCGCGTATGAATGATATTGCACAGCAGTCCTCCGAGCGGGAGCGCATTGCTGTAGACGCAGAACGTGATACGGAAGCATTGAAGAAAGCCCAGTACATGCTGGATAAAGTTGGTGAAGAGTTCGAGGGTATTATCTCGAGCGTGACGGGCTTTGGAATGTTTATTGAGCTGGATAACACGGTTGAAGGTTTAATCCGCTTGAGTGATTTGACCGATGATTACTATAATCATCATGAGAAGCAGCATGCATTAATCGGTGAACGTACATCCAAAATTTATCGTCTTGGTGACAGCATTAAGGTGCGGGTCGCGCGTGTGAATATGGATGAGCATACGATTGATTTTGAATTGCTGGATATGAAGCCTCGTAAAGAGGGCGGATATAACCGCGGTGGCGGCGGTGGTGGGAAGTTCAATGGCGCAGGCGGGTTTAAAGGCTTCCGTGGTAAACCTGGTGCTGGAGGAAAAGATAAGAACGGATCCGATAGAGGCAGGGGTAGAACGGACGGTAGACCCGAAACAGGTAAAGGTGGAACAGGCGGCAGGTCAGAAAAGGGCAAGGGCGGAACTGATGGCAGACCAGTAAAGGGCAAAGGCGGATACAAAGGGAAAGGCGGCTTTGCTAAGACGCAGCCTGTGGTTGGGCAAGGCGAGGTAGTTCCAGGGCAAGAACGTGGAGACTCAGGTGCAGTAGATCAAGGAAACCGAGGAGACTCAGGGACAGGTCAAGGGAAGAAGCGTGGACGTGCCGACAATGGCGCTGCTCGTCGGATTGAGATGGCGGCTCGCGGGAAGTCTGAGGGTGCTGGTGGAACAGAAGGAACCGCAGGAACAGAGCAAGGTCGTAGAAGATCCAGAGGCAGAGGGCAAGGCGGAGGCCAAGGACAAGGACAAGGAAGAGGTCAAGGTCAAGGTCAAGGTCAAGGACGAGGACAAGGACAAGGACAAGGAAGAGGTCAAGGTCAAGGTCAAGGTCAAGGAAGAGCAGAGGGCTTTTCTGGAAGCGGAGATGGCAAAGCGGAGAGCATTGCAGGGATTGGAGAAGGCCAAGGCGGGGCCTTCCAAGGGAATGCGGCAGGTCAAGGAAAGTCGCGCCGTGGTAAAGGTGGAAGCACGCCTTGGAGTGACAAACGTGGCGGCCGAGGCGGTAAGATTGGCGAAGGCGGCAGCTTGAGCCAGCGGTTGCAGGCAGTCGGCGCAGGGCGGACTGACAGTGGGGTTGGCCGCGGCGGCGAGCGTGGCCGTGGGGTTTCGCTTGGTGGCGAAGCCCAAGCGGGCGGTGGCGGTGGCGCTGCTGCGGAGCGCAGCGGCATGGATTGGGCGAGCGGCGTGAACGCGCTCGCCAAGGGTGGACGTCGTCGGAGTGACGACGGCGATGGTAGCAAGAAGCGGCGGAGATAGTCGCCGGTTCTTGCTTTTCGGGCTTGATCTTGCTACAATAGGTTGCACATTGTAGCAAGATTTACCTGCATTTTAGCGTGCGGGAGGAGGATCTCACGTGGCAACTAAAAAGGCTGATGGCAAATTACTCGCCCAGAATAAAAAGGCTTCACACGACTATTTCATTGAAGATACATATGAATGCGGTCTTGTCCTGACCGGCACGGAGATCAAATCCTTACGGGCAGGTAAAGCCAACATTGGCGACAGCTTTTCGACGATTCGGAACGGCGAAGCTTTTGTACACAATATGCATATTAGTCCTTTCGATCAAGGCAATCGCAGCAATCCGGAGGATCCAACTCGGACGCGAAAACTGCTTTTGAAAAAGGTGCAAATCGCCAAAATACTAGGCCAAGCGAAGCAAGAAGGTTACACCGTCGTTCCTTTGAAGGTGTATATCCGTAACGGCTACGCCAAGCTGCTCATCGGTATTGGTAAAGGGAAGAAACAATACGACAAGCGTGAGTCCGCTGCTAAGAAAGACGCACAACGCGATATTCAACGCGCATTGCGTGAGAAGCAGAAGATTGCTAGATAACTTGGTTGTATTGGAAGGTAACACCTTGTCTTCCATGAACATAGTGTTCATTTTGCCGATGCATATGGTATACTAGTAAATGTAACGAAGAGATTTCAAGTGTAACTTGGCTCTACAGCTTGTCCTTTTAACCTTCACCGCTATGGCGGTTACGAAGGCAATCCGGGGGTGTTCTTGGATTCGACGGGGATAGTTTGAGCGCGGGTTGCGGGTAGTGGGGCCGCGTCCACTTTAAAACGCTAAAGCCTATTAAATGGCAAAACACAAAACAACTACGCTTTAGCAGCTTAATAACCTGTTAGCGTGCTTCTACTCAGCATCGCCCATGTGACTGGGATAGGGGCTCAACTATAGTGGGATACGACGTTTGGTCTCCGCCTGGGGTCGGACGTAGGAAGACAATCAGGCTGACCCAACGCATAGCCGGTTACGGGGCGATGCTCGGGTGACATCAAAACTGTGACTACACCCGTAGATGCCTGTGTGGCAATATTTTCGGACAGGGGTTCGACTCCCCTCACCTCCATACAGATTTTGAGAGAGCTCGCTTTTGGGCTCTCTCTTTTTCATTTTATCGGCAGTTTCGTACTATTCATGGTGGCTGTATAGCTTGCTGTAATCGGCTTTAGTGGCTCTCATAACGATGAATCCTATCAAGTCTCTCATACTATATTAAGTGCCGTAAAAGGGCACAATGTAATACGAGTTACAGGGCGATCAGTAGCCGTTGAAATCCTTGCGAAGTTGACCGTATAGTTTGTTATAAGCCAAATGACAAGAATGGAGCGAGTGTCCCCACATTTCTAGAGAATCATTTCCTGCATACTTTCCACGTGCAATATTAAATATATTAGACTGGTTTTCTAAATTTGTGATAGCTTCAAGCATCTCAGAGCTAAGTGTTTCACTAAGCAACAGTAAGTCTCGGATATGTTCGTGCATTTCATCATAGTAACGATCAATTGCTACATACCAGTTTGGGTATTTAATTTGGTCTATAGTACATTCCTTGCGCGGGTCAATGACTCTACAAGCAGCTAATATGCTTTCTAATGTTAGGTCATGCCCATAATCCCCTGTAATTACAGATGAAAGACGAATTAATGTTTTGCTGACACTTCCAACTATCATGTTATTGATATATACATATAGTTTTTTCTTTTTTTGTATACTTGGTATATGGTTGACGCCAATATAGAAGATAACAGCACCCGCGGTTGCCAGACAAAGTTCATAATATAAATCTCCGAGGTCATCAGCCCCTGGGAAAATAGCAGGTATCTTAAATAACCACAGTTTCAAAATAAGAAGTGATAAAAGCGATACCACTGTGGCACCTTTAACAAAACTAGGGATTTCTTTTACATAAACTATAAATTTAATTTTTCTCATACCTACAGTCCCCTAATATCAGAATGTTAACTCCATATTATTATATTCCAAGAAACAACAACATTAAATGAAGAGTAGCTTTTTGTGAGAGCCGTCATGCAAGAGACAGCTCTCATCTCGTGTTCTACGGTTACTTGTTAGGCCATTCGGTAACTAATATCTTTTGATACAAAACCTCTTCATCCGACTTAATCTGGAACATGATATGGACGATTTTCGTCTCCCGATGAACTACGACGCTTGTTATGAACTTGGGAGCAGATTCATGTAAAGACTGTGGACTCGGAGAATCGTCATCCAGCAAGCTAATGAGCCTTCTGATGTCTTCCTTCAAAGTAAGCATGTGGTGTTCTGGTAAGTTCTCTGATTTTACTGACTGGCTTAGTGCGGCAAGTTCAGATTCCTTAAGTTGCAGTTCTTGCTTCATTTCAGCAACAGCATCTAAGTAGTAAGCTTTGCCGCGGCCATAGGCTAGTTCTTGTTCCATTTGCTTGATGCGCTTCTCAAGGAAATGGATTTCCGCTTCGAGAGCGTCTGTTGAGGCATTCTCCTGGTATTCTCTACGGTATTGCAATATTGTCTCTTCAAACTGGTCATTCAGAATCAATCGAACAAGTGTGGTGCGTAGTTTGTTCGATACAAGGTTCTCCAGTGTCTCCTTCCTCCAACCTACATACTGACAGAATGCTTTCCCTTTACGCATATATCCACCACATAGGTAATACTTCTGCCCACCATGAACCTTTGTGGTAGATGTTGAGTTACCGACCATTCTTGAACCGCATTTATCGCAATATAAAAAGCCTCTCATCCAAAAAGGGGAGTGAGGCTTGGTTTGAAAAGGATTATGGGTTTGTCCGCCGCCTTTATGACGATCCTTAGCCTTAGTCTGGCATAGTTCAAATAGCTCCTTTGTAATGGTTGCAGGATGCGCATTTTCCGTTATAACCCATTCAGAGCGATCCCTCCATTTAACTCCTTTCGTTTGATACTCCTGCTTATTCCAGCATCGCCGTCCAATATATGCTTCGTTGAAGATGATGGCACGGATGGTACTTGCCGACCACTGACCACCTTTCTGCGTGGGCACTCCTTTCTCATTGAGCAAGTTTGAAATCTTCTTGTACCCTGTGTTCTCGTAAGCGTATTGATTGAAGATCCAACGTATTATGTCGATTTCTTCCCGCGGGCCAAGTACCCATACTGCCTTGGTCTTTTGGTTGCCGAACGCTACATGCTCCGTCCTATAGCCATAGGGAGGTGTACCGCCATTGCTATATCCTTGTTTTGCGTTCTGCGTCATTCCTTTAGTTACTTCTTTAGCGAGGTTGGCGTTGAAGAATTCCGACATAACCTCTAACATGCCCTCTAGGAGCCTGTCCTGCGGCGTTTCTGCTTCTGTTCGCTCGGTAATGGATATGACTTTGACGCCGACTTGAGACAGTAGAGCCTTGTATATTACGTGATCGTCTCTCTTACGGGAGAAACGGTCAAACTTATGAACTAGGATAGCGTCGAATGGTCGATTGCTACGTTTGGCAATAGCGATCATCTTTTGGAACTCTTCGCGATCATCTGTCTTGGCTGACTTTCCTTTCTCTATAAACTCATTAGTGATAATGTGCCCGTGCTCCTGGCAGTATCGTTGGATGGCTTTGATTTGTGCAGGAATGGATAGTTCCTTCTCGGCTTGACGGTCTGAAGATACTCGGACATAAATGGCTACTTTCATTGATAACAGCTCCTTGTATAGTGGTTTTTGGGCATAAAAAAAGCAGGTACACCGTTAAGGCGTACCTGCATAATGCTTGGTTTATTGAGTTCCAGTATAAGATTATCTAACGCTTTTATAGACAGTCTTAAAGCCGATTATTGCTAGGGCGATGATGAGTCCGACAAAAACACTTGGCAAGCTGAATGCTTCCCCTCCACCTATTGCAATTCCGATTTTGCTCACTGTGATCACCTCCCTTCAGTAAGAGTTAATTCAACTGAATCAAGTTGTTGGCAAATTAAACTGAATATCACTTTAGACTGTTCTGACTGAAGAAAGTCCTTGATTGGCATCTGCTGTTTCAGTACTAATAGGACAAGTAATATGTACTTTATCAACGAAGTGTTTTCAGCAACGAATCCTCCAGGATAGTGCTCGTCCAACAAATCAAAAAGTTGCGTGAAATAAGGATTTGCTGCAGAATCATTGATCGTTCCCTTTAATTCATTCCAATACCATCTCAAAGTATGGATGATTTCTGTCACCTCAATGAAATCCCGTTCCTCTGTTTGAAGTACGGATGTGAACATACGATCTAGATTTGTCCATTTAATCGACTCGCTAAATAGAGTTTGTGGGTCAGCAGGTACAGCAACTTCATTAATATCAAAGAAACTAATGAGGTTGCCTAATGTTAGCATCCTATGTGTGCCGAGGTCAGTAACAAACTTAAGCATTCCTTCTGTATGTTTCAGTTGTTGAAGATAGATCTGCTCCATTTCAGACTCATTTTCTTTTGATGGTCTACCAGGTCTTTTTGGAGGAAGGGCTTCTTTTGCAAGTTCACGAATAGCGTACTCAGTAATATCAGGGTCAGATACCGCTGTCACAGCATCTACAAAGGTCGATTCTATTGTTGAAACAAAGCTTCGTAAAGCCTCTTTAAGCTTGTCCCACGCTACAGGGTAACCATTCCAGAACAAAGTGAAAATCAGTGATTCTTGTTTGATACCTGATAAGCGATGGATTTCCTTAAGTGTGTCTAACGTGCGCTCAGTATAGAAAGCAGATGTTCCTCTTGCACGTCCTCGGCCTTTAATCTCAGAAACAATTAAGCCGAGATGTATATACCTACGTAATTTGCTCTCTGTAATTGGTATACCCTCTTCTATAGCTCTAGCTAATAGCTGCTTGCGGTTCATCCCAAATCCCCTCCTGATGACTCTATCTTAGAATGAGAGGGGGGACTAAACAATGGTGTTTTGATGCGCAAATGTAACTTACACGTTTTTTCTTCTATTACTGAGCTGGGCTTGAGCTCGGTGCCACAGCTGCGCCTCTATCACTGCTGAGTGACAGTCTTTCGTGACTATCCATTCAGCCTGAGGGTTTTTGCGGCCGTTCACCTCCGATTTTTTATTCCACGTTCGATGCCCTAGGTAAGCATGATTACCCAAGATGGAAAGGACAGTCGATGGCGTCCATTTGCGGCCAACAGGAATCCCTTGTTCGTTAAGTATCCGAGCAATTCGCTTTCCGCCCATCCCTTCTGCCGCCATGCTAAATATCTGCTTGATAATCTTCACTTCCTCTCCAGGCCCTAGTACATAGTTCACCTTGCTACCTGTCCTTAAAAGACGATAACCGAATGGTGCACGGCCGCCACAATGGAAGCCTTGTTCAGCGTTCTCACGCATTCCTTTCCGTGTCTCAAAGGACAGATTGACATTGTAAAACTCGGATATGACCTCCAGCATCCCTTCCAGTAGCATCCCGTGAGGAGTCTCAGGCTCAGTGCGCTCTGTTGCTGAAAACACAAAAATGGGGCTGTCCCAAAAGGTCAATAGACCTTAGGGAAGCCCCTTTGTCATAATTTATTCAAACAAAAAGAAACCAAAACTTGGTAAAATGGAAGTGTCGAGCAACCATCAAAC
>NZ_JCAUAQ010000031.1:0-48770 GCF_059692035.1 Paenibacillus sp. J22P143
GAAAATAACGATATCCGGCACTATGGTAACCCCCGATCATTGGGAACTGATCATCGAAGATAACGGTTCTGGTGTTGAGCCTGCCAAACTGATTGAAATCAATCAATTGATGACCACCTATCGAAATAATTTTCTAAATGGTAAATTATTAACGAATCTAAAGATCGGCGGATTAGGCGTCTTAAATACGTATGCAAGATTAATGATGCATTACGGAAAGCCATTTTATTTGCAAATAGATAATCTAGAAGATCGAGGCTGCAGGATACATATGGGTATCAAAGGACAACTAGAAGCTCTGGAGGATGACGCATCATGATAAATGTAGTAGTGGCAGAAGATAAACATCCGATTTTGCGCAGGTTTCTTACTTGAGCCGGTAATTTAAAAAGTATAAAGGTATCGCTCCTATTGAGTACCTGACTCAACTTAGGATTGACAAGGCCAAACAATTGCTTACGGATGACTCGAACCTACAGTTTAAAGATATTGCCACTCTAGTCGGCTATAGCAATCAATACTACTTCAGCAAAGTATTTAAATTTATTACGGGCTTGACGCCCACTGAATACAAAAAAATCCATTCCTAAGGAATCGAAAAGTTAACGGATTATTGACTCCATTAGGGAAATTTATTGATAAGTACAATATAACTCAAGGAGCTTTAGCAAGGGGTACAGGGAAAGCATAAGCTATTTTAGCTCATTAATTTGCTTGAAGAAAAAGAAGAAAAAGTTACTAATTCCACTTGGTCTTTCCGGAATTATCGCAGCTAACTCTATATCTTGGATGTGATAGCTTTTAGGGAATCAATTATTTCGGAGGAATCATGCGAACTAAATTTTTCTTCTTTGAATTCATTTAAATCATCAGTATTTTAAGGTTATCATCTGGAAGTGTTTCTAACTCAACTTTCGCAGAGCCAAAATCAGCTTCAGACCACATCAAAAAAATCCCAGTATTTTAATTGAGATTTCATCCATTTTCATGCTCATCTCCAGCTGTCAGTAAAGGTTCGTACATCATAATGGCATGGTTATCTGTCACCCATTCATCCCTCACGAGCTGCCCTTCTGGATTCAACACTTTTCGATGAATTTCATTATGTCTGACATAGCCTCCCCAGTATTCTCTTGTAATCCTATGGCTTTTTTCATAAATCTCGTAGCTATGAAGACTAGGACTAAGCGTACGCCATTCTCCTACCAAATGGGTATCTGTGACACGGATAACGAGCTGATACGCATCCAACGTTTCGTTCCGAATTTGCAAATCCAAGTAATTATAGTAACATGTTGCCCCACTCCCAAAAGGCTGAACTCTCCCCGCATCTGGAAAAACATCATAACTGTGACGATACCTTTCCGTTACGGTAAGCGGTGTATGCAGGGTCATCCAGTAGATCAAATTCGAAAGCTGGCATAACCCACCCCCAACTCCTGTCTTCACCTTCCCATGAAAAAGAACCATCCCATCGACATATCCCTTTCTACGGGTCGTAGTACCAATTAAGCGCCAATAGGAAAAGGTCTCGCCAGGCTGGACGATCACGCCATTCAACTGCTTGGCAGCGAGCTTCAAATTTATGACCTTGTTATGCTGAAGCCACATATCCACGTCTTTCAGCTGTCTCAAGAGAGGCGTACGGTGTGTGAAAGCAAGGTGAGGTAGTAACGCGCTCTGTTTTTGGGAGGCATATGTTTTTCCATCGAACAACCAGGCCCAGTAGCGTTTCAAACGGTACGCTTTAATCCCTGCGTAGATCCTTGCTCGACTTCTATGGATTGGTTTTAAGGGTTGATTCGGCTTATTCATCCGTCAGATAATCCCCTTTCTCACTTCCTTGTCCCTATCATAATTTCAAAATAATGCCAAGTCAATTACTGCGAAATGATCCCATTCCTTGATTACCCCTACACGCCAATGGTAGAATGTTAAAAAATGGTAGTGAAGTACACGCCGCTTCTCAAGTTCAGCCTTTGCTGATACTAGGGAGCGGCTTCTTTATTTTCTGAAAAAAGAGGCGAAATTAGATTATGTCATGTGGTGGAGGGCATTAGGCGAATTTCTATATTTGCATCCGGAGTTTGAGGTCAAAGATGTCCGCGATGGCACTCGTTATATAGATTTTGCCTACATTCGGCAAGGACTGAAACTTGCTATCGAAATTGATGGTTACACCACACATGCAAGTCAAATCAGTCGCATACAATTCTCCGATGGTCTCATACGCCAAAATCACTTGATGATCGATGGATGGAAAATATTGCGTTTTTCATATGATGATGTGAAAGATCGTCCGCGCATGTGCGAGCAGATTATCCTGCAATTTATAGGGAAATATTTCAGCGATCAGCTTGGGGAGCAAGTACAGTACGGGGAGTTAATTATCATTGAAAAAGAGATTTGTCGACTAGCTCTATCACATGAAAAAGCGATTTCTCCGCGTCATGTGTCTGAACTTTTTCAATTCAGAGCTAAGAAATCAAGGAACATCCTTCATCAGATGAAAGAGAAACAGCTTCTTGTCCCTGCGGTTGAAGGGCACCAATGAATAAGCTCCTATCAGTTACATCCGGCAGTTGCCGTTCAGATGGTTAGGTGAGAGGCCGATCCCGACCGCCGCTGCCGGCGCGCAGCATCCTCACGCAAAAAGCACCCAAGGCCAAAAACCTTGGGTGCTGCATCTCTAGCTTATGCGTTTTGCAAATAAGATTCCATCGCCTTCGCGAGCTTCTTCATGCCCAGAACGGTAGTTTCTTTATCGGTGTGCGTGTAGTTCAGGCGCATCGTGTTGTACTGTGGCTTTTCCGCGTAAAAGGTAGCACCGGGAACAAAGGCTACGCCTTCTTTGACCGCGATTTTCAACAAATCCGCAGCGTTAATTTGCTCAGGAAGCTCAACCCAAATGAACATGCCGCCCTTTGGCTCTTCCCATTTCAGACCAGGCCAGTTCAGCTCAGTAAGCAGACCTGACATGAATTTCATCCGATCCAGATACTGTTCACGAATTAAGGAAATATGAGCGTCCAGATCAAAATGCTCAAGCAGATGATACAGTGTTTGCTGATCAATCGTACTAGAGTGAAGATCCGCGGATTGCTTGAAGCGTGCAACTTGACGAATGATCGACTCATCGCCCATTACCCAACCTGTACGGAAAGCTGGCGCAACGGTTTTGGAAAATGTGCTCGTATAAACAACATTCCCGCCTTCCGCTTTGCCACCTAGTGAGTAGACAGTCGGGTAGCTTTCGTTCTCGTCAAACTGGATTTCCCCGTACGGGTCATCTTCCAGGATAAGAACATCAGCGCCGCGGCAAATATCCAGCAAGCCTTGACGGCGTTCCAAGCTCCATGCACGACCCGCAGGGTTGGAGAAGGTTGGGATAACATAGACCATTTTCGGATTATACTTAGCGATTTTGGCCGCCAAATCATCCATGATCATGCCCTCGCTATCACTATCTACCGAGTAAATCTTCGCACCTTTGGCTTGGAACACTTGGATCGCGGCCAAATACGTCGGACTTTCAACGAGAATGACATCGCCTTCATCAATATACACACGTGTCAACAGATCGATCGCTTGCTGCGAACCTGTCGTGAGCAACATCTCGTCTGGTGTAACCAGCATGTTTTTCGCGGCCATCCGCTTACATAAGGATTCGCGCAGCGGCTTATAGCCCTCTGTCAAACCATATTGCAGCGCAGATTTCCCGCCTTCTACAACTCGTTTGAACGCTTCACTAACCGCGTCTAATGGGAAAAACTCTTCAGCAGGCAATCCGCCAGCAAAGGAAATAATCGAGCTCCCTTGTGTCAGCTTAAGAATTTCTCTTACAGCTGATGAGGAGAAGCCTTCCAACGATTTAGAAAATCGATATTTCATACAGGGACGCATCCTTTCGCATTTGTAGAAAGCACCCCTCCTCGAGTCGTGGAGGTGAGGTGCTAATCCAGGTTGCCATGAAAGCTAAGAGCTTATATTAACGTTACGTTGCTTCTGTTACTTGTTGGGTTCTTGCGCTTATCGATCAGTCTGTTCACAGCGTCCAGGTAAGCCTTCGCGCTTGCTTCCAGAATATCGGTCGAAATGCCGCGTCCTTGCACAGACATGGAGTCCTGCTTCAGTACAACGTGAACTTCACCAAGCGCATCTTTCCCGTGTGAAACGGATTTGATAGAATAGTCATCAAGTTCCACGTTTTCCTTCGTCGCTTTATCAATCGCGTTGTAAATCGCGTCAACCGAACCGTTACCTACCGCGCTTTCAGCCACCTCGCTGCCATCTTGGAAACGAACATGAACCGTAGCGGTTGGTGTCATTTGGTTGCCGTAGGCAACTTGAAGCGTGCCAAGTGCGAAAATTTCCGGTGTCTCGATCAATTTTTCTTCGATCAAAGCACGAATATCTTCGTCTTCTACCTGCTTCTTGCGATCTGCCAAATCCTTGAACTTGGCAAAAGCCACATTTACTTGCTCTTCGCCGAGCTCGTAGCCGAGATCAATGAGCTTTTCACGGAATGCGTGACGTCCGGAGTGTTTGCCCATAACGAGCTTACTTTCCTTCACGCCGATCGTTTCCGGTGACATAATCTCGTAGGTCGTTTTCTCTTTGAGCATGCCATCCTGATGGATGCCGGACTCATGCGCGAAGGCGTTAGCGCCAACAATCGCCTTGTTGCCTGGAACCACCATGCCTGTCAGCTTGCTGACAAGACGGCTGGTGCGGTAGATCTCGTTCAGCACAAGCGAAGTTTTCGCTTGGTAGAAGTCTTGGCGTGTTTCCAGCGCCATAACGACTTCCTCGATCGAGGTGTTCCCTGCTCGCTCGCCAATCCCGTTGATGGTGCCTTCGATTTGATCGGCACCGTTCAGAACCGCAGCGAGCGCGTTCGCAGTTGCCATGCCTAAGTCGTCATGGCAGTGCGCACTCAATTGAATTTTTTCAATACCTGGCACGGTTTCCTTCAGCATTTTGAAAATATTCCCATAGTCATACGGCGTCATATAACCAACAGTATCCGGAATATTCACGACAGAAGCACCGGCGCGAATGGCCATGTTGGTCACTTCAGCGATGAAGTCCAACTCCGTACGTCCAGCATCCTCAAGTGAAAACTCGATTTTGCTGAAATATTTCTTCGCATATTTAATCGCCGCTTCAGCCGTTTCCAACACCTGATGCTTCTCCATCCGCAGCTTATGCTGACGGTGAATCGGAGACGTTGCAAGGAAGAGATGGATACAAGGATCCTGTGCACCCTGAAGGGCTTCACGTACAGCCTCGATATCATTCTCTCTCGAACGGGACAAGCCGATGACAGAAGCATTCTTAACCGCTCTAGCGACCGCATTAACACCTGCCAAGTCCCCAGGGGATGCCGCAGGAAAACCAGCTTCCATACGATCCACACCAAGCTTCTCCAACTGCAACGCGATCTCAACCTTCTCCTGTGTATTCAAGTTCACACCTGGTGACTGCTCACCATCACGAAGGGTTGTATCAAAAATAAAAATTTTACGCACCATGTCACCTCCTGAGAGTTTTCGTTAGAAAACTTACTTCGTAAGCTTTTGCAAGATGTTTTTCCTAGTCATTATAGTATTCACAGGGAGCAATTGGGAAATTCTCCTCAATCACTCCCTGTGGAATGTACAGCCTATAAGATTCAATAATACCGAATTATTTTTTGATCCAGTGCATCATTTCGCGCAATTGACCGCCAACAACTTCAATCGGATGTTGAGCTTCGTTACGACGCGTTGCGTTCATGAATGCGAAGTTGGATTGGTTTTCCAAGATGAAATCGCGAGCGAATTTACCTTGTTGGATATCGGAAAGAACTTCTTTCATTGCTTTTTTCGTTTCAGCTGTAATGATACGAGGACCTGTTACATAGTCACCGTACTCAGCTGTGTTGGAGATGGAACTACGCATGGAAGCAAGTCCACCTTCGTACATCATATCAACGATCAATTTCAATTCGTGCAAACACTCGAAGTAAGCCATTTCAGGTGCATAACCAGCTTCAACCAATGTTTCGAAACCAGCTTTAACTAACTCAGAAGCACCGCCACAAAGAACAGCTTGCTCACCGAACAAATCAGTTTCTGTTTCTTCACGGAAAGAAGTTTCGATAACGCCTGCACGCGTACAGCCGATACCTTTAGCATAAGCAAGACCGATTGCTTTTGCATTGCCAGTCGCGTCTTTCTCAATAGCGATCAAGCCAGGTACACCAAAGCCTTCAACGTACGTACGACGTACCATGTGACCAGGGGATTTAGGAGCTACCAAGAATACATCTGTACCTTCAGGAGCAACGATTTGTCCGAAGTGGATGTTAAATCCGTGGGAGAACATGATTGCTGCGCCTTTTTTCATGTTCGGTTGAATGGACTCACGGTAAACGCGAGCTTGTGTTTCATCCGGCATCAAAATTTGGATAACATCAGCGCGACGTGCTGCTTCTTCTACAGATACAACTTCGAAACCATCGTTTTTAGCTGCGTTCCATGAACGGCCTTCACGAAGTCCGATAATAACGTTCAACCCGCTATCACGCAAGTTTTGTGCTTGTGCGTGCCCTTGGGAACCATAACCAACAACCGCAATCGTTTTACCTTTAAGTACCGCTAAGTCTGCATCTTTTTCATAGTAAGTAGTAACTGCCATTCGAATAAATCCTCCTTTGATATAATGAATCCGTTTTGTCTACCCCTTGAGTGGGTGTTTCAACGATTTACCGTGGTACTCCGCTGAAACCCCCACTCAAAGAGAGCTTACTTCTCGTTGAAAATGGGTGTTTCTATTTATTTAACCGAACCGCGAATCATCGCAGTAACGCCCGTACGGGAAAGCTCACGAATGCCATAAGGACGAAGTAATTCGACCATAGCATCTATTTTATCTGAATCTCCAACAACTTGCACGATCAATGATGCAGGTCCGATATCGACAACTGCCGCGCGGAATGTTTCCACGATGCCTAGAATTTCTGGGCGCATGAGGGGTTCAGCATTTACTTTAATCAGTGCGAGTTCTCTAGCAACCATTGGGTTGGAGCTAAGATCAACAACCTTGATGACATCAATCAACTTGTACAATTGCTTGGAGATTTGCTCCAATGTGTTATCATCACCCGTGGTTACAATAACCATCCGGGAAAGTCCGTTTTCCTCGGACTCTCCTACGGTGATGCTTTCAATGTTAAAGCCTCTGCGTCCAAACAAACCAGATACACGTTGCAGAACACCAGGCTGATTGTTTACGAGTACGGAAACTGTATGTTTAGTTGTCATTCCGAATCCCCCATTAACATGTCACTAATTGTATCGCCCGCTTTAACCATCGGGAACACGTTCTCGCCCTTCGGTACGACGAAATCAATAACGACAGGCCCCGGTGTATCGAGGGCTTCCTGCCATACTCTTCTTGCTTCTTCCTTCGTCGTTGCGCGCAAGCCTTTCACGCCGTAAGCTTCTGCAAGCTTCACGAAATCAGGGCTTCCTGCCAAGTCAATGTGACTGTAGCGATTCTCATAGATAATTTCTTGCCATTGGCGAACCATCCCAAGCACTTGGTTGTTAATAATAACCACTTTAACCGGAATGTTATTGATCGCACAGATCGCAAGCTCTTGTGCACACATCTGAACGCCGCCGTCTCCATTAATGGAAACAACTAGTTTATCCGGGTTCCCCATTTGAGCGCCGATCGCGGACGGGAATCCGAAGCCCATCGTACCAAGTCCACCGGATGTAACGAGGGAACGTGGGTTTTTGAATTTATAGAACTGCGCGGCCCACATTTGATGCTGACCAACGTCAGTTGTAATGATTGCCTCACCTTTGGTTGTTTCGCTGATCATTTCGATTACGTATTGCGGCTTAAGCTCAGTCTCTGTTTCGCCGTATTTCAGCGGGAACTTCTCTTTGCTTTCTTGCAGCTCCGTGATCCACGCTGCGTTATTCGCAGGCTTCGCTTTCGTATTCGCATACTCCAGAACGGCTTTCACATCACCTACGCAAGGGATATCCGTTTTCACGTTCTTACCGATTTCCGCTGGATCCACATCGATATGAGCGATTAGTTTCACTTTTGGAGCAAAACCGTTCAAATTCATCGTTACCCGATCATCGAATCTGGAACCGATGGAGATGAGTAGATCTGCATTTTGGATCGCTGTGTTAGCTGTAAACGTTCCGTGCATTCCCGGCATGCCGAGCCATAGCTCGTGTGCACTTGGGAAGCCGCTTAAGCCAAGCAATGTTGTTGCGACAGGGATCCTTGTTTTATTAACAAACTCGATCAATTCATTGGAAGCATCCGCATAAACAACGCCGCCCCCTGCAATGATAACCGGACGTTCAGCCTCTTCGATGGCTTTGATCAACTTATCCACTTGCAGCTTGTTAGGTTGCACCGTAGGGTTGTAACCACGAATGCTTACATCCGTTACAGGCTTAAATATCGTTTTATGAGCGGAGACATCCTTTGGTATGTCAATGAGAACCGGACCCTTACGTCCTGAGTTCGCAATATGGAAGGCTTCGTGAATGATACGCGGCAGATCATTAACGTCTCTTACCAAATAGCTGTGCTTCGTAATCGGCATTGTAATGCCGGTAATGTCAGCCTCTTGGAAAGCATCCGTACCGATAAAGCTTGTTGCCACGTTACCTGTAATAACAACCATAGGAACAGAATCCATATATGCTGTAGCAATACCTGTGACGAGGTTCGTAGCCCCCGGTCCGGAAGTTGCGATACATACACCAACTTTGCCTGTTGAACGAGCGTAGCCATCAGCCGCATGAATCGCGCCTTGTTCATGTCTAGTCAACAAGTGATTGAAATCGTCAAAACCATGCATCGCATCATAGATGTACAATACAGCGCCGCCTGGATATCCAAAGACGCAGTCCACACCCTCCAGCAATAAGCTTCTTAGCAAAATCTCGGAACCTGTAATCAGGTCTGGCTTCGTCAGCTTCTCAATTAGTTCTTCTTTAGAGCGTTTTGGTTCAGTTTGAACATTCATTGTGATCCTCCTCTCGAAAAGTCAATTCGTGTCATCATCTAGCATTCCATGAAAATAAGAAAAACCCCTATTCATCCCGTGCGCGCACAAAACGCGCTCAACGGGACGAAAGGGGTTTAAGCTTCCGTGGTACCACCCAAATTTGCTATATGCCTCACGGCACATAACCTTAGCAGGTATGTTCTACTTACAAACATTACCCTCAGCACGATAACGTGTGCTCTTCCGGTTCTCCCTAATACCTGCCAGTAATCTGCATGTTCAGGAAAACAGCTCCGAGGTGACTTCGTACGTAAGGGATTAAGGCGATGGTTTCAGCAAGTCCAACGCTCTCTGCGCATAAGTGCCCTTATTACTTCTTCCTCTTCATAGCGATTCATTCGTATGCTTCACCATATCTAATATGATTAAAGATTATTATATGCATCCGAAGGCCAATAGTCAATAGGTAGATCGAATAAAACATTGGATAGTGAGAAAAGATACTATTCCGTCCACGTTTGGCTCGGGCTTAAGTTCAGTGTGAAGATTTACCCCTCTTCCAGGTTATCGTTCCACTGATCATGTTTATTGTGATTCCCTTTCGCAAGATCCCAGCCCAGCAGACCTCCATCTGACATCTAAAAACACAAAAAGAGCCTGCCCCCGTGAGGGGACAAGCTCTGAACCGCGAAGCTTAGCTTACGCGTTTACTTTCGCTTTTGCAGCTGTTGCCAAGTCGTTGAACGCTTTGGAATCATTCACAGCTAGGTCAGCCAAGATTTTACGGTTAACTTCGATACCAGCCAATTTAAGGCCGTGCATCAATTTGCTGTAGCTCAAGCCGTTTTGACGAGCGCCTGCATTGATACGAGTAATCCAAAGTCTACGGAAGTTACGTTTTGTTTGACGACGGTCACGGTATGCATATACCAATGACTTCATTACTTGCTCTTTAGCTGTTTTAAATAAGCGGTGTTTGGAACCGAAATAACCTTTTGCTAATTTCAAAATTTTCTTACGACGGTGAGCGCGAATAAATCCGCCCTTGACTCTTGCCATTGTGAACTACCTCCTGGGATATATAAATGATGTTCGAATGTTACGCTGGATAACGATTAACCTTTGATAAGGGACAATTGTTGTTGCAAACGACGTACATCGCCAGGAGCCATTGTTGGGTTCGTGGACAATACGCGTTTTTGCTTGGATGATTTACCAGAAAGCAAGTGGTTTTTACCTTGTTTGTATCTCATCACTTTGCCTGTGCCAGTGATTTTGAAACGCCCTTTCAGGCTGCTGTGTGTTTTCATTTTCGGCATGTTGTTGTTCCTCCTAATTTAGTATACTCGCCTAAGTTGTCGCTTTTGGCGTTAAGATCATGATCATGCTTCTTCCCTCAAGCTTTGGAGCACGCTCCTGTGAGGAAATTTCAGCAGTTTCTGTAGCAAGGCGCTCGAGCACTTTGCGACCAATCTCCGAGTGCGCAATTTCACGACCACGGAAACGAACGCTAGCTTTCACTTTGTCGCCTTCACCAAGAAACTTAACTGCGTTGCGAAGCTTCGTTTGGAAGTCATGTTCATCGATCGTCGCGCTTAGGCGAATTTCTTTGATATCCACAATCTTCTGGTTCTTACGAGCTTCTTTTTCTTTCTTTTGCGTTTCATAACGGAACTTGCCGTAATCCATAATGCGGCAGACAGGCGGCTTCGCCGTCGGTGCAACGTTTACTAAATCAAGGTTCGCGTCAAGTGCAATTTGAAGAGCTTCGCGAATTGGCGTTATGCCAAGTTGTTCTCCGTCCGCCCCGATAAGGCGTACTTCCTTCACACGAATCTCGTCGTTAATCATATGGTCTTTGCTAATTGTGTTCCACCTCCATAAAGTATGTAACTCTCTTCCAAATATAAAAAAGATGCGGGCACAGTGGGCCCACATCTTCATCAATAACAGGTTCTTAACAAAACCTATTGAATGTACATGATGATTCATTCAAACCAGCCAACGACACGTTAGTCAGGTGAGAAGCGGGCGCTTCTGCTTTACTCGAAATATAATATCATCTCAGTTCAGAAAAGTCAACTCACTTGTTTACTTTTCATTTCATCCAACCGAATTACACGTGTATGCTCGGTGTGACTCCATTGTTTGTTGTTCTGCGTGAAGAACGCATAGAACGTAATTGGCCACCAAGACAGCATGAAAATCGGATATAGCAGTAGATACTTATACGTCTTTTTATGAGCCTTTTCAATAAGCATAGACATCGGAAGCAATACGTAGATGGCCAAGCTGAGTGAATTGATCACAACGGGATTAACATGAACCAAGGCTGACTCAGCTGTCCCATGTGAAGTCATGGATTGGATCCATAGCATAACCGTTAGAATAGCACCAAAGAAGAAATTATATACATTCGCCGAATAAATCGCCGCGTCAATTTTCATCCAGCTGCCCGTTTTGATCCCTTGCCATAGCAACGGGAAGAAGAAACGTTTAGCCACTTCGAAGTGACCTTGCATCCAACGAAGACGCTGCTTCGCGGAAGCATTAAACGAAAGCGGCTTCTCATCGTAAACCCGCGTATCATAATTGAATGTCGGTTTGATACCCATTTGGATACATCTCATCGAGAATTCAAGATCCTCAACCAAGCTCGTTGCCCGCCAGCCAATTTCCTTTAAGAGATTGGAGTCGAAGCACATCCCCGTACCGCCAAGAAAATTGGCAAGTCCCAAGTTCGTTCTAGGCGTTTGAACAAAGCGGTTCGCGTAGAAGTACGAGATGGCAAAAGAACCAGTAATCCAAGAGTCATTCGGATTCTTCGTATCCAGGTACGCTTGAATAACGCGGGAGCCTGAACAAAGATCGTTATTCATATGGATCAAATAATCAGGACTAACCAGGTTATCCGCATCGAACATAACGATTCCGTCATACTGACGCTCGCGCTTCCACAACTCTTTGAGCATCCATTCAATCGCATACCCTTTTCCTCTGAGGTTCGGGTTGCGGCGCTCCATGGCGTAGACACCGTGGTGTCGTGCAATGTCAGCTGTGTTATCTGTACAGTTGTCACAGATCACGAAGATATCAAAAAGCTCTTTCGGGTAATCCAACGTCTTCAGATTCTCAATCAAGGCACCAACGACTTGTTCCTCATTATGAGCGGCAACCAATACAGCGAACGATTTCTGCGGAGCAAACATCTTTTTGTTTTTGGGACGATACCAACCAAAAAACGTTAAAAACAACTGATACGCACCGATCAAAGCCAAAAAGATTTGAACGGTAAGCATAATCTTGTCTAGCATGAAGCAAAATCCCCCTTTTTTTTGTGCACGTCAGCTATCTTTTTGTATGCCTAGTGCGTTTATGTACAAGTAGTTCATGTCAACAGGCAAACGGTGAAACAATCGTTTTTGATTTTCCTCTCTTTCCCCCTGTTTGTCAAAGTCTGCAAACACCGAAAAAGCGGCAGTTCTTTGAAATTTGGGTGGTTCGCACACACCGAATAGAGCATGCGCTTGAAATCGGGTCGAAAATGTCTTGTTTTCATCGTTTTTCATTTATTGTGTACCAAAAGTTCACCATTTAGACGAACACTGTCTTTTCTAAGCGGCAACTTCATTATTATAAGTCACCTAGCTAAACGCTGACAACTTTTGCTTAATTACCCTATTAATGGATGGAGCTAACTACCCTAACAACATTCGCATTACACAGTCGGAAAGAGTCCGTCGTTCACAATAAGGACATATCGTCGCGATTTCTACGGGATAGTCGTTCCAAATTCGGGGAACACTAACAAGAAATACTGCGAAATTGTGCCGAGTCGAGTCGAAGATATTTGTCATCCTAACATAGAAATGTTAACGCTAGATTAGTGCAACATTAATTTGAATTTATGAATATTTATCATACAGTTAATCCTCCTCTGATAAACCCTTCGTATAATAAAGATAGATAAGAATTTCAGTGAGAAGGAGGCAACAACTCATGAGTAAAGTCGTCCATTGGCTTCAGCATCATGAAACACGTCTTTTCCACTTCGTCAATCAACGGATCCAACATCATTTCCTCGATCTTTTTTTCACGAAAATCACACATCTAGGCGGTGCCACAGCCGCTATCATGGTCTCTGTATGCTTGGCATGCTTTGGGCAAGGCTCGCTGCGTATAGCCGGTATTCAAGCACTGATCGCTTTGACAATCAGCCACATCCCTGTTGCTATTATGAAAAAGAGATACCCAAGGCTTCGGCCATATCTTGTCCATCCGCAAACCATTACACATAAAAACCCCCTAACGGATCATTCCTTTCCCTCTGGACATACCACGGCTATCTGTTCGGTTATTGTTCCCTTCGTATATGCTTCACCCAGTCTCGGTCTCCTATTGATTCCTCTTGCATGTAGTGTTGGCCTATCGCGGATTTACCTGGGACTTCACTATCCATCTGATTGTATCGTAGGTTGTTTGCTTGGAACGACGGCATCGCTAGTGACAGTCGCATTCTGGGGGTAAATCATGGAACATCTATCGTTAAAAAGAAGAGTGCTCATTCTTTCAGAAGGCTTCGGAGCTGGCCATACACAAGCTGCATTCGCTCTTGCCAGCAGCTTAGAACAGCGCTGTTCTACCATCGAAACACGTGTAGTAGAGCTCGGCTCCTTCCTCCATCCCACGTTGGCCCCATGGATTCTCAGCGCATATAAGAAAACGATTTCTACACAGCCGAAACTGTATGGTCGTTTATACCGTGCTCAGTATCAAAAATCGCTCAATCCGTTGACTCAGCTTGCGCTTCATCGCATTTTCTATGCGCAAACGGCAGCCATGATCAGACATTGGGCGCCCCAAGCCATTGTATGTACACATCCTTTTCCCAGCGTTGTTGTTTCTCGATTGAAAAGAGCAGGTTTACGCATACCCCTATGCACAGTGATCACAGACTACGATGTTCATGGGACATGGGTCAGCCGAGAGGTGAATAAATACATGGTGTCTTCCGAGGATGTTAAACACAAGCTCATTGTGCATGGTATCGCGGCCGCGCACGTCGAAATCACAGGCATACCCGTTCATCCAAGCTTCAGGGAAGTACACGATAGGACACTGATTCGACAGCAATTCCAGCTGTCTGCCCTGCCTACCGTATTGGTCATGGGCGGAGGTTGGGGTTTGATCGGCGGCGATTCTTTGAGCGAACACCTGCTGACATGGAGAGACCGAATTCAGTTTATTTTCTGTTTAGGACGTAATGAGAAATCTCTAACAAAGCTTGCAGCGGATCCGCGGTATCAACATCCCAATATCCACCTGCACGGATTTACGCAAGAGATAGGCAAGCTCATGGAGGTCTCTGACTTGCTAGTGACCAAGCCAGGTGGTATGACGTGTTCAGAAGGACTTGCAAAGTCGATTCCCATGTTATTTTATGATCCCATTCCAGGACAAGAGGAAGAAAACGTACATTATTTTACAAGACATGGCTTCGGAGAACCGATCCAATCGGCAGATACAATCTCTCACTGGTTGTCCATGCTAGCTGGTCGCTATGCGGATGTGCAAGCCAAGCGCGTTTCTAATCAAAATAAGAAGAGTCACCTACCAGCAGGCGATGGATCAGAAGTGATCCTTCAATTGCTCGGATAAAAAAACAGACGATCCTTGCTGCGTAAACGCAACATTGGAAAGTCTGTTTGGTTTGAGTCTATTCTGCTGATTCTTTCGATTCAGCGGCCAAGGCGGATGCCGCGGCTTGCTTTAATTGCTCTTGATGTGTAGACAATGCTTCTTGTCCAATCACAACTTCACAACGATGAATATTCATGCCTTGTCCCGCGAACTTCGTTTCGTATTCCGTCATCACGTGATCTGGATGAATACCATCCACATGAAGATTCAACGAAATATTGCGCATTCTCAGTCCCATATCAGCAAAGGAATTCAACGAAAATTCGAATAAGGACTGAGAATCGGTTTTCAGATGAATTTCGCCTTTCGCATTCAAAATTTGTTGATATTTAGAAACAAAGCCTGGATGCGTTAAACGTCTGCGTGCATGCTTTTTCTTCGGCCAAGGATCACTAAAGTTCAAATACACGCGCTCTAGCTCGCCTTCAGCGAAAGCATCCTCAATATGCTCGATATTGAACAGCATCAACCTTAGATTTGGAATACTCAGCACCGCATCTTCTTCATTTTCCACTGTAATTTCATGAGCGACTTTGGCTTTCTCACTTGCTTTGCGAATCAGTTCATCATACATATCCACACCAATGAAATTGATGTTCGGATATTTCTTGCTCATTTCACTAATAAAGCGCCCTTTGCCCATCCCAAGCTCGGCATGAATCGGGTTATTATTTCCGAATAACTCGGCCCATTTGCCCTTATAATCCTTGGCATTCAACACAACGAGTTCTTTTTGACGTTCTATATCTTCTCTAATACCTTTTCTGCCCCGTAAACGCATTATTCATTTTCCTCCTACACGTACATGCTTTCGAATACAAATCATAGTCGATTCTATAAAAAAAATCAAAAGCTTTCTCTCATAGATGAGAGACGTTTAGGAGTAAACTAGAAGAAAACACCCTCCAAAATGGAAGGTGCTTCTGAGGGTATTCAATGAACATTATTTATAACTTTCGTCTCTTCTTCTATTATTGCTTCGTAGACCCGCTAACCCTAAAAGTCCGATAAGACCTAACCATCCCCAGCTGATATCACTGTCAGTATCCGTAGTTGCATAAGCTCTATAAGTGCTTGGTGGCGTTGTTGCTATGCTCTTTGTACTCATTCTATCGACCATGTTCGCGCTGCGATCGACACCCCTCTCAATCGCATTAGCTCCACGTTCAACACCTCTTTCAACCGCGTTAGCCCCTCTTTCAACCGGATTCGTTCCATATCCATTAATATGGTCCATGACACCTGTTCCCCTTGTCGTGGTTCCATATCCGGAATACGTATTAGGTGTCGTACTATTTCCGGTGTAAATACCATTCGTTCCATTTCCACTAAAATTTTGCGAGCTGACGCCAGTTCCTAACCCCATTCCAGGTGAAGTAGCATCATAGTTGCTTCCTGTATAGCCCGTTGATGTCGTAGTCCCCGTTGTTGTCCCCAATGTCCCTATTGGTGATCCCGTTCCAGTTGCATTCCCCATATCCATATTCCTTGCCTGAGCCCCTGCCGCCCCCATACTTAAAGCTGCTGTCAATGCTACCGCCAAAGTTATCGTACGAAACTTTTTCATGTAGTCCATTTCCCCTCTCAGCTCTTAATTGTGGTGCAAGGTTATCATGCTCGCATCTGAACGGTTTTATTGGGGGACTTGTTGGAAAGACAGGGGTCGCTTTCATGTGTAATTTTCGCTACAATATAGGTTGGAAGCATGCGAAGCAACAGAAAGAAAGGATACAGGTCCTATGTCTACATTAATTCAGGAATCACCTCAGCTTTGGGGAGATAAACGTTTCCATACATGGAATTATGAAATGCGCGAAGCACTTGGCGGAAAAGTATTTAAGGTTATGTTGGATGCGGGCTTCACCTGCCCCAATCGTGACGGCAATATTGCAACTGGCGGATGTACCTTTTGCAGCGCACGTGGATCAGGAGATTTTGCAGGAAGTCGCCGCGACGATCTCGTCACACAATTTAATAAGATACGTGATCTTCAGCATCAAAAATGGCCCGAAGCCAACTATATCGGTTATTTCCAGGCCTATACGAACACCTACGCACCAGTGGAGCAGTTGCGTGAGTATTATGAAGTTATTTTGCAGCAGCCTGGCGTTGTCGGCTTGTCGATTGCGACGCGGCCCGATTGTTTGCCGGATGATGTCATTGAATACTTGGCTGAATTGAATCAGCGCACGTATCTATGGGTGGAAATGGGTCTGCAGACCGTTCACGAATCCACTTCTGAGCTCATCAACCGTGCTCACGATACGAAATGTTATCTGGATGCCGTTGCTAAGCTGCGCAAGCATAATATCCGCGTCTGTGCGCACATTATTTATGGTTTACCTGGAGAAACCCATGACATGATGCTGGATACAGGGAAGGCCGTTGCTCAGATGGATGTGCAAGGCATCAAGATCCATCTCTTACATCTCATGCGCAAAACACCAATGGTGAAGCAATACGAAGCTGGCTTACTGCAGTTCTTGGAAAAGGATGAGTACGTGAAGCTAATCGTCGATACATTAGAAATTCTGCCGCCAGAAATGATCGTTCATCGACTCACTGGGGATGCGCCGCGGGATCTATTAATTGGACCAATGTGGAGCCTCAAGAAATGGGAAGTGTTGAACGCTTTTGATAAATTGTTGTTGGAGAGAAATACGTGGCAAGGGAAGTACTGGGCGGGGAAAACCGAAGGTTCAACTTAATATAGGCGCTTTCCGCAACACGAGCATTCTGGAGCAAGGAACCAGGGTGCTCTTTTGGCGATAAAGCGAGTGAAATTGTAAAATTTAACGCCCTTTTGGGGCGTTAAATCAGTGGTCCTGGCGCTCGGGCGCACCAATAAGGCCCAAAATGGGCCTTATTGTGCTGTTCTTCCGCGGCGGCGAGCCGGTTCGCGAGATTTAACGCCCTTTTGGGGCGTTAAATCAGTGGTCCTGGCGCTCGGGCGCACCAATAAGGCCCAAAATGGGCCTTATTGCGCTGTTCTTCCGCGGCGGCGAGCCGGTTCGCGAGATTTAGCTCCCTTTTGGGGCGTTAAATCAGTGGTCCTGGCGCTCGGGCGCGCCAATAAGGCCCAAAATGGGCCTTATTGCGCTGTTCTTCCACGGCGGTGAGCCGGTTCGCGAGATTTAGCTCCCTTTTGGGGCGTTAAATCAGTGGTCCTGGCGCTCGGGCGCACCAATAAGGCCCAAAATGGGCCTTATTGTGCTGTTCTTCCACGGCGGTGAGCCGGTTCTCAGAAAAAACATCAGAAAATTGGAGGCACTTTACATATGGGATTTGTTTCAGTTCTGAGTTATGTACACCAGCTTATCGGACAGCGTGTCCAGCCAGGTGATACTGTTGTGGATGCCACGTTAGGCACAGGCGTTGACGCCTTGTTTATGGCGAAGCTCGTCGGCCCTCGCGGCAGCGTGTACGGCTTCGATATCCAACAGGCTGCGCTGGATCAAACCGAGCAGCGTCTGGCGAAAGAGCTACCAGACGCCTCTGTGCACATGAGCTTATGCAGCCATGCGCTCATGGAAGCGGCGGTGCCGCAAGACCGCCACGGCAAGGTCGCCGCGGTCACGTTCAATCTCGGCTATCTGCCAGGAGCCGATACAGCCATTATCACCGAGCAGGAATCCACCATTCCTGCTCTTGAAGCTGCCCTCCGCCTGCTGCGCAAAGGCGGAATCGTCACCATCGTGCTGTACAGCGGGCACGATGGCGGATCCGAAGAAGCCGCAGCCGTCGAGCGCTGGGCTTCACTGCTTCCACTCGCAGCGTTTCAAGTGCTGCGATATCAATTTATGAATAGAAGCGCCTCCGCGCCCTATCTCTTAGCTCTAGAAAAAAGATAGCCACATGATATAATGCTAGAGAAGTAATGAATAACAGATTGATAGAGACTAGGGAAAGTAGGGATTGTTTTGAAATCATACCCGCTACAATTTCAACCTGAAATGAAAGAACGTGTTTGGGGAGGCAGAACCCTCGAACGATTTGGCTTTGCGCTTCCTGAAGGTGCAATCGGTGAAGGTTGGATGATCGGCGATCATCCCAACGGAACAACGAAAGTCATCAACGGCGAATTAGCTGGCCTAGGTCTGGATGAAATCCGCGAGAAATACGGCAAAACATTGTTCGGCACCAAAGGATTTTCCGAGAAAAATGGTCGTTTCCCGCTTCTCATCAAGCTGCTAGATTGTGAAGACGATCTGTCCGTGCAAGTTCATCCGAATGATCACTACGAAAATCTTGCGGCTGGTGAGCTTGGCAAAACAGAAATGTGGTATATTCTCGATGCGAAGCCCGGCGCCAAAATTATATATGGCATGAAAGACGGCGTAACACGGGAAAGCCTTGCCGAAGCTATTGCGGACAACCGCATTATGGACTGCTTGCAAGAAGTACCTGTTGAGGCTGGCGATTCCTTTTACATACCTGCAGGTACAGTGCACGCGTTAGGCGCGGGAGTACTTGTAGCCGAAATTCAACAAAATTCCGATACCACGTATCGGTTGTATGATTATAACCGTCCTGGCTTGGATGGCAAAATGCGTGAGCTCCATATCAAAGACTCGCTCAATGTCATCGCGTATGAAGGTTCAGGCTCCACGCGCATGAAAACCGACTTGACGGAGGCTGGTACGTGGCTGACGCTAGCGTCTTCTCCTTTTTTCACCGTAGAAAAAGGCCTTGTCGGCCCGCAATGGGAACTCACGACTACGCCTGATAGTTTCGTGATCCTGGTGATCGCGGATGGCAACGGCACGCTGCAATGGGCTGACGGTCAAATCGCGACGAAGCCTGGCGACTGTTTCTTGCTTCCAGCAGATTTGGGCAGCTACTTGCTTGAGGGCAGCATGACGGTGATTCGCAGTTATTTGCCATAAGCGAAGATATCGCGAAACAAAATAAACGGCTACGCCGTCCTTCAAGGACGAGAGCCTTTATGGAGAAATATAGCCAAATTATAATGTGAAACATATAAATTCTTATATTTTAAAGAAAGCTCTCTGATCGCGCCGCTTTTGACGGGCACTGTCAGAGAGCTTTTATTTGTAAGCTAACCTATTCTTCCGAAAGACTGCTTTCTTTTAGAATTACGTCATGTGCTCCGCCTTCAACCAGTGATGTCGCGGATACGAGTGCGATTCTCGCATTAGCTTTCAACTCATCCAACGTCAATGAACCGCAGTTGCACATCGTGGATTTGATTTTGCCTAGCGTCTTGTCCAGGTTTTCTTGCAGACTTCCCGCGTAAGGAACGTAGGAATCTACGCCTTCCTCGAATAGAAGCTTGCTTTTGCCGCCTGTGTCATAACGCTGCCAGTTACGAGCACGATTGGAGCCTTCGCCCCAGTACTCTTTCACATAGTTATTACCGACTTTAAGCTTTCTTGTCGGGCTCTCATCGAAACGAGCAAAATATCTGCCCAGCATAACGAAGTCAGCGCCCATCGCCAAAGCAAGGGTAACATGGTAGTCGTGTACGATACCACCATCGGAACAAATCGGAATGTAGATACCGGTTTCTCTGAAGTACTCATCTCTCGCTTCAACAACCTCCATCACAGAGGAAGCTTGGCCGCGGCCAATACCCTTTTGTTCCCGCGTAATACAGATAGAACCGCCACCGATCCCTACTTTGATAAAGTCAGCACCTGACTCTACTAGATAGCGGAAGCCTTCACGGTCAACGACGTTACCCGCACCAATTTTGACATCAAAATTCTGTTTCACATATTGTACGGTCTCATGCTGCCATTCGCTGTAACCATCGGATGAATCGATAACGAGAATGTCCACGCCAGCCTCAACAAGCGCAGGAACTCGCTCCGTATAATCCTTCGTGTTGATTCCAGCGCCGACAATGTAGCTTTTGTTTTTATCCAGCAGCTCCATCGGGTTCTCTTTGTGCTCGTCATAATCCTTGCGGAAAACAAGCGTGTCCAATTTCCCATTGTCATCTACAATCGGTAAACAGTTCAACTTGTGATCCCAGATGAGATTATTCGCTTCTGACAAAGTAATGCCGGATTTGCCATAAATCAATTTTTCGAAAGGTGTCATGAACTCTGAAATCTTACGATCCAACGGATCACGGCTCCGACGATAGTCACGACCTGTTACGATCCCCAGCAATATCCCGTTCGCTGTACCATCATCGGTGATCGCAACTGTGGAATGGCCTGTCTCTTCTTTCAAAGCTAGCACATCACTAAGCGTTTGCTCGGGTTTCAGGTTAGAACGACTTACGACGAAACCAGCCTTGTACCCCTTTACCTTACGCACCATCAGTGCTTGTTCTTCAATTGACTGAGAGCCAAAAATAAACGAAATCCCGCCACTACGCGCCAACGCAATAGCCATTCCATCATCGGATACGGCTTGCATGACAGCAGAAGAAAACGGGATATTCAGTGAGATCGCTGGCTCCTCACCCTTATTAAATTTGACTAACGGAGTCTTCAACTTTACATTTGCTGGTGTACACGCCTTCGTCGTCAGGTTAGGAATCAACAGAAACTCACTAAACGTACGAGATGGTTCCATATAATACGTAGCCACTTTACAATTTCCTCCTAATATAGGGATCTTTGAGCATCGCTCAAAGTCTCTCCTTTGATTGATCCATAGGTAAATTTTTATAATCTTATCACTGAACCTTGCCTGTGGTCAATGGATTTTTTAGGGAAATGTTCAGTAGGCTGCGAATCGGCGTTATTTCGTCCAGATTTGAGGTTCGGAACCTTGGCTCGAATATTCAATATAAGACGGGGAAATGTCCATCACGACATAGTTAGGATCATGTGGCCCCTCAAACCATTGCTTCATATCATCGGTCCATAGCTTCTCACGAAGGGCATTGTCCGAAGAGATCGTAGCGGTAGCCTGAATTTGCAAAATATTTGGCGTAGACTTGCCATCATATCCCACAAGAATGTGCACATGGGGATTCTCTTGGAGTTCTTCTACCTTATCTGTTTTCTTACTCGTCGTTAAATAAATCTCCAAACCGTCGTGAAACAAGGCCATGTAACGCACTTTGGGCTTGTTTCCGTCAATCGTCGCAAAGGAGCACACCTGATTGGCGTTCAACACCTGGATGATTTGCTCTTCAAGTTGTGAGTTTTTCGTTTCAATCATACTAAGCTCTCCTTTCAGTCTCAACCTGCTTTAACTCCCCTAGATTACCCAATTCGGGGCAAAAAATACCCCTCACGACGGTCGTGAGGGGCATGGAAGATTAGATCGTTGCCAGCTGCTGCAGCGGCATCGTGTAATAGGAGGCCGGCTTCTGCGCGTCCGGCGGGAAGTGCACGACAAGCAGCTCCTTGCTGCTTTCGTCGATTACGCCGCTTTGCAGGTACGTCTGCAAAGCGAATGGCAAGACCTCAAGCATCGCATGCTTGTGGAGGTCTTTCTCGTTGATGCGGAGGCTCTGGAAGTCTCCGCTGACGAGCTCAGGCTGCTCCGCGACCAGCTTCAGGTACGCATTCTGCTCGGACTTCTCCAAGGTGAAGTCCCACCAGATTTTGCGCGGCTTATATTTATGGCCGAGGAAGTAGTCGAGCTTCATCAGGCCTTCGATGATGTGCATGTTTGGCGTTCCGCGATAAAGGAGGAACTCGCGTAAGCGAGTGAACAGATCCTCGAGCTGATGCCCGATCTTCTGCCAGCCGCGGCCTTCCCAGAAGTCGCCGAACTCTTGGAAGAAATCGAACGCTGACGCGAACTCGTTAGCGATGAGATGTTTCACCGTATGATCCATGCGGTGCGCGTTCCAATATTTCTCGAGCACATCCTCCACGCGCTTGATGCGAATCAAGTCTGTGAACGGCAGGATGTCATTGCCGAGAATTTCGTAAGGAGCGTGATCCATATAAATATAGCCAAATTTATGTGCATCGTTACGCATGCCAGTGCCACGCAGCATTTTGAGGAAGCCCAGTTGAAGTTCTTCTGGCCCTAGCTCGAACACATCGTTAAACGTCTTCCGGAACGAGTTATAATCTTCTTCAGGCAGTCCGGCGATGAGATCGAGATGCTGGTCGATTTTGAGGCTGTTTTTAACCTTAGACACGGTGCGGCTCAGCTTGAAGAAATTCTGTCTGCGCTGCACGAGGTCATTCGTCGTGTCATTCGTCGATTGGACACCGATCTCGAAACGGAACGTGCCTGGCGGCGCATTTTCAGCTAAATAGTCAAGAACCTCAGGGCGCATGATATCTGCCGTAATCTCAAATTGGAACACGGTGCCGCGGTGATTTTGGATGAGGAATTCGAAGATTTCCATCGCATAGTCACGTTTAATGTTAAACGTACGATCCACGAATTTGATCAGCTTCGCACCTGAGTCGATGAGATATAGCAAATCTGACTTCGTTCGCTCCATGTCAAAATATCGCACACCCACCTCAATACTCGATAGGCAAAATTGGCAAGAGAACGGACAGCCGCGGCTTGTCTCGAAGTAGACAACACGGTTGGCTAGGCTCGGAATATCTTCCTTGAATCGATGAGGCGACGGGATATCATCCAGCTTCAGCTTCGGTCTGCCTGGCATCAGAATCACTTCTTGCTCCTTGCGATAGGCGACGCCGTAGACGAAGTGGTATTTGCGCGTTGTTGAGATCTCTGTCAGTAGCTGGTGGAATGTTTCTTCCCCTTCGCCCATAACGATAAAATCAACCTCAGGAATGCGCGCCATCCAATAGTCCGTGTCATAAGAAACCTCAGGTCCACCAAGGACAATGAGGATTTCGGGTCTGATTTTTTTGATCATTTTGATAATGTTAATCGTCTCTTCAATGTTCCATATGTAGCAAGAAAAGCCCAGCACGTCTGGCGCCTTCTGATAGATGTCAGAGACCACATTCATGACGGGATCTTTAATCGTATATTCGGATATTTCAACATCAAAATCCTTCTCGCAGAACGCTTTCAGATAGCGCAAAGCCAAGGAGGTATGAATGAATTTGGCGTTCAGTGTGGATACAAGTACTTTCATATGAAAAAAACCTCGTTCTATTCTGGGTTATCGTGCCTTCTAATTCTACACGAAAACGGAGGAAATACAAAGGTAAGCCCTCCCATGAGGGACGACTTAAGCAGCGCGTTTAGGGAAACGGAGGACGTGGATCAGTCATCTGCAGACAATTACAGAACCATGTCGTCATCCAAATGTGGGACTTCATAGGGGAATTGCAGGTAGGAGGCTTCTTCGATGGCATTTTTCCAGCGTTCGGCGTGAGAATAGAGCTGCTGCTCGACTTCTTGGATTTTCTGGTGAATTTCGCCTGCGGATTCAGCCGGTTCACGTTGCAGCGCTTGCTGCAACGTCGTGCGTTCTTCGAACCATTGCGTTAATTGGTATAAAAGCATAGGGACCCCGCCTCTCTCACGATAGATGATGTATGTGCTAGTGTTCCCTGATTTGAGGTGGCGTATTCGGGGTGGGGCGGAGGCGGGCGACGAGGTGAATGCAGGAAGCAAGGATAGGCTCGGATTTCGAGCAAAATCCAGCTTCGCAAAGGCCAGCTCAACTCGCGACACACGTCAGAAAGTTAGTTGGAGTAGCTGAGCCTCACTGAAGCTGGATTTTCCCGCTTCAGAACGTCGGTTGGAGTAGCTGAGCTGCTCTGAGGCTGGTTTTTCCAGCTTCGCAAAGGTCAGCTCAACTCGAAAAAGTGTCGGAAAGTCCCATGGACTTTCCGACACTCTAAGGTTTCACTTTAAATTTATCTGTGACAGATTTAACGCTAGCTTCTATTTCAACAAAGCCCCTTCCTGTTCCAAGACAGCTTGCAGTTCAGCTACATTAATCTCCGCTGGAAGCACGCCATGCTTAACAGCGAGGCCCGCTGCGGAACCAGCGGCTTGCCCCGTAGCCATGCAGCTTGGCGTGAGGCGCGTGGTCGCGAGCGCTTCGTGCGTGGTGGAGATGCAGCGCCCTGCGGTGAGCAGGTTTTCGATTTTTTGCGGCAGCAGGCAGCGGTAAGGGATGTCGTAGGCGCCGTCCCCTTCGACCCAAGCTGCGGTTACACCTTTGCCGGACGGATCGTGAATGTCGATCGGATAGCCGCTGCGTGCGATAACGTCATCAAAATGACGGCCTTGCACGACATCGTCCACTTGCAGCGCATACTGACCATCAATCCGACGCGTTTCACGGATACCAATCTGTGTGCCGACATTGGAAATGGAGGCTTTTTCAAAGCCAGGCAGGTTATTGCGCATGAATTCTGCGACCATGAGCACTTGCTTACGTCCAAGTTCCTCAGCCTCAGTCAAGTCCTCGACATTGGTGCCATCCAGCCCCTGCACACGCGTGGTATTGACCAGTACTTCGTCGTCTTCTGGGCCTGTGAAGAAAAGAACTTGATCGCGATTGATCGGAAGATTCGCTTCCTTCCAATGCTTGAAATAGCCTAGTACACCCGACAGCGGGAGATCCGCGAGCTCGGAGAATGGCGTCTTTTTATAAAACTCGTCTGGATGATCGATCATATATTGTTTCACGGCAGGCAGATTCACACCGCGCATTCTGAATTTCATCGTCATCGGTTGTGTCGCTTTATCGCCATCACGCCCTTTTAAGCACGGCGCTCCTGATAGGTACGCGAGGTCCGCATCGCCCGTGGTATCGATAAACACTTTGCCACTGACATCGATTCGGCCTGATTTGGACGTCAATTGTACGGATTGAATCCGATTATCCACGGTCTCAACATGATCTACAAAGCTATGGAAAAGCAGCTTAACTCCCGCTTCCTTCAACATATCGACAGCCAATACCTTATAAATCTCTGGGTGGTAAGGCGTAATCGTATTCACGAAACCAACGGTATCCCGAAGATGTCCTGGGGATGCGTTCATCGCCATGAGACGGTCAATAATTTCTTGTGCAAGTCCAGCAATGACTTGTTTCCCATCCGTTGTATGAAACGTCATCCAAGGATACACCAGCGCAGCCGTCGACATGCCGCCAATAAAGCCGTATTTCTCTATTAAAACGGTTTTGGCCCCGCTCCGTCCTGCCGCAATTGCCGCATTTACACCTGCTGGTCCCCCACCTACTACAACCACATCTGCTTCTATCTGTTTGATCATCTGACTTCGCTCCCTTAGGTAATTTTGTTTGGTATCTCACTTGCCTCTTCCATGCCTTGCTTCTCTCTTAGTTTAGTTTAAAAATAACCTTCTTTTTAGTTTAAATTTAGTTTAAAATTGGAGATACAGAAGGTAGCAAAGAAGGAGACATCACAGACGTATGCGCAAACGAATTACGCTCCATGATTTGGCCGCTCAGCTTGGCTTAACGATACAAACAGTATCCAAAGCGCTGCGTGGACTGCCTGGCATGTCAGAGCAGACACGAAGTGAAGTTTTCAAGCTTGCGCGCGAGCTTGGCTATATGACCAAAGATCAGAAGCAAACGCTACAGCAGGACCTCATCTCACCGTATCCCGTAGTGCAGCGCAGGTTCGTGCTCGTCCAGAACAAGCAATCCTTGAACTTCAATCGCCTGCTGCTGCAAGGCTTGCATGAACGCTTCATGGAGTTTGGCCATACCGTTCAGCCGCTTCTCATTCCAGCTAAACTGAAGCCCTCTCAATTTGATGACTGGGCCGAGGATCAAGGGCTCCTGTATGCAGAAGGCGTGTTCATTGCGCCACGGATGAATTGGGATCTCTTGGAGCAAAAGCTGCTGGAATTGCAGCTCCCTCGCATTCTGCTGAATTTTCCGCCGCCGGAGTCCAAAGTCGATAGTGTCATTTGGGATGTGTATGAGGCTGTATATCAGGCGGTTCGGAGATTGGTAAGGATGGGCCATCGGAACATCTTATATGTCGGGGATACGAAGGATCAACGCGGATTCGTCATTCGTTGGCAGGCTTTCGTCGAAGCGATGAAAGAAGCTGGCGTGACCGTGGATCCACAGGAACATGCGATTGAGCGGGATGGTTCCGAGGATTGGTTGGGGAATTTTGAGCGGATGTATCAGGTACGGAAGCCAACTGCTGTGATATGCGGCATTGATGAGGAAGCTGCGCCGGTGTATCACACGCTGCGCCAATTAGGCGTTCAAGTACCGCAGCACTGCTCGCTAGTCGCCCTGCTCAATGAGCAAAGCGATACGCTGCCGCTCTGCTCTCGCCCTCAGCTGCCGATTCGAGAGGCCGGCTATCGCGCAGCGGATCGCATGCTATGGCGGATTGCGAATCCGCATTTACCTTTTGAACATGTGCGGCTGCAGGGTGATTTTTTCACAGGGAGTACGATTCATAAGTTGCAGGGATAAGAGTTAGCGTTTCATTTGCTTTTAGGAACGTGGTATATTGGAGGTCGAATGAACTGACCGGAAGGTAAGCCATCGCAATAGGAGGTATATTAATATGCAGAAAAAACAAGGTTCACGTCCAAAAGGAAGCCTCAGCCATAAACCCAAATTCGGTACTCATAAGCCACAGGGCCAACCCTCGCAAACTGCTAAGGTGAGCCAGGACTCGAGCACTCGTCAGTATACGGTGAAGGAGCCCATGGAGCTTCTGCCCTTTTTGTTAGAAAAGCTATCGAGCTTAGGCCGGAATGCTGTAAAAGCGATCCTCGCTCGCGGACAAGTCGCTGTGAATGGCAAAGCGGTAACGGCTTATAATCACCCCTTAAAGCCCGAGATGACGGTCACAATTAACAAGGATAAAGTGGTCGAGGATATCCCTCTCGCTGGCATGAGTATTTTGTACGAAGATAACGATGTCATTGTGATTCAAAAGGATGCTGGCCTTCTATCCATCGCGACGGATACGCAGGAAAATCAGATCACGGCCTATCGCCAGCTCACGGCACATGTGCGGAACCATGATCCGAAGGCGCGGATTTTTGTCGTTCATCGTTTGGATCGGGATACGTCCGGTGTGATGATGTTTGCCAAAACTGAACAAGCCCAACAGCAGCTGCAAAACACATGGCAGGAAAGCGTCAAAGAGCGGACCTATGTGGCCTTGGTGGAAGGTATGGTGCGCAAGCCGGAAGGAACGATTTCATCGTGGCTCAAAGAGCACGCGAAATCACTCAAAATGTACTCCACACCGTACCCAACCGATGGGCAACACGCCGTGACGCATTACAAAACGCTGCAAGCGAACAAAAGCTTCTCACTGCTTGAGGTCAACTTGGAGACTGGACGTAAAAACCAGATTCGCGTACATATGCAGGATATCGGGCACCCGGTTGCTGGAGATAAAAAGTATGGCTCCAAATCGAAGGAGATTAATCGACTTGGACTGCATGCGCGTGTGCTTGCCTTTTTGCACCCGACGACCGGAAAGTTAATGCGTTTTGAGACGCATATTCCAAAGTTGTTTTTGAATCCTTTTAAGGAGCCAGGTGTGAAAAAGTAAAAGCTTCTTAGACAAAGAATAACGTAAAAAGCAGTAGTAAATTAACTCAGGGAGTAGATCAATGAAAATTGTTGTGCTAGATGGTTACACGTTAAATCCCGGTGATTTGGACTGGAACGGCTTTGAAGCTTTGGGTGAGCTCGTTGTCTATGATCGGACGGCTGAGAGCGAAATCGTAGAGCGTGCAACGGATGCTGACATCGTACTGACGAATAAAACGCCTATCTCCGCTGGCACGCTGGGGCAATTGTCGAAGTTGCGTTATGTCGGCGTTCTGGCGACTGGCTACAATATCGTGGATGTTCAGGCAGCGAAAGAGCGCGGTATTGTGGTGACAAATGTCCCTGCGTACAGCACGCATTCGGTAGCTCAGTTGGTGTTTGCGTTGGTGTTGGAGTTCTGCCATCGCGTGCAGCGTCATAGTGACAGTGTGCTTCAGGGGGATTGGGCTGCGTCGATCGATTTCAGCTATAGCAGATCCCCACTCGTTGAGTTAAGCGGTCAAACGATGGGACTCATTGGGCTCGGCCAGATTGGAAGGCAAACGGCGCTCATTGCACAAGCAATGGGCATGAAGGTGATCGCAACAGGTAGTGGTCGCCGTGTACCTGAGCCCGTAGAGGGCATTGAATGGGTGTCACTTGAGGAACTACTACAGCGTGCAGATGTAGTTAGTCTACATTGCCCACTGACGGCGGCGACGAATGAGCTGATTAATGCGGAGCGGATTGCGTTGATGAAACCGTCGGCAATTCTGATTAACACGGCCCGAGGTGGGCTGCTTAACGAGGCAGATGTAGCGCAAGCTTTGAACGATGGTCGCATCGTTGGTGCGGGTTTGGATGTGCTGACGGTAGAACCGCCGAAGCCCGACAACCCTTTGTTGCATGCGAAAAATGTGATTATCACGCCGCATATTGCGTGGGCAACGAAGGAAGCTAGAGCCAGGTTGATGGCTGTTGCGAGTGAGAATGCCCGGGCGTTTGCCGAGGGGCAACCAGTGAATGTGATCGGCTAGGTAGGGATATCGGAGTCCTGGCTGCTCCCGTGTAGTGATGTTTTTCATCACTACAGCGAACAAAACTCACTTCCAAGTCACTGTAGTGATGATTTTCATCGTTACAGCTTGAACATTCGTGGATTTGGGGCTTCCTCGGGTCTGTAGTGATGTTTTTCATCACTACAGTGGCTTGGAAGATCAGGTATGCTCGGTTATTACAAAAGGCTGTCTATTCATGTAGATTTCATCTACGGGATAGACAGCCTTTTGTGTGTTCATATTGGATTCTACTCAACCACTCCAAAGTAATGCTACTTCAATAAGGCAGCGTAATCCATCTGCGGCACAAGACCTGTCTCAGCGGCTCGCTGGAGCAAGGTCAAGACCGCGCCATAGCCGCTCTCGCCGAGATCAGCTGTGAACTCGTTGACGTACAGGTCGATGTGCTGCTGCGCGACCTGCGGGTCCATTTCCTGCGCGTGCTGCATGACGTAGTCGCGCGATGCTTCCGGATGCGCCCACGCGTATTCAACCGAGGCGCGAGCCCAGCCCGCGAGCGCCTCCAGATCCATGGAGCGCCGTGCAATGATGGCGCCCAGTGGGATTGGCAGCCCGGTGTCTTGCTCCCACCAGCTGCCCAAATCTGTTAGAAGCGCTAACCCGTACGACGGGTAAGTGAATCGCGCTTCATGAATGACGAGGCCAGCATCAATGAGGCCGTCCCGCACGGCGGGCATGATCTCGTGGAACGGCATGACCACGATTTCGCCAACGCCGCCAGGCACGTTCTGTTCCGCCCATAAGCGGAACAGTAAGTACGCGGTCGAGCGCTCGCTCGGCACGGCTACTCGGCGGCCACTAAGTGCAGCCGGGTTAGCCGCGCCTTCGCTTGGCTGCATAAGGACAAGCGGTCCGCAGCCTCTACCCAAAGCGCCGCCACAGGGCAGCAGGGCATAGTCCTTCAGCACCCACGGGAGTGCTGCGTAAGAGATCTTGAGCACGTCGGGGCCAGTGCCTTCGGCGGCCAGACGGTTAGTTATATCAATGTCCGCGTAGAGGACATCAAGCTCTGGTGCGCCTGGTATTAAACCATGTGCCCAGGCGTGGAACACGAACGTATCGTTTGGGCATGGTGAAAACGCGATTTTCATTTTAAAGCACCTCCGCTAAAACTGAACCTGCTGCTTCTAAAGCTCTCAAGGCATCCCCGATCCGCCAGGCGTCTCGGTCTCGGGGGCCGACCGCGTTGGAGATCGCGCGGATCTCCAGCACAGGCACGCCACGCTGCTGCGCAGCGGTCGCTATGCCGAAGCCTTCCATGGCTTCGGCGGCAGCGCCAGGCACACGCGCCGCAAGCGCAGCGGCGGTTGCCGCTGTTCCGGTGGCCGTGGCCACCGTGAGCACCGGCGCCGCTTGCGCCTGTAGGCCGGCGGCTTGCAGCGCCGCAGTCACGCGCTGAGCCAAGTCGGCTGCAACGCTGATACGCGTTGAGCCGAAGCCCAGCTCGTCCAAGCTGCTGAAGCCGTCCAGCAGCTCTACGCCAAGATCGGCGGCGATAATCTCGCTCGCGATAACAAGCGAGCCGATGTCCGCTTGACCTACAAAACCGCCGGCGATGCCGGCGATAATCAATAGGTCATAGTCGACTTTGGCAAGCTCCAGGGCCCCATTCACCGCCGCCGCGGCAAGCCCCACTCCGGCTAATGCATATTCGAACCGGCTATCTTGACCAAGCCCTCTTTGAATGGCATCTCGTTCTGGAGCAACTGCTGTCATGACAAGTATTCGCATGGTTGTTTCCCCTTTAAGCTTTGACTTCTATACAGGTATTTTACATGACCCCTGTACAGAAGGAAACTTTCACGCTTGACACGCACACCAAATTTAAATATTATCTAATTAGAAGTTTATTAAATTAGTTTAATGGGAGCTGCTTTTATGCAACTAGATAAAATTATTACCTATCACAAAGCGCTTTCAGACGCGACGCGTATTCGTATACTTATTTTATTAGCGGACGGCGAATCGAACGGTCAAGCTCTCGCTGAGAACCTGGGCGTTACCCCAGCAACAGTTACCCATCATGCATCGAAACTTCGCGAAGCCAACTTGATTCATGAGCGTCGTGACAAAAATACAATTTTCTTCACATTGAATGACGCCTTCATTCGCAGTCACGGTCAGGCGACATCTGATCTTATTTTCAAAAATAAAAAGGAGGCGCCTGCATCTATGGAAACGGAAGACAAAAACTCAAGTCTAAAGCAGTCTATTTTACGGAACTTTTTCACGCTAGACGGCAAGCTCAAACATATTCCAGCCCAGCTCAAGAAAAAACTGATTGTTCTCGAGCATTTGGTTGCCGAGCTTGAAAAAGGACGCTCCTACGCCGAGAAAGAACTAAACGCCATCCTCAAAAACTTTCATCCGGATTTTGCTACCTTGCGCCGAGAATTGATTATGCATCAGTTTATGTTTCGGGAAAGTGAAATCTATGAATTGAATCCTAGGGAAATGTGGGCGAAGTGGGAAACCTTATCGTAGTGATCTCTCCTTCAGTCGCAGCAGCCACTTCTTATACTCCGTCGGTGTAATTCCAAGGCACCTCTTAAATTCCTTGGAAAAGTGCGCGTAATTATGATAGCCGAACTGCCCCATACAGCTCGGAATGTCCACTGCCGGATTGAAGAAGATTTGAAGCCGAGCCAAATTAAATCGCGACACGGAATTTAATTGCTTAGGCGACATGCCGACGAGTTCCGAGCAAATACGCTCAAAATGCCGCTGTGAATAACCACTCTCGGCTACGCTGATGGGAACATCCTGCTCCATCGGTGTTCGATATAGCTTGGACAAAATATCAATCATCGCGGTATGCTTGGTTTCTGCTTGGAGATGACGATACATATATACCGTCAGTAAGGCGATACCCTCATCCAAATCTGCCTCTGCCAGCTTCGGAACAAGCTCCGCGAGTTCATGCTCGGGAAAAAAGTCAGTGAGTGGAAGAAACTTGTCTTTGAGCGCGCGACTATCCATCTCTTTGAAGGCATGCAAACCCCACGGCAGCAATCGCACACCGAATAAACGGATGGGGCCTTCTGCCGTAAGCGGATGATACTGTGAAAGCGTACCGATAAAAAACGCCCTTGGCATCACTTGCCCGCCTGCGGAATAATCGGCTCCATAATGAAAGATCAGCTCTTGGCAGCCATCTGGCCACAGGGTTTCTCCCTCTTCTCCCCCGCTGTAATCCCGCTCCAAATACCAATAACATTTGATATATCGCTGTAATGTCTCATCCGGCTGGCGTTCCTCATAACGCATGTATGTGCCTCCATCTCGTATGAGGTCCCCCTCATTTCGTTCATCTATCATGTACGCTCTCCCATTGAATTCTCTCCACGCATGTCCTGAAATTTGGACACGTTGCCTAATTATTTATTCCGCATTCGGGTCATTCATCCATACACCCTTTAGTCGGATGACATATAGTAATTTTGTGAAGGGAGGGATTGACATGAGTTGTGGTTACCCTGCTGGTGGTTCTAGCGCTGCTGTTGTCCTCGTTCTATACGTACTCTTGGTTATCGTTCTTGCTACTTTCGGATTTGGTTGGTAATTAAAAAGCCATAGCGGTTGGGACGATGATTTCCGTTCCGGCCGCTTACTTTTTCTAGCCCTTTTAGCTATAATTAAATCTTAAGCTAGGAATTTCATCTACTACCTATTTAGGACGGAGACGAGGTATTGTGTCTAAACCGATTTTGACCATTGTGGTCCCTTGTTATAACGAAGAAGAAGTACTCCCGGAAACTGTATTTCAGCTCAGCGAGGTCTTAGATTCTCTCATTACCGATCAATTGGTTGCCCCCAATAGTACGGTATTGTTTGTAGACGATGGCAGCAAAGATGCAACCTGGTCGCTCATTGAGCGATTCCACCTCTCCAATCCATTCATTACGGGGCTTAAGCTGGCCAAAAATGCCGGTCATCAAAGCGCCTTACTTGCCGGACTTCTGAAAGCGAAAGCGTATTCCGACTGCGTCGTCTCGATCGACGCCGATCTCCAAGATGATACAGCGGTCATTCGTGAATTTCTCGTTAAATATCATGAAGGCTACGACATTGTCTACGGTATTCGTCAAGATCGCTCAGCAGATACCTTCTTCAAGCGAGCGACAGCGCAAGGCTTTTATAAACTCATGACATCGCTAGGTGTGAAAATACAGTACAATCATGCAGATTTCCGCTTAATGAGTAAGCGAACCCTTGATAATTTAGAGAAATTTCAAGAGGTTAACTTATTCCTTCGGGGTTTAGTACCTCTGCTAGGATTTCCCTCCACACAGGTTTATTATGACCGTAAAGAACGATTTGCTGGGGAATCCAAATATCCGCTGCGTAAAATGTTGGCTTTTGCCCTCGACGGCATCACGTCATTCAGTGTAACTCCCATTCGTTTCGTCACGGTGATGGGCTTCGTCCTCTTCGCGATGAGCGTCGTTGCAGCCCTTTATGCGATTATAGGTAAAATTCTAGGCGCCAACGTGACCGGTTGGACATCACTTGTGCTCTCGGTTTGGTTCATCGGCGGTGTACAGCTTCTTGCTCTCGGTTTGATCGGCGAATACATAGGTAAGATTTATAAAGAAGTGAAGCAGCGCCCCCTGTTTGTTATCGAAAAGGAATTGACAGAGCACGCTCAGGAAATAGTAGCTGTCACTTCGCAGGCGATTCAACCTGTCACTGCTAGGCGGTAATCGGATGAATTCCAATGCCATTAAATCCTTGTTAACAGGCAGCTTCGCGCGTTTTTTACTTGTTGGTGTGTTGAATACGCTGGTAGGCTTGTCGGCCAGCTTTGCTCTCTTTAACCTATTTGATCTTAATTATTGGGTATCGACCTTTGGTGGGAATACGATCGGTGCTGTAGTGAGTTATCTGCTTAATCGCACGTTTACCTTTCGTTCGAATGCCAGCATAGGCAGCAGTTGGTGGAAGTTCGCACTAGTAATCCTCGTCTGCTACGGTTTTTCCTATGGGATCAGTTGGCTTCTTGCCGAAGCGCTAGGATCCTATCTGACGAATGCCAGTACGAGCTGGCTCCATAATGGTGCCATTCTGGTTGGAAATGGCTTGTACACGATTGGCAATTACGTCGGGCATAAATATTTCACCTTCCGTACTCATGATCTAAAATAAACGACTACGCCGTCCTTATTGGACGGAAGCGTTTATCCAAAAATATAGCCGATGTATAAAGTAAAACATTAATTCTTTATATTTCGAAAAGGGACAGGGCATCCTAACACCTAAGAGGTGATAGACAATGTCACGAAGAAGAAGAAACCGGGCTATGGTGCCCGGATCCGAACATGGCTTAGGGCTTCTCAAAGCTCACGTCATGCAAAACCAAGGTTACGCCGTTAATCCAGAACGACCTGATCTTGTGAAGTATGAGGTCGCACGCACGCTTGGCGTTCCTTTGCAACAAGGCTATAATGGGCAACTCAGCTCGGAAGACGCCGGCAGAGTCGGTGGTCCAATCGGCGGCGCGATGGTGCGGGAGCTTGTACGCATGGCGCAGCAGCAACTCTTAAATCAGCGGCCACCGCAACAGTAAGTATGTCCCGAGTCTAGAAGTCAGCCATAATCCGCCGCGGTTGCACATAAACTAGTAGCAAGCTGCTTGCAGCTCTACTTTTAATCGTGAAGTCAGGTGATGATGGCAGATGAATCCTCCAGGCAATCGTTCGTCAAAGCCCGATTGGAAGGGACTGTCGGCGCAAGCCGGCGATGTGCTTGGCCCCGAGTTCTGGCAGGACATAGCCAGCATTATTCCGCTGACCGGACCCAGAGTTGATATGTATGAGACGCCTCAAGAGCTCGTTGTGGTCGCTGAGGTGCCAGGACTGTCTTCCCCTGAGAACATTCAGCTATCTTTCCGCGACCAATCGCTCCTGATTCGAGGGATGCTCGTTCGTCCATATCAAGTTAGTGATGAGCAAATGCGGCTTTCTGAGCGTTATTTTGGCACATTTGAGCGAGCGATCCGCTTGCCAGGCAGAGCCTTGACGGATCAGATGCGAGCGCAGTACCATAATGGATTGCTTATTATTCGTATTCCGCTTGCTCCTCCAGATGGCGAGAAGGTCATCCCAATACAATTTACGTGAGACAAAGGTTGATGAAGATTACCGACTCCACTTCATGGGGGAGACTCGGTGATCTTTTTGTTTTGCAAAAAGAGAAATGATTTTGCGTTTGTCCCCATATACATGGGAGGGAGATGCTGAAAAAGATTTGGAGGGAATAACGATGGTTCGGATTCAATTTAAATCCATTCATATCGAAGACATAGCAGAAAACTCTAGCGTTAACAAAGGTAGCAATCGGATCAGCGGAAGAAGGCATTCTGCCAAAACGAATCAGGGGATCGGTGAATTGACAGGGGATCACAACATGGTGTTGGGCGGGAAGCATACGGTCCTAGACAATGATACGTTTGACTTTAAACCGAAATCACGAAAGAGCTGAAGACGATCCATGTGGTTTCAAAAAAAAAAATCGTCGCCACTTCCCACTAGACCATCCGCTGCTCCTAATGTGCCATCCCCTGTGAGAAACGAGGCATTGTCTTCCAAGGACAAGGACACGCAAACCGTTCATTTATTGGAACAGCGGCTGCGAAGGCTTGAAGAACAATTGGCTGACTTATCTGCCAAGCATCCGCGTATTCACATCGATAACCTTCACGTCCATCAGCCTGTTCTCGAGAATTTGACCTTCCGACTCGATCATCTCGATATTAAGGAACTGAGCGGTTCGTTGAATTTAGGGAACAATTTCGGTGCTAAACCAAATGGGAAAGAGCAGAATGAAGCTGTGGATAAGGCCTTCCAACGTTCACAGGTGACCAAAGAATCAAGGTCAGAGAGGTCTACAGACGGTGTTTCACATTCTTCATCCGTACAAGATGGTTCAGGGCCTGAGCGAACTTCAACGGGCTACCGTTACACACCGCCACAGCCTAAAGCGGAAAAATGAGGTGATTATCGGTGTCTTCTTTCATGTCTCCAACTTTTATTATCGGTTCGATCCGCATCGGTTCCGTGGAAAGTGCCTCCTGTATCAATATGGGGAATAATTGGCCGACTGATTTTCAAAGTAATCAAAAAACGGTTCAAGGGTTTGGCGCCGTCGAAGGCGATCACAATCAGTTGGTCGGTACCCGCTCCATGCTGAACGATTCGGATTTCCTCGACATGCTCAATGTCGGTGATAACGAAACGCCAGAGTGGCTGCAGGAGATGATTACCGCGCAAGCGCAGACGTCTGGTTTCACCGCGGGTCCGACTGCCGCCTCGACTCCCGTATCAGAAGCAACGACAAAAGCTCCGCAAATGGCCGAATAAGGCTGTCGCGGAGCTTTTTTTCAAACACGACCAATGATTAAATCACCCTTCGTATACGGTGCATCGATGATATCGTTATCGTAAACCGTGTTTATATTGTTCCACACCACATTATGTTCACCGCTCACTTCACCTAGGCCACTGTTGCTTTTACTGCTTGTTGACCAATTCACTTGGGCATTCGCACCAATAAATATACCAGAAGCATCAGCTATTGAGTTCACGTGAATCGCATCAAATTGGATCAATGGGGGATCTAACGGACCGGACAACAGCTTCTGCATAGCCTACACCCTTTCAACTAAACTTGATTGGTTACGGCTGGTTTAAAGTCCTGATCATTAATTGGTGAATCAATAAAGTCATTATCAAAGATGGTATTGACGAAGTTGCAGGCGATCGAATTACCGATGAATTCACCGGTGCCGTAATTGTTTTTGCTATGGGAATCCCAGCTGGATTGTGCGTTCTCACCAATCCCGATCGTTGCATTCGTATTCTGATTATTAATATTGATCATGTTAAACACGATGGAACTCGGCATGCTGCTCACTCCCTGTCCGCGGTTAGTTCCAGCTGGCAGCGCGTGTTGCCGGTGCCTCAAGCCGTAAACCTGTATCTTAGCCTATTCAGTGGGCAGCGGATTGGTGCGCATTTCCACATGGATCTCAAAACAACAAAAGACTCTTTCCCCAGTAGGAAAGAGTCTTTTAATTGCATTCTCAGAACCAGAGTCCTGGACCACCGAAGCCGCCGCCAAAGCCAAAGCCAGGGCCGAAGCCACCGCCAAAGCCAGGACCAAAGCCACCGCCAAAGCCATAACCACCAAAGCCACCACCGAAGCCACCGTAAGCATAAGGTGCTGTACCAATAGCCAGCAAGTCGAATAATACCAATGGGATAATCGCTTTGACTTGCACTTTTTTGCCGTTTTGTGGAGCAACAATCAACGTGTTACCGCTGATCCGCACCAATTTACCAGTAACCTGTGTACCATCCTTCTTAACAGCCAAAATGTCTTTCCCGATCAATTTACGAACTTCTTCTTTACGAATTCTGGATGCCACGAACGTCCACCTCCTTCACGTGAGCAGAGATACATTGCTCTACAGTGTATGGCTTATGGGGTAACATCGCATGGATAGCTGTCCATTTTTATGCAAAAATACGCTCTTGTCCTGAGGGGACAGGTGACTCAGCTTATTTATTATCTTGTGTTAACTCTAAGTAAATATTTTTCTTACCCAGTTGATTTGCAAATGGGATGAAAATGAGCAGTGCCATTCCGATCATTATCGATGCCATGATGGTTATAAAGCTATAATCGAAATATGTTTGTGATTTTGAATCAATTAAACTTAGGACGTAGGTTAATGTAAACCCAGAAAACATGCCTAGAGTGAGCCCGATAAAGATGTATAGCAGCACCTGTGATACTATGACTTGAATAACACCATTCTTACTAAGTGAGATTGTTCGTAGTATCGCGAATTCCTTCCTCTTAGCATATATATTGTTGATGAGTGAAAAGAACACCCCTAACATAACACTTAGTAAAATGATGATCATGACAATGATAAAAATCGACCAACGTTGATAGAACATGAGCTCGGACTCTTTTAATGATTGTGCATAACTGCTTATTTTCAGCTCCGGAAATTGTTGCTTCAATACTTGTAGTTGCTCCAACGTACTCACTGGATCATCCGTACTAATGAAAGCTTTATTGAATACAACGGCGTGCTCTGGCTTTAAAGTTGTATTGTTCCAATCCAGTATGGCACTAACGTAAGGATTCGGTAATGTGTCTACAACTTCTCCTACAATTGCAGTACCAACAGGTAGTATTTTCTGCGCTGCATTGGAATACGCGCCAAATTCAATTCGATCTCCCTTATGTAGATTATTTCGATTAGCGTACTGCTTGGAAATGATTAAATGATCCTTAACATCTCCTTCCATCCTTGGAAGTAAGCCTTGTTGCACAAATACATTCAAGTCTCCAAGAATATAGTTAAAACTAATATATTTACCATTGCGCTTTAACTCTGCTCTTTGTATCGAACTCAGTGTACTCGCTGCATTAACTCCTTTAATTTCCAGGAGTTTCTTTCGTAAATCCTCAGGATTAATTGTTGATTTTCCTATCAAACGACTTTCAACAATAATAGGGGTAGGATATTGAGACTTTATATAGGCTTCCTCACTTTGCTGAACGGTTTGAAACAATGCAGATCCAAAGATAGCGATCGACATCAGTGTACTGATCATCAAAGTTACAAACGTATTCTTCTTCACTTGTGGAATGACGCTTTTGATTGCTAAATAAGCTGTGTTCCCGGCAAATCTCTTAACTACAGGTAATAGTTTAGTTAATATAGGACCAAGATAAACTGGAAATAATATAAATATCCCTAGGAGTACGAACAGTGCTGCAAACAGTACAAAACCAGCTGCATCCGAGTTCTCCGATATTATATTGTTGATTTTCACAATGATAACTAAACTAATGCCGATCACAAGTAAGATAATCCCGAATTTTTTGCGTCCTTTCTTGTACGAAAAGTCAATCTGTTCATTTTCCTGCATGATCTTAAGTGGTGATACTTTCGCAGCTCTATGTGACGGAAAAAGCATAAAACACTCGATCACGAACATGCTGATAATCAACATGGTGATTGCTACCCCATAGTCAAAATGTATCACTGGCATCGAAAATGAAAATAATGTTGCGAACCACTTCAGGACATAGTGATAGCTGAAAATGGACAGCCCGAAACCTAAAATCGCCCCAACTCCATTAATCATGCTGCATTGTAAGAAAACAACGTAATAAATCTGACCTTTTGTTGCTCCAATTGCTCTCAGGATGGCAAGTTGATTCTTATATTTATATAAAAACACTTCGAAATTGGAATTTATTAAGAACGCGGTCACGAATAATATGAGAATCGATAACACGATCATAAATATCTCTAAGGAAGCCAAGTTCTTCTGTGCAAATTCATCTTCCAGTGCCACATCCACTCTTAAGTCTGGATCTATTTGTTGTATCGATTGGGTTAATGAAGTTATGTTTTCTTTGGCATTCGCCTTAATCATGACAAAAGTCGCTTCAATCTTCTGTTTATTCCCAATAGCCATGAGCTGTTGAGCTTTGGCTCTGGTGATTAGGAGAATGTCCACAAGTGGACCTGTCGTATCTGAATCTTTTAAAATCTCTTTCACTAGAAAAGGGTTGTTTTGGACCATGATTGTACTACCCACGCCTACTTTCAACGCTTCGGCTAAACTTTTATTTAGCAAAATTTCATGATCGTCTATATGTTCAGTGAATTTATATCTACTTTGAGCTAAAGAATCATTGTCAACTCCAACCGTGTATACATCAGCCTTCAAATCATCAACATGTAACCTAGTCACTACTACACTAGAAAACTGTTTAATATTTAATTGTGACGTTAGCTTACTCTCAAGGGATTTATCAATAATCTTTTTTTGATTAATGTTATACCCAACTGATAAGTCCATGTCACCATACAACTTCTTCATTTCATCTACAAGGGACTGCTTCGCGTGAGCCGAAAAAATCGCCATAGTAATAATCAAAGATATCGAAAGTGTAACACTCATAATGGTTGAAAAAGCAATGAATTTATTTGCCTTAAAGAAACGGAAAGCTAACCCTTGAATTGATTTCATCGTTGAGGGTTCTCCATAATTTCTCTGAATTTCTGTAGAATGCATGCCATATTATCATTTTCCTGACTACAGGCATACTCGTTCACAATTTGCCCATCATGGAAGAAGAGCACCCGATCTGCGTAAGTGGCCACAAATGGATCATGAGTAACAAGGATAATGCTCTGTTCCAGCTCATTTTTCATATTAATTAATACATTCAAGATGTCCGTCGTCGTGTTGAAATCTAAATTCCCAGTCAGTTCATCTGCCAGAATAATGGGTGGAGAAGTAATCAATGCACGACCAATAGCTACACGTTGCTGCTGCCCGCCGGAAAGTTGAAACGGCCGATGTTTCTGCCAAGACGTCAACCCAACAAGTTGTGTAATTCGCTGGACTTTCTCATCAATAACCTGTGATTTTTCACCCTTGAGAAGAAGTGGTAATGCTATATTTTCTGCTACAGATAGATCCTTCAGCAAATGATAGGATTGGAATATAAATCCGATGTTATCACGGCGATATTTCGTTGAATATGGTTCAAGAAACATATTCTCTGTCACTTTTCCGTTAAGCGTAACCGTCCCTTGATCCGGTTCATCTAATGTTCCCAGTATGTTGAGTAAGGTGCTTTTACCAGAGCCACTGGTGCCCATGACCGCAATCATTTCTCCACTAAATAAATCAAAGGAGACATCGTTCAATGCTTTGATTTCATTTTTAGTGCCTTTATACGTCTTTCTTAAATTCTTGACCGATAGTACGAGATGTCTATTCATCAGTGTTCCTTCCCCCTCTTTTTTAAAACTGAATATATCAGTAATTCCAAATTATTACAATAAATATTTTAGTGGCCCTCACTCTCTGGGCCGCAAAATCAAAAATAAACCCTATAGGAGTTATAGGGTCAGTACGCTTAATAACTTGGAATAGTCTTCACGACAAACTCAGCTTTCCCAGCGCCTTCTTAGCAGGCCCTTCAATCACATCTCCTTGGAAGTTGTATCTGGACCCGTGGCATGGGCAATCCCAGGTTCGCTCCGCATCGTTCCACTCGACTTCACACCCCAAATGGGTACAAGTCGTATCGACCACGTGCAGCTCCCCATTGGGTTCCCGGTAGGCACCCGCTCGCTTGCCCTTCACGCTGACGACGGAGCCCTCATCGGGCGAAAGTTCTTCTGGTTGCTTATGCAGTAAATCGAACTTCCCAGCCACAAAATGCTTCGCGACGTTGGCGTTCTGCATGACAAATGTTTTGACGCTAGGATCGGCATGGAACCGATGCGGTGTGAACACTTCTTCGTAGGGGCTTTGCTCCCCTAGAATTATTTTCGTATTCAGCATCGCCGCTGCCATGCTTGTGGTCATCCCCCATTTGCGAAAGCCAGTCGCCATGAGAAGATGAGGAGCATCGGAAAATGCCTGACCGATGTAAGGCATTTTATCTAGTGTGAACACATCTTGAGCCGACCAACGGTACAGAATCTCCTTCAGTCCGAGCGTCTCTTCCCCAAACTTCTGTAGATTCTCATAATATTGATGGGTACACAGGCCTTGCCCTGTCTTATGCCCCTCACCGCCAATAAGAACCGCAGGTTCCCCATTGATGGTGACAGCACGCAGAGAGCGAGTTGGCTGCTCCACATTGATGTACATCCCCCCAGGATAAGCTTTCTCCGTACGCGCAGCGATCACATACGACTTCTCCGCATGCAGGCGAGTGAAGTAGGCGCCTTTGATGTCGTTGAACGGGTAGTGGGAGGCTGTGATGACATAATTGCAAGTAACTTGATGCCCTTGCTTTGTTTTAACGATGGATGGCTGCTCATGGGATGCACCGACGACCGTTGTTCCTTCAAAAATTTGACCGCCCAGCTGTGTGATCTCCTGAATGAGTCGAATTAGATAGGGCACCGGATTGAATCGGGCCTGCGCCCTCATTCTAATCGCTGCTTTCGTCGCGAAAGGCAAAGGGTTTGATTCCAGATAATCTGCAGGGATTTGCAGTTTCCCATATGCCAAATATTCGTCTTGTATTTGATTTAAATACGCATCATCACTCGTATACAGATAAGCATCTTCTTCGGTAAATTGACATTCAATGCCTAGCTCCTCGATCGTTTGTTTGACAAGCATCAGCGCTTCGTGGTTCGCTTCATAATACAGCCGAGTCTTCTCCTCGCCAAAATGGGAAAGAAACTCATGATAAATAAGTCCATGCTGGACGGTAAGTTTGGCAGTGGTGTGTCCTGTTGTACCTTCCAGAATCGGACCCGCATTCAGGACGACAACCTTGACACCCTTTTTGGCGAGTAAATACGCAGTAGTGATCCCTGTAATACCTGCGCCAATGACGACTACATCCGTCTTCATATCGGTTGTCAGATTGGGAAACTGAGGGATCTTCTCCACAGAGTCGAGCCAGAATGACTTTGGGAATTGCGGCAAAGTTGCAGTGGAAGCCTCGCCATGTTGAGTCAATTTTACGTTCTCCTTATGTGCCAATTTCTACCTATTTTGTCCCTATTGGTGTGTTAGTATGTATGAAGAGCAGATACTCATTGTCATTATGACCCAATCACACATCGACAAAAAAAGCCGCCATTCCAACTCAAGGTCAGAAACAGCGGCATGCTTATGTTGTACTACGCTTTACGAATTTTCCCTAGCTCTGTTGTAATCGCATCAATCTCGCTAATGCTGAAGCGGTCCTTGCTCGTCACCATATCATAAAGATCCTTCAAATCCTCGTACTTCTCTTCTTTCACGTTGGAGGCTTTAATGGAACCTCCTGTTGCCATACGCAGCTTTCTCGTGATGCCTTCAAACATAAATTCAACATTTTCTTCCGACCATATATTCAAATCCATCGTAATCATCCTTCCATCGGTGTCTTTTCATCATTTTAAAGCACAGGCTGGGTAATGTAAAATGTAGTTTGTCTCAAAATTGAAAAAGGAAGCAAAGACAGATTGTCTCACTTCCTTCATGCTTCTATATTACGAATGATTTCCGTACATTCGACCCAACCATTTTGACTAGCGGACGCTGCAGTTCAGCTGAATCCACATCCAGGCTAACACAGATCAGTCGGATATGCTCATCTGCCAATTTGCGTGCTTCTTCGTAGGATAGCTTAAACTGAATACAATAAGAAATAAAGCCATGTAAAGACATAAACAAATTCCACGGAAGCGTAAACTTACGACTCTCAGCTCCTGGCTGATCTGCCAAGACTTCACGAATGACAATGGCGAACATCTCCAAGCACTGAGCTTGTTCGGTACGCGAGTACTGCTGTAGTTCTGGCTCGTTAATCATAAACATCATTTCGTAGTGATTCGGATTGTTTAAACCAAACCAGACGAATTCCATCATTAACTTTTGAAGCAAATTCACGCTAAACCCCTGCTCACGAACAATCATTTCCTTCTGACGCTGCAGAAGTAAGGCGAAATCGTCTTTAATTAGTGCATAAAATAATTCAGCTTTCTCATTAAAATGGTAATATAACGCACCATGACTGTACCCCATTGCTTTAGCAATGCTTCGCATCGTTAAAGCGCGATAGCCAAAAGTAGCGAATAATTCCCGCGCCTCTGTAAGAATTCGTTCTCTACTAAGCTCTTGCGCGACTGCTTTCCTAGCCATTCCTATCCCTCCGCATCCTCAGCTCATATGAAATTTGTTTTGGTCTTCTGGGAGCCTGTCTATTCAGGCAAGCTCTCGTGAACGATATATTCGTTCTCACCAGCGACGATTAAGCTTTGACCTTGTGTAACATCAGTTGCCCAATTCATGAATGCTTCCGCTTCAGCCGCCAAAGGATAACAAGGAACGGTTACTTTATCCGTAAATTGAATGTCCCCAAGCAGCATCTTTTGATTTCGCAGTTCATTTTCCAGCTTGCCATACCATGTATAATCGACTTCAATCAGCACGAGCTGATGATTTACTTTATAAATCGGCTTTCCTGCTTCTATGCCTGCAACAGCCCCATCCGTATATGCACGAATGAGTCCGCCAGCGCCCAACATGATGCCACCAAAATAACGAGTAACCACGACAACGGTATTCTTGAGCCCTTGATGCTTCATCACTTCCAGAATCGGCTTCCCTGCGGTACCGCTGGGTTCTCCGTCATCGGATTGCTTCTGGATTTGATCCCGCTCACCAATGACATACGCACTGCAATTATGCGTAGCCGACCTGTGTTCTTTCTTGATCGCTTCAATGAACTGGATTGCTTCTTCTTCTGACTCTACGGGCTTAGCATGACCGATGAAACGTGACTTCTTGATGATAATCTCAGACGAACCATACGAATGGATTGTGCGATAATGTGCTAGCATAGCCAACCTTTCTCGGTAGAAGGAAACAACTGTTTCATTATATTCTACACACAACATAGGACTTCGACAATATGGAAAGAAAATTTACCACATAAATAATGGAAAAAAAGGTGCAAAAAAACGACCTATCCGATAGGATTGATCGTTTTTAACTGAAGTTGAAGATTATTGTTGCAAGCGAGCTTCAAGCTCCGCTTTTTCTTTCTCATAGCCAGGCTTGCCTAATAGAGCAAACATGTTCTTTTTGTACGCTTCAACACCCGGTTGATCGAACGGATTCACACCCATCAAATAACCGCTGATGCCGCATGCTTTTTCAAAGAAGTAGACCATATATCCGAAAGAGTAAGGTGTCATATCCGGCAAAGTTACGATCAGGTTTGGTACTTGACCGTCTGTGTGCGCAAGCATTGTGCCTTGGAAAGCCTTCTTGTTCACGAAGTCCATCGTTTTGCCGCTAAGGAAATTCAGTCCATCCAGATCATCCGCATCTGTACCAATGGTGATATGATCAGCCACTTGGTCAACTTGGATAACGGTTTCGAACAAAATCCGGCTGCCATCTTGAACGAATTGTCCCATGGAGTGAAGATCCGTTGAGAAGTCTACGGAAGCAGGGTAAATCCCTTTGTAATCCTTGCCTTCGCTCTCCCCGAACAATTGCTTCCACCACTCCGAAACGAAGTGCAAGGATGGCTCATAGTTTACGAGGATCTCGATCGTTTTCCCTTTACGATACAGGGAGTTACGCACTGCTGCGTATTGGTAGGCTTGATTTTCGCTGAGCTTCGGATTGGAGAACTCTTGCTGCGCATCTGCCGCACCTTTCATAATCGCTTCAACGTCAATGCCTGCTGTTGCAATTGGAAGCAATCCAACCGCTGTTAGGACGGAGTAACGTCCACCAACATCATCCGGAATAACGAAAGTCTCGTAACCTTCGGCAGTTGCTAGCGTTTTGAGAGCGCCTTTCTCTTGATCCGTTGTTGCGTAGATCCGTTTGCGAGCAGCTTCCTTACCGTATTTCTTCTCCAATAATTCGCGGAAAATACGGAAAGCAATCGCTGGCTCCGTTGTCGTACCGGATTTGGAAATTACGTTCACAGAGAAATCTTTACCTTCAAGCAATTGAAGCAAATGTGTCACATATGTCGAGGAGATATTATTTCCCACGAAATAAATCTCAGGCGTTTTACGTTTATCTTTTGGCAAAATGTTATAAAAAGAATGAGACAACATTTCAAGTGCAGCACGTGCACCTAGATAGGAACCACCAATACCGATCACGATAAGTACGTCGGAATCCGATTGAATTTGTTTTGCAGATGCTTGAATGCGGGCAAACTCTTCACGATTGTAGTTCTCAGGAAGATCCACCCAGCCTAAATAATCAGAGCCTGCGCCTGTTTTGTTATGCAGTTGATCATGTGCGAGCTCGACTTGAGCTGCCAAATAATCGACTTCATGCTGGGATAAAAAGGATAATGCCTTGCTGTAATCAAACTGTAGTTTTTTACTCAATAGGTTCGCCTCCATCTCTATTTTTTACCTTTTCCTAGCATACTTATTTGCTTGTATAAATGCAAGCAAGCGATCCTATTTTACATGACATTTAACGATGAAAGATGGCGTAAGCAGAGAGACTTTGGTCTCAGGTCAAAGATCCTATAAAGTAATTCACAGGTATTAATTCCCATGTTAAAATGAAGTTAGAGGTGAGGGACATGAAACGTATCGGCTTTATTGGACTTGGCACTATGGGTAAGCCTATGGCTGCTAACCTTATTCAAAAAGGTTTTATGGTAACCGTGTATAATCGTACTGCTGGAAAAGTGGACGAGCTTGCGCAACTCGGTGCTGAGGTTGGCTATTCGCCGGCAGAAGTAGCTCGTAGTTCAGATGTCCTATTTACAATGCTCAGCAATGATGCTGCGCTTCTTGAAACATTTTACAGTGAGCAAGGTATTCTGAGCGGGATCCATCCAGCACTCACCATTATTGATTCCAGTACCGTATCGCCCCACACAAGCCAAAAGCTCGCGGAAGAGCTCGCAGCGCATTTCGTCGACTTCCTCGACGCACCTGTGACAGGCACGAAGCCAGCTGCAGAAGCCGGTACGCTTACGTTCATGGTCGGCGGCAGCCAAGCAGTATTTGAGGAGCAGCAAGACTTGTTCCACATACTTGGCAGCAAAGCACTTTACCTCGGGCCGAGCGGTTCAGGTTCCTATGCGAAGCTCGCTCACAACACGATGGTCGGCATTAACCTTGCAGGGCTTGCCGAAGGCTTGTCCATTGCAACTAAAGCTGGCATTGACCCCAGCCAATTCTTAGAAATCGCCCGCTCTGGCGGAGCCAATAGCAAGCAAGTCGAGCTCAAAGGCGAGAAAATTCTCGATCGCGATTTCAGCATTCAATTCTCTTTGAAGCTGATGCTAAAGGATTTGCTGCTCGCACAAGAGATTTCTAGCAAATTTCAATTACCGACGCCGATGCTGCAATCGGCTACCAATATATTCCAAATTGGCCTAAGCAAAGGCTTAGGTGAAGAGGATCTCAGCGCTGTCATTAAGTGCTACGAGGAATGGATGGGACAGCAGGTTGTTAAGCCAAGCGAGCCTGTCATTGAAGTGGTGAAACCGGCTTCACCTCTCTCAGGTCGTGAACGCCGTAAGAATACACGCGTGCAGCTGGATATTAGCTTAAAGCTTTCCATCTACCAATGGGAGCAAGAAGGCTCTTTCTCCGGGCAAAATATCGACGGCACGCTCTTCGATCTATCGGAGAGCGGTCTACAGATCACAACGAATGTGCTGTTAGCTCCCGATATGTTCGTTGTCATCCACTTCCCGCAAGAAGCAGGCTTACCTCCTATCACGGGTCGCGTCATTCGCATCGTGACAGAAGGACGCAGCTTCCGCTATGGCTGTATGCTGTCAGGCTTGCCGCCATATGTGCGGATTAAGTTGGAGCAGTATATAGAAGATCATATTGCGAGTGTGGTATAGGTGAGAATCCCACTGCTGAACAGCAAGTGTATACAGATATACAACGTCGAAATAGGTTATTTATTCACTTAATTAGTAAAATAAAGCATAATTATCCATAAGCATTATCCTTTCGAACTAAATACTATGACGTGTGAAGCACACCGTCTTTCCCAGCTATGGGAGAGGCGGTTTTATTTATTTTAGAGGAGGTAACAGGAATGGAATTTCAAGTAGCGTATGAAGCTTTTATCCAATTACATCGAGCGAGGAGATCGGGTGAACGGTTAAGGAGACTCGTGGAAGGACATGGTCATGCTGAGAAATTATTCCTTGAGGGACTGTGGTGGCAAGCTGTTGGGCACTTTCAGCACTTGCACCCCGAGTACGAGGTTAAAGACTTTCAAGATGGCACACGTTTCATCGATTTCGCATATATTCGTCCACCTTATCGGATCAGCTTCGATATTGATGGATATGGCCCTCATGCTAGAGATATTGATCGCGGACGCTTTAGTGATAATCTCATGCGACAAAACCAGCTCGTCTTGGATGGATGGAAAATCATCCGATTCTCTTACGATGATCTCACGCAGCGAAGACGTCGCTGTCAGCAAATGATCTTGCACATGCTTGGGCGCTTGTATGGCGAAAGCGGTGTGTCAAATTCCCTTGTCTACCAGGAAAAAGAAATCATTAGATTGGCCGCAATGGGGGCAGATTCGCTTAAATCAAGTCGCGTAGCCGAACATCTCGGCATACGGCGAGAGGCGGCGGGCGCTTGGTTAAGGCGGCTCCACGCGAAGGGATTACTGCGCCCAGAGAGCGGTGACCGCCGGATAAGTTCGTACGTGCTTAATACGTCGGCTGAACCGTATTTGTTTTAGTTGCGCGCTGGACACGCCACGCAGGTAATGCAAGGGGCGGACGCCAGTTCGAGCGCTGGCGGGATCTTTAAGAGCGGCTGACCGCTCTTATTTCCGCGTTTCACGCGGATTAAGACGGAATAAGAGTGGTTCACCACTCTTATTAGGCACTTCTCCCGCTAGTTCGAGCGTTGGCGGGATCTTTAAGAGCGGTTGATCGCTCTTATTTCCGCGTTTCACGCGGATTAAGGCGGAATAAGAGTGGTTCACCACTCTTATTAGGCACTTCTCCCGCCAGTTCGAGCGCTGGCGGGATCTTTAAGAGCGGC
>NZ_JCAUAQ010000032.1:0-48006 GCF_059692035.1 Paenibacillus sp. J22P143
ACGTTTTATGGAGGCGTCCTTTTCCTTTACTGTGATACGGTCATTATATTCGTCAATCCCTGGACAGGCAATTCCGTCAGCTTTTGGGCATTATGATTCAGCGGCAACAATCATATCTTCCTCATGCTCAAATCAAAATTGTTAGAACTGAACATAGAAGTATACCCTCTCCCTTTACGAATGAAACTTTAGATACATCATTGGATAATTTAAGTAACACAGATGGTTCAAGAACTATATTCGTTAACAATTTGAAAATTGGGGATAACGTAAAGTTATATTACTTTCGTTTCCTAAAAACTTACAATTATAAAGGAATAGACATTTCAGGGAAATGGTGTAGTGAGGACATGATTCCCTTATGCTATCGCTATTTTATGGGTTATGCCTATATGGATACAAAGACAGGTGAATTGCTTAGATTAGACATTTCTAAGGTATCACCTAAATGAAAGCACGATTTTATTTAGGGGGCGTTAAAATGTACACTTGTTTGGTTTGTGGTTATGATGAGTTAGACATGCCTCAATACACACCTAATGACGAACCAATGTTCAATATTTGTCATTGCTGTGGTTTTCAATCAGGTTTTGATGATGATGCTATAGATGAACCTGTAACAATAGAAAAATATAGGGTTCGCTGGATAAAAGCAGGCGCTATCTGGTTTTCATCTAATCCAAAGCAACCAACGGATTTTAACCTTCAGCTACAGTTAAAAAATATTGATTTAAAGTTGGAGGATACTCAGTAAAAGAGCAATTTGATTTGAAGAAATGAGGTTGTTTACGTGAATCAAGAAGTGTACAAGTATGCCCTGAAATTGTGTGAGCAAGCCCAAACAAAAGGTAAGACAGGAAGAAAATTAACTCAATATGAAATTGATAACCTCAATCTAAAATTAGGGAATATCCTTCCAAATTGGTTAATTAGGTTATATAGTGAAATTCCATTGTGTGGTTTAGAGATGACTATAAACTATGTTAATTCAGAAGATGAAGATGACTACATAGTTATGCAATTTGCTGATGATGCAGGAATTATGAGTGAATCAATAGACTTGTACCCTGGGGTGTTAATTTTGGAAAAGGGTTACATAAATTTTGCTGATGACCTTCTAGGAAGCGGTGACCCAATCTTTATACCAATAAACGATAGCGATAACCCTGCCATATATCAGATTTATCACGATGTGAGTGATGATGGTGATAAGATATTAGCTGAAAAAAGGCTCATTGCAAAAAGTCTATCTGAACTATTTCAGAATGGGAAGATAGACTAAGAAAATAAAACATGGATTTCATTAAACGGGCAGAAGAGTTGAGCAAATAAAGTACTGAAAAATGAACTTTTTGTATGCTATCATAAATCATTATTAGTAGGTAAGGGTTTTTTGGAAAATGATGATGTGTGGAAAGCGGATTCCGAGAAAAAATTTTTCAATGGGATACCCGTAACGGGAGATTTAAGTTTGATATTAAGGAGAATCAACAAATGTCTGAAATTGACTGGCAATATGAACTAGCACAGTTTCTAGGTGGGACTTTTCATCAAGATATGGGTTCAATAGAAAATGCTTTACAAGAATACCTTGGCATCCAAAGTAAAGAATGGTTGGTAATTCATTACACAAGTTGTAGAATGCTATTTGATAGTGATTTGAATCCTCTAGAAAAGGAATCCTTCATAACTCAACATGCGGAAATATATTTTCCGTCAATTAATCTTAGCCCAATTGAATGGTTAGAGCATGTGGCTACGTTAATGAAAAAAAGAATTGAAGAAATTGCTGACTAATATTTTAAAAGTATAGCGAACTGTCGCTAAACTAAACATTCCTGTATAGCCTAAGAAATGGGCTTTGTCAAAAAAGGAGCGTCTCGGTATGATGGGTTTGTCGACGGTACTCAAAATGGATATTATTACTCTTAAAGGCTTCGATAATACATCCTTCATTGAAATTCATTTTGAGGTTTTACACCATTATCCGGAAGAGGATGAAGGAAGTAGAATTCGTGTTACTTTCTACAGGGATAACCTAGTTGAAAGAACTATAGATATGGGTTGGACAAATAGAACTCTCTTTCCCTTCATTAAATTAATGATGAAATTTCCATTAGACAAACCTCATGGTAACTATTATCACTTCGAAAAACATCTTGAATTGCACTGGTTATATGAGTCTAGTACTGATCTATACTTGCTGATCTTTGAAGATCAAGGTAAATTGTTTCCATTAAAAACTAACAAAAGTGAGCTAGTAAAGTTTGGGCATGTACTTGATAATGCAATAAAATCAGCTCCGAGTTCAAGTAGTTATGGAAATCTTGAGTAAATGGTATTCCGTGAAAAATACTAATGTTGTTAGTCCTTACTGAACAATGGTATTAAGATAAAACATGGAATTTATTGAACTGGATGGATAGTATACTAACAAAATATGGTGTCAAATAGCTAACGACTTATGTGAGAGATGAATGAAATATTGTGGTAAAGCGGAGGACATTATTGAATGAAATATTTAACGAAAGAATGGTACGAACTTTGTCAAAAAATGAGCTTTCATTTAGGTTTAGAGGAAGAAAAACAAGCGGAAACATTCTCAGAAGCATATTTTCAACTACTCTATAGTGATGAATTAAACAAATGGCTTCATTTTCAAGAAGAAGTGGTTTTCGTGATGCAAGCGAACGGAACAAATGCGTCTTTCAATAAAGAGAAAGAAACGAAACATTTTCATGATTCGAATATTTTTAATCAAGAGCATTTAAGAGAGTCATTACCAGAAACTATTTTGAATCAGATAGCTGATCTAAGGGTTTTTGCCTTAAATAAAGCAACAAGTGATGTTATAAATGCTGTAGCTCAATTTTGTGAGGATAATAAAAGGGCTGTAGAGACAACAGGTGAAAATTGCAGAAAATATCTTAAAGAAGCCTCATTATTATTGGATAGAGGAATAGTCGAGAATTTCAGTTTTCATGATTGTAAGATTACCAAATCAATTCTGAATGATCAATCCATAACACTACTGCTTGACACCTCTGGTGGTTTTAAAGACATCGACGAAGTGATCTTTGAGAATGTTACGATAATTAAGCAAGATGCTGGATTGGAAAACTCATGGTGATTATATGAGGAAGTATATAAAGTAGATGACAGATATGAGTTTCACATGTTGCTTCAGAGTCAGGATATGGGGTTAATTGACTTTATTGTCTCAGCTGAGCAAGTCTTTTTTAGAAGGTTTGGGTAGGATGTTGTTTAAGTTAACGGGTAACGTTAGTTCAAACAAACCTAGGAGCAGATTACCGTGGCAGCTGCTCCTTTTGTCATTAAGCTATCGGGCAGGATTCTTCAGTATGTATTAATAAATGAATAGTGAATTCCATGTTAAAATAAAATGCATAACTAACCATTAACACCTAGGAGTTGTTCCATGAAAATTTGGGAATTTGCTAACACTAATGATAAATTTGAAAGTATAAATGTTGCTAATCAAAAAGATCTTCAAGTTTTTTTCAATGGTTTTAATGGTGAACCAATGTCTTCAACTTGGAATACTATTCAAATAAAAATTGATGAAAAGGGGATCTCAAGTGATTCACCCTACTTTGGGTCAGGTATCCCAGTAATAAATGAAAGAGCAAAGCTTATTCTTGAAAGTATTATGTCAAACAGCGTGGAGTTACTGCCCTTATCTCTAAAAGGGGAAAATTACTACGCTTTAAATGTTTTAAATTATATTGATTGTATAGATGATGAATTGTCTTCAATAGACCGCTATGATGACGGAACATTTCGGTGTTTTACTAATTACGTATTGAAAGCAGATTCCATCTCAAAAGATAAACATATATTCAAATTTATTGAGAATGGTAAGAAAAGGCGACAGATATATGTTACTGATGATTTTGTTGATTTAGTCAATGAGGCAAAACTTAAGGGATTCGGATTTCACTTATTGTGGAATTCTCAAAAAAGTTAAGCAGAGGGAGTATAATATTTCTTTGATGGGAGATAGATTTTTAAATTTTCCAAAATTAAGTCATTAATCTAACGGGTAACTATAGTGGAGGAGCTTGCCTCGTGGCAGCCCCTTTTTTTGTTCATTCAAGTAACGGGAGTAGAGCGTAGAAGTATGCTACAACGTGGTTTGTTTTATTTGTTCGATGCAATCTTTGATCGTATCGGTGACCACTCTTGGCTCTGAAAATTGAGGGAAATGGCCGCTTTTTTCAGCGGGGATATGTTTGCTGTACTTAGACAATGAAAGAAGTTCCAACTGATGCTCTATTCGCTTTTTACGAACTTCCTCTGGTATCATGCGATTTTCTTTCCCACCTGTAATCACATAAACAGGTATGTCGGGAAAATGATCCATTTCATGGATTTGTTCCACCGTTTTTTTAACAAAATGAACTTCATTGAATTGCTTATGAGAAGATAAGGCATCAAACATCGTGAACAACTTGTTAATTGCTCTTACTACCTTACCTTGATATTTACTAAGGCTTATGTCTTTCGGATGGCTGGATTCTAAAAAGACAATGCCAGCTACTTCGTTCGGGTAATGCCGGGCATATAGATTTGCATATAATCCCCCTAAGGAATGTCCAACAAGCAAAAATGGAGGTTCGAATCCTACTATCTTTAATGCCTCCCGTAACGTTTCGACAATCGTTAGCCCATCTTGGGGTTCGCTTGGCTTATCACTACCCAAAACACCAAAGCGATTATAGGAAAATACAGATGACGACTCCGAAATTTCGGGGAGTATTTTCATCCAACCTTCTAGGGGTCCAGAACCGCCATTAATTAATACGATATTGGGTTTGCCGTTCCCGCTAATATTATATTGTATTTTCCCTTTTGAAGTATTCATTTTAGATATCTCTATTGCCAATGCACGACACCTCACTTTGTTATAATTGCATTCACATTAGTGATACGTTATTAACATTTGCGGGTTCCATTATTCGGGAATTTAGAGTTAGGTGTTGAGGATGATCAGATGTGTCATTCCGATAACCGAGAACGATTGCTCAATAGACATCAGGAGAAGGCTGCCGACAGCATGAAACGGAAGCCTTCTCAGGTAACTGGCAGATTAGTAGAGAAAATATCTCTTTGTGAGATTCCATTATATGTTATTATATAAGCGTGCATTGTGATGGAATAATTTCCAGTAATAGATAACTATTTTATGGGGGATCAGTCAGATGGAGATTACAGTAAATATTACAAGAACAGATTACTGGAAATACAATAAGTATGCTTTATTCAATATACCTAAACTAAGAAACAGATTTATTATCACTAATATATCGTTACCATTCATCGTAATTATTCTTTTGTTGTTATTCAAACTTCCTTTAGTTTTCTCTTTATGTTGGGGGGTCTTTGGAGGAGGTTTAGCATGTATATTCTCATATTTAAGTATGAAAAAAAGAGTGATGAGCATTCCAGATAGTAAAGAAGGAATACTAGGAGAGCGTAGAGTTGAAATAAACGAAATAGGAATACATCAATTAAGTTCAGTATGCCAGAGTAGTTATAAATGGAGCGGAGTTAGAAGTATTAATCAAAATGATGAATATATATTCATATTTGTTGATACAATTATGGCTTATATCATACCGAAGAGGTCGTTTGTAACTGAAAAAGAAAGCTTAGAGTTTTATCATCAAACTCAAATTTATTTTGCAAAGTGCACTTCGTAAACGATTAATGATGGGTACATAATCGGATTTGTGAGTAAATGTTTAAAGATCAAATGTTTTTAACATTACGATAGTTACATCCTAAACATCGAGGCTGCCGCGTGCAGCCTTTTGTGCTAACGGGCAGGATTACACAACGATATGTAGAAAAAGTTATGACTGAAGCTATATAGAGAGGGAATAAATATGATAAAAGGATTATTTGAAACTCATTTATTAATTCGTGATTTGGATATCTCCATCTCGTTTTACGAGTCACTTGGATTGAAGCTAGATGTCCGTTATGAAAATGTAGCTTTTTTATGGATTACAGATGAGAAGAAACATATGCTTGGACTCTGGAAAGTCAAAGAAGAGGATATGCAGAAACGTCATTTCGCTTTCAATGTAAATTTTGAAGATTTAATCCTTGCCCCTCAGTATTTAAGCGAAAGAAGTATTAGAATCAAGCCAGTATTTGGTCGTGGAACCGAAGAGCCGATTGTACATACATGGATGCCTGCCGCTGCATTTTATTTTGATGACCCCGATGGTAACGAGCTTGAATATATTACGATGCTTGAAGATAAACCGATGCAACTTTCATATGTACCTTATTTAAGCGAGTGGTATTTAGAAATTAAAAAAACCGAAGAGAACTTTAACGGGAAACGATAGCACAATAAACCTCATAATCAGGGGCGGTATTGTTTTGGGTAGAAAACAACATTATAATATAGCCTAATATTAAACATGCGTGGAGTCATGGCGTATTGCTGTGACTCTGTTTGATTTGTCTTAATATGCTGTCAGATGCCCCCTACAATTAACGAATTATATTCAAGAGGTACAGGTCATTCGCTGATAATAAAGCGTACAGGCAGCAGAAACGATTCTGGAGTGTCGGGCAACTAGGCTCTGGATGCAATAAGTTCCCTTACGTGCTACCGTTTCGCCCCAAGGGAACATTACAATGTAGTGAACGTCGTAATGCTGACGAGAATAGGAAATTAGCAGAGCAGAGAAAAGAAAAGTGGCAAAGGTGGAAACTTATTCCTTCCTTTGTTGTATTAGTATATAATAGGTAATTTACTTACATATTTTAGGAGGGTTATAATGAATAGTAACCTGAAGCATAACTTAATTGGTGGTGGAATCGCCGCCGTACTTATATTGTCGTTGGTTGCATGGGGATACACTAGCGTAATGGCATCATGGGGCAATTCAGCACCGCAAGCAACGACGCAAGCGGCGCAAACGTCCGCGCCAGTAGTGGAAATGGTCAAGCCAACGTTTGAACCTAATTCAGCGGAAGGAATCGCAATCGCGAAGGTTACAAGCTTACACGCATTTATCAACGAAAAGGTCGGTTACGGCGACATTAAGAATTACAAAAAGGCTAACGCCGAAGCTTGGACAACGATCTTAAACGAAGACGCGTTGAACCCCGACACTTACCGCGCACTTGGTAAAACTCTAGCAAGCGTACAGGGCTTCGAAATTGACGCGGCGAACCTTGCCGACCTTGCTACGATTGCACGCGATATACACGACGATGAAGCCCTTATTTACATCCATCGTGTCTTACATGATCTTGATTATTGGGCGTTTAATGGCGGCGGAAGCAAATCCGACGATCATTGGATGGTTTCGAACACGGTACGAGATGTAGACTTGAATGTTCAACCAATGATGAACTATATTGCAAAGAAAAAACGGGCGGCTTAATTGCTTCCCGTTCTTTTTTTTATAAAGGGTGACATGGTGACAAATGGTTTTGCCGTCTTTCAAGTCGTATACCCCCGTATAAAATGAAAAACCCCCTCTACTTTATTTTCAACGAACAATATGCACCCAAGCGGACTTCTATTTAACGGTGATTTTTCATGGAACACATTAAACTCCCTCGGTGAACTATAGTTGAACTAATATAAATAGGCTGCCGCGTGCAGCCTATTGTGCTAAGGCAGTAAAGTAAAAAAAACATTAATGGAAACTTTTGACATTATCATACGTCTAACTTAATAAACAAAAATAAGTAAATGGGATGGTGTAGAATTTGAAAAAGTTCCTTCTTGGGATGATTTGCGGAATTACCATAAGTGCAACAACAGTTGTATATGCTTCAGACACGATTCAAGCATTTTTGTACCCTGTTAAATATGTATTTAACGGTGAAAATAAAGAAATGGACAGTGATTACCAAACTTTAAATTATAACGGTCATGCATATGTACCTATACGCTTTCTCGCAGAAAATATAGGGGCTACCGTAGAATTTAATAACGATAAGCAACAGATTTCCGTTGATTACGAAACTGCTAATGGTTTAAATCTAAAGGATGGCTGGAATGTTGATTATATCACAGCGGGAAACCTTAAATTGTTTAATGAGGGTAATCATACAAAAATAGTTGGTCAAGTAAAACTAAAAGAAGGAAGCGGAGATGACCTACATGTAGTTTTATATCTAAGATTCTACGATAAAAATGGAATTATAATCGGAAAAGCAAGTGTGAGCAATATTCAAATGAATGGAGGGCAGATTAAAACTTTTGAAGCAATCGGTGAAGGGGATTTTTCCAACTATGCAATAGCTACGTTAGATGCCTCTTATGATAAATCGGGTCCTTCTTCAAAGGGATTCCCGCCTGGAGAGTTAAATGTTAGGGCTGAGAATAATAATATTTCAGTTGGAGACCTTCGGTTAACAAGTTTGGATAGTTTCACAAGAGTAAATGGGCATATATCGATTTCTAAAGAGTTAGATTCAAATGAATATAAGGTATCATTGTCTTTTTATGATGAAACCAACCAGCTAATAGGTACTTGCTTAATTGGAGATGTGGATTGGACAGTATCAGGAGGGGTAGGAACCTTTGAAGCAATAGGTTCGGGTAATTTTACAAAGTATAAAACTGTTAAGCTAACGATAGATCATTTATAAGAATTTAATTGTTCAATTAGTTGAAATTCTAAATACTACAAGATCATATATGTCATATGAACTATAGTTGAGCGCACTATGGATCAGTTTGCGATCAGCGGCTGCTCTATTTTCATTAAGCTAAAGGGCAGATTTGTTTCATTCCCTACGATTAAAACATGGTATTATATGGATATGAATTTGAAGTGTGGAGGACTAAGCAAGGAACTGGGGGGAGATCGGTAATGATAAATAAGGCACGTCTTTCTAATATAATAATTCCATTCTTCATTGCGATAGTAACTATTTCCATTGTAGTTGGAGGCATTATTTTATTAAATATAACGGAGGGAACAACTACACATAAGTTCTTATTGCCAAAAGGGTTTACGGGATGGGTTGAGGTTACATACGAACAACCTGGTTTTCCTGCTTTAAAAAAAGATGGCGGCACTTTAATTTATGAGGTCCCGCCTTCTGGAAAAGTAATGACTTCAAGCAAAAGTGTTTCAGGATCAATGGTTTTATTTTATGTTGAGCAAGATGGTCGACAAGTTAAAGGACCTACAGATGTGCCACTGATCCATAGTCAAGGAACATCTGGAGGAGATCGATTGGTACCTGAGGGCCAAACAGAGAAATTCCCTGAAAAACTTACCTTTTTTGTAGGAACGGAAGAACAATGGCGAGTTGCGATGAAAAACAACCAGTTTCATGAATAGTAGAAGGCCAAAAACCAACTTGTATGTATACAAGACACTCAAACGAGGCTACCGCGAACAGATCAGCGTCCTTCGTTACGCTAACGAGCAGTAGAGCGTGGCGGAAACCAGTTACTTAACATAGAAGTATTGGGCAGTTTAACGAAGCGGAAATTAATAAATTTGCAGAAATGTTTTAATAAAGGAGATTAAAATACTGTAATAGAATATAGCTTGTATCTAGAAAAACAGATGGAGGATACTCTATGAATATAGTTTGGAATTTTCCTGGAGAAATGATTACACGAGAAGATGTAATTAAACTTGAAAAAATGTTATATGTAAAATTACCAGAAGACTATATTGAATGTGTATTAGAAACCAATGGTGGTATACCAGAGCCAAGCCGTTTTGATTTGCAAGGTCGAAAAAGTGAAACACTCGGGGAATTATTACGCATTGATTCAGCGGGTTCAAATGTGTATAAAAAGTTTAAAGGTTCACGTGATGTTCTTCCTGATTCAATTATTCCTTTTGCTATTGATGCTGGTGGTAACTACATCTGTTTTGATTACACAAACGGAAGATTATCGCAACCATCAATTGTGTATTGGGATCATGAAGATTGCTACCCAACGGATGATGTCACTCCAGAACAGTTAAAAACTAAACCACTGGAAGCATGGCAAAGAGAAGCTATTACTCCCGTATGTAATACATTTACTGAACTTTTACAGATGCTGTATTGATGCATAGTTTTATTGCGATGAGATGTATTATTTGAGATGCCATTGAGCTAACGGGAAACGAGAGTTCAATCAATAACATGAAAAGGCAACCATCCCAGTGGATTGGTTGCCTTTTCTCAAGTAACGGGCAGGATAGTTGAATCATTTCACGAATTACTCAAATATGAGTTAAAGAGGGAGAGTATAAAAATGCAAGGGATTGTTTCAGTTATCGTATTATGGCTTGTTGGAGTATTAATTTGTATAGCAATTATTAGGTACGCAATTGATTCATCAAAGACCTCAAAAAAATTTGACGATCTATTACAAGAAGTGCGTATGTTAAGAAAAGAAATTAAGAATCAAAACGATAAGAACCAAAACGATAAGCATCATATAATTGATGAAAGAGTTTAGTACATAATTCGAAGAAGTCCCCACATCTTATAACACCGTATCTACGCCACGGGCTGATGCCCCTGCAACACCTAACCGCTATGCATCATTCCGCTAACGCAGAACGTTAGTTCAGCGCTCCTGGAGCAGTTTGCCGACGCGGCAACTGCTCCTTTTTCATTAAGCTAAAGGGCAGTTTAACGCAACTTCCAAGTAATGGAATCGTATAAAAGTATGACGACAGAGGAGGGAAATTCGTGAAATTAAAATCAAAACTAATTGCATTACAGCTACATGTTTAGTTGGGGCAAGTATATTTTCTATTTCCGCACTAGCTGAAAAAGATGTAGCCTCTCTGAAAGCTCTAGCTAAGGTAGCTAAGGATAAGGAAACTATTGAGCACAAGTTATTGGACGCGATGCCTGACCAAACAAGAGAGGACAAAGATGCAAAAAACCAACAAGGTATTAAAGTTAAGAGTCTCGGTAATGAAACAAGAAAGCTCGAACTAGAAGCTGATCCTGACGATACTGAAAATTTCGCCAAGCAGTTAGATTTAGCCATTGGAGTCTATACAATGGGTGTCAATGAATTTAAGGAAGCTGCGAAAAGATATAACGACGATAAGTATCTCAAAAAGGCAGAAGAATCAGAAAAAATGATTGAACGATTTAAAAAAGGAAGAGAAGAATACCAAAAAAATGAAAAGACCGTACATCAACTCCGTATAGAACTTGATCTTCCTGTACAATAGTTTGTTCTCTCGGCAACTAAGCTAACGGGACACGTTAATTGCGCAGAGCCTTCTTTCGCTAGACAATCACCACTAAAGAATCACAGAAAAAAGCTAAATGCCGAAGCAGTTAGCTTTTTTCTGTGATTCTTCCAATTTCTCCAACAATTCACAAAAATGTTCCATTTCATTGATCTCGTATTGTAGGATGGAGGATAAACTAATAACAGGAGGGATTATTATGCGGACATTGTTTATATTATTCTTGATGATAGTCGCTTTATCAGGCTGCTCAGAAAAAGTTGTTACCGATACTGACACAGTTCCGACTATTCAAAGAGTTCCGGTCAATGCGGATTATAAGATATATTACCATCGTTCCGATAACATGGATCGTGGGCATCATGATTACTATTACGAGGAGCTCGTAGTTGATCCAGCTTATTATAACAATCATGATGTAAAACGGGGAGACGTTGTATATTTAGAGAGTGTAAGAGAGAACAGTACGCTCCCTGAGTTTGATATTTTAAGAGTTGTAGCGCTTTCAGGTGAACAGGTAAGCATTAATGCAGGTCAGTTATATATTAATGGTAAGAAACTTGATACGTTCTATGGAAAAGCACATCGTTTAGGTAACGATACCGAGGAATTAAAACAATTCATGAATAATGAACCAAACAACAGCAATGTGAAAAATGCCTTGGATTTCTTACAAAGCATAAATATAGATGAGATTAAGGTACCCAAAGACCACATATATCTAATTGGTGATGATTGGTTTCGAAGTGTAGACAGTCGGATGTTCGGTTCTACTGAAACGAATAAAATCAAGGGCAAGGTTCTCGGATATATAGAGAGACATAAATGGGAAGCTAGTCCCACCTTTGAAATGGCTTCAGAAGGGCAAAAGGAATCCATCAGACTTCGCGGGGAATTAGGTAAGTTAGCTATTGTTGATATTTCATTAACTGCAGGTAAACCTTATCAAAACTTTTGGTTCTTTTGGGGGAAATCCGATGATTTACGGGGCGAATTCAAAGTGATCGCTGTAAAAAAGGGTGAAGAACAACGCAGGACTGTTTTTTTCGCGGGTGGCTTAAGCGGTACATTTAGATCCGCCGATGCATCTGTTCCGCCTTCGAATATGACCATTCCTACCCCAGGTTTATGGAGGTTGGAGGCATACATTGGGGATAGGTATTTTGGTAGTATTGTAGTTGATGTAAATTAAGCGTAAACATTAACAATCAGATATTTTAATCCATCAACAAGCAGGAAGCTAAGGGCGCCTACTTATTTTTTTTATCAATTAACGGAAGCAGCCGCCCTTCGCTCATCAGGTAGAATGATTACTTTACTTTAATCCAAAAATTAGAAAAAACCTTTGAAATATACATCTAATTTGAAGGGGTATGATTAAGAAGTAGATGCTAGGTATTACAATTGCAGTCTCGGTAGCGGACAATAAAATCCAACACATAAATTTCTACTACCTAAAGAATATACAGGGTGGGTAGAAGTTATATTAGATCAACCTGAATATGCTGCGTTGAAACAGGAAGGGAATTATATTATATATGAAGTTCCTCCCACTGAAAGGGGGCGTACGATGAAGCTAACCCTATATCTCCTACTCGTAGGCTTAGGCACACTGTTATTGTTATATTCCGCACAACCATTATTATTGATGGGTCAAGAGTGGCGTTATGGAAAACTTGTAAAGCATGAATTTAATATGGACCCTATCAGCGTGAATTTTATGGAACTGAACAGAGTGGAAATACTCGGACGGGGCGCACCAATACCAGTAACCAATATTACAGTCAAAAACTATTTGTTTTACGGCAGAGAATATGAACTGATAAAATCTTTAGGCGATTACAATCGAATCATTCAGCAATCAAATTTATCTCCAATAAAATATGCCAGGGAATATGCATGGGAAGGCAATACGATCAGAGTTGAAGATGAATTCCAACCAGGTAATTATGATGAATACAGTCGTGATAATTCAAATATTAATATCAAAATCAACCAAAAGGACTGGACCATAACAAGTTCCGTTGAAGTAAGGCCGAATTTTTTGGATGACAACAGATATCATGGGTATTTTGGAATATTGGCTGTAAAAGAGAAAAGCATAGAAAAGGTTATTATCCTGCAACGTGTCTCAGAAATTCATGTGATCAACAAAGAACATTTAGCATGGCGAATACTTACGATTGAAAAAAACGGCCAAGTCCAAGAAGAACGTTTCACATATAATGAACGAGGTGAGCTTCCCCAAAGGGTTAATTTTATCAATTTAACCCATACTTCAACAGAACCATTGGGGTACCAATCAGAAATTCTACAAGTTTGGCCTTCTTTTTTCTTTCCACTAATTTATCCGTTCGGGACCGCAGCACTTGGAGCAATGTTTGTTTTAATAGGCATGATATCATTATGCATGAGTTTTTTACGGCACCGAAAGTTGTGATAACTGGACTAAAATGATCTGAAGGGAAGGCTTGATTAAGCTAACGTGTAACTATAGTTTAACAACACAAAGGGCACCGATAACAATGATCAGCTGCCTTTTCTCATCTACTGGGCAGGATAGTTAAAATTTCATCTTCCAATATATGGGTTATGAAGGAATGTGAGTTTTATACAAGGGGGAATCATATGCAAAAATTTCAGATTAAAATTTGTCTGTTTGTTTTGACCATTACTATTTTAACTGGATGTACAATTCCATTTCCGACTTCCACGAATACACCGATAACGTCAACTACACCTGCGCCTGTCACAGCTACACCTACAGCAACACCAACAGCAACACCAACACCAACAGAGTCAGAAGGTACACCAATATCAGCCGATGTCAGGCTGCTTGCCTTTGATACATCATACTTCGACCAAGTTATTGCTGCTTACAATAATGCGCCGGCGTTAGTCGATACACAGCCTAATGTGGTGATGATTGAAGGCAACTATCAAAAACTGACATTCGTATACAAACTTACAAGTCCACTCTTAGATGTTCCACAAATGCTTTCAGATGCGGGCTATGGGCCGATTACCGATAGCGCTTTAATCAACATGATTTTTGGCAAAACGGAGAATGATGTTTATGGCCGCTCAAGCGATAACACTCTCATGACATGGTCGGTTGTACATGGCATAGATGACGATCTGACAGTGGTCTACGCGAATTCATCAGATGGAAATTTACCCGACATAAAGGCGGAGCCCAAGGTGAAATATGTGTTTGACCCATCTCTCATCAATAAGGTTGTAAATGTATATAAGGATATAGCGCCGGATTTCAGCATAGCGATTGGAACTCCTCCGAAAAAGATAGTTATTACCTTTATGGATGAGCTGGTGTTTCGCTTCTACGTTAATACTAATAGTAGAGACGCTCATATAAAATCGCTGCAAACCACATTGGAATTGGCAGGATTTTCACCGACAGGCGAATCATTTTTTCAAGGCTATGTATACAAGAAGGGAAAGATTACCGCAAGATATGACTATGGCGATCCAGTGGATGGTGTTTCGGAAATTGGTGTGATCTTGGATGATGTGCCTCGTGGTTAACGAATAAAGGGTAAAAATGATCCATGGTCTTTTAACCGCGCCCCGGTGAGTGCTTTTCAAAGGGAGCGACAATCTATTTCGGATTGATAATGATTACCTCCCAACTTTCGTTGCGCTAACGCAGAACGATAGCACCATGACAACAGGCTGCCAAGGCTATTGGCGGCCTGTTCGGGTATGAGGCTTATTTTTGTGCTTATCCAAAAATGCCTGGGAACCATATTTCGAACATATTTTTGGTATAATATTACAATGATATAGCAAAAAAACATAGGCTTCGATAATATGTTTTACCATTTATCTTTAAACGTTGGAGGGATTAAGCATGCTATTTGCTAGTTATTGTGTCATTTTAAGTGCATACCTCTTCTTTGACAAAGTATTCTCTCACAATCTGATGAACGATAATCTGACCCGTGCCATTAAAATTTGTTTTTTGCTTCTTTTGTTTGTTAACCTTTTATTTCAGTTACGAAAGAGCAGCAAGAGTGATTCTTCTTTAATAAATTTTAGAACTATCCGTGATTTATTACTGTTTTCTGTCCTTTCAGTCTGGTTATATATAGGGATTACCGCTTTGATAAAATGGAAAATTAGATTTAACTTTTAGGACATAAATTTTCGGTGGAGGCTGATACGAATGCGAAAGAGAAGGATTAGAAACGTCCTGGATCCGAAGGTGAGAGTGTTTGTTCTAATTAGGGATAAGCACACTTGAATTTTGCTGTCGTAAGGCTCCGAATGTAGCGCTCCATATTGATCACATTATACCAGTTTCACGCAGAGGAACAGATGATCCAATCAATCTTCAGGTTGTATGTGAGCCTTGCAATATAGGGAATCAGATATTATGATTCCGGATCTAGTAAAACGCGTTAAGAGTTTCTACAAGTTCGCTAAGAGAAAAAGACTAGCTCAAATTCCATCTCCGCCAGAAGATGTGACACACTGGATTGAAAACGGTCGTCAGATGGCTTAATAGATATTTGTTGATCGTTAAGCTAAACGAAGAACGATAGCTTAATAGACAAGAGACCTATAAATAATATGCAGGGGGTAACATACATTTGATTTTCAAAGATGCACAACATGCATGGAATCCAAGTCAACAGGAAATCAGAGCGTGGGCTTATACTAGTGAGAAAATTCCTGAACAGGACTGGGAGTTAGCTGTGAATAGCAATGATAACATTCCGATGATCTGTGAGCTAATTGAGGATGGAAAATGCAAACATACCTCTTTTTTTCTGAGCAGCCTATATGTTTTCACTGGAGATATCGTTAAGAAAGGGGGAAAAGAGGCTGTAATGAACCTTATTGTTCTCATTGAAAGAGCGAAGAAAACAGCAAAATCCCCTCGTTTAATTGACTGGATAGAACGTTCCGAACATTTAATAAACAATCCCAAGGAATATGAATATAAATATTGGGGACTTGGCTCTAAGTACGTTTATTGAAATGTCCATATACTACCTTGTTAGATCAAGTTTTTTTGCACTTGTAGGGATATTCTTGTCGTTTTATTTTACAACAAGAATATCCCTCATAAATGTGCAATATGTGTTGAATTGATGAGAAGGGGAAGATCCGTGAACGGCTATTTCCGCTGCGGGAAGACAAATCGAACAATACCCTTAGCTCCTATGATTGTGGTAACCGCTGCTTTTTAGCCTTATGTTTGACAATTTATTTCCTCCAACCTGTGCTAACGGACACCAATGCAGCCATTTGCTAATACGCAATGAAAATGTATTCTCTATTCGCGTAATAACGAAACTGGAGTCCGTTATTCATGAGATAAGAACGTTTATTGAACATATCGATCGTGAGAACCGTTAATGAGAGTCATTAAATAAATCGCTTATAAGTGTTTGTCTAGGACTAATCCAACTTTTCCATATTTTAGTGAACTGATTTAGATTTTCCTTCGTCTGTTTCAGGATACGTTCTGAAACAGAAGGGGGCTTTAAAGCGATGAAATCGCCGATCATGGATGATCCGAAGAAAAAAGAACTTTCTCATAAGAGACATTTTTCGCTGCGGATCAATCTTTTTTTCTTTGTAACCTTTGTATTGTTTTCCATACTCATCGTGCGGTTGGCTATGTTGCAGTTTGTTCAAACGAAAATACATAAAGCTGCAGAGAATAGAAATGGAACGCAAACAATTCAAATTGCTCCTATTCGCGGCAACATCTATGATTCCACGAAATCTCCACTTGCATATACCATCCCCATGCAATCATTATTTTTTCGGATTGATCCCAGCGCTCAAAAGTTAGATGACTTAATTGCTATAGCGGATCGGCTTAAAGTGGATGTATTCGACAAGTATGCCAAACCAAACTCGAAAAGTCCAACCCCGGAAGAAATCGTTCTAGCTATGGACATTGGATACGACTACCATAAAAATGAAATCAAAAAGCCGAGCTATTATTGGGTTCCGCGAAGAATAAAGGCGGATTTATCCAGCGATGAGATTGCCTATATTTTAGAGCATAGGGATGAATTTAAATGGTTAGACGTAACTGAGGAAAGCATTCGCACCTATGAAATGGATGATGACGGCCATACTACAATTGCTACCCATTTAGTGGGATATACGAATTCTTTTACTTCACCGACAGCCAAAGAAATCTATAAAGACAGCCCTATGGTTCAGGAATATTTAAACTCGGAAAATGTTGGATTCGATGGTATCGAACGCATGTATCAGGATGAGCTGCGCGGCAGAAATGGCAGCAAAACATATCCTGTTGATGCCGTTAACAAAATAATAGGGAGAGCCGAAGTCACGGCTCCCGTTAAAGGAAATAATTTGTATCTGACCATTCATAAAGATGTCCAGAAGGCGACAGAAAGAATGCTTGAGGAACATATTCGCTATCTGCGCAGCCCATCTCACGCTAATGATTTGTATCTAGGTGTTGGGATGCAGGCAGCTTCCGGTTTTGCAGTTGCTATGGAGGTTGATACAGGACGCGTGGTTACGATGGCGAACTTTCCGGATTACGATGCTAACGCGTGGACGGGGGGAAGAATGTCTGCAAGCGTCTATAAGGAAATCGAACCGTTTATTCCAAATGGCAGCATTCGAACCGCTAAAGCTAAATTCCCAGACGAAAAAGAAAATGCGAAACATCCATCATCGATTGTGTTTATGGGTTCCACGATCAAGCCTATGTCAGTATTGATAGGACTTAAAGAGAAATTTTTCAACGGGTACGGCAAGGTTTATTACGATACGGGGGCGTTTAGCTTTGGCAAAGGAGGTAATAGCACTATCGAAAATTCGGGGAAGGCTGCTTACGGGGAGATGGATGCAGCCGGGGCCATTGAACACTCCTCTAACACGTTTATGTCTGAAAAAGTCGGCATTCCTTTCTGGGCCAAATACGGCAAAGAGAATCCGGCTGTGACTGCCAAATGGGCAGAGTACATGGCGAAATTTGGAATGGGTATCAAAACAGGAAGCGGCCTGCCGGGTGAGCTTGCGGGATCTAATGATTTTATTAAAAATGCGGTGAAAGATAGTTATCAGTCAGCGATGGTTTACGCCTCTTGGGGACAAAATGAGAAAACGACAACCTTGCAGCTTGCTCAATATACAGCTACTTTGGCTAGTCGCGGGAAGCGGATGAAGCCGTTGTTTGCAGATGAAATTCGTGACTATCAGGGCCAATTGGTTAGAAAAATAGAGCCTGAAGTACTGGAGGACTTCTCCGCAGAGTTTGCCAAAGAGGATTGGAACACCATTATTCACGGGATGAAAAGTGGGGCAGAGGGGATTGAGGAGTTACCGTTTAATGTGGCACGCAAAACAGGAACTTCTACCCAAAGTGTGTCGGGAGGTTCGGTTGAAAATGCGGTGTTCATCGCCTTTGCTCCTGTCGAGAACCCGAAGCTTGCCGTCGCGGTTGTCGTGCCCGAAGGCGGCTTCGGGCGTTATGGCGCATCCCCGATTGCGGCGAAAATATTTCAAAGTTACGACGCAGTCAACGACGGTATTTTGACGAAGCTTGGCGGCGGGAAGCGTCCTTGGTAGGTGTGGGAATCAGCTGACGAGCCGGTATGCGGGAGTTGGCCGAAATGCCGGGGGCTGAGAGTCTGGAGATATCGAGAAGCTAGCAGCAGTTGGTATGGTAGCATCATCATTTCCTTGCCAGTTATGCATGGTGCTGATTATTAGGTTATTAAACTCTCAGGTAAAAAGTTGATCAAAAAGCGATGAATTTGGTTGAATCCGGTCAGCTGTGACTCCAGGACATAAGAAACCGCCTCAACTCTTGATACGGCTGCGATGAGGCGGTTTTTATGATTGTGTTATAATCTCATTTTGTTAGATTCTGTTGAATAAAAAACATGGTTATATGACGGAGATAGTTAGCGACCATCCTCCATTAATGAAAGCACCATGACCACCAGAACTATCAATAACATAAAGACTCCATATTCCATTGGGATTAATTCCATTAAATGCGCTTAATGCGGTAGCGTATGGTGCTGTCTGTGGTGCAGGTGGTGTTAGATTTGTATTATCTGCGACAGTTGGGACACTCGGCTGGTACGTACCAGATACTAGTGGTCCTCCAACCGGAATTGGACTTGGCGCGTTGTCGTCAATGGTAAAAGTCACGTTGGCTACAGGAGTGGTACCCCCTGTATGAGAAAAAATGAGTACATCTGTGCCATTGGGAGCAACTACTAACATCATATGGTGATTGGGTGGCCCAGGATCGTTATAGCTGTTAATCGTTACTGTAACCTTAATAACCGTACCTAGCAATCCTCCAACGGCAATGGTTGAAGGGTATGGGATAGTACTGTTGAAGCTAAGATTGGTGATGGGGGTTGGATTAGTAAATGTTTGAGTAATATTCAAAGCAGGGATTCCCTCATAATGAAGATTCAAACAATACTTCCCTCTGTAAGTTCCTGCAATACCAGGAACAGTAATAGTAACTTCATTAATTGTGTCTGTTGTGGTACTCCTGGTATTTTCCAAAGGAACGGTAATAGGGGTAGGAAGGGATGGGTTAGCTGTATTAAACGTAATCGAAGGAGCTGGGCCTGTCTCATAAATCACACTGATCGACCCCAGAGGAAAAATGATTCCAGGGGTCGTATAAACTGTTTCAGTAACTGGACCTCCACCTACTGGAACCGTTATTACAAAATTACCACACACCTTATCAGTTGAAAAATGTGGTTCTGGACAACAGCAATTAGCCATTCTATTATCACCTCCGTAGATGCTTTGTTTTATTGAAAACACCTAAAATAAGGTTATTATTTTTCGGAAAAACGCCCCTTATTTTAGGGCGTTCTTGTTTGATTATGATTTAGATATTATCGACGATAATGAAGATTTAAACAATATTTCCCTCTATAGATACCAACGGTACCTGGCGCAGTTATGACAACATCATTAATAAAGTCAGTGGTAGTGGTACGGGTATTTGATATGGGAACAGTAATAGGGGCAGGGAGGGATGGGCTTGCAGTATTAAACGTAATCGAAGCAGCTGGACCTGTCTCATAATACACACTTATTGACCCCAAGGGTAAAATGGCTCCTTGGGACGTATAAACTGTTTCTGAAACTGAAGCTCCAGTCGTAGTAACAGTAATGACAAAACTACCACATATCTCATCGTTAAAAAATTCAGGGTCCGAACAACAACAGCAGGACATTTGATCACCCTCCATAAAATAGTTGAGATAGCGAATTATAATATAAGCTAGCTCTGAAATATGATATGAATTCTATAAACTTGCCGTGTGGGGACTTGTATAAGGTGATAAGCGGAAAAAGTGGCAGTCTATTATTTAGAAATGCTAGGTTGATTGTATTAAAAGCCGATGAAGCGTCAAATAGCCCTCATCTTGGTGATAGATGTGGGCTATTTGACGCGTACATCCCCTACTTATATCGACTAATTGATGATTTCGATATTTTCTGATTCTTTTATTGTACAATCGTCATTTTGAAGTGGCGGAAAGAAACGGTTAGTTTTCTTTTTCTTGTCTTTATTCTTGCATTTTATCACCTGATAATAATGCGCTGTAATCGAAAACTTTCCCACACATTTATGGGTTCCAGTACTTGTGGAGCTAATTTCCAAGCTGGCGACAGACCCTAATGTTATTGATTTGGCTTGATTGTACTCTGTTACTATAAATAATGTGGTATCGGTAGTACCATCCCCTGTTGTATCTGCCTTAACAGTTAATGTACACTGTGGGCTTTGATTAAGTACGGTTATTGTCCCAAAGGGGAGATTTTGATTAATGTTTGTAGTACGCCAATATTGTACGGACTGCCCATTGCTTTCTTGCGATATGCTGCCACATATTTCATCAGTGATTAATTGCGTGGGTGGAGGAATCTTCCGCTTTCTTACGATATTTTTTTTGGTTTTGCAAATTTCGTGAGTTTTTCTTATATGACCTTTACGACAAGACAAAATAAGCCACCTCCTCTATCCTTCAGTTTATGACTAATGTTACATTTGTGAATAGACTGCTTGCCTGAGGAAAATATCTATATTAATTGTTACTGACAAACGAATTCTTGTTACTTGTCATCAAGGAAGGTCGCGTTCTGTTATGTTACTACTGTGGTTTTTAGGTGGAAAAGGAGGATCTTTTACACAAGCTTTTAAAGATATAAAAACAAAACGCCCTATTATTGAGCCTGATAAAAATTTCAAACCGCTAATTGAAGAGTGGAAGCGAGAAAATCCAAATTGAGTGAATAACTTAACTAATGGTAACCGATAGTGCAATTTAACTGTGGCATCCCATGAAGACATATGAGTTGATAATAGAATTATGGTGCGTTTAGCTATGAACAAGGGGGATTTTTAAAATGTCGATGGAAACAACAAACTATGGGCTAGATCAAAGAGAAAAGGTTATGACGGTGTCTTCATTTCTATATTCGCAAACGTACTGAACAACAATACTACTTTATAAAGTATACCAACATTAAATACTACAAAACAAAATGTCCGCTTTACCGATGCATCTAATATAGAGGTTTAAAAATGCCATAGGCTAGTGAAGATTTCCAATATAGTTTCAACCTAAGCTATTGCAGAACTATAGCAAAATAGACTTCAGGAGAAGGCTGCCGACAGCATAGAACGGCAGTCTTCTCAGCTTAACGGGCAGGATTGTTAAATAAATACAGGAAACTTATTCCATTTTTGCACGTCTAATTAGTGCAGTAGATATTAATATTAATGCCAAGGACAGGATGGGATTGTTATACAGTTTACTTATCTTCGAAGTATCGGTTCAATAACTAATATTCTAGGCGTTTTCTATTTGTCACCTGGCTTCGGAAGCGCATCGGATTTGAAAATAGGAGATTTTCTTTTTGTGTCCTTGCCAGGGAGCCGAACTCGATAAAGTGGGAAATAGGTACAACTAAGTCGGGGTATGGAGAGGTTAAGAAGATGAAAATATTTCTTGTTTTTTCCACCATTATTTTTGTCATTTTATTAGTTATAATCGGTGGGTATACAGTGCCTGAACAACACAAATACATCGTTCTGACGGGTAATACCGGCTGGGTTGAGGTAACGTTTGACCAAGCGGATTCTCCGCCGCTCGAGAAAGAGAACGGAACCTATGTTTTCCAAATTCCGGCTAGCGGAAAGCTGAAGACATCTTCCCCGATGAAAGAAGGAACTTTGAGAGTGTTCTACCTTGGTAGCGACGGAAATCTTACGGAAACGAACCATCATGAGGAAACTATACATGCTGTAAGCACCAAAAGCCATAGTACGAGTTACGCTGACGGACGTAGAGAAGACTCCCCAACGGTCGTTAGTTTTTTTCTAGGCGACAAAGAACAATGGGAAATTGAAGCTGAAAAGCTAAAAGAAGCTAACAGATAACTATAGTTGAACAAAACAAGGAGCAGTTCTGCCGCGTCAGCTACAACCTTTGCTATCTTAAAGGCAATTTAAAGTAAGAATTGGATTTCACACAGAAATGCGTATAAAATGGAAAAAAAAGTTAATTGAGAGGGCGGTGTTTACGGTTTGAGACTAATATGGAGAATAGGCTCTTCTTTGCTCTAGCTATGGCTTTTTTTTGGTAGTACACAAGGAATAGTCTTACTACAAAAAATAAAAATATAAATTCCCGCAGTAAATATATAAAGGGGAGGTTTCTTAACAAATTATTGTTTTATTCAATTGGAACAGTTTTAGTATGATCATGTTTTTGAGGTATGGATTCAATTGATGGAGGTATTGTCATTGTACATTTTAATATGTCATGTATTAACCCACCTAATTCTTGGCAGCATTTTAGCTTTTCTCATGCATTGTGCTTTTGGTAAGGCGCGTAAACAAATATTCATATTATTTTTTTACGGAGGAATCGTTGCAATAACACCTGATTTTTTTAAATACTTTTTTATCCCTGTATTGAGTCATTCTATATTGTTCGCTTTTTTCTTAGGAGTTGTTTTTTGCATCCTCACAAGGAAGAAGCCATTTAAGAAACATTTTCTGATTAATGTGGCCATTATTCTGGGAGCACACCTAATACCGGATTCTTTTGAACATGGTGTGCCTTTCTTTTATCCATTTGTAGATACAGAAATTAGTCTTGATATCCTACTGCTTGGAGATCCATGGTTTTTGTTTCCATTAATCATTGCTTTCTTTTGGATGTTTATTAAACCCACACAACGAAAACTTATTTATGTTCCTATTATGGTCTCAATAATGTACCTAATATTGAGAATTATAGGTCAGCAAATATCTATATACGAAATTAAACGGCAATTCGTTTTAACACCGGAAACTGTTATAAAAGTTGTACCCCCTGCAGAGAATTTAATTAGGCCAGGATTACCTTTTGATTGGATGCAGTGGCAATATTCTGTGTACTCTGAGCAAAGAGTAATTATCGGTGAATCCACGCTACTAGGCAAGCTAGACTCTCCTTTAATGAATGCGATCTATACATCAAAAGGATCGCTAATAAAAACGGAATCTTTAACGTACAGGAAAACTGAAAAAGATGAACCAGCATATAATGTTTTGTGGGAAAGGGAATTTCATGAAAAGCTATATATATTAGCAGAACATAAAGGTGAAGAGAGGGTTTTCATTTTAAAAGATAATTCATGGCATGTACCGGAAGACATTGATCAAAAAGATGTAATTTATTTGGAAAAAATGTAAAATTATAAAACTTACCAATTGTTCACTGCGTATAAACTTTAAAGTAGTAACAAGGAACATAAAAATTCAGTTTAAGAGAATAGAGGTAGATTCGGTATGCCTAAAATTAAATCAATAATACCATTTGCACTCATATTTTGTGCACTTATTGGAACTTATTTAATATTGAACAGATTGATAGTTCTTGATCGTACAAGTCAAGAATTAGGTATCTAGGATTTCCTTTCAACAGCTGCTGATGTAGAAGTATTAGTTGAAGGGACTGGTAAACAGAACATTAAAGGAGAATAAACATAATTTAATATAAATTGGAGAAAAAAATGATCCAATTAAACGCAATAGTTTTATTTTTAATTATCTTTGCCGCACTATATTTCTACGTCAGGAAAAAAGAAGATTTCACGCAACTAAAGCTGTCTGATAAAATAATTGGGTTTCTTTCGTTACTTTTATTAATTTGTGCTGCATGTGCCACTGTAATATTTGTGGAAATGGGTATTATCTACCTCGCTACTCTATTGGTTGGAGGAATCCAATTTAGTCCCCTCTTTGTTTGGCGCAGAAGTATCATTATTGGCAGCGTTTATTGTTACTGGACTATCCTTTTTGACTAACGCTATGATTAAAGAGAAATGAATACTCATTGGAAGAAGAAGAGCTTCCTCGCTACAGGCTTTCAATCAATAGCATGTCCTCACGGGAAATCAGCGGCAGATCACTTTGCGCTACGATCGTGGAAGGAAGCCTGTGATCACCTGGACGGTTGCTGTTGTCCTTCCAAGCTAGTGAATGAAGTTCCTGCTGTGCATTGTGATACCTAGCTTCCAGTTCCTTCACGTCCAAGAGACAATTGTAATACTCGGTTCTGGCAGCGGTCATGCGATCGATGATCGGCTGTAGCTCCTCTTGACGTACAGAAGCACGGTAAGGCCCATCCCAATCCAAGACTAGATCCCTGACCTGCTGCATATGAAGGGAAAGAAATGTTCTTTTTACTTCAGCTACCTGAAAGTTTTAAATTTGACCCGAACGATTTCACGTAGCAGTTCGTGATTAAAATCGGTATGAACTTCAATTCCGACGAGCCCAACATGGACTGTGAGAGATGATGAAGACGAGGAAAGCTCTGACGGTTCGTTTAATTTCCGAAGCCAGTATTTTAATTGGTGAATGGTTTGGCCATGTGCCTGGCACCAAGCGGACATGGTCAGACCGCTAGATATAAAATCTGTGATTCTAGCCGTCCATTCTTGCAAGCGTTGCTGTTTATCCATGAGATACCCCCCTTGATTTAGGATAGATTCATTTTCTCATGTTCTGTTGAGGTATGTAATGTGGGGAGTATTTGACGCTTACATAACAAAAGGTCAGTTTGCTTTTGCAGACTGACCTTTTGTTATTGTTTTCTTATCAGGGGATCGCTAGTATAGGTGGAATTATCTTTTACTAAGAAATTTATAATTTGCTTTAACATATCGCATTCCGATGGTGCTTAATACAAATTCGTTATCATGAGATTGTATAAGTACATTCTCGCCTTTAAGTTCACCTTGTAAAAAGATTGAGATTGGCTGTTGAAATACTCTCATCCGCTCGAAGTCTGAAGGTTCTAATGTGGTACAATGTGATTGTTGCTTAATCTCATTTATAGAGGTGAAAGAGTATGAATTCCGTTATCGTTAATTTAAATATTGATGACAACACTCCCGAGTTTCCAAGCAAAGATAATGTAGGACAGGTTGAAATAATAAGTAATAATCGAGTGATGATCAGCTTAAATAGAAACGGATTAATTGGCTTTGCACAGGAGTTACTGAGACTGGCTCATAATGACTTTACCGATGGTTATCATATACACGTCGATCCCAGCGAAAAGGGGTATGCGTCCCAAACAATGGGCTTTTTCTCGATGCCCAATAGTGCGGAGTTAATCATTTGTTGCTCAGAATTTGAACCGATTGATTCATATCTGAAAGAGTAAATAAATCACGGAAAGCAACTTTGAACAGCTGCTGCGGAACTAAACTAACGGCTAACTTTAGTTCAATAACATCAAGATAAGGCTACGCATCAAGATAATAAGAAGGGAGCTGTCCTTGGTCATTAAAGATGACTTGAGGATCAGCTCCTTTTTGCTGAAATTTAATCGAGTTTCATCGTCGACAAAACTTTTGCAACACACAAGTTCATTATCTATTGTCCGATCGTTTGATCAAGTTTGCCTTGTAAGCGGACAAGACGCAAAATGACAACCGCAGCTTGCGCTTTACTTACTTTAGCTAATGGCTCGAATGCGCCAGAGGACCCTTCCATAATTCCTAGTTCAACGGCTAATGCTACATCTGATTTGTTTGTAATCAAATTGCTGTCTGTGAAAGGCAGTTCTTTTAATGTGGGAGACAAGAGGCTAGACAGTTTATTGTACTTAAGAATATGAATCAATGAAGATGCCAACACTTCCCGTGTTAATTCTTGATCTGCGTTTAAATTAATATTTGAATCTGCATCCAGCCATTTTTGTTGTATGAATGTACGAACGGCATCAAAATAAGGACTGCTTTCAGTGATATCGGCAAAAATCTGCTTATCACTCATGTTTCCATTGTAATAATTTTTGTATTGAGGCGTCAAAGATGTAGCCATCATCGTCAACCAATCCCCATACTTGATCGTTTGGTCGGGGTTCAACTTACCCGAGTCATCTGTAGTAAGGACTTGATATTGGATCATGGTCTCCAGGTCTTTTTGTGCCCAGTGGTCAGAAATATCGGTTGGCTTCTCGGAAGATTGTGGGGATGGAGTCTGATATGACCATAGAGGTTTCCAGGTGCCGTCGGTTGCGTCCAACGCTTTGAAATTCAAGCTGCCGCTTTTCAAAACTGGATTGTACACTAATTTAGCAATCGGCTGTTCATACGCATAATTGAACATGTACCCACCAAAAGAATTTAACTGTAATTCGAGTTTCGTAGCTTCCCAAATTTGGGTCAGCGCCTGATCCTTAGAAACGTTTATTTTCAAAGCAGCCATAACTTGGTCATCCAAAACCGTCCTGTTTCCATAATAGTTAGTCACATTTCCCTGTAAATCCAATGTTAAGTTGACATTTTCTCCACTAACTGCCAACCCATTATAAAATCTTTGAAACAAAAAATAATAATTTTGCGGTGGGTTTGATGAAGCATCCGAGCTGTTGGTGGTATCGATTCGTTTTAAATCTTCACTAGCATTTGGATAAATAAGATTGATCACTTCTTCAGCTCGCTGTAGTGCTGCTTCCTTCGAAATTACGGGTTCATTTGATGCTGGTTTAGCAGCAGGCGGGTAAGGACCGTACATATCTGTCGAGTAATTTAAAATAATTCCGGTTTGAGCGTCTATGTTAGCTCTGTACGATCCGAAAGGCCCCATCCTAAGCTCTTCATTTCCCCAATTTAACGACCAGACTTTATGATTATCGCCGCTCCAACCCTCATTGAGGGATTTTTGCAGAAGCTTCTTTTCTTTTAGTACAGGGAAAGCTTGTTCCGCGATTTGTGCAGCTTGTTCGGCCGTCAATTCTCCATTTGCCGTGGGAGCGGTAAATACTTTATCTTTTTTAGGTACAGATACATAGTTTGATGCTTGCGTTTTGTCTGGCATGCTAAGTGTCACAAATTGCCCGGTTTGTCCATCAATCGGCTGAAGGCTTGGCACATATCCTAGCCACCAGGATTGGATTTTGATTCCCCCTTTACGCATCGGGATATATTGTAATTCTACTGTTTGATGTTCCTTAGCGAACGTCGTTGCTTGTTCCATCGTTATTTTTGGTACAGTGGTCGGGTAACTACTTAATTGAATGGCTTTATTAAACTGTAAGACATTTCCTTCACCGTCTAGCGTTACGTGAATCCCGCCATCATTCAATTTCACGCCATTAATTGTAATATTGAAATTGAAGGAATATTGAACAGGCCCAAACAAAGAAGTTTGGTCTTGATAAGGTGTATTATCATCGTTAATAAGCAAACTATCTGGCGCAATAGAAGGGGCAGCTTGAATAATAAAATCTTTAGCGAGCTGCTGTGCTTCTTCTCTAGTTACTTTGGGAGGAAAATGGTTGCTGTTGCTGCTGCGAGGATCATTAAGAAAAGGAACAAACATTTGAAGTAAGTCGCCATTCATAGCATCCACTCTGCTGCTGAAGCCATTAGTACCATTTTCTGTTTTGAATTGCCACTGAATTGTCCAGACTTTCTCATTACGTGGAGGGTATGTATTGGGGTCACCGAAATCAACAGATTGGACAGTAGCCTCTTTTAAAGCAGGAAACAGTTTTTTTGTAAGTTCAACAGCCTGATCTTTCGAAATTTTTGCATCCGCCATGTCCGCTTTGGTATCTGAAACCACTTTTAGTGGGATCGCAGTGCCCATATCAGCGGCCAGTGCACTTGAAGTGATTACACTTACTCCTATAACTGTTATACACATTGACTTTGCGAGCGTGTTCAGCGTTCGTTTCATTATTTTCATTCCATTCACTCCTCAAATATCTTTTTATGGAAAAAGATTCCATTACCTATTACGTATAAAAATGAGAAAAGTTTCTAATTTTTAAGGTGCCGCTAGAGGTAACTTATAATTTGTGTTTAAGAAATACCTATCGTTTCTCGCCATGTTCCGATCCTGAGTTGGACTGATTTCTAATGTGCTGCTTAATTTACCGTATTATTTCCATTGGAAACACGCTGCGGCGCTGAGGGACGGGCAGTATAGTTCATTCACATTGCGAATACTCTTATGTAAGGTGTTTTTGCAAAGTTTGTTGACTAGTCATTATGCGCAATTGGAGTAATCCTTTTAGTTAAGGAGCGTTAACATGCTTATGATCAGATTATCAGTAATAACTATTCTCTTTTTACTGCTAATTGTATCTGGAGTTGAATCCCATAAAAATAATCGTGTTAATGGAATAGACACCGGTCGTGTTAATGGAATAGGTACAGGGATACCTGAATTAAATTCCGTGATAATCAATTACTTCAATAACTTTGAGGATATTTATCGTTGGAGCGAATTTGCCACAGATGACTTTATTAAAAGAGTTTACTCCTTACGAACATCTGAAAATAAGTCAATAGAAGAAATGAAAAGTTTCATTTGAATTGTTTAACGGGAAGCACGAGCTTCCAATTACAGTCGAAAAAGGACAAAATTTTAAAATTACCATTGAAGCCGATCATAAGAACGGACGAAGTTATAACATGAAGATTTATGATGAAGAGGGACATGAGGTTCAGATGTCAAACAATCTCCCTGAAGCAAAGTATCAAAGTAAATTCTGGACTGAATTTCCAATTGATAAAGACGGCACGGTCAAGCTCATCATGTATGGCTCCCACTTCAGTGGCAGCTTTCATATAGATTGGAGCGTTAATTGATTGCTAATACTAAGACTTAATTTGAGCTTGTTGTTGCTATTGGACAGTTATCCGGGACATTGAGCTATCGAGAAACGAAAGTTGAGGGGCTTGCTTCGCGGTAAGCTCCTTTTTTCCTTCATTCAAGTAACGGACAGATTAATTCAGCAACTCGTTACTATAATTCGAAATATAGCTGATTATTTTGAGTCATATTATGAGTGGAGTCTTTTACTGATATCTCGTAGCTTCTCTGGGCTTAAATTTTCTTCGTTTGATTTTCTAACAGAAATGAGTAGGGAATATCCTACATTATTGTCAATTGGGCGTGCGTTTTTAAGCTTGTATAACTTATAGCGTCTTTTACTTGGGGGATAAGTAATATAAGCAGAGTGATCAGAAATGGGGGATAGACCCATTTTCTTCAATTTTGCCTTAGTGAACATATCTTCAGGTGCTTTATTAGCATTGAACTGTTTCATGTTACCTCATTTGATCGCTTGCTTTTTTCAATTATTTTATCAAAGCAATGGCCATTCTACTAAACGATAGTTGGACATTCAGGGAGAAGATCGCCGTGGCCGGCATCCGCTTCCTTTTAGTTGAAAGAATGGTCGGAATAGTAATGGTAATTTCTAAAATTCTTCGCTTAAAAGTTAATAGGGTAAGCAAAATCTAATAGTACCGAATTACCATTGTTGGTCCGCCCACTCTTCAAAGCTACTATCGCCAGTAGGAATGGTAACAGGCTCAATAGTAAGTATTATTGATGCAACATAAAGGATAACGATAAAAATCATTTTGTAATACATATACTTTTTCCACCTCAATTACCTAATGTTGTAAGTATAGACGCATTCAATGATGAAATTGTTGCGACCTAAACCGTTCTTTTTGAAACTAATCCATATATCCACGTCTAATGATTCGAGTTATTTAAGTCTTTTAAATGAAGGAGTTTTGTACGGATAACTGAGTGAAGATTTTGTGAAGCATATTTGTTAATAAGGTGAATTTAGTATAATTATCCAATTAAGATTATTACAAAGTTTATTTAGAGAAGGGTGTGTGTGTATGAAAAAGGTTGTTAAGTATGCAGTGGCGATGTCACTATTGTACGGTGGGTTTAGTTTTTTAGGCACCTCAGCTAAGGCGACAATTGATTTGATGTCGAATAGACAACTGGTTGTTCTATCGGAGACGGAACTGCTGGATGACTATAGATATCCAAATTCTATCGTTGGCTCGATTTCCGGAATGCAGATGGTAGAAGTGGCTTGTACTCTGAATGAACCGAATGAACCGAAAAACTGTTTAGCAAACACCCGAGGTAAAGAATATATACGTATAAAAACCTGGATGGGAGAAAAATGGATCGAGGATGATAACAAAATTACTGCTGGCGGATATTGGGAAGTAGACAGGGACATTACCCTTATTGAAGATATGAAGTTATATGGCCAACCCGATGTCGGTGTTTATTCCAAAACCGAACCACCTAAAGATATAATATCACCACAAAAGGTGCATGTAACAGCCGTTTATAAATATTTATACAAAGGGGCTCATACAGGAAGAGCAATGTTGGAAGCTCCAGTGTGGTATCGAATTTCTACTAAACAACAGGGGCAGAAGTGGATTGTCGATCCATTTATCCCTGAAGACTTTCTGCATGAGGAGAGGTCAACTGACAGAGTCGTTAAAATGACTGGGAAGGAATTGCTTTATGATCATCCCTATGAAGTTGTAGGTAAAGGTGTGAAAGCGACTCCTGGAATAGTTCAAGCGGTTGCAAGTTCCATTTTCAACATTAAGACTCAAATTTATGGATGGTTCAAGATTCAAATACAAGATGGAACTTATAAATGGGTTAAAACATATCCTCTATTTGAATCTGAGAGTGGTCCGCTAATGCAATCCGATTTAGATAACGAAAAAATTACACTGCGAACGGCCACACGTTATTTTGATATCGACAGTGACGCAAGCCTAAGTTTACAAAATTGGCTACAGCCGGGAACATATGTAGCTGACAGGATAAATGAAGGTTGGGCACGTATCCAAACTCCATTCGGTTGGAAAGTGGTCAACCTTGATAGAGCACCATTGGAAAGACCTCAGGGCATTACATTAACACAAGAAAAAGTACAATTAACCTCAGAAACAAAAACCTATTATTTCCCACTTACAGGAGAAGTTGCCCATGATGAAGGCACCTTCAAAGATCAGGAAGTCCTTTCTTTTGAAAAATGGATTTCCCCAGAGAAGGTCAATTGGTATCATATTTCAACTTACAGCGGGATCGTTTGGGTACCAGATAAACCGTTACAAGAATGAACAAAATACGTAAAATAAAAAGAGTGTAAATCTTTGTTGATTGAAAGTATTACTTTCTAAGAAGCTTGGCTATTAAAGGTTTGTGTTTAGATGTCAAGTAGATCACTACGCTAACGTAAGAACAAGAGCATCACCATCTCACTGTCTCGTTAATGTTACGTAGAGGAGGAAATGTTATTAATTCTCTAGGAGACAAAATACATAAAATCATTGCAGAATGGGATCCATTTGATTTAAAGATCTACGGTATCGGTTCCATACCAACGATTATTTGAGATAGCTTATATGAAACTAACAAGTCGCGAATCCAACGGTCGAGGGACTTGAAACCATCTTCGTCATTATTGAACACTAAAGGGTTACCGAGAGCGACACCACGGAAGTTAACGGCTCTAGCATCATGAGCCTCCTGAGCAATGTCTACACCAACAACAATATGATTAACGGTAATATTTTCAATGAGTTGATTTTGCTTATCTTGTGATTTAAACTTCATAGTAGAGCGTCCTCCTGGATGATGGAATTAAAGGGCTTTTGACCCGTTGCGTACTTCCATCGTACAGAGGCGCTCCTTTTTTTACAAAGCTGAAATTTATCCATCTACAGGAATCTAACGGGGAACGATAGTTCAATAGCGACATGATGGAAGTCGGTTTGAATAAGCAATCGGTACCCTTATTTCTAATTTTTCCTTTACCAAAATTGTGATATGGTTCACCATATCAATTATGAAGGGAAGTTTAAAAGGCACCCAGTCGGATGCCCCAATTTCTTTCTTACCGTTTCCGATTCAGTACCCTTTCAGATGAAGGAAAGACTAATTCACAAACAAGGACATAGCTTCAAAAACTTCAGGCAAGGGAACACTTTCTTCAAACGTCAACCTCAGAACCAAAACCATTTGGACTGCCCATACTTGGGCTTGAATCCTATTCTGAATCTTATTTGTAGTTGGCGTTGCGATGCTAGTGATTAAACTCGCTGTCCTCTTATTGAACAAAACAACGGCGCTGGAGATTGCGTTGTACGGCGGATCATTTTTATGGAACTTCGGGTTTTTAATTTTAATGGTTGGTGCGGGATTGGTGTCAGGTGTATTGAAAGGAAATTATAAGCAAGACTAATGAGATAGGGAAGCTGAAGCTTTTGAGATGCAAGCAGGCAATACTAAATGTATTAGACCATTAAAATGGGAGGATCTCATGGAAATTATTAATCAACTATCATCACAAGTTGGCGACCGAACTCAGGAGGCTAATCGGGTTGTCACTTTGCAGTGTCTAGATAATCCAGCGCTACTTTCGGAGGTTGCTGAAGCCCTTACAGGCTCAGATGCTTCATTACTTGGCGATTGTTGCGAGGTGATGACAAAGGTTGCGGAGTCACGGCCTGAGCTGGTGTCGCCCTATTTCGACTTGTTGGTGCCGCTGCTGTCTAGCAAAGTGACACGAGTACGGTGGGAGGCTATGCATGCCATTGCCCTGACAATTGAACGAGTGTCGGGGAAGGGCAGCGTGTTTCTACCTAAGCTGATTGCGATTATTCAGAAGGATTCCAGCACAATCGTGCGAGATTACGCCGTAGATGCTTTGGGAAATTTGGCGAGAGCCAATGAAGAAGCTGCCCTGTTGGCGTATCCTCATTTGAGGGATGCAATGCATGTTTGGGAAGGCAAACATGTGGGACGGGCACTTGCCGGACTTGGTACAGTTGCGGCAGCCGCTCCATCGTTATCCTTAGAAATTCTGCATATCGCGCACGAATATGCAGATCATAATAAGCCGACCGTACGCAAGGCGGCCAAGGCGTTATTAAAAGCGTTGAAGTAATGATTATTGCAAGGCAAGTGCATCCATGCTAGTTATAACTTCTCCCTGAATCCGTGACGCTGTCTGTTTCAATGGCTCCCCGGCGTATGTGATGGCAATTGTTGCACTAACGAGGAACTATAGTGAAGGAGCTTGCCTCGCGGCAGCTCTTTTTTTGTTCAATCAACGGGTATAAATGCAAAACAAACTTAAGAAAACGTTTATTGAAAATCCCTGAATATGGTAATGTTTAAATAAAGCATGGATTTTGATTAATCTGGCTAGGGGGTAGAACCATGACAAAAAGGCAAGGTTGTTTTACTGTAGTTAATAACAAAGAAAATAAAGTATTGTTAGTAAGGAGAAGAGACTTCCCTATCTGGGATTTACCTGGTGGAAGGATTGAAAAAGGAGAAAGCCAGGAGGAATGTGCTATTAGAGAATCAAAAGAAGAAACAGGATATCTAGTAAAAATCGAAAGAAAAATCGGAGATTATAATAGACCTCAATTTAATGACATTCAGCATGTTTTTTTGGGGAAAATAGTTGGAGGAAAAACTGGCTCTGAAACATCACAATTACGATGGTTTTCCCCAAAGAAATTACCTTTACTTTTAATTTCAGATAGAAGAAAGCAAATTAGTGATTATCTTAACAATGATTCTCCAGTAAATAAATCATTAACAAAATCCCAGTTTTACATTTCCATCATCAAATTCTGCAAGGCGTTAAAAAAGAAAAAAGCTTAAAGCTCTGCATCCTACTCGGCTTCTAATACGTCAATCGCTGCATACAATTTGGATATCCTGTGTGAAGAGGTGCTACTTTGTTTATAATTGAAGGCTTTTTTATTGCCCTTATTGCATTTTCATGGATGTGGATGCTGTTCGTTCGAAACAAATACACCAGCTTTTTATTTGGTGTCACATGTGTATCGGCACTACTTATTCTCATCGATGCAGCCCTTGGGCATTTCCGCTTTCAGCTTATTTGCTTATCGATCCTAACGATCATTATGCTGTTTTATTTTGATAAACAAAGTGGGAAGAACAAGAGACCTAATAGGATTGTGTCAATTATTCTAGGTGTTGTTGGCAGTATCTCATTGCTGGTATCTGTGCTGCCGCTCTTCTTATTGCCCGTATTTATGATCGAAAAACCAAGTGGGTCCTATAAGGTGGGTACGACGGATTATGTCTTTACCGATAAAGCGCGTGGAGATCGTAAGCTATTGGTTACATTGACCTATCCTACCGATGAGGTTGGACAGATGGCTCCTTATTTTAAGAAAGAGATGACACACGCCCTTGCAGATCGATTCAACATCCCTACATTCCTTACAAGTTATTTAAATGGCGTTAACACGCACGCATCGCTTGATGTAAAGTTATCTTCAAAGGCAAGTACCTATCCGATCGTCTTATTTTCCCACGGACTCCTACAAACGCCTATTGAGTACACGTCGCAAAATGAAGAACTGGCAAGTAACGGATATATTGTCGCGTCCATTCAACACACGAACTATTCGTTCTTGAGTGCGTTCCCAAACGGTGAAGTGGTTGCCGCAGACACTAATCTTGATTATTTAGCTGATGTGGATAAATCAGATGAATTAATTACTAATATTCATATTGTTGATGTTAAATTCGTGTTAAGCGAATTAAAAAATCTTAATAAGCAGGATACCAAACAAATCTTCACCAATAAAATAGACTGGGATCGCCTTGGCATTTTCGGGCATTCGTTTGGTGGTGCTACTGCGATGCAAATGGTTAGTGAGGTTCCGGAGCTCAAAGCGGTCATTAATATGGATGGGTTCCCTTTTGGGAAAACCGTGTTTAGTCATGGGGTATCTAAACCCTTTATGTATATCTCCACTGATGACGGGGCGCAGACGCAAGCCTATAATCCAACCGACGAAGCTATTCAAAAATCTGGGATGACAAAGGAACAATGGGATAGATCCTACCAGCAATTCATCGAGCGTACACAGGGGATGTACCGAAATGGCGGATATAAGCTTTATATCAAAAATAGTACACATCTTGGCTTAACTGATATGCCACTTTGGTCACCGATATTAAAATACGGCATCGCACCCCATTCTGACGTTAAAAAGGTTCATGCACTTATGAAGCCATATATGGTTGCTTTTTTTGACAAGTTTTTAAATAACAGAAGCGGTACAATCATGGATACAGAAGTAGAAAATGAATTTATTGCGTTTTCACAAGGTGAATAAACCAACAATGACAATGAAAAGAAGCCTGTGAGTTACTCACAGTGCTTCCTTCATTTAACCTACAACCACACGGTCTTCCCCTAAGTTATCCCCTGTGGATTATTTGATTTGTTTCTGGCTATAAAATGTAAGGCGGATTGAAGTCCATAATTGCATTCACTTACATGGTGAGCAAAGTGATGAATGTTTAATGTCCCTCTTACGTGCAACTAGCTCACCATATAACACCCCGTATATCGGATGACAAGAATATAGTGTGAGGCTTGCCTTCAGTTCTTTTTCGGTCGTAAAACTCTTTAATCCGAGTGTTTCTAGAACGAATCAGACCGCACTGAACAGCCATAACTAGCGCATATCGGAGCTGCCGCGAGCCACGTTTGGTTATTCGATTTCGGGTTGCAGTAAACTTACCTGAAGCGAATACGCTCGGGTCAATACCTGCGAATGCGACCAGTTTCTTAGGATGATCAAATCGGTCGAATTCTCCAATTTCCGATAAAATTGTTGCAGCAATTTTAGGTCCAATACCGGGAATCAACTGAATTAAATCATACTCTTCAATTTCTTTAGCCAGAGCATCAATGCATGTTCCAACTCAGCGAGATGCTCCTGGTACTGAAGAATGAGGGTGATCAGGTTCTTTAGGTTAATCAAATGGCTTGAATACATGGTTTGTTGAAAGGGATTCTGTTTTGCCGCATCTAACAGGCGATGGACTCTTTCGTTAATCCAGTTTTCTGAGCGCCCTCGTTTAGAAGAAAGTAAAAGACTGATCTTGGTATAAAGCGTTGCTTCATTTGCAAATAGAACCGAAGATGACGTTGGAAACTCAAATAAGAGTCGAAGTGAAACACTAGAATACATAGCTCCAAACACGCCTTTATATGCTGGAAAAACCTGATCCAGAACAGCTTGGAATTGCAGCTTTGTCTGCACACACATCTTAGAAAAAGACTCAAATTGCCGCGTCAAATAGCGCAGATTAAGTAACTGCACACCCTTTTTTTGAATGGTTCGAACTCTTCTTTGTAGTGAAGTTCCCCCAAAAGATAAGCGTCAGCAGCATCCGATTTCACTTACGAAGATTAGATTTTCTAAGTCGATTTGAAATAAGCGGATTGATCACAATATATAAATAATGATATTCCTCCAAAAACTGAACGACGGGGCTTTGATAATGCCCGGTTGCTTCGAGAATAAGCGTGGGACGATGTCCAGAGGCATGCTCAACTTCCTGAATAATATGGAGCAATTTCAAGAGTCCTTCTTGCGTATGTTCGAAATGAAACGTCCCTTTGAATGGTTTACCTCGATCTAAAAAAGCCTGTCCGTGGCTTTCATCTTTAGAAATGTCTAGATCAATAACTGGATTCATTCGATCTCTCCTTGGTATATATTTTGCCGGCAGCCCCTAAGATTCTTCTTGTCGCTCCATAGCATCGCATGTGATACGGGATCATAGTCCCAACCAGCCTCAATCATGGTAATGACAAGTAGGGGTGAACATTATAGCGCTCGGGATCTAGTCCCACGGGCAGGTACGTTCGACCCGACTACCTTAATCCTCCAAGCAAATGCAAAAAGGATCAACCAGTAAGTTCTGGTTGATCTCATAATACGATCGGGTAGTATGGTTCCAAAGTATGGTAATATTATATTTTTAATACTATTAGTTAGGTTTGATTCGATACTTGTAAGAAAGGAAATAAGCAATGATCAAAGATGATGAAGAGTTTTATAGTTTATTAAGTAGAAGAAATTCCGGTAAAGTTACTTGTGGTTTCGAGGACAGAAAAAATATTGAAGACGAGGAATTAAAAGAAGTTTTTTTAAAACGAATGGGCCATAACCCCAAGAAAATAAAGGGTAACTGGAAACAAGTGAATAGAAGCTATGCTAAAAATATACTTACATATACTCTTTCAAAAAACATGACTCATAATATCGATTTGGAGACAAAACCATTGGCTGAGAAATTAAGTAATTACTTTTTAGAGAAATTTCAGCCAGAGGCAGTTTTTTACACAAATGGCCAATTTGATTCAATTTCTGGATACTTTAAGCTCTATGGGTGGACAACAATAACTAGTTCCAAATTTTATACTTATGATACAGGTATAGTCGTATTCGATAATGATAAAATAGGAATGCTTTGGGCGACAGATCCTTTATAAATACCGCGTCTGACTAAGTAATATATGTAAATCGGATTAAGCTAATGGAAACTGTAGTTCAAGTTCAACATATATGCGGTAGTGACGATCATTGGTTGATCTTGCCTTATTTTAATTCATTGGGGAGTGAATATTTAGTACCAAGTCATAATACCTTGTAATATAATAATGGGTAAAAGTACCATTAGTTTGGGGGGGCTTGAAAACATGAAGTATTTCGAAGAAAATCTTTATCTTACAAGAGAGCAATTGTTAAATGAGATTTCGCATATAACAGATGAAGTATTCAATCGAAAATTTGATACAAATAAGTGGAGTATAGCCCAGATTTGTCATCATTTATTGAAGACGGAAACTTTGTTTACTAAAGCAATTCTTTTCGGGCTTGAACAAAACAAACTAACTAAAACAGTACGCAAACCGCTTGACCATGTATTAGATAGATCGAAGTTTATTAGTGCACCAAAAATTTCTGAACCAGGTACGGGACCTTTTTACGTAAATCTGCTGATTCAACAATTAAATGTTTCAAGAATAGATTTATTGGGTGTTCTAAAAAAAATTGATGACAAGTCCATTTTGGAGGAAATAGCTGTTAAACATCCAGTGTTTGAAGACTTATCATTAGATCAATGGGTTGAATTGCTCTATTTACACGAGCAACGACATATTCAACAAATAAAAGATCAAAAAAACTAAACCGATAAGTTAACGCAGAACGAGAATTCAATAACAACATGAGAAGGCAACCGGATCCAAGTGGATCGGTTGCCTTTTCTCAAGTAACTGGCAGGATTGTTGATACAAATTCAACAAACGTGATTTTCTTCAATGTCAATTTTAGAACGATTCCATCTAAAATCAGTTGTTTTATTGATAGGATTAAAACAATATGATATTTACATCCAGAATAATCCAAAAGGTGAGAAAAATGAGCGGTTGGCACGACTCTTACATAGGCAAACTTCGCAAAATCATTGGCACACAAAAGATAATCGCAAACTCAGTACGGGCAATCGTACTTGATGAAAAAGGTCGTGCATTGTTTATAAAGCGTAGTGGTGATAAAAAGTGGGGTATGCCTGCAGGAACCATGGAACTAGATGACTCAGTGTTTGATGCGATGAAGCGTGAAGTTAAAGAAGAAACAGGCCTTGATGTTCTTAAGGCAACATTAATTGCTATTTATTCTTCTCCCACAACACAAACATTTACAGACCGTTGGGGTAACGAGCATCACATAATAGAGTATCTATTTCGAGTCGATGAATGGACAGGAACGCTTGAAAAAGAGACTGATGAAAGCGTGGATGCTAAGTTTTACCCATTAGATAATTTACCGGAAGCTTCAAATGAGCCTTTTGCAAAGCATCACGAAAGGGTATTTAAAGATTATAATAAGTTTCATGGAATAATAATATTAGAATAGTAAACAAATGTAATTGAACTAACGGGAGAACGAGAGTTCAATGACAAATCATGAGAAGGCTGCCGACGATCATTGTTCGGCAGCCTTCCCCGCTATTCCAGCTAATAGCTTGTCAATATTTAATTATTAGTGACTGATTCATGAGGTGGTATACTTAAAAAAGTGCATAAGAAAGAACCGTCCTATTAAGCACTGAAATAGATTCCATATATTTCTATTTCTTGTTGCTCATTCTAACCGGAACGCTTCCTTAGTAGTTAAGATGGCAAAAATCCAGTGGATGAGTTTATTCACACATGCAATTACTGCTACTTTGAATAGCTTTCCTTCAGCACGTTTCTTATCATAATAAGCCCTTAATTTCTTATTTCTATTACTACGAATACCGCATCGTACAGCTTGATATAAGGCAGTCCGAAGCCTTCTGGAGCCGTGCTTAGTGATTTTATTTTGGGTAGATACAAACTTGCCTGAAGAAAAAACACTTGGATCAACACCGGCAAAGGCCACCAGTTTTTTTGCGTGATCAAACCGATCGATCTCACCAATCTCAGCTAAAATTGTTGCAGCAATCTTAGTACCAATTCCGGGTATCGATTGGATTAAATCATATTCAAGTAACTCTTCAGCCAGGCCATCTACCGATTTATTTAGGGTTGATAGATGATCCTGGTATTGAAGAAGCAATTTGATGAGCAGTTGCATGGAGATCAAATGGCTTGAAAAAGCCGTCTCCTTAAAGGGGTTTTGCTTTGCTGCCGCTCCTAGGATTTGAGCACGTTCCAAGCACCATGAGACGGATTTGCCGCGTCCAGTAAGACTTTGGATTGCAGTAGTAATCTCCAACTCAGACATTTCTAGGACTTCTTTTGATGTTGGGTGTAAAGCCAAAAATCGAAGGGACACCTTTGAATAAAGGTCACCAAACACGCCATGATATTCAGGGAAAACTTGATCCAGAATAGCCTGGAACTGTAGTTTTGCTTGGACATACATACCTGTTAAAGCTTCATATTGGCGTGTTAGAAAGCGTAAATTCATGAGATGCTGCCCGCGCTTTTTGTAGGGTTCTAACTCTTCTTTGTAGAACAGGGTCCCTAATAGATGGGCATCTGCAGCATCCGTCTTTAACCTTCGCAAATTGGTTTTCTTGGCGTTATGTGAGATTAACGGATTAATGACGATGTTCAAATACTGGTGCTCATCTAGAAACTGAACAACGGGGCTTTGATAATGGCCTGTTGCTTCCATAACAATGGCAGGACGAATCCCTGCTGCCGATTCCACACCTCTAATATAACTTAGAAAAGACGCTAGACCTTCAAGATCATGATTAAACCTAAAGATCTTCCCATGAGGTACTCCACGATCTAAAAAAGCTTGAGCATGGCTCTCTCCCTTTGATACATCCAAACCGATGACTGGATTCATGACATCACTCCTGTATTATTTTAACCGGAAACCCCTAACCTTCTTGTCTTCCACACTATCGCATGTGATACGGGATTCATGTCCCAACCAGCCTAACCATGGTTGAACAAGTAGGGGGGATGAACTGAATAGCTCTCGGAATCCAAGTCCCACGGGCAGAAATGTTCGATCCCCGGCTACCGCTATAATAAGACCACACAAAAATGAGGTTTACCAGAAAGATCTGCTGACCTCATAATACGAAAGGGCAGGATTGTGGGGTCAACTGTTGAATATTCATGTTATGATTTATATTTCATTCTAGTAGGAAAAGACACTCTAAAAGGTGGTTTGAGTTAATGAACCTTGAAGTTGGAAAACATTACAGATTCATTTATGAAAACGGAAGTAAGATTGCTGGGGAATTAACAGACATTAAAATTATTGGAACTGAGATTTACTCACTTTGGATCGATATAGGCAGGCTTTCTATCTACTTAGCTTACCGCGATTTGAGAGAAATAATTGAAATCGATTCATATGAGAATGAACTGAGCTAAAGCCAAGTAATTAAACTAACGCGAAACGATAGTGAAATTAAGCAGACTGCTGTGGCAGTCTGCTTTGTTCGTTGAAGTAACGGGCAGGATAGTATGGTAAAATGAGGTGAAAATCTTGATGGGTGGGGGACAGGGGTGGAATTTTGAGCGTATGGAGAAGAAAAGCCACGGAGTTGTTTGATATTCGTTTTGGAACTATTTTTCATGAAACAATTTATGATGTGTTTCAGACTCTCTCAGATATGGTAAAAGTAGCTCATCATCGTGGTGATGAAGAGCAGCTTAAGAAAATATATGAATATGCTGAATGGTGTTCCAATCAAAGAGCCGAAGATTTATGGAATGCAGCAGGGGTATCCTTTTATGAACATCTAGTTGATGACAAAATTACTTACCAAGCAATTCCTTATTGGATTAAGCCAAGAATATTTTCGCAAATTAAAGGTCTTCTCAGATGGAGAATTGAAGATGATATAGCTTATCGAGAATTAGTTGACTGTTTTAATAGGGTCAATGGAACGAACATCGAATATTAAACGGGTAACTATAGTTTAAAACAATATCTCATCAATGCAACGGGTTCGAGTAAGTTATTTTTATTAGTGATATTTGATTAATTTTTAAATATTTGGAGGTGAGAATTTGGTTACTAATTGGTCTATGGGTGGGAAGAGAATAGAAGCAAGTCATACTTTAAAGGAATTTATTTATATGTTTTTTAAAAAGAAATTGTGTCCAGATTGTGGAGCGAAAATGAAGAAAAAAATTAAAGACCACTCGCTTGGCGATAAGCCATTCGTTGATCGAGGTTTTGACGGTAAGACACTGTATACACATACTGAACGAATTATAAGAAATTATGCTTATCATTGTGATGTATGCAATATTGAGTACCCAATACAACACCTAGCTTCTAAAAAGCACAACGAGAATAATTCAGTAAGATAAATAGTTCGCTCGCGCATTTCGTTGAACTAAAGGGTAACGATAGTTGAGGGGCTTGCTTCGCGGCAGCCCTTTTTTTGTATTACGTGACGTAATTCACAAAACAAATAAAATAACACCTCCGCAGGATAGAGGTGTTTAGAAAGATTTCTTTTTAAACCCTAGTACGAGCGTGCTCTCCGTTAGCCTTAACCTTTTGCCGCATCCATGTTCATGTAGTTAATGGCCCACAGATGGCCGTCCAAGTCCACGAAGCCCCAATGATACATGAACCCATGATCTTCAGGTTCAGCGTGCAATTTCCCGCCCAAGGAGACCGCGGTATTCACGATTTCATCGACCTTTTCCCGGCTCTCGAAGGCCAATGCGATCGTCATCTGCGCATACTTGCTCGTATCGACGGATTCCTTCTCCGTGAGCGTATTAAAGAATGCTTGATTGATCAGCATGACCTGCAGGTTGTCGCCGATCACGATGGCTACCGAATTCTCGTTCTCGGGGAATTGCGGGTTGAGCTCGAATCCGAGTCCGGTGAAGAACGCTTTCGATTGTTCTACGTTTTTTACAGGCAGGTTGAAGCTCGTGAATGCGGACGTTAATGCCATTTTCTAAACACCTCTTCGTCAAATTAGTTTGTGTTCATTTATGCCTTCTTTTATATAGACGACAGCCGATCCGGGAATTCATCGGTCTCATGGATTCGGAAGCCCGTAAATTTTGAAAAATAACTTGGTATTGAGTTCGGATACCCGCCATTCCCGTAAGGTTGCTTATTCTTATTGTGCAGGGATAAAGATTGAACCTCTCTAAAAAGGAATTCGTCTGAATATATGACAATTAAAGGGTGGGTATCGAGTGACGGAATGAGGGAACGGTATGGAATTTAATGATAAAACCGAAGTGCGAAAGAAAAAGTTCGAAACCGTCGCCATTTCAGTATTAGGTTAAATGTCTTTTCATGCTTACATTTCTCCTGTTCTCTTCACTAATCGTACGTTTTGCTTATCTACAGTTCGTCGAGGGTCCGAGTCTCTAGGAACGCCAGACAAGCATGATCACGAAGGGCGTATCCATCCCGCCCATCCGCGGCAATATTTAAGATTCGGCGGGACAGCAGATCGCATATTCGATCTCAACTCAGTCCCTATATTTTACTTTCAAAACAGGCTTTAAGCAAGAAGCGGCGGAGGCGCTGGCTGCAAAACTCGTGCAGCTGTTTAACGAAAAAGGCGAAGTGAATTCCAAGCCGTTGACGACTCAGGAAGTTATCAAGGCTATGGACATCAAAGGCAGAACGCATCTGCCATTTCAACAACGACGGATCAAATCGGGACTGTCAAAAGAAGAGATCGCCTATCTTAGCGAGCACCGCGACGAGTATCCGGACATGGAGATCGTGGAGGAGCGCATCCGCCAGTACAGTCCCGACCGGGTCGCCGTTCAATTGGTCGGCTATATGAACAAGCTGAAGGGAGCCAAGGAGAATCTGGACTTTTATAAAAGAAATCAACGCGGATCAATCGGATCCCACGCTTAAGTATTTGGATTCCGAGGAGGTCGGCTACGACGGCATCGAGTTGATGTATCAGAAGGAGATGCGGGGGCTTAACGGTTATAAATCCTATCAAATCGACAGCATGAGCCGGATCGTCGGCGACATGAAGCTGACCAAGCCGGTCAAGGGGCAGAATCTGTATCTAACGATTAATCGCAAGGTGCAGCTCACCGCACAGCAAGCCATTCTCGATCAGATCGTGACAACCCGGTTAATTACACAGCCTGCCGGCGAGATCCTGCAGGCTGTTCAGCTAACGCAGAACGTTTTGTTCAATACACAGTAACGGGAGGCTGCCGGAACGATCGGCAGCCTTTCGCTCACCTAACGGGCAGTTTAGTTTAATTAAAGACTCTAAATTTATGATAAGATTTATTGTATTTTATCCTACAATCTGTCGAGTTTGATATTTGATAATGTGATGGAATTAAAGTGTACGAATGAAAGCAAGATTTTTTAACAGTGGGGTACGCCCCGTCAAAGACGCACGGTGAGAAAGGCGAACTGAAGAATGCCAACCTGTCGCCGCTTCGAAAATCAACCTCATACAAAGTCTGAGATTCCCGCGTACATTTTTTTCTTTTCAGAAAACCGATCTTTTTTACTGAATTGAACCAATATAGGACGAAAATAAACTTTCTTAGGGAGGGCCCCTTTAATGGAGGAAGAGAATGTCCATGAGCTGCTGAAGCGGATGGCGAATGGGGACGAAACGGCGTTTGCAGAGCTTTATGAAGAAACGCGTCATGACGTCTACCGGATGATAGCGTTTTTGATCCCGAATTCGCAGGACGCTGTGGAAGTAGCAAATGAAGTATACGTTCAGTTGTGGAAATCGCTACGTTCCTATGACGGAAAACGATCTTTCCGTTTCTGGTTGCATGGTATCGTCGTACATCAAGTGAACAATCACCGGAGAAACCTGTGGCGAAACTTTCGCATTTTCGAAAAGAAGAAGCAATCACTTGTTACGTTGGTTATACCGGCTCATGAATCTTTGATTGATCTGGAAACCCAAGACGAACTATTTCAGTTAATTATGAAGATATCCAAGAAGCTACGCACAGTACTTGTACTACGCTATTATCAGGATTATAGCTTCGAGGAAATGGCATCATTACTTGGAGTTCCTATCGGCACCGTAAAATCCCGGCACCATGCTGCCGTTGAGAAATTGCGATTGACTTGGGCAAATAATAATGAAATGGTGGAGGATTCCCATGGATATCGAACAAATTCGTAGGTCTTTTCAAAATTCTGCCCGAACGATTAAAGTTCCAGTGGAGCTTGACGAATTGGTTGCTGAAGGCTTTAAACGATGGAAGAAGACAAGAGGAAGCCGACCAAGGAAATTGCAGCGCATTGCTGTGGGTGTTCTTATCGGAGCATTTGCTTTTACGGCCATGGCATTTGCAAGTCCCGATTTCGCTGACCGCATTTACGGTTCATACACTGAGTTAAAAAAGAAAGTTGTTACGGTTTCGATACAGGAATACCAGAAAGTTGGAATGAAATTCGCAGGAGCGCAGCGCGAATTGGGCGATGATTATCCTGCATTCGAGAAATTGTCGAAACAAATGGTTGTCGCCAAGGTGGAATATGCCAAAGACCATTCGCAGATTGATTTCTCGGCACTTAACCCGGAAACATACTCCAAATTAAAGCAGCTTTATGCCGATATCCAGCCGTACTTTGACCGTTTGAATCACTTACCAATGGCCCGTAATGTGCTGACGTCCGAAGAATACGACGATTATATTGTAGCGCAAATGCAACGTGAGACCATTTTGGCGAGAGCTGGAGTTAACCCAAGCGATGGCCCCGTTCAAGTGAAGAATCTGCCGACCGAACTCCAGCCTAGCTACGAAAAGGCGGAGCAAAAAATTAGAGAGTTCGAGCAGAAAATTCGCCAATCGGCAAAACCAAAAGTCATAGACTGACATGAAATATTTTTTTAATCCTAAATGTAACTGAACTAACTGAACAGATGAAAAGGCCATCCCGCAAAAGATGGCCTTTTCAAACTTGCCGCTGCAGACAGTACGGATAACCATATCACAGGTAAAAGTACGGATCATTGCGCTAACGGGTAACGATAGTTTATAAAACAGCAGAAGGATCCGCCGCGGCGGATCCTTCTTATTCTGACTTCTGCACAAAATAAGCGGTTATATACAGATGTCCTGATGGGCGTTGCGCTAACTGACAGAATTGTAAAAAAACTATGTTAAAATATTTCCCCTTATAATTGAACCATTTTAGGCTTCAAGGTGTATATCACATGAGGTTTAAGATAGGAGGCAAGGATACGATTGAATAGTGATTCAGACCAACCAAAATCTAAGATATTTGAAACATATGCTCCCTATGTTTTTAAGGTAGCATTATTAATAACACGCTCAAGGACCCTATCGGATGATATCACGCAAGAAACATTTATTAGGGTTTTTAAGAAGTATCACTTATATGACCCACAAAAACCAATTGAACCTTGGTTATACAGGATTACGGTTAACGTGACAAAAAACATAATGAGAAAACAAAAATGGTTAAAATTATTTGGCGATATTCCAAATTCAAAAAGCACTGTTTCTTCAGAATCAGAGTTTCTCCAGCATGAACGTGATCAAGAATTGTGGGACGCCGTAGGCAGGTTAAATTTGAAATATAAGCAAATATTAGTTTTACGTTACTATTCAGGCATGCAATTAAACAAAATTGCGTCCATCTTAGATATACCGTTAGGGACTTGTAAATCAAGGCTCCATGCAGCATTAAAAAAGTTAAAATTCGAGCTGAATGCAGAAGGAGGGGGGATTTTGGATGAAACCTAAAGATAATACTAATGAGATTGAATCTAGGTTGACCAATATGTTTCGGAATGCAGTGGCGGAAGAAGAATCATCTGTGAATTATACGGAAGTTTTAAGTAAATCACATTCTTCGGTAACTGTACTTCTCCAAAAAAAACGTATGGCATTATTAATCGCTCTTTGCGTAATTTTGGTGTTTCCTACGGCTGGTTACGCAATTAGCAAGGTTTCTATCGGTGAACTTTTCAATGAAATCAAGCAAAAACTCGTACAGCACCAAGTAGACGGTAACAACATTGCAGCGACCGTCAATGGTCAAAACATTCTAGTTAAGGATTTTGTTTTCTACAAAGCAAACCTTGAATTCATTTGGAAAATGAATGACGTCAAAGTAAACAAAACAGATATGGAATTATTAACCGATATGATAAAAGAGCAGCTTGTTGTTGATTATGCCATGGAAAAGGGATACACGGTTTCTAACGAAGAGATTAATTCTTACATCCAAGAGTTGAGAAAAAATATGAATCAGCCCGATTTCCCAGAGGACATGAAAGAGATTATGCAAAATCGCATTAAGCTGTCAGGATTGTCTGAAGACGATTTTTGGAAAAGTCCAGATATTATAAAAGCCTATAGGGACTTATTGATGAAAACCAAAGTAGTTGGGCAAAAGCTGAACTTGACCGTATCTAGTTATGAAAAATTTAAAGAAGAACTTTGGAACCAGAAAAAAAGTAATATCCGAATTTATAAAGAAAATCTCTAACTTACTGCGCTAACGGGTAAGTACGACAAGTTCTGCTATAAGCATCACATAGTGTGAAAAGCAGGAGATTACAGCAGTGATCTCAACTTTACAACCGAGGATGGGAATGACGGAACCATGTATCCCGAAACCATCCCGCCAATACTCCTGCACGCGTCATGTTTAACAGAACATGAGGTGTGAAGTACAGGTAGATTCGACAGAACGAAGGCTAGAGCCATTCGAATAGAAAAGGTATGCCAACGGATATGTCGCGCGGCTGAAAAACTGAATATGGTGAGAATGCTCGCATAGAAGCGAACTGACGAACTTCCGAATGTACAGGTCTAAAGTTAGAGCATGCGGAAACGCATGTACCATTAAACGATGGGGTGAGTGGCGTAAAGTAAAACTTTATCCTATGAAATACGCTATGCCGAACTATGGTGGCATTAATCTCACAGGCTTAGAGGAAGCACCTAAGTTCAGAAAAAAAAAAAAGCTAGGCTGTAAGGGACTTGGAAAACAAGGGACGTTGCAGGAAGGGCTGTTACCCGAAACGGTTGCAATAAGGCACTGGCTGAAATGCATTAATCCTTGT
>NZ_JCAUAQ010000033.1:0-46291 GCF_059692035.1 Paenibacillus sp. J22P143
ATCTCAGGCAAAGCACTAGAACATTCACGTCTCATTACCCACTGAACATTGTGAATCATTTCACACCTTAACTATATTAAAATAACTGTCTTGACATCTTGTAGCACCATATAGGAATGCAGGAGCATGTTCTTGAAGTTGATCTAGACCTTTCTTAAAATCCTTCAACTCCATTAAACTAAAGTCACCTAAGCGGCTCATGCACGGCCAACATCACTCAACAAAATCTCTTGATGTGTTGGATAACGAAACGGCTTTCCAACTTGCTGAAACCTAATATCCATTCCATCTTGAATGACGTTTATCTCACTACCTGCTTTAATAATGGTTACATCCGGAGAAATAAAGAGCTTAGCGTCGTAATCAATCGTATTATCGGTATCCGTACTCGTCACACCTCTAAGCGAAGTTTGAGATAAGGAGCAAGGCTCCTCCTGTAGGACTATAATCCGCTGTTGGCCTGTCGCCTTAGTTACCGGATCCTTTACTGACTGTAATTCTATGACCGTACAACGTCCTTCATAAGTCATTTCAATCGCAGCTCTCTCGGCTGCAACATTTCCAAAACCCAAGAGACTACCACCTCAATTTCCTATAAGCGATTAGTTGGCTTTCATATCGTTGCAAAAATGACGCTCCTGGGCCAGCTTTAACCGTAGACTTTGATGAACCGAATGTGGTTGTAACGTCCCCGCGCTTAACGCTCTGTAGTACCTGCTCCGTTTCCGGAAACTCTGATGCATACTTTGTCCTATATTGATCCTCAGCGATTTGTAAAACCACATTCTCTAGCTCTACCGGAACACTTGGAATGTTACACCAGGTACGTACAGCCTGAATGACCGTCTCTATTGTAAAGATTAGACTGCCATCCTTGCTGCTCTCTTCCATAGGGATAACTAATAGCACCTTAAGTTTGTTCAAGTAATCATTAATCGTCATCGTCAACATCACCTGAATCGATGACACCATCTTTGATAAGGGCAGCAGTATCTTCAACAGGAACTTCTAATTCTGTTCCTGAAGGGTAGTAATTACCGCGATACTTTACGTTTGAAGTAAATTTCACTTTAACACTCTTCGACTCTTCTTCTTTTGCTTTAGCCGTCATTTCTTTTCACCTCTACTTTATTAATTTACTTTTGAAATATAAATCTGATCGATGCGCTCGAACGAAGGCAAAGTAATCGCGGAAACGATCGTCTCCACATTGACTGGATGCGGTTCTTTAATCGTTGTAATCGCAACACCGGTATTTACAATAGAAACATCCGCTGAGGTACTTCCGGACATTAGATCAGATTCTTCAGGCGTGGTGCCGAAATACGTATTCCCTAGTGACCCCTCAGGGATGAGGGTGAAGTAATCATCCGGGAAGAACAAGTTGCTGCTGCCGTCCTGCAGAGCGAACTTTTTGTTATAGACTGCAATCGAAACACCTAATTTATTTTGCAGATACTGCTTCATGAGCGCATCCGTCATAATGATGTTCTGGCCGCCTAATGGATTCATGTCTAAGCGAATGGCATTGTTCGAAAGAATATAATTCCAGGTCTTCCGTGTACAAATCCCATTCAACGGTCGAACACCGGTATCATCCTCGACCGTATCCTGCCATGTTTTGATATCTCCTACAATGTCCGCTGTTGGATCACTCCATTTGTCAGTCCCCGTAAGCGTGACCTTATGAGTAGCAGGCATCTTGTAGTCGTAGTCATAATTCAAACGATTGGCAACGATGCTGATCTTACCCGTTGAAAGAAGCTGCATAATCATCCGCTCTGGATTAACCATAGCGCCACCAACAAGAGCCGTTACATCGTCATAAATATTTGTAATCAACGGCATCAAATAACTTTCATTTTCGCTCGCAGCTAATCGATTTAATTCTTGACGATCTTTCTCTCCGATCCTCATGGCTTCTCGGAAGAACGGCATTTCCGTCTCTACCTTTTTAAATCCAATGCGATCGCGAAGCGTGGCCTTTGCATCAAAAGCCGATGGCAGCAAAGCAACCGGTAGTCCTTTGGAACCTTTGATCCACTTGAGATCCAGGCCCAATTGTTTCTTAGCCGGGAATAAAGTAGCTCCGAGATAAGGAATTGCATTTGAAGTGTTTGTGTCGTAATACGTTGCAATGTTCTTCGCATTAACGAGATCAAAAATTGTTGGCATTTTAATTAATTCCTCCTTTTATTTCAAAAACGCGATTTGGTTTAATGCTGCTATTTCTTCAGGGGTTGGTGCTGTTGGGATTTTAGCGAGATCAATGAAACCATGAATAAGCATTGCACCTGCAGCAGGACCAAATGTTACATCAACATCAGTGAACAGCACACCTTCAGCATTGGAGACACCTGTAGTAGTTACTGCTTTTTTCGCCTTCTTCGTTAGGTCGGTTAAAATGCCATTACCAACGATCGTTCCTGCTGGAACAATCTTCTTGCCGTCAGCATTCGCAACAATTCCCGTGTCATCAACGGTCACCGCCAAGTTCACGTAATGATCCGGGAACTTTAAGATTTCCTTTCTGTTGTTCGTATAGATGGTTTCTGTGTATTTCATACGATTGTTACCTCCCCTATATTATTGAAAATAAGATTCCCTTGCCTTATCTAACCCCTCAGTCTGCTTAGCAGCCTGCTCGGCTAGACGTTTACCCATGTTGTTCTGAGTTTCGTCTCCACCGGCTCCTGGCGTCTTCCCCTCACCAGGTGTAATACCTTTGAATTGTTGCTGCGTAGACTTCTCAGGAACAAACAAAAAAGCCTTGCTCGTCTGCAGGGCTTTCACTTGATCATCAAGACCACTTTTCACATTTCCGGTATCATCCAGCTCGACTTTACTCCTATCCAGTAAACCCGTTACGATATCAGGATCATGGACCTTACCCGTTAAAGCCAGCTTAAGGGCTGTATTTATTCGAAGTTCTTTCAACTCCGATTCATACTTGTCAGAAGCAGCTTTATTATCCGTTAGCAGCTGAGTGATTTGATCCTGCAGCACCTTGTTGTCGCCTGCTGCTTTGCTAAGAGTTTCAAGCTGCTTGTCTCGTTCCTTTAAATCCTCATCAGCTTTCTTTTTTGCGTCATTAACATCTTTAAAACGGTGCTCCGGTACCCAGCCTTTAAAATTTGTTTCAACTCCCCCAATAATTGCAGCGATTTGTGTATCCGAGAGCCCTTGGCTTTTCAGTAAATCCTTTAACCAGTCCATCTTATCATCCTCACTTTGATTCCCGGTTGTGTCCGGTGAATGAAATACCCAGTTTAAAGCCATCTGGCAGGGCAACAGAAAAAGGACTCCTGAAGTTCAGGAATCCTATATAAATTTCTCTGTTATTCTTTATTGTTGATTTCAATCAAAAAACCGCCTTATGTGAACGCGGTTTATTGAACGTGCTCCGTTAGTGTAATCGTGTATTGTGTTACCTAATTGGAATGACCTTGAGCAAACAGTTCGTCTAATGCCTTTGAAAATTCATTAACATCACTCTCATTCATGAATTTCCATTGATCGCCACCCAATAATAAATTAGATTTTTCTATTGGTAATTGGAAAAATTCAGAGAATGCCGAAGAGAAAATATACGTCTTGGCTTTTCCGTCTTTAGGGTCAACCCAAATTGTAAATAAACCATGATTTTTATTGGATTGAGGAGTAAACATTACACTGGTTTTATAAGTTCGAGGATAAAGATCTTTCTCCATACCGATCGAACATAACTTTTCAAAGAGTTCCCCTATCCCCTTTTCTGACGCCATTTGTTTCAGATCTTCAAGTTTTGTTCTAGAATTATTCTTACTTTCGAACAATTGTATATCTTCTTCTGTGTCATTTAACTCACGGATTAATATTTGATTGCCTTGCTTAGTTTTATATACATTGAATGTTACAATTGCAAGAGGGAAGTGAAATTTGTTAGCAACAAAATTTACGACCCTATCAAACTCAACAGAACGATCTGTACCAACCAACACCATTTTAATATTTCTTTTTTCTTTATTAAGGGACTCACGTGCATTTCGTTCATCCAATAGTTCAATTAAGGTCTGGTCAATACCAACTTTCCTCGGATCAACTTTGTTAATCAGCTCTTCTTCGGTTAGATCAGCAACGCAAGCAGCATAATCCAAAATCTGAGCTATGCTCTCCCTCATAAGTGAGCCACGCTTTATTTCAATGATGACCCAAGAACCTTGAAGATCAATTGCTAACAAATCGAGCCTCCCACGCCCTTGGTCAAATGTTAGCTGTTTTCCAACAACTGTTAGACCGGCTTGGACTAGGCTTGGATCTTTATAAATCCATGTTTCAAGATGCTCTTCCAAAGCTATTTTTGCTTCATATACCCTTATGGGAGTATTATTGTCTATTTCCCAAACTCCAAGTGTACTATTCACCTTATCAACTTCTCTCGTATAATGGACGCTCAGCATCCACTATCATTGACCTCCAACAGCAGTTTGATACCTACGAATTTTGTTTTGTGGTGTATCTGGACCAGAGATCGTTTACCCAAGCTTGGTACTATTTTGTCTAGCAAGAGTTTCTCACATTGGAAAAGCCTCTTTTCTCAAAGTTCAACTTCTATGCTAATCTGGCCCGTTATAAGAAAATCAACATAGAGTTGTAACAGACCAAATAAATAAGCACCCACGCAAATGTGAGTGCCTGCTACTTATCTTCTTTTACATTCTCGATCGGCCGTTTAACAGCTTCGATAAATTTCTCAACAAAATCCGGATCATCGGGGTTGAGGTTATCCATATAACCCTCGTCAAATCCCCCAATCTCTTGCTCTTGATGTTTCGAAGTCTTCGCCATATAACCACCCCAATTCTTCAATAACGGCTAACATCACCGCATGCGAAAAGTAAGCCTTTTGCTCTGATACCGACATTGTAGCATACTTGGAAGAAGATTTTAACTGTCCATTTATCTTTACAGCCGCCAATGCCATGACTTCATTAAATACCAGTGTATCAACTGTTTTTCCCAGTGTTGAAATACTACTGATACCACCGTCATGACCTACAACAACGATATGAGATAGCGATGAGTACAGTGCAAGGTTACGTGCATCCTTAATATTTATTCTCGTCCCCTGAGGATGGTTGTGAGTCAATATAATAGAGTTTTCAGGCGCCTCTCGAAGCACTCGATCCATTTCCACACTAAATTTAGCTTGATTGATCGTCCCCATAGCGCGACCTAACTGCTCTCCGGTTTTACCATCTAGAATTACTGCAATCTCTTTGGCTTGCTGATGACCTTCCTTAGCAATGTTTCTATTCACCTCAGTCAATCGTTCAACAGTATCCTCTGGTACTTCTGGAAGTTCAATATGATAGCTCGCCTTCGGATTAAAGCGACGATTAGGAGTCCCAGGTGGTTCTTCTACTTCTCCTACCTGTGACATTTTCGGCTGACTTACTGTAGCCTCGACATGCTGCTCCTCCCAGTCTTTATATGTCATGTCACCAGGAACATCATAAGTCTTTCCTTCGGGGTTGCTAGCTGCCCTCTCTTTTACGTTGTCTTCAAAGTGCGGGATATCGACTGTTCGACACCTGGCATGAAACGGAGCGCAATTCAATCCAGCCTGTGCTTCTGAGACCAAGAAAATACTACCGTCCATGGTGCGGCATTTATCCGATGTTTTCTTATCTAACGTGGCAACGATCTTATACCTTTCAACATTTAGCTCACCATACGAAGCCCTACGAGACGCACCTGAGAAATAGGCTGACTCCGTTAGGACTAAGGTTTCAGCACGAGCACGAGACACACCCATTCGCTCAGATAGCCTGCTAATCATCATCTCGGATGAGTCGCCTCGAATTAATCCTTGCGTTAATGTCGTTTGAAGCTCATGGATAAGCTTGGATCGATCAGCCCAAATCCGCTGACTAAAGTTACTGCCATCCGGCGCCCAAGGTGTTACAAGCAAGCTATTGATTTGCTGCGTGTTCAGCTTAGCGAAGCTTGCTCCCAACCCTATACCCTTCTGCAGCTCAAAAATGCTTTGATAGTAATTATCCTTATAAATGCCACTTAACAATTCGGTAGCCCCTGTTTGACGCTTAGCTGTAAGTAATTCGATATGCTGCTTCATTTGCAGCTGCAATGACTCTAGCCGGCTCATTCGAACGCGAATACTCGTATTCTCTAATTCCTTCATCCATCGTTGATCAATTGCATTCTCACGGCCAGCCTTCATGTAATCCTCTACGGACCATTTGAATTCCTTTAACTCACCAGCTTTCAGCATCTGACGCGCTGTTGCTAAATCCACGCTATTGTTTTTGGCAAAGCGCTGATAAAACACATCCAAGTCTTTTTGAATCGACGCCATCGCTTTACCATATTCGCGGTTCATGTTCTGGACATATGCCTCACTCTTAGCGAGCTGCGATTCATTGAGCTGCTCCATCCGTCCAGCCCAGTATTCTGCAGATCTCATGCTGATGTCCCATTAAGTTGATTTATATAAGCCTCATCCTCGAATGCTTTCTTTCGATCGGACTCGAGCCTTTTCATTTCATCTTGTGTGTTTGTTACCCATGGGTGATTGGCGACAATCGTCTCTTCAGAGATAACCCCCACGCTATTCTTGGCATTTGTGATGGTATCCATCTCATTGATGAGAATATCTCGGTTCAAGATGAAATCAACGGTTTCTCCTGAATAATCACCTAATCCACTGTTGGCAAGGTGCGTATCGATGAACCAGCGTAGCTGCTCCAGACTGGCCTGAAATTCGGTTTCAATGTCATTGGCGTCTAAGTCTAGGTCTTGGTAAAGAAACTTCAAAGCAATACCACTTGGACTATTTCCGAACTTGTCGGACTGCGTATCGACGCCGCGCCCAAACTCGTAAATATCTTTACGATTCATATCTTGGTGGGTTTTATAGGCTTCTGTGTTGATTTCCAAGGATAGTGTATCTACACCACCATCATCAATTACCTTCACGGCACGAAACACCGAGAGATTACGCCGAAATTCCCCGAGATCCTGTCCATCGTAATTCTTAATTACATAAATGCTATTAGGTAAATCATCAAGGTTGTTGGAGTTATCACTTTTCTTGCGATCATAATCATCCACTAATGCTTGTACGAATTTAACTAGTGGTAGCTCATCTTCATGATATTTAAAACATACAAAGGGAACTCGCTGCCAGTTTAAAGGAAGCTCGTTATCACCTTCAACAAAACTAAAGTGGGTCCCTCGATCTCCGGCTTCAATATCGGGGCTCATGCCAACACCATCTAGAACGTAACGATACACACCGGTTGTATCCCAAAACTCAATTTTCTTGATTGTCTTTTTTGTTTTGCCTTCGTACACTTCTTCTTCATATACACGAATGAGCGCATCCAGCTCGGTGTGAGCCGCGTCTCGCCACAAAGGAATACATTCCTCAGAGGGGATTCGTTTCAGTGACAATATGCCATCAGGATTGTAATAGACATGGATCCAAGCTTTGCCCTTATTAATTGCTTCACGGCCAACGGATTGTAATAAGCGCAAAAAAGACTTACTAAAAAAATTCTTTAGCAAGTCCTCATAGCTTGTATTCTCCGTTTGAATACTCAGCGGCTTGCTAAGCAGATAGCCAACTTTCTGATCAACAAGCTTACGTACAAACCCATGTGGTAGTTTGTTGTTAGCCAAATGAATAGCCTCAATAGGGATGCCGCCTTCACCAATCGTCATGCGCTTATGTTTTAAGACATCGTGGTCTAATCCATAGTACTGCTCTCCGATTAGCATCAGCTTTCTGAGTGGATCTCTCTTCCAATCACTTATTTCTTGTTGGATGATTTCTTCGATACTCATAGCAGAAGCTGCGCCTGCCCTTAGAATAGCTGCGATGTTTTGCATTTCAGGTGTCACCTTAGATTACCTCCAATCTTCATTAATCAAATGAAACGCCTGAACCTTTACGAATCTGCTCCATGGCATAACGCAGAGCATCCATCGCATGGTTGAAATCATCGATGGGTCTATTAAGGAAACGCCCAGTCTTATCCTGATCCCACACGTAGCTCGAAAGCTCCATACTGACATTAGGGCATCGAAACTTATGAACGATGATTTCATACTGCTGCAAAAACTGAATGCCATTTATCACGCTGTCCGGCCCCTTCTCAGCAGCACGAATCCGATTTATCCCATAACCCCGAATCTCGTCGATGGACTTAGGCTCCGAAGAATCTGCAATAATCTTCTCTTTCGCGTAACTCTTCTTCTTAATGATCTCTGCAATTTTGTCATTGGTCAGAGCCCCCTCGTAGTGTTCATCGAAGATATAGATCTTCTTCAGGTCCTTATTAACGAGAGCTGCAATGAAAGCACTCGGGTCATTTGTATACCCGAAATCCAACCCGAAAATGGCTTTGTAGCCTGGCAGCTTGGCTATGTCTCGCCATTCGAATTCCTCTTCACACCAATTCTCAAAGATAGCCCCTTCTGCAATCCCCCAGTTACCCTCACCTTCTACCCGGTAACGCTTTGGCTTATGCTTCCGCATCCATTCGAACAATTCTCGGTCGTCGTCTCCAAGAAACTCGTTACTCTGAAAAGTAGTCGTTAGAGCTAGGATATTAGGATTGGATGCATCAAAAAAACGCTGCTTCAACCAATGGCGTTCATTCCATGGGTTAAAAGTCAGCGTCAATTGTTTAAAATAGCCCACCGGTAACTCACCACGGATGGACATATCGATTTTATCAAAATCATCTTCGTTTAAAACTTGATATGCCTCTTCGAACCATGCCCAGCACAAATACCCCGTATCCACAGTAATTGAGGTAATGGACATCGGGTCATCCAGGCCACGAAAGAGGATCTTCTGGCCGGTTGGTTTATAAGTAGCTTCGAGTGGACTTTTCTTAAACTGCCATAAGTGAGCTACACCTAAACGATGAGTGGCCCATTTAAGCTGTGCAAACGTGGAGTCCTTATGAGCATTGAAAGTCTTCCGTATAATGAGTGTGTTGGCCTTTGGCATCTTCATCATGTGATAGATATGCCATAACGCTGCGGTAACACTCTTCTTAGACCCTCGGCCACCCTTTACTACACGGTAACGACCGCGGAAGCGCCAGAAATCCACATATCCTTTACCTATGGTCTGCTGCAGGCTGACTTCACTCATGCAGATCATCCTTGAACACGACTGGATCCACGTTGGTATTGTTGTTTAAGGTATTTACTTCAGCCTGCAACTTTTGAATACGAAGATCTCGCTCAGCATCAACAAATCTATTTTTCAGATCGATTGCTTTCAACTTCTTATCCTGTACCCTAGTCAGAGCTTCCTCCAGGCGAAGCAGATCATCAATGACTCTTATATCTGATTCTTCTACCTTCGTGGTCACCAACTTATCCATTGGAACAACTACGCTCTTTGAATGGCCCGTCTTCTCATCGTGAATGGTTTGAACATCTTTAACTGTGATTCGTTCCTGGAGGACCTTCCGTTGTTTATCAGAAAGCGCGTTGCGTAGATTCTGGATCCGCTTCATAATACGGCGTTCACGGATAGACAAAAGCATAATGGTCTCATTCACCTGACTAATAGGGTCTGTCTCCACCTGCAGGACAAGCTCTTGTTCTTCTTCCTCGAGAGTATCCATCCAAATGGACTCGAACTCACCGGTGGATACTGCCTTCTTGTTGCCAAATGGACCACCGGTACCGCCACGGTTACCAAGAGCGTTCTTACTCCCTTTGGGAGCTCCGCCTTTGTTACCAACAGCGTTCTTATTACCTTTCGGGGCTCCTATTCGTTTAGTAACGGCGTTACCTTTCACTTCATAGGTATCGTTACTTTTCAATAAGGCGTCCCATTTATCCTGACTCTTCCATTTCCGTATCTGAGTTTCACCAAGGCCGAGCTCTGCTGCGAGGTCCTTGAGCTTCTTTTCGCCGTTGCTACCAATCCAAATTTGTTTGGCTTTGTCCCTATCCGGACTGCGTTCTCTTGGCATTACATATCACCCACCTCCGGATTAAAAAAAAGCATCAGGATTTTACCCTCGATGCTAACGGTTATTCATTATATTTCATCCTTCTGCAACTCCATATCAATCTCAATCACCTTCTTCAGATCCTCAACAGTCTTGATCTCGATGCGGCCATCTTGAAAGTCTTTAACCCAGCGAGCAATGCCGGCCTGAATGATTTTACGATACTTTGACTTTGATTCCAGGATACCTTCGATCAACGCAAGCTCATGTTTGAGCAACAGCTCTTCATAATCGTTGTTCGTATTTTCATCTTTCAATTGCGAACACTCCCAACTTCCGTTAGAATAGTTGTGAGATCATGCGTTCGTATAACCGTGGCCACGGCAAACATGATCTCACCGGGAGTGTCCGGTGCCTGAGGAGGACGTTAGCGCGTCCTTTTTTTTACTCATAAATAAAACCGCCCATTTTAATAGGCGGTTTTATTTCATTTACCCTTGTATTCACTTTTGTCTAAATCGCAATACGCTTTTTCCCACAATTTAAAAGTCTTAAAAAGTGTTCTTTGTCCATGTTTATTAAGATGAACATTAGCGTAACCATACTCGTCACCCTTTCGATGACGAACACGATTATTTCTTTTAATAACAATCCTACCTGACCTAGTAATGTCATAAAGTTCTTCATATCCAGCTATACTTCTTCTCTCTTCGTCCAAAGGTATCACCTCTAATTAAATTTCTTTAGACTAATAGATCTAAAGATATTTGAGAATTCAGCAGCCTCTCATAAAACATCTACCTTACTTTCCGTTTCCTGTTAACACAACATATTTCGCGTCGATTTCAGGAATTGAAACTTGACTACCCAAAACTGCTTTGTAAGTTTTTAATCCTTTTGCCACACCCCAAAAAGTAATCAAATCCTTCTCAAGAATTCTATCCTCACCATTTTGCCTGCGGTAATTTACAAATACTGTGTCTTCCCAAAAATCATATTGGTTTTTGGTTACATTAACCCTTAAATTAACATTGTTACCTGATTCAATGACTTGTACTACTTGACCTTCATAAGTTACTTTCCCGCCTTTGTATTTATCTGGATTACGTGCAAAATCCACGTAAGGTATTTTAGTTGCTGATGCTTTATATTGTTCTTCTGATTCTTGAACAGAAACTGGTGCGCTTACCTGTTTCGATTCAGTATTCAAAGAGTCTACACTGCCCTTTGGAGATAGCACCACTATTAAAATGAACATAACTATTAATACTAAACCATAAACGGCAAAGATTTTCTTTCTTGAAGATAACTTGCCAAGGGCAATAGAGGGATTAATCAACCCAAATATTAACTGAATAATACTTATTACAAGAAGAGACAATGGTATAGCAACTAACCCACTGCTTTTTGAATCCGGGCTAAACAAAATTAATATTCCTATTAATATTGAGATTGTGGTTAATGTATACATAACAAATCTCAGAAATTTAGAAAACCCAGTAACCTTAGATACTCTGATTTCCCTTGTTTCATAATCTGTACTAAACAATGGCTTGAAACATTTTTTGCATGCATTCTTTCCAGGTTCATTTGCGGTATCACAAAAGGAACACACATACAGTCTGTCAATATTTTTATTTGCCTGATGCTTAACTGCAGGAAACCGCTCGCTTAATAGCCACGTGCCGCAACCAGAGCAGTATTTTTGTTCTTCATCATTCTTAATCTTACACACTGGACATACATATAATGCCTTTGCCACTGTTCAATCTCCATTCTATTATCATCTAACCTTGCGCTCAAATCATAATATATATTCGACACTCCCTAGTAGACTCCTTTATTTTACTGATATGTTTGGTAACTGTAACCTTTAGAAGGATAACTTTTGCAACCCCTACTCAATTTAGAAGAGCTGGCTCAATCCTCGTCCACTTGGAAAAATGATCTCACCCGTTACGCGTCCTTCTTTTTTGATTCTGCTAATTGGATAAATAAATACAAAAAAACCGCCGAGTAAATGGCGGTTAATTCTCTCAATATCAGTTTAAAAGTACAGATTTTTACTACTCACACGCCACTCCATCACCATCACGATCGAGTTTACTGCTATAACCTGGACTACCTTTATAAAGTGGCGCCTTGCCTGCCGCTCTAACTGCAGTACAATTTTGATAAGTAACATTACCTGATGTCTCAGGTCTAGGCGAAACTTCAGCCGGTGTAGATGTTGGAGCCGGCAACTGTTCTAAATCTGCCCACACCCCTCTTTTTGCGTCTCTAGCATTGGTTTGCAGGTATTTAAACAACTCTACCCAGCGAACATTAGGCGGGTATGTTGCCATTTTTGCAAATCCCTCGCCAGCTAATGCTGCATTATATAATGAACCATCTTCCATGTATACGTACCCAAGTAAACGACCATATTTATCTCTCTCTTCCACATCCAGTTCCACATAAACCGTCTTCCCTGTCAATTGACCTTTAGAAAAGTTGGATGCCTCTAACCCGCCTTCTTGAACAGGCTTAGTCGGATGAACCGTCTCCGGTGTATCAATACCAATCAAACGAATCTTTTCCGTAATTCCATCCCAAGTCACTTCAAAAGTGTCGCCGTCAACAACACGGTTAACTGTAACTTGTTTCTTTGTGGTCGAACTAATTGTTATTGTCCGGGAAGCTCCTTCCCAACCTACAGTTGCACCGAGTGCTTCACCTACAAAACGAAGTGGTACAAGCGTTGAACCATCTATAACCCTTCCTGCAACTGGAATAGTAGCTACTTGTCCATCTTTCGTATAGTAGTCATTTCCGACTGTATAGACGATAACACTTGTGCCCTTAATTGCTGTGACCGTTTTAGTTGACTGCTCCCATTCTACTTGAGCGCCCAGAGATTCAAAAATCTTGCGTAACGGAACTAATGTGCTTCCATCAATTATCTGAGGATCCACCTCAAAAACTAATTGCTTGCCGTCTAAGAACACAGCAGGTGCAGAATTGCCAGCTTCACTTAACGTTGGTACAGCGGTTAATACAATCACAAGACATAGAATTGTTGAAAATAATTTTTTGAACACTAATAAGCCACCCTTTCCAAAATCTCCAATTGTTTTAATTGGAGCTCACCCATCCTATACTAGCACATTTCCTATTAATCTGGGTGAATTGGGTGATATTGGATTACAACTCTAGTTAATACATAATAAGTTTCTGGTGCATTGATCATACAAAAACCGCCTTTTGAAAAGGCGGTTCAATTTAATATGTAATGTTATATCTTGTTCCAGAGTATCGTTATATCTGATATGTATCCCATTTTCATTCCTTTTTAAGATCAACTAAAATCCTCGGCCTTTGAGTAACATAAATTTCAGTTCAAAACCTGATTCTGATTTCACGTGGCGATTTTTCATTTTCATAAACTGTAACCCCACCGTTTGAATTTGATGGCCGGGTTTGATTCTTAGGAGAAACTGAATTTGATGGACCCGTTGGACTCATTCGGTTCTTAGGAGAAACTGAACTTGATGGTCCCATTGGATTCGGTGGATTCTTAGGAGAAATCGGATTCGGTGGACCCATTGGATTCGGTGGTGGTGGTTGTTGCGGCGGGGCAGAATTTCTATTTTGAATTTCAAGCAGACTAGGATAAGAATCGAAAGCACGTCTTTCCCACGTATTGGCTTCATTGTATAACCTAAATAAAGCCCATACAGTCAAGCTACACCCAACTACCGCCATACCTATCATTTCTATGCCACCCCCATAATAATATTAATACATCTTTACTTTATGCATTCTGGAGCTTGACCTAACACAGTTTGTTCAATTAGGACTGGCTCAATCCCCGTCCACTCATAAAACCGCTTCTTAATTACATCACAGAAAACCGGATCCAATTCCAATGTCCGGCATGTCCGATCCATCTGTTCACAGGTCATCAGCGTTGACCCACTGCCTCCAAAGAAATCCAAAACAATATCCCAACGCTGGCTGCTATTACCGATCGGGATCGCAATGAGCTCCAGTGGCTTTTGCGTAGGATGAACATACTTCGTGACATCACCCCGGGACACTTCCCAAATCGTCTCTGGTTCTGGCTGCTCCAAAGGAAGCCCAGCCTTCCAAATGGTTGTCTGTTTGCGATCCCCGTACCACGCTGGCGACTTGCCTTTCAAATGAGCGTAGAACACAGGCTCATGCTTGTAGCGATACTGCGACCATCCAAAGGAAGCAGCGTTCTTAGACCAAATGCATTGCGATCTAACCACGATCCCAGCCGCGTTCATCGCATCCTCAAAATCCCGTTGATACGAAGATGGGTGGAATACATAAATGGCTGCCTTCGGGTCCATGACTTCGGCATAACAAGAAAATACAGAATTCAAAAAGCCCGCAAACTCCTCAGCGGGCATATCGTCGTTCATTATTGTCCCGCGACCATCAGCGGCTAATCGTGCTGAATCACTCTCAACAGCAACATTATAAGGTGGGTCAGTAACAACAAGCGCAGCCTTAACCCCTGCCATGAGCTTCTGTACATCCTCCAGCTTAGTTGCATCGCCACACACCAAGATATGCCTACCAAGCTGCCACACATCGCCATATCGTGTCTCAGGTTCTTTGATCTCGTCCAATGCTCGCTGGACATTGAACTCATCCTCCTGGACCGGAGTAATAAGCTCGGTGACCGAGTTTAAACCGGGTATTAATGTATTCAGCTCTTCCATTTGAAATCCGGTCTGTAATGATATGTCCTCAAGTGTAAAGTATGCGGACAGCTCATCCAAAAGCGAAGCTAGCAGTTCTTCATTGGTCCGGCCCCTTAGATGGCTTAGGCTGATTGTTAAAAGCTTAGCTTCTTCATCGGTAGACTCCACGATCACACAAATAAGTTCTGTTAGGCCTGCCTCTTGCGCCGCTCTCCAACGCTTCTCCCCTTTCACGATAGTCATGTCACTCCGGACCAGGATAGGCTGCAGGACACCGTGTTTTCGTATGCTCTCAACCAATGATCTATAAGTATGATCGTCCATTTCATTCGGGTTCCAGCCGTTGGGTTTTACTTGTTCAATTTGTATAGTTTCAATTCTCAACTTAGTTCCTCCTTAAGTTATGTCGGTTTATGGCAAAAGAAAAAGCACCGGTTAGGGTGCTTTTTAGCATATAAAAATTATTCACTCACTTGTAAATGGCATCTGTACGACAAAAATTGTAGTTCTGAAGTTAAATCAATTGTTAATAGTTAATTAGTCTCCAAGTAGTTTACATTCGCAGCATATGATGAAAGTGTTTGACTTTCATCATTACATAACTCTAAGACATCACTAAAAACTGCTTGCTCTAGTGTTAAACTTCGACCTACAGGATCAATATTGGGTATTTCCGACCATTCAAAGACGGTATCCTGCAAGTCATAACCCTGATGTAATTCAATGAAATCATATTGCTCGAAAGCTTTTTTAATTTTTTTATACATTGAATTCGATATTGAGGTTTGTGGAGGCCCGAAAAGTTCTAACTCTTCTTCTAATTTTTCATGTTTAATAACATATAAAAAAGAAACATCATACACTGGAAAGATTTTAGAAATTCGAATTTTCACCACTTCATTAAAAGAGAACCCCTGCTCAGCAGTAATTCTGTTATCAATTTTAATAATTACATCAATAACTGGAGCAAATGTGTTCTTATAAGTTAACTTAACTTTAACTTTATCGTATTCCTTTAAGAAATTAAACATATTTTTAGTGATATTCACTTGCTTACATCGGCTAATATACTCATCGTCTAAACTCCGTAATACGAATAATTGATCAAAGTAACTTTTGAATTTTGGATATTCCTGAATAAATTTCAAACCGTGCTTCATCTTATCACCCCTACTTTACATATCCCATATCCGACTTTTTTCGCCATCTTTGGTTTGTTTTCCAGTAACAGGATCATATTCTCCTAAATGGTTCTTCTTTCGTGAACACCATTTTTCTAATCGACCATTTTCAGAATCCCACTGCCAAAAATAACCGTCATTACATTCCCAACTCTTACGTTGAGTTGCTTTCAAGGATGACATACCTTTATCGTTCATCCAATCTGTTTTTTCCTTTAGTATGTGATAAGAACTGTTATTATCACCTTTTTGTATTTTTTCGTAATCATTATAAGTTTTTATCTTAGTTTGTTTGTAACTATAATACTCTCCCTTTCCCTTATGCGTCTCAAAAAAATTAAAGATAGTTTTTTTAAATTTATGAATTCCATAACCAATTAATCCCTTAATGTTGAGGGCCATCCCTTGATCAACAAATGTACTCATTAATTCCTCCTACAGCCATGCAATAAATTATAAAGCAGATTTTTCAAAGTAGTACTTGTTTTATAAATAATGTTTTTCTATTAAAACTAATATACCATATTTTTCAAAAAAAATGTTTCATGATTTGGGATTAATAAAAGTCAACCTTAATCCCCCTATAGCTTTTGAAATTTTTCTTATCTCAATTTCAACTTTCTCCTACTAATTGAGTCATCACATTTATTGAAAGTGCCTATTCCAATGGGATAGGCTGCTTCATTTCGTTATCTAAGCTTTAGCAATTGGAGCAAGTCTGCCGTTAAGAAATAAAACAGTTACTTTTTCTCCTGTTCTTTTCCCTTCAAGGTACACTTCGAGCCAACAACCTTGTAGCATTTTACAATCCTCATCGGACTTCCCTAAATATTTATAGGTTTGTTTAGTATCAAATTCCTTCATATAATTCAAAACTCTTTGCTCGTAGCTTTTTTGTTGATATAAATAATAAAAATCGCAAATCACCAGTAAAATCATAAAAATAACCAAAAAAATTTTCAAATTACTTTTTACCGTATCTGTGAATTTAGTGAAATCAAACACCTCATATCCAAACTATATGCATCTACTAGATGTTGAAATAACTTTATATTTTTATCTTCCCAACAGATGCTTGCAGAAAATAATCAGTATTCATATAGAGTGGATGCACAGGATACTCCACGTCTAAAATCTTGCCTTTGCTATTTAGCTTATGTACTTTTATCGCCTCAGGAAATTTACTATTCAGTTCCTGCTGTCTCTTTTGATTAATGTTTTTTATATTTCCCCAAGCCAAAAACACAAAGCCATATTTATCATTTAATTCTCTAGGCTTAAACATTAAATCATCAAGATTCCTTAAGTTTCTCGCTAATTTCTTTGCTCTTTCGTTATATTTTTCACGAACATTAAACAGATTTTCAATGTGAATAGTATAACGCTCCGGCAACTTTAAATTATTGTGTTTTGTAGCAACATTTATCAATCTCATAACTTTCCCCATAGTTTGATCTGGTTTTGTCTGAACTGGTCCATCTGTTACAAATTCTGTATTGCAAAGTTTATTGAATATTTCATCTGATTCTGGTCTTGCCTTTCCAGGATTCATCATAACGATTAGTCCAATTACATCTCCTGGTCCGTGTGGCGAATGAAATTCAGTGAAGTATCTAAATATTTTAATTCCTTCTCTTGTATCCCTAGATTCAAAATAGGCAAATGTTTCCATATTATTAATCCTTTTCTTATTTTCAAGAGCAGATTACTTTTTAAATTTCATGCTCTTCTCTATCCACTTCCTATATTCATATGATCCTGCGTATTTATTACTTTGTAGTTCAGTAATAAAATACTGGTCATCGGAAGTCAAAAAGTTGTTTAATAATAAAGAAATTTCAACAAGTCGGAAAGGCCAATTACCAGTATCAACAAACCAAACATTGGAATTGACTTTAAGTACATCATGATAAATAGATAACATAACATTAATCTGTTCTTCTCTTCTTCGATCAACCAAATTACATATTATTAAGAAATGTGCCAATTCATCACCGCCTATAGTAGTTAATTAATTATATGTAAAAATCAAATTAATAAGAGCTACCCCTATTTGAATAGTAACATCTAATGGAAATAGATTTGATTAAAAATGAAAATAACCTATCCCAAAAGGAATAGGCTACTCTGTAAATCATCCGATATTTTCTTCTGAGCCCGAGTCACGTACACTTCCACCGTCCCCTTACTCACCCCAAGCATCCCAGCAATCTCACTAAACGAAAAGCACTCTCCATGAGCCAGCACATAACACTCTTGCTCCCTATCGCTAAGCCTGGACAGCGCATCTTCAATCTGAAACCTCTGCCAATCAGAAAGGTTAGCCGGACTCCCAGCCGAGCTCTGTGTGACGTATGCCTGCATCCGGACCGGATCCATTAACTTCTCACGCTGGTACGCAGCACGCCGCTCAATTCCCCGCTTATTCCCTGGCCGGCGGCCACTGTCCAGCCACTCAATCGTCCAATCACAATCAGCAATCATTTCATTTATAATCCGTCGCTCAGCTTGCAGCGCCGATAGCTCATCCTGAATCTCGATTACACGTTCAAGACTCTTCTCGTCTTCGTAAACTTCTATTTCTTTAATCCTAAATGTTTTCTTCTCGGCTATCTTTTTCAACATAGCCGCCGTTTTTTTGTACCCATCAGATAAATCGTTGTTTCCCATTCCCTCACACCCCCGCAGTGTGTTAATATAGGTTTCAGGAACATATGTTCTATCCCCCGTGGTCTTGCTAGGAGCCGGGGGATCTTTCTATGTCTAAATAGCTACTTGTAGAATTTTGGATTTCAATTCCGTGTAAGTTTCAATTAGTTGTGGTTCACCACGTTCTAACAACTCATCCTCATCCGATGCACCGTATAAGTGGCACAACAACTTGATAGCCTCTTCTGCTTGCTGCAGTGTGGGTTTAATAATTTGAATGAGTTCAAAATAACGATTTAACGAAGCAAATATCGCGAATTTATCTTTAGAAGTGTCTGCCAGACCTACCTCCTCATCATCGTAAAACTGATCGGCTGGAACACCCGGAGGCCGCTCTTCCTCCACTCTAAGTGCTACACCTTGCTCGTTTCGCTTAACCCACAAAAGCTCTTGTTTCCATTTCATATACGATCCCTCCTTATTTAGGCCCATCGACGCTTGTCATTACCCTGCGTTGGGTACCTATTTGGCTTCTCCAGATGAATCTCATGTGAGCGATCCAGGTTAACAAATTTGTTATAACTCTTCTGGAAAGCAAGCTCCACGGTTCCAACCGGACCATTCCGCTGCTTAGCTATGATGATTTCAATAATGTTTTTCTTCTCTGATTCCTTGTCGTAATAATCATCTCGGTACAAGAAAGCCACGATATCGGCGTCTTGCTCGATGGATCCAGACTCACGAAGGTCCGACATCATCGGTCGCTTGTCTTGTCGCTGCTCTACGCCACGGCTCAATTGCGACAATGCAATGACTGGTACATCCATTTCCCGTGCTATTTGTTTGAGCGTACGCGAGATCTTAGAGATCTCCTGCTGCCGGTTCTCGCTACGACCAGATCCGCTGATCAGCTGAAGATAATCGATGAGTATGAGTCCAAGAGATCCCGTATCTTTCTTAAGCTGCCTGCAACGGGTTCGAATCTCGTTTACCGTGATCGAAGGGCTGTCGTCGATGTAGACATTAGACCTCGACAACTCGCCCATCGCCATGGTCAGCTTTTCCCAATCATCGCCCTCCATGAATCCGCTGCGCATTCGACTGGCATCAATCCGGCCTTCCGAAGAGAGCATTCTCTGAACCAATTGCGTAGCGCCCATCTCCAGACTGAAGACTGCTATTGTTTCACCACTTGACGTGCCAGCGCTCTGCGCAACGTTCAAAGCTAAAGCCGTCTTACCGACTGACGGTCGAGCTCCGATGATAATTAAATCCTGCCGTTGGAAACCTGAGGTCTGTTTATCCAGGTCAACAAATCCAGATGAAATGCCCGTGATGCCCCCGGGATTCGGGTTCGCATTGTTCTTTTCAATCTGCTCGAACACCTGCATGCTGACTTGATCGATCCGTTTGAATCCACCTTTCTTGTTAGCAGATCGTTCCGCAACTTCTTCAGCCACAGCCTGCGCCTGAGCCGCCATTTCCTCGGCCGTCAGATCATCGTTTTGGAAAATCTTTTGCATCCCTGACCTAGCTTTTCGTTCAAGCGCTGACTCTAGAACGATCTTGGCATAATAATCCACATTAGCCACTGTAGGAACTGCGCTTGTCAGATCCGAGAGGTACTCGACACCGCCGACATGTTCAAGTTGCTGACGCCGCTGCAGATGCTTAGTAACGGTTAATAGGTCAACAGGTGTATCTGTCTCTGCAGCGTCATAGAGCTCAATCATGGACTCGTATATGATTCGGTGCTTGGGTTCAAAGAAGTCCCCTGGCAACAACCGTTCAGAAACGACTGACATCATTTCGTTCTCAATGAAAATGGCCCCAAGAACAGCCTGCTCAGCACTCAAGTCATCGTTCATTACCTGCTGCATATGTCCGGATCGCCTCCAACCTCTGCTCGTTTGGCAAACTCATCATGGCCCTGATGTGATCAGGAGGACCGACCGAAGTCTTCAACCATTCATCTCGTTTTGCCAAGAACTCTTGAGCTGTTCGCTTCATGGATTCGTGATACAGCTCCTCTTCGGTCTTTAAGGGCTGCTTGAGCTTGCCGATACTTGGCGGCCATTGCTCAGCGTTGTCCGAATGCCGGCGCAAGTTCTCTGCTGCCACCTCGAAAGGTGTGCTTTCCAGATCCTCCAGCCATTCATCCACCATGGTTTGCAGCGACAGCAAATCATTTGGGATTTGAAACCCAGGGTATTTCCCCTTAATTTTCTTGAGCAACTGGGTGACTTCCGCTCTGTTCACGTTCCCGTTCCTCCCTTGCAATTTGATCGAGCATGTTAAAAACTTGTTCTTGCTTGGTTTTATGAGCCTTACCCGGGGCGACTTCACCTGACGGCACAGGGATAGTTTGGGTATTCTCATTTCTCCAAGCCTCCCAGATCCCGTTCTCGTAATACAGAAAACTGGTCGGAAGCTTGAAGCTATTCCCTTCACGTTTGCGCTTGTCCTCAAGGAGGATCTCCATAGTTCGGATGGTAAAAGGGTTAGGCATACCTCCGGCGACCATCTTACCCATGGCTTCGCGCTCTTTTGGTTTAACGTGAATGTCGAACTTGTGGTTAAGCTGGCAATAAGCATCCAGCAGTTGTAATAACGGGCTTTTCTTTTCAGGTTCGAATTCTGGATAAATAATAGTAGTAGTAATAGTAAGATCTTTAAAGTCTTTTAGATCTATCATATTTGATAGATCACTCTCATCTGATCTATCATTTTTGATGTATCTCTTGCTATGATCTATCATTTTTGATGTATCACTTTTGCTGTGATCTATCATTTTTGATGTATCACTTTTGAGTGATCTATCATTTTTGATATATCTCTTTTGGTCCATTTCTTTCTTATTTTTGGAAACTTTAATGATTTCGCCGCGGGCTGTTCTGACTGAATTTATGTAACCTCCACTCTTCAAATTAGCCATGTTTCTTTGGACCGTGACCTGGCTGGAACCAATTTCTTGAGCTATCCTCTCATGCTTCACCGGGGCGCCACCATGTACAAGCCCCCAGCGAGCTCCGTCGCCATCTGTTTCTTCCACGGTTATGGCGTCAATGCACCAGAGGAATTCCCAGATTGCTGAGCCAATGCGATCACGATGTTCAAAAAGCCCGCTGGAGACAGGAATTATGTGGTTTTCAGGCATTCGCGTCTCATCCCCTCCCGCGGGCTCCTCTGTTAATTACCGCTTTGTGATTACGCCACCCCTAAGCAGGTATAACTTTTGAATCCTTTTTAACGCGGTGCAGGATGTGTAATTCACTGGATAAGTTCTTCATGATGAGCCAATCCTTCGGATCCAAGTTGGCTGCGATTATCGCAACCTGCTGCTGCCGGGTAGGTTTCTTTCCGTTTTTCAAAGTGATTGCCTCCGATCGTCTCTTAAATAAATGTCTGGGTATTTCGCTCGCACAACCGTGAATCCTGAGTAGGCTGTAGCAAAATACTCGATAACCTCTTTCTTAAATTGAACGGGATCCTTCTCAAACAAATCCCATATGCGTTTACCGACACCCGATCTCGTAAGTGGTGTGCTGCCGTCGAGCTGGTTCATGCTACATTTACACGTACCGCTGCTTCTGTATTTTCAAAGAAAATCTGTTGTTCAAACACAGCCTGTGCTTCTTCAATATGTGTGATAACCAGAACCTTCTTAAATCGATCTGCCACTGCCTTGATGGACTCTAGAACAAGTCCGCGGTGCTCAGCATCCTGGGACCCAAGTCCCTCATCAATCGTTAACCACTCCACTTTACTGCCGGCACGCTGTGCCAGTAACTCGGCTAGAGCAAACCGGATAGCATAGTCGATACGAAGCTGCTCGCCACCGGAGAATGTTTCATATGGCCGCTCAGACGTCCAATCACCAATGATAATATCAAGCGTCTCTTGGACACCGTCACGGCTCTTTAACTCTCGTTGTGTCTCAAATCTGATGAAATGCTTTCCTTTGGACATCTTACCTAAGATCTCATTCGCGATACGCTCAAGCTGTGGAACTGCATTCTCGATAATTAAAGCTGGGATACCACCACGGCCAAAAGCACGAATTAAAGTTTGATACCTGCTCCACTTTCTAGCCTTTGGCTCCAGCTCATTTGCCAGCTGCAGGCGAGCCTGCTCATCCTTCTCTAGAGAAGCAAGCTCAATCTTCAAGCCGCCAAGCTGTTCAATGAGTACATGTTGCCGCTCACGCAGCTGCTGCAGGTCACGCTTAAAGATTGGAAGCAGTGCTACCTCAGAATCCAAACTCGTTAAATCCAGTTGTAGAATTACGATCTCTTCCTCGATAGTATGCTTACGCTCTGCCTTTACTTGTTCTTCAATATTAATGGATGCAATCCGAGCTGTTGAACCCTGTTTAGCCTCACGTGCAGCCCCAAGCTGTTCTTTCAAATTCGCCCAGGCTTGGAGATTCTCCACGCGTATGCGAAGCGCAGGAAGAGGTGCCAGAGCCTCACGCAACAAGCTCAGATCGTTTTGTGTGCTTGATTGCTTCAGCTCAAACTCTTCTAGTTGTCCAATAAGCCGTAATCTTTGAGCCTGCAAACTCTCAAGGAGCTCTTCCTTTGCTTGCATTTGACCTGCTTCTTCTGCCATTGGCCTAAGTTCTTCAATGGTAATTTTCAAAGCTCTGTGAGCAGCGAAATCATAACCAATCGCTTGCTGAGTTTCAGTTAGGCTGTTAAGGGATTCGTTTAGCGTATTAAATAAAGAATGGTCTAGCCTGCTTAGCTCTTCACTTTTGGTACCTAACAATTGCTTGGCATCTTGTGCATCCGATAGAAATAAGCAAGCTGCTTTCGTGACATCAATGCAATTGGAATCAGCAAGCATCGATGTCTTTGTTTGAAGCATTCTAATTTCTGATTCAAGCAAACTCTTTATTGTGTTGATCCTTGTCTGCTCCGCACTCGCTTTTGCTCGAACATCTAAGATTTCCTTCTCAGTTGAATCCCACTTTTCAGCAAGCAACTCTGTTTGTTTTAACTGTAAGCAAGCGGTCCTATACGCTTCCGACTTAACCATAAACAGCTCTCGACTCTGCAGTAATTGCTGAAGGTTCCTGATTCTATGGTCTAACGGGTCCAGCTCATTTTTTAAATGAAGGATAGATAAGTCCATGTGTTTGAGTTCAGCCGTTAATCTCTCTTGTTCTGGAAGACGTGCCTCGAGCGCTGCTATCTGCTCTTTTGCTAGATAAAACTCATCTGTGTTTGTAACAATCTCCGCTTCTCTCGAAAGAATCTTCTCTGCACGCCCCAGCTTTGCAAGAAGACCTTCCTTTTCTAATTGAAGTGGAGCCAGCTCGTTGGAAATCAAAACCTTTTGCTTATTAAACTCTGCAGATTTCTCAGCTTTAGTTTGAAGGTCGCGAATCTTTTCTTCCTGTTGCCTTAACGCTTCTTCTTTTATCAGGATCAATGATTTCAATTCTTCGGCTTCTTCCGTTAGTTGTTCAATTAACTCGATCCGGGAAGGCTTCAGCAACAGCCGAGCATCATGCTCAGCCAGTTTATCCTTCGCTTTTTCAATCTCGATATGGAGTGCTGCAGCCTTTTGTCTCGCTGCTTCCTGCAGACGCTCATATATGTTAAGCCCAAGTATCTGCTGCAGGATCTCTTTTCGCTTTCCGGCTGACTTGGCTGTAAACTCATTGGCTTTGCCCTGCATAATCATGCTCGATGCTGTGAAGGTTTCATCATCAAGATTCAACAGATTACGGATTACTGCTTCTGTATCTTTGATTTTCTCAGCAGACTTACTCTCCCACCGGTCATTAATTTGTTGTTGGAACTCTAAAGTGCTCTTACCATTTCCTTTAAGTGAGCGCGTCCTGATTGTTCGATAGGTACTGCCCTGGTGTTCAAATGTAAAGGTGACGGCCATGTCCTGCGTACCTCGCCTCACAAGATCGTCCATGCTGACTCCCTCGATCACATCACCGAATAATGCAAATCTTGGTGCCATGGTGAAACCAGAGCTCTTCCCCGCACCGTTTCTTCCACAGATGGCCGCGATCGTAACGTCAGTCAGATCAATATGTGCATATGGAATTGCGCGGAAGTTAATTAATTCAAGCGTTAATGGATTCATGCAATTACCTCCAGTAGTTCCGCAGTGAGTATCTGCAGCTCGCTTATTTCCGCTGCTTCAATCGCTTGGTTCTCACTCCATTTAGCTAGCGCCACTTGTGGACCAAGATTCTCGGTTACCTCAACGTCACGAACCCGATCTGAGCGTTCAATGTCTGCTTTAATTTCATGCACATAGAACGCACCAGCATCGTATAAGGACTTTTCCAACGTCCTTCGATCGAATCGTTTCTGTAGATCTTCGCTGCAGGTGTATCGGACCCGGACGATGGTATCCTTTATGGCTGCGAACTCATCCACTTGTCCATCCAACCAAGCTTCAATGTCCATGTCGCACCAATCAATGGTTTTAAAGCGGCGGGCAGGCGTTTCTATAAAGGAAGATGCAAAGGTTTGCTTTCCAGTTAATTTATGAATCCAAAATCCAGGAGTTGTTCGTTCGTCTCCGAAGTTATGACGCTCAGGAGCTCCGCTGTAAAAGACATTTCTACCAGCCTGCTGCGGCCGATGAATATGACCAAGAGCGACTAGATCGAACAGCTGTGCAGTCTCATCAGTTAATATTGGTTCGTTCATCAGCAGTACATCTTCAAAGCCTGTATCCGCTAGGTCAAAGGTTAGATGAGACATGAGTAGCTTAGTCCCCTTACTTTTAAGGACCAATTCAGAACACTTCTCGTAAATCCATTCCGTCATCTTCTGATGAAACTCATTAGGAGTTAAATCTTTAAACTCTTCTTGAGTGGCAAACTGACTGCGATTCATCCCGGGTAGGCAGCTAATGGATAATTCATTACCAGGTGATCCTAGTACGAGACCGCCTGGTGAAGTGAAGATAGTAACATTAGGAATGGACATTTCTTTAATGATCTCGTAAGCGGAAACGGCATCGTGTGAAGGTGTTCCGCTAATCACAATGACCTTACACCCCGCGCTGCTTAATCGCCGTAACCAATGCGTAAACGCCGCAATCTCAATCGTAGCCCGATCGATGAATACTCTGGCATCCTTGAACGCATCGCCAGCAAAGAGTACAATCTCGCATTCTTCTGCAATAATCCGATCCGCAACCCAATCCATTGCTCTGGTAATGTCTTCAAACCGAGAATATGGATTCGGTCCCGGGTAACCGAGCCCCCAGTGGCTATCTGCAACATGAGCTATTTTCAAACCAATTCACCTCACAAGTCTTCTGGGATATCGAAGTTCATTTCTTTTTGATCAGACTGGCTTGCTGCAATTAAAAATTCTAGATGGTCTCCGACAGTCTTCCAATCTGCATCCGATTGAATATCTGAAACGACCTTTCTGATTTCACGATTCAACGCGATCGTGGCCTCTTTTGCTAGAGAGTTCCAATCTAAGGCAGCTTTTTTCATGAGATCCAAAACGCGATTTTTCTGAACGACATTGCCTGTTTGACCTGAACTACCTGCGCCCGCGCTGCGGCTACCTGTCTGCCGGCTCTGGGTGTTTTGCTGATGAGCCTTGGATTGAGGTTGGGCATCCCCTTCTCCATCCGGATCTTCACCTGACAGATAAGCTTCCAGCTCTTGCTCAGTTTGCGTGAAGATTCCGCTGGACCTAGTCGCAGCAAGGGTAGCATCCACAAGTGCACGTTTCTTAGCCATCTTCAGAACAGTGTTCCAAATGGAATGCATGTCGTCATTCTCCATTCGGTAAGATACAAACTTGCCATATCTACCAGAGCGTTCTTTACTAACTAGGTCATCCTTTTCGACACCCTTTGGAAGATCTTTCTCTTGCACCCATCTCCAGCGATACCGACTCTCAAATGTATTCGCATGGCCTACACCTTCACCAATGATGGCGCCTGAACCGCGGTGGATTAATCGAATCGTGATATCCACTCCGTAGTAACCTGTCTCGAAGTTTTTATCTTCCACCTTGCTAGCGATCGTCGGAGCGAAATTATATAACTCACAAAGGCCTTCGGCGCCTGGCTTCAGTAAAGTGGGTTTATCTGTACCCGGAATAATTCCGTAATCAACACCTTCTTGCATAACCTCACGGAAAAATTCTTTGGTTAGGTTTAGCTTTTGCTTCATATCGACCAACTTCTTCCGTAAATCCGTCGCACTCCCAAATTCGTAATCAATGATTGCTCCGCTGCCGGATTGACCGTTAGATGGTTGAGGCTGAATAACAGTGACTTCGTTCAAATTACGCCGCCCCCTTAAGTAGATCCACAATGGACTGCAACGCCTTAAGTTCCGTCTTCAACTTCTCCAGTTGATAGCGAGACTCCATTGTGAGGTGCTCCGTGCGTGCTACCTCATTTCGTTCAATTGTCGAAAACTTCCGAAGCTGTGCGCTGCGAATTTCAGCGTTTTTGCCATCGATGACCATTCCCTCATCTTCAAAAACCCCAAGGTACAGTCCATCCTCTCTATGCGTCAGCTGCGAGCGAGCAATATTGAGATTGTTTTGTGCATTGATCAATGCAACCTCTGCATTTGCGATAAGGTCCGGCAATTCCATTAACCGTGCGATAATTGTTTGTTTATTCATTTGAACGACCTCCCGTATTTTAAATAGATTGAATTTGGCTAATACAGCTCGTACAAATTAATTTGCCACCAGGACCTGGCTTCACGTTTTCGATATTGGTACAAAGCACGCAACCCGGAGCATATTTCTTTAAAACAATGCTGTCGCCGTTCGTGAAAATCTCAATGGGATCCTTAATTTCAATCCCAAGATTCCTCCGCAGCTCAATAGGAATTACCACACGACCGAGCTCATCTACTTTTCTTACGATTCCAGTTGCTTTCAACATGTTGTTTCTCCTCTTGAATTGATTTGATAGATTCATAGATTTATAGACAAAAAAATGAGTCCTTGAATTGCGATCTTTCAGTCGGTATACTGGAAACAATATTATTTTCAAAAGCTGTTATCTTGAAGTAGTCATCCTGGCCGGTGGCTGCTTCTTTTTCTATTCCATACAATTCATTCTCCAAGGTAGCAATTGCCCCTCGAAGCCAATCCTCTGCAGCAGGTCTCACTTCCTTATGGAAATAACCTGGGTTAGTCCGCAAAGCCTCTAAATAGGAATACAACTTACTTAAATGTGCGTAGATGCCTACGTTTTTGCTTACAAGAATCTGCGGCAGATATCTTCACCTCCTCTCAACGATCACATTTCTTTACTTCAAATTCATGTTTCTGGATCATTCGTTTTCTGTCTAAACAGAACTCTTCCTCCAGAACCCCTTGCATGACATTGGCTGTTTCAATGACAACTCTCATCTCATGCCAAACTATCTCAGCATTCTCTCTTCGTTTCTCAGGAGATATGTGTTTTGCCATAGTAAGTCTCTCCAATGCTTTCCCTGCTTCTGCAAGTTGTTTAAGTAGTACATCTTTAAGTGCTGCCGGATGTAAATCCAGATTTGGAACATCCTCAAGGATATTTGATATGTAGCCTCCTGTCCGCTCATCAGCAATCTCGAGAGCAAGTTTCCAGGATAGCCCAGATACCACCGTGTCATACCCGCTGGGCAGCGGACGCTCTCCGCTTTCAATTCGTGCAAGTACAGAACGATCAATTGGAATTCGATTTGCAAGTTCTTCTTGAGTTAAGTTTTTTTCTCTTCGGAACGCTTGAATGGCTTTTCCAATTGCGATTTTTTTCACCACCTTTCAAATTAATGTGACAAATTAGCACTAGAACAATGTAGCTTCGTGACATTGAAGCGATATAAGATGAAGCTACAGATGATCGTTTCATCTCCCCTCCCTGCAGCCGCTGACAACATTTTCCGTCAGCGGGTTTTGTTTTATTGAGCGATGCGATGATTTTGACTTTCTTGTAGCTTCATCCAACTCTCGATAGTCTCCATTCGGAAAAGAATGCGGGCGCCGACTTTGAAATGAGGAATTTCTTTTTTACGAACCATTGTGTAGACGGAATCGCGGTGCACTCCTAAGTAAGACGCGATTTCGTCAACAGTTAAGGTTTTACGTTCGACTTGTTGGTCCATGTTTTCACCTCCTCTATGCAGTTTCGTTCCTTTTCGGAACATTGGTATTAAAAAAAATAGCATCTACTGTTGTGTTTAATACATCTGCAATCTTTTTTGCAACTGCCATTGATGGGTTCTTTCTTCCAACTTCAATATTCGTGTAATAAGCTCTTGAAATTTCTAACAAGCCAGCAATATCATCTTGAGTGAGGTTACTTTTCCTTCTAAATTCGATCAGTTCCAAACGTTGATTCATTTTGATCACCCCATTATGTTCCGATTAGGAACTGTGTATAATACCAATATAGTTCCTTTTCGGAACATTGTCAACAAAATTTGTTCCTTATCTCATCGTTTCTTTTAGGAACAATTTAATATAGAATTAAACAATAATGTTCCGGTGGTGAGACGATGGCATCTTTTGCTGAGCGATTTAAGCAACTTAGAGAAAACCAAAAGAATTGGACTCAAGAACAAGCAGCAGAAGCAATTGGCGTTTCCAGACCAACTATTGCTGGATATGAGTCTGTTGAAAAATCAAGGGTCCCAAGGGAAGAAACATTGCGTAAGATTGCAGACTTGTTTGATGTCACTATTGATTATTTACTTGGCTACACTGATCAAAATAAAGCTGCCGACGACTTATCGTCTTCAAGCGTAGGCCGCGCGTTCTTCGGAGGTGCCGATCAATACTCTGAAGATGAACTGGAGATAGCCCGTGCCGCGGCACAGGCTGCTGTGGAGGCTTATAGGAAAGGTCTAAATAAAAAGAAATAAACGACACTCACATTGGTGTCGTTTATTTCTTTTTATTTAGTGATTAATAGAATTAATCCGCGACTCGAGTGCTGCAGCATAAATTACTTTACTAACTTAAAGTTAAAATTACCTACCTCTGACTTATTTGATGCAATTACAGTACCAGTCATTAAGTCATCTGAAATGCTACCTGAAAAATCCACAAAAGCCCATCCTGATGGTTGATTAATCCATTTCACACCAGTTAAAGTGATTGCCTTTGTATCTTTGTTGTACTCCACTAGAGCAGTATATTTACCTGTTGGGAGTTTTGGGTTTTTAGTAGATGGCCCAAAATCTACTGTTGCTAATTGGTTCTCTATGGTAATGGTCGCACTTGTTTCACCTTGACCAGTATAGACGGAGTATGTTCCCTGCCATTTCGAATCTAGAACATCAAAAACTTTTTTTGAAGATGTATTATCTTTACTTGGAATCCCAGGTGAACTAGAGGTACTGCTTGAGATTTCAACAGTTTGAGTTTCATTGTTCCATTTTACAGATGCCCCAAGAGCTTCAGCAACTGCTTTGGCCGAAACATAGCTGTGCCCTTCGTACACAATTGGGTACATCATACCATCATCGCTTGAGAGATCGATGGATTTCCCATTAACTGTCACATTTAACGCTGCGTTTTGATATGCTGAGATTTGTTTCACCATAGTATCAGCATTAACAGCCCAAGCGCCGCTTGCTAGAAGTACAGAAGATATAGCTAAGGCAGTAATCATTTTTTTCTTTTGAAATTTCATAGTATTCTCTCCCCATATGAATAATTGTGTTGTTTATACGACGAATTATTGCATTTTGCTTTGCACATGCTATTTTAGCATAGTAAATTCGACCTGAATAGACAATTTTTGTATCCTTGGAACTAGAACTATGTTATTATCATGGAAGATATTTCTATATTAGGATAGTATATTTTCGGAGGTTTTATAATGAATAAAGTTTTATCAACTGATATTGAACTCTTCGCGGCGGCACTCTCGCAAACATGTGTAGTTGTTAGCAATGATGACAATTTAGAAAATGCCGGGATCATTCGCGAATACTGTGACAAATATGTAAAGATTGGTGATTCATGGTTTTCGCGTAACATGTACGAATTCCACATAATGACACGCTAGTCACAAACAACAACCGCCATGTTTAACGCATATTATGTCAAATGTCAAATAATCCTCGAGGTGTTACATGAGTATATTAAAAAAAATTATTAATACATTTAAACCATCTTATGAAACCGTTCAAACGAGAGAATCCACCAGTGGAATACAGTTGAGTACATACTCTTCTTTGAAACCAGTTGATCTGCTAATGTTAGATTACGTCAATGGTTCACCTAGCGATATCAAGTTTCCTGGGTATTTTCAATATCGATATGAGGTCGACCCATATACTCTGCTAAAAAAACTAATTGATCAAGATTTTCTCATCACCAGCCATAATATTGAGGAAAATATGAGAAAATCAACTGTAAGTGATTTAAAGGATTTACTTCAACTGCGTTCACTAAAAACCTCTGGAAAAAAAGATGAATTGATTCAAAGAATACAAGAAAATGTCAGCCCGCAAGAATTAGCACATTTATTTCCCGACTTGCTTTACCAATTGACTCAGAAAGGTATTAACACTATTCAAGAAAATGAGCACATATGGTTCTTTCACTCCCAAAGTTATGTTGATATTTCTATTGAAGAAGCACATCAAGAAAAATTAAAAAATCCAAACCTTTCTAAATTCGAGATTGGATATTCAATTTTAGATGTTAAGAAAAAGAACCATTGGAAGGCGCAAAATTTCGGACTTTATAGAAATATTCTGCATGCCTTTTCTGTTTTACAAGAAATTGAAGACAAATATGAAGATTCTCTACGGAGTCTGTTAGAGGTTTGTTTCATTGACTTGAGTGGTATGAGCAATAACTTCAACAAAGAATACCTACATATTTTAGAGAAAAACTTCTTCCCTTATGACAGCTCTTCTTGTAAGGTTGCTCCCGGAATCATTAATAGAATTTCGCATCTCCTTGTAGAAATGAACCTGTCTGAAAAAGAATTTAGAAATCTCTATTTTATTGTTGTTAGTCCCCTCAAGGTCCCGTACCATATTTTCACTAAAGAAGAGACTTATCAGATTTTATTCGATGAATTGAATGAAAATAATCAGAACTTAAAACAAATCTATTTAAAAGCTGAGAAAAGATACAAATCTCTTACTAAAGGGTGAAATAAACATCGCTTTCTGATCTTGCACTTCTTTGTTTAGTTAATTATTAATCTAAACCAACACTACTAAAAGTAATTATTAGTTTTACACAACGTGTACGAGTTCCACATTATGACACGATAGGGATGAACAAACGCCAAGTACAACGCATTAACTGCGATATTCTTGGCGTTTGTTTACTAAACGATACGTGCAGTTTATATTTTTATACAAAAAGAGAACCGCTCTATAATGTCAGGTTCTCTTTTTACTAAGAAAAATTGGTGTTAGTTTATCAGCTAACGGCTTTCAGAAAATACTATTACAATAAAATGTAATCCATTTTTGAAACGATTATCTTATTTATTTCGTATCATACCATTAAATACATATATAATTTTTAGTCAAGGGAGATTTTATGTCAGGAATTATTGAATTAATATTGAAAATTGCTCCACTAGTCACAATCATTTTAGTGTTAGTCAGATTTTACATTGTTACAACTAACAAAACAGAAATTGATATTATATTAACTCCAATAACTACAAAACTTTGGGAGGATTTTTTAGAAATTGTATGTGTATCACTAATACTTGTATTTACACTAAATATTTCAAACGTGTTAGTTGATTACAGTAAGATAAAGGATATATTAAGCATAATCTTTTTAATTGATATTGGGGTAATAGTTATTACTATTTTAATTCTGCTTACTTGTTGGATAATTTCTCTCTTCCGTTCCATTACTGCAACTAAATTTATAAACGTAAATATTATTATTAACTTTGCCTCACTCTTACTTTTTTCCGTTTTACTCACAATTTCAGGTAATAATGAAATTACAAGTTATTTTGCTACTAAGCAATACACTAAATTAATAGTTGTATTTGGGCTACTTTATATTTTCTATATTTTCTTATTCTACATCTATAGGTTTATTTACCAAAAATTTAATAAGCCACAAGTAGTATCCTACATGATTGAAAAAATACCCAACTCTGATATTGAAGAAGAACTGATAGGCTTATTTTTTATTTATATGTTTGATAGCGAGCGGCACATTCTTACTAACTATCCTTGCCGTCGTAATTCAATTAAATTGCCTGCATACGTTTATTATCCTAAAGAAAATTCATTAATCAAATACAGAAAGAACTAAGTTTCACAAAAAGAGATCCGCCAATAATGGGCCTTAATCAAGTTTCCAATTTAAAATTCTTTAATTGGAATACTACATTATTAAAAGCGTTAGTTTTAGTAGATTTATTGAGTTCCCAGGCTCCGACAATGTTAAGTAATAGACAAATTGTTTATCTTGTTACAAAGTTTCGTGAAGTTCAATTTCAGGTCTGATAACAAAGAGAGGCTATTCTTAGCCTCTCTTTATGTTTATCTATTTATTTGATAGAGAATAACTTAATTGCTCAACTTCTTCATCATCTAATAGCTTCGCATTAAAATCTTCACGGAATGCTTGCTTTAGTTCTTTATCACTAGAGAAGAATTTAATACCAATTAAACGAACTTGTTCATTCTCACTTAGCACTTCAATATCTGAGCGTGTAGAAAGCGACAACAAAAAGTCTTCCTTCCATTTATCATGCTCCCGCAAATTATCCCCCTTAGGTTCCAGAAAAACCTGATAAGTGAATTCTGCGTCTCTCATATATAACAAGAAATCGGGCATAAACCCACGAACACCGTCAATCTCAACAATTTTAATTTTACGTTCATTTCGAATGAGATAAACGTCTTGATACTTCAATCTAAGACGTTCCATAAAATCATTAATAAAATCAATCATTTCACTTTCCAATCCATTTACGATCGCTTGATCATATATAAACCAATCGTGATCCCTCATATTTCTTGTTCTCAAAACTGGTGAAAATACATTCGACATCCTCTGATTTACATGATTCATCTCGACCACATAATCATCAATCAATTTATTGAAAGAAACTCCTTCAAACACTGTTGTTCCACGCTCTTTCATATAGTTAGAACGGATGTTCTTTTCGGCATATGCTAGAAATTTCTCAACAATTGAAAGCACTTCTTTCGACGATAAATCATTAACAAATATACCTTGTGGCAATGAAAGGTTAATTTTAAGATCACCTAAGAAACTCTCGCTTTCTATAAACTGTTTCGTGCTTGAAATGCTCGGTATATATTCTTTTAAGTTATTGAACCGAAAAAATACATTACGCTGAATCGCTTTTTGCAACAACCTTTTGTCTATATACAATCGTTCTTCATGCTGTTTTGTTCCTGACGACGTCGTTTGCTGCGAACCAAAACGTTGCTCGACAGATGATTCCAACTTGATGTCATAATTCTGCGAGATATTATAATCGCGAAAAGATTGATAATCTTCTGCTGAGGTTGGAACTAGCTTGTTGATATATATTTTTCCCTCTTTGTAAAGCTCTAGCTTTCGAAATTTCGCTTTTACCTTCGCTTCTAAACGGTCGTACTTGTCCTCTTTCACTTGAATGTTAGCTGCTTCCAACGACTCATTAAGGTTTTTAATATATGCTATATCATTAATTGTATGATAATGTAATGTTTCAATAACCCTTAATTCACTGCCCGAATAATTGAAACGTCTGACATATGATTTTTTCCCTTCATGCTCAAATGGATAATATCGAGCACCACGACCGATTAATTGGGCTTCACTATCCGTCGTCGTCTTCGTATTTGATGCCCCTTCACTAATTCTAATAATATCGAAGAGATTTAGCACATCCCAACCCTCGTTCAATTTCGCAACTGCAAAAATTGCCCGAATAGGATTATTTACATCTTCCAGTGTATTTAACAAGATTGCATTACTTTCAGACATAAATGTGGAATCATTCGCATTTAGAATCGTTTCATTTGTAAAATCCCATTTAAGCTCCCGAACCACTTGTTCCAAATCTTTATCATTAAAATAAGCGAACATCTTCGACCAAATACTTTGTTCATTTTGATAGATAATAAGCCCCTTTTCAATTGTTCCTTGCAGTTGCTCTGTGGATAGGCCTTCTACAATGCTTATGAAAGTATTATTTGCTTCTAAAGAAGTTGCAATTTTGTTCGACTTAAATAGCATTATCGGTTTTAAATAAACCCCATGATCTCCTGCGACATATTTCCTATATTGACTAAGCAACAACCCATACAGCATCTTTTGGTCATCATTTTCGTTTGAGCGAAGCAAAACAACATTCTTAGAATAACCATCCTCCATGAACTTTTTCAAATCATACTGATACACGATCTTATCTCTGTACTTTTCGAAGAGCTCATCTTTAGTTAAATCAATTGTTGCCGTAAATTCAATCAAACGGTTAGTAGAATGTAGTCGCAGTAACTTGTTGACAGTATTCTCCCACGTCTTTTCTTCTGCTTCTTCTGATTTTAGTTTTTTCTTATCGGTTCTAGTCAATGCATTAATGTGATGTGCCTCATCGGCCAGTAAGACCAGGTTGGTTTCCATTAACGATTCATAAGTAAGGCCATTCTCTCTTGGATGGCTTAAATCTATATGCATTTTTTGTATGGTCGTCAACTTCAAGTAGATCACATTGTCAGCTGGGATGGCCGGAAACACATCCACTACCTGAATTGTTATCGAACTCCCATCAATGATAATACCTTCAGAATTAAATAAATACTTTGGCGAAGTTGTATTAGTTAGGTTGTCAAAGGTCTTCTTGATGATTGCATCAGTGTTGACAAAAAATATGAAGTTCTGATGTCTTTTTTCTCTAAATAAATAGAGGATTGTTGCTGCTAATACAAGTGTTTTTCCTGATCCAGTTGCCATATGAAATAACAGATGATTAAACGAAAGATCAGCAACATTCGAACGCTGCGTGTAAATAAACTGTTGAAGTGCCAATTCTTGGTATGGACGTAGACCATGACTTAAATTATCAAACAAATACTTTGGCACTTCAGGAGGCTGTTCGAAAATATCATTAAAACGCTTCTCAATGCGTGCGTGCAAAATCTCATTACTCACTGCTATTCACCATCGCTTCATTTCTTTGATAAAACGATTTGTTAAATTTTTTATCCGATGCTGAGATCGCATATTCTGTATCGTTGATCTCAGAGAAACCTAAATACATTTGATTTGCATCGAGGCTTTCAATGAGTACCTTTTTCTTATCTTCTATTAATAATTCCGCAAACTGACTATCTTCATTGGTTAAACGATCAATGTTGACTTTGTAATCCAAATAAGCAATTTCCTTGACTTCCCTAATCAGTCCGTCAAGTTCTTGATCTGATTTTACTTCCTGAATTCGAGAAATGTATTTTTGATTTAACTCGCATAGTTCGGCATAAACAAAGCTACCACCGCCACTCCAGGCTACTTCTTTTGAAATCCCACCTGGATCGCCTTGTATTACCTTCTTTAGTCTTTCTGGCGTGTAATTTGTATCATATGTTAACTGCTCAATAGCAATGTATTGTCTGCCCATCTTATGACACACAGCGGCTGTTGTCCCACTTCCAGCAAAAAAATCTAATACTACGTCACCTTTATTGGTACATAAGGTTATAATCCTGTGAAGGAGCCTCTCCGGTTTAGGCGTAGAAAACGGATTTTTTTCTCCAAACAACGCAATTGATTCCTTTTTAGCTTCTTGATTGTGCCCGACTTCTTTATTTGTCCACCAGGTCCATGCTACACTACCTGGAGATTCAGATAAGTAGGTTTTTCTACGTGGTACTGAATCGTTATTTTTACCGAACCACATTCTTCCTTCTTCAAGTAATTTTCTAAACTCCGGTTCAGTCATGTACCAGCAACGTCCTGCTGGAGGTGTGTATTCTTTACCAGATGGTGTGACTATTTTATACATTTGATTTGGTCTGAATCCTTGAGCTGTAAAATCTGTTGACACCCATGGACCTCTAAAATCTTCATCTGGGTTTTGATATCTGGCTCTTTGTTCTTCTGTCAAAGGTAACGTATTAATGTTCTCCTTAAATTTCATAACATTGTTCGTATACACAAGAATATGATCATGTGCATCACCAAGTGCTGCCCGCGCATCTGGTGATGTTCTTTTTTGCCACAGAACATTAGCAATAAACCCATTCGGAAAGATACTGTCCATGATAACTTTTAGATAATGAACTTCATCATCATCAATATTCACCCAAATAGAACCTCCGTCACTAAGCATCTCACGCGCAACTTCCAAACGATTCCACATAAATGTCAGCCACGTTGAATGGTTAAAACGGTCATTATATTTAAAACTATCTCCCCCTGTATTATATGGAGGGTCTATATATATTAGTTTCACCTTACCCGCAAATCGTTTTTTTAATGAGTGCAGTGCAATTAAATTATTCCCTTTGATTACCAAGTTACTCTTTACATCAAAATCCAAGATAGCATGTTCTCCACTCTCATCATACTTCTTTATATTAGTAAACACTTTTGGTGACAATAGTGTATCAATTTCTTCTTTTGCTAATATTTTATGATAATAAACTTCTTGCTTACTTAAACTTTCCTTGGTCATTCCACCTTCTAAAATGCAATCTTTGTGTGGAAAATCCAATACCACACTCGTATTATATTTTAGATATTTATTATCACTAGTCAATCCGATCTCATTACTGAACTTTGTGTAGCTGTTATCCCAATAATTTTTATATCTTAACATATTGATAAACTCTTCGATCTTAAAAATTGTTCCTAAAGAAATATTAAATGAGTATGCTTCCTTAATTGCCTCATTGTTCAGCAAGTTCTCAATCAACTCTTTCTTATAATCCCGCAAATCTGCAATTACTCTTGTTTTATTTAAAACATCTCCTTCCCAATATTCAGGGAAAACCGATAAAACTTTTTTAATTTCTATTAATAATCTTGTTTCCATCCTAAACCCCTCCTGCAAATAGATCATATTTCAAATTTAGCTAATTGTTTATCTAACATTAATACATTTTCTTTTACATATATCCCTTGATGATATCGCACTTTTCCACTTTAATGAATATCTATTTTAAGATCCGATTTGCTAGCTTAATAATCACAGCTTCGGGTATTTAATACTTACTTTAGTAAGAACGAATTCCACATCATATCACTATTAGCCCGAGCAAACAAATACCATGTTTATCTTAATTTATAACGATATTCTTGGAGGGTGTTTAATTTTTCACTAAAGATACAACCCGTTACTCCAGCTAACTGATTCCCACACTTTTTCTATCCCAGATATTTTACCATACTAAATTCGACCTTAAAATACATATTTTGTATACCTAGGTAATTAGGCATGGTATAATTATCTTGAAAATTTTAGGGGGTTATTTCATGCTTATTGAGGCTTTTGAGAGAGTCTACCGTCAAAGAATGAGAAGAAACAAGAAAAAGAGAGTAATTTCAATTCAAGATTATTTCAATAATGAACTAAGAGTCTCTCCTAGAGTACATTTTAATCAAAATCCATTAGTATGTTTAGACTATATAATTACTTACATTCGTGCCAATCCTAGTCAAGAAGAATTAGTTTTGTATGAGATAATTAGTCTTCTTGATGATCGGCAAACAATGGGAGAGCCACACTATATTTCTAAATTCGAAGCCAATCTACCCTTAAATGAAATGAAACAATATCTCGAAGAAATATTTATTCAGGATAATGAATATGAAAATTTTCTCTTTGAAAAGTACGAAGAATTGCAAACAGATCTTACTGATAACATAGTTAGTCTCACTATTAAATACAAAGAATACTCTGGCGATCCAACTGTATTGGATTCCCCAAGATTGTTACACACAGGAGAAATAAAAATCACTTTTGATTTTGTTAATAATTTTGTCATTGGTTCTAGAGCTGGCTATCAAAGAGTATTTTCACAACTCACTGAGTTCATAGGCCTTTCAATTTCTGAAATAGTTATAAAACATTCATATATCCAAAAAGATATTAAAATTATGAGAGATACTTCTACGAGCTCATTTGCATCATTAACTTTATTAGTAGTTTATTTGATATTCAAAAAGCTTACGGAGATTGGCTATGAAATTAATAGTGTTAACTCCCTAACTTTTAACAATGATACTGCGCCTCGAGTAAAAAGTGCAAGATTAGGTGGAACTGATTTATTTTCAGATCCAGATGTAGTAGAAAGAATATTTAACACTGATAAAATAGCTAAATTTGTAATCAATGTAATTAAAATGGAAAGTGGAAGTGCAGTATTAATTACTGATTTACAAATTGATTTAATTGGTATGTTAAAGATTACCTTTTTTGAACCATCAGTTTTTTCAGCACGATTATTAGAAAATACTAGTCACGAACTATATACTGCACTACAAGAAATCATTAACGATCCGGATGCAACACAAATTGCTACGGAAAAAATAAATACAATTTTACTTAGAGGAACCTTTGAAAATAGATCGATGTTTAACCAATTTATTTCCGAACTAAAGAATGATCTCTTAGTACTAATTCCGGATTCTTCAGAAAAAATATCTGATTATTTTATACATAAACATAACGTTTAAGTTGTATAATATCTTTGCAGCTTAAAACAGAACAATAGTTCCCTTTTATAATAATAGATAATTAAATTGGAGGAAATATTGTGTTCCTTTCCAGTTCAGTTTTTATGGTGAGAATAAATAATTTAAACAAGCTTAATCTTAATTTACAGAATTTCATGTTTAAAGAAGATGGTCAGTTTTACTCAATCTTTTTTTATGATAGCCTGTTAGAAACCGGTGAAATTCATTGGTCTTTATCATTTGAGAATGGGAAAATGAATTTAATTAATTTCATACGAAAAGAATCGATTTTTTTTCTCTTCTCTTCATCAATTCAAAACTATGTTTATCTTGAAAAACTAATATCTAAAATTATAGGTGAGGATACTTTATTAGAAATATTAAAACCACCACTTAATGCTAAAATTAATAAATTACCAATTCAAGTAAGCTCATTAAGTATAGATCCTCATTTTGGTATTAACGCCACTTTGAATATTGATAGCAAATCAATTTTCTTAAAAATTTATACTAATGGACTTATTACATATTCAATGTCTTCTGACATAAATTTTATTACTAAAATTTTAAAAATTTCATATGATTTGGTGGAATCGTGTTATGCAAATGATTTCTGATTTTTCTCATTGGGTAGAAATAAATTTTTCTGTTATTACAACTAATTCAGTGGAATATTTGGCATGGGCAACCTCTGCAGTAGTTGCAATGCTTGCTTTAACGACGATTATTATTAGTCAGTATAATGAAAGAGCTATACAGAACTCTAATGATTTAGCATGGGAATTAAAAGAACATATTGGAAACTCGCCTTCATTAGCAAATCCAAATGAATTGATTACAAAAATAAATAAAATATATTATCTTATTTCTAACAAAAAAGTATTTAAAAATACACTAACTCTTTTTAATTTAATCTCATATTGCATCTCATTAATTTGGATATTTGCTTGCATCGGTTATCTTTATAATTCTTTCAATGTACCCGATGTTATTATTATTCTATTTGCCACTGCATTAATCACAATAACATTTATAGGACTTCCAATAATATTTAAATCTTTTAATAGTAATCAACCAATTGTTTTAGACAAAAAACAAAATCTATATTTAACAACATTATTCTACTTTTTTAATAACGAAATAAAAGAACAAGATATACTAAAAAAACTTATTCACCCTATCATCAAAATTAAATTAAATAATGATCAACTTTTTATTGATTATAATCAAAAAATACCTGCTTCAAATTATTCAATAACTATTTTATTTAACACAGATAACAGAAATAATTACTTAATTCATCTGGTTAAAACTACTAGCATTTTATTTGAAAAGTACAAAATAAAACCACAAGTACAAGATGAATTATTTATTGGTCTATTCAATAAATTGAAAAATTCAGATATTAATGGAGTAATTTTTTTTGCAACTGAAGATATGACTTCAATACGAGCTTTTCATTCTCAAATCATTATAAATGGAGATAATGAATTCAACATAGTTTTAAATGAACCCTTCAACTTCTCTGTTATCATCCCAGTAAAAAAAGCAATACAACAAAAAGAAAATCAATTGCAAATACTTGTAGATAGAAAATCTTATTCTTTAGAGAAGTTATTATGACGTCTTATACCCTTTACCCTCAAAACAAGCTGCTACTCCAAATTTGATAAAACAGTCTAGTAAGATCACACTCTTACTAGACTATTTTATATTCCAAGACTAAGTATTTTCGCAAAAAGAAGACTTCCTTGGTAATCCGACATACTCCCACTTAATCTGTTATTTTCGACAATTACACGAACGTATATTCCTATTTTGAATGAAATATGCTACCATCTACCTATGGGAGGTAGTATATGGACCTATCACTTTACAAACCTACTGAACTCGAAAAATGGCTAGAAAAAGAGTACCGCAGCATTGGCATCGAGTATGCGTCCGATATGGACCTAGACCTAATTTCATCCGTCTTTGATATAGAAATACGCATTTACGCCGGGCCCTCTTTTGCTGAATGGAAAGAAGATGAATACTCTTTTATTTTCCTAAATGCCTACCTTAACGAAAAACAAAAACGTGAAGTTTTCTTTCATGAACTTTGTCACCCTCTGCAGCATGTTGGCCAGCAAGAAATCATGCCAAAATCTTTCATTGAACTGCAGGAAATCCAGGCTAAAAACTTTCAACATTATGCAGCCATGCCTTCTTACCTACTTGAGGAATTTAAATCAGTCTCCCCTTCCCTACTTGTAAAGGTGATAGCCGAAGAGTTTTGCTTAACTGAACGGTTTGTTCATCACCGACTAGAACAAATTCAAAAACGAGTCCAAACGGCTCAATACGAAGAAGAATTGATTCGCCGTCGAAATACAAAGATCACAATCGATGATGACCATGTAAGGCGTGTGATGGCAGAGCTTGGTCGGAAACAACAAGAAGGAGCATAGGAATGGCAAAGATATCCGTTTTTTACATGGAGCACCCCGAGGATTTCCATCCGGTACCGGACAAATTAAATATCTTATTTGGCTCAGGAAACATTGCCTGGCACAAGAAATTTCTTTACATACCTTTAGAAGCTCCATTTCGCCCCAAGACGGCCGAAGACTACGCAGATGACTCTATGGGCGTCTCTATTCTTTTTGAGGACCTGACAAGGCACCCTGAGCGTCCTAATCAGTTTGGAATCGATATACATAGTGTTGTCCGTCGTTTGGAAAAGTTGAAATATCAAGAGGGGCTACAGTTTGAATATGACGACATAGAACAATTCATTATTCAAGTGGCTGATATTGAGGAAATCATGCAGATGGATGTAAAGTCCTTTTATGAATGGAGGTAGGACATGCCGAGTATAGAGAAACGAGGGAAAAATGCATTCCGTTTGGTTATCGAAGCAGGCTATGATTCATTAGGTAATCGTATTAAAAGATCTAGGACCGTAAAAGTCTCTACGTTGAAAGAAGCAAAAGCCGAATTAGCTAAGTTTCAAATTGAATTTGAAGTTGGCGAATACATTGCCCCCGAGAAACAAACCTTCGAAGCATTCGTCCAAGAATGGAAAACAAAGTTCGTTGAAAAGAATTTAGAAGCAAAAACTATTGTGAATTATCTTTATCACGTAAATAAACGCATTCTCCCCTATTTCGGAAAATTGCACATGAATAAGATCAAGACAATGCATATCATCGATTACTTAGAAAAGCTGCATACAGAGAATCGCATCATCGGTGAAGGTACCCTTTCCTCTTCGACGATTGTTTATAATTACCGTGTAATACGCAGCATATTTTCAAAAGCAGTTGACTGGAAGGTCATTAAAGACAATCCCGTTAAAGGGGTAACCAAGCCTAAAGAAAAATCTAAAGAGATGGATGTCTATAATGACGAGGAAGTTCGATGGTTAATCCAGGCACTTTCAAATGAAAAGCCTTTATTCCGGGTTTTAATCCTTTTGGCTCTGACAACAGGCCTCCGCTGTGGAGAGCTCCTGGGACTTGAATGGAAGCATGTTGATTTAGAAACCGGTGTTATCGATGTTAAGCAATCCATTCCGATGTTTAAAGATGGACAGCCCATCATCAAGGAGCCAAAAACGAAAAACTCAATACGCAAAGTCTCAGTTCCGAGCTTTGTGATTCAAGAACTTAAAGTTTTTTATAATCAAAGTAAAACGGATCGAGATGCCCTTGAAGAAAAATGGGCAGCCGGAGTACACTTCTTTGTCTTCAGTAGCTGGAATGGTAAACCCTTTTACACAAAAACTCCTGGAGATATGTGGCGCCGGTTCATTAGAAAGTATCCCCAGATGAAATACATCCGATTCCATGACCTTCGCCATACTTCTGCTACCCTTCTCATTAACCAAGGCGTTCATGCTAAGATCATTTCTAATCGTCTTGGTCACTCTAATATTTCAACCACTATGAATGTTTATGGCCATGCGATTCAATCTGCAGATCAAGCCGCGGCGAGCAAGTTCGATTCATTCTTCACTGCCCCCAACTAGCCTCTTCTTTGTCAAAGGAAATAAATGAGAGCTGTAGAATATATACAACTGAATAACTTTATTTTTAGGTTTACTCGTAGAACAGATCGGTTGGCAGTGCGTGAGTAGTCGGTGATTGAAGTAAGTAAAAAACTTAGGAGACATATTTATGGAAATGACTAACGATGGAAATATGAATGAAAGAATTGTTGCATGTTCTGACTGTTTTCAAGATCAAGGCTTGCGGTTAGATGCAGAGCGGATTGGTTGTCTTAGTAGTGATAGTTGTCCAAACTGTAGAATAATGACGGGAAACAAAATAACATTAAACCAGTTGAATGAGGTTGCTCATCGTTTTTTTGTATGGGGGTCAATTGTTCGTTGTGAATATGGAGCTTTTCCGGAGATTCAGTTTAATAAGTTTCAGGAAACTTCGATTTTTTTAAATGAAAACCTCGAAAAAGATATGAAGGTTTTTGAGAAGTTATTAGGAATTGGTTTTTTCTTTTATGGACCTAGAGCGTGGATGTACGGAGAAATCGAACCTTTGAAAGCTTTACTTGATACTGATAAACGTCGTGATATCATAGAAAGAATTATCGGAAAATATCCTGAAACAGTATTAACATCAACTGATGGTCCTCTATACAGAATTAGAAGTGGAACTAACCTCACATATAATTCAGAAGAATTTGACAGCCCACCAGATAAATTGTTAGGTAGTGGTCGGTTAGATTCGGCTAAGCAGCCAGTGCTTTATACCTCACCTGATTTGGAGCTATGTATACACGAAATGCGTGCATCGTTTGAGGACGAATTATATGTTGCTACATTGCAACCTACCGCTCCTTTAAAATTATTGAATTTGTCAATTATTCTAAATGAAAATGATCATATCTCTGAATTTGAAAGTTTGGATCTCGCAGTAAATATGCTGTTTCTGGCTGGAAAACATGCATATAATATTACTCGTGAAATTAGCTTAGCAGTGAAACAAGCAGGGTTTGATGGAATAGTGTATCCATCATATTTCAGCTATATAAAGAATGGGGTTGTGCCACATGAAGCAGCGATCTATGGAATGTCCAATAGACGCATACCACAATTTCGATCACATGAACAATCTATAATGGCTCAAAATGTAGCGATTTTTGGACGGCCAATACTTGAAGGAAAGGTGATGGTTAAAAGTATAAATAAATTAGTGCTAACAAATGTTAACTATAACTATCTTTTAGGAGCCGTTAAAGCTAATGATGAGATTACAGGGATCACATAGCCGTACTTGACAGTTTGCTCCCTTCTGCATTGAAGTAACGAAGGATATACATGATTGAACTAGTACAGTTTTGAAACAGCAAAATCTTGGGGACGGATTGGGGACGAAATTCTTCAAACCGTCCCCAACCGCATCAAATTGATTAATACCCGAAAGTTGAAAACCCTTATATATCAAGGCTTTTCCGGACTATAACAGGACCCATCAAAAGGACTTTCTCTCTTCTCCCATGAGGCGGCTGCGCAAGCAGTCGCCGTTATTATTTTATAGGACAATTTCCTAAAACCCTTATTCTATAAGGGTTTATTTGACTATAACAGACACTAAAATTATATAGTACAGCATGCATTTTGAGTAGTTGGTGACCAACTAATTTTAATCATAAAATATTCCGACTTTCTAGAACATAAAAAATCTGATATAACGGCCTTGTTTATTATAAAGGCTTTGTTATTCTTTATTTTTGATTTTCAACCAAAAGAAAAACCGCTTCATGATAAAGCGGTTAATAAGAACTATCGTTCTCCGTTGCGGTTAGCCTCGCAGGGTAGTCAGCATGTATCTGCTTCTTCGAAATCCCAAGGGGTGTCAGCCCAGCAGCGTGAATACGGTGTTATGCGACGGAACTTTGAGTTGCTTACAAATTATTCAAATGCTTCATTATCAATGTTGCTATTTAATATTCTTGCTTTTTTTAAATCAATTTCATGATTACTTAAATCGCCATTTTCTTTATACAATTGACTTCGAAAAAAATAGATCTTTGCATTATCCTCATCCATACTCAGTGCGCAATTTAGCCATTTAAGAGCGCATTGAAAATTCCCGAAAAATATTTCTGTTCTTCCTATGTATAAAAATAAATTGGAATTGTTGTTATAACCTAATTCAATTGATGTATTAAAATCATCTAATGCTTCATCAAATTGAGATGTATTAAAATATGTCAATCCCCTATTATAAAAATTTCTTCCATCAATAGTAGTATTATTTATGCACCATTCAAAATCTCTTCTAGCAAGTTCGTACTGTTTACTCTGATTATAAGCACATCCTCTAAGATCATATGCTATATCTTTTTCTAAATCATTCATAATTAATAATGACATTAGTTCAATTGTTTCATCAAAAGCTTGCTTTTTGAAGTATAAAGAGCCTAAAGTATATATAATATTAGGGTTATGAGGCTCAATCTCTCTTGCTAACTTCAAATCTTCAATCGCACTTACGATATCTCCTGATCTTCGATAAATATCTGCTCTGTAAATAAATATATTACATACATCTGCTTTATTGGATTTTAGAAAGTCTTTTAAAGCATTATTAAAATCGTTTAATAGATAATAACACATTCCTCTACAATTGATTACTTGATACATTTGATCATCTATTTCCAAACTAATACTAAAATCATCAATTGCTGCTTTATATTCTTCTTTGTCATAGAAAGCCATTCCTCTAAAATAATATGCCTGTGAATCATTTGAATTTATCGACAAAATCATTGTTATCAATTCAATTTGATTATGAGTATTGTTTTTTTTGCGTATCTTACTAAAGTATTGAAACGTATTATGATGTATCTGTTTGTAAAAAATATATTTGATTATTTCTATCAAAGAAATTAGACTACGCTTCATTGATATTCCCCCAATTATTTTCCCTCTTCGTTCTATCTTATAACTCAATTAGATCCTTAAATAAACAGGACTTTAAATTCAATCAGTATTAATGATGTTACTGCTAAACCATACCGTCCGCCAATTGACGGCGTAAGTTGTCCTAGCCCTGACGGACAAGCTGTCCAGTCGGTGGTTCGAAAAAAGGGAGAATCAAGAACATTCT